>JAEINP010000001.1 GCA_016342355.1 Desulfatibacillum sp.
CCTACATTGCGGCCTACATTGCGGCCTACATTGCGGCCTACATTGAATGCCAAGTGAAAGATTTTTCAAAAAAACTCGCCAGGATGACGCCTTTTTCTCCAAACCTGGCCAGGGAGGAAATTCTCACCAGGCTTGCGAAAATTCATGGGGAGCTAATTATTATTCATCCGTTTAGAGATGGCAATGGCCGCCTGACCCGCTTGCTTTGCGATTTGTTATTGGGGCAGGCCGAGTATGTGCCTATGAAGATATTCGAATTCTACAATGAAGATTTTGTGAGAAGGTATCATGAGGCGATTCAGGAAATGTGGTGCACCTTGGACCATTCCAATCTTGTCAGTCTTTTTGATCCTTTGATTTCAAAGCACCTCTGACCCGTTTTTTTTGTTTGGCCTGCAGCCTGGAAATTTCGATACGGCATTCTTCTGCCGCTTTGCTCATCCCCTCAAGGGCAACGCTTCCCTGAACCGCCTTGAGAATCAGAATATCTCTTTCGGTCGAATCCATTTTTTTATAGAATTTCATAGGTTAAATCCGTTTATGGTGTCCAGTTGAATTAGCTGCATTGAGCTATATTATACAGGAAAAAAAATAATAATGGAATGATAAAAGCATGCTTTGATCATGTCTCCGGGGTTTCGGGCTTTTCGGTTCCGGTGCTATAAATTCGTGAATTCCTTAAAATAATTTCAGACTTACGACTTTATTACCTCCAAAACATGGCAGGCCAGCAGATTGGCCGGGCGGGTGGTTTCCACGATGATGACCCGGTCATGCGGGATTTCGTCCGGGGCTTCCCATTCCGCTTTTTGGGCTTCATACACCTGTATATTGCCGTCGGAAATGGCCTGGGCATCCATAGCCCGGGCCATGATGCGCTCCCGCGCAACCTTTTCCGGTAGCTGGCACACCACCAGGAAGAATTCCGCCCCGCAAGCACCGGCAAGGTCCACAGCCTTTTTACGATAGGGCGCCTTGGTGAAGGTGGCGTCCAGGATCACGCTCCGGCTCTGTTCCAAATCCTGAGTGGCTTGGTGCAGCATGCTTTCATACACCTTTTCCGAAACCTTTGGCCCGTATATGCCCTTACTCACCCCCTCCTTAACCTTTTGGGTTGGGTTTAGGCCATGCATGGTTTTACGAATCACGTCGGTCTGGTAAACCACAGCGCCGGTGAGGCGGGAAATCTCCCGGGCCAGGCCGCTTTTTCCCGAGCCTGTAATGCCCGCCATGCAAATCAGGGCAGGCCTTTGAAAGGGCGCGGCGTACTTGGCCGCCAGCCAGGCGTATTGGTTGGCCATGTCGCCGAGGGGTTCTCCGTTGGCTCGGATGCACATGATTTTGGTCCGCACCAGAGCCCGGTAGCATTTATAAAAAAGCAGGAGTTTTTCCAGATCCTGGTCTCCGGTGCGCCTGATATAGGCCTCTACAAAGACTTGGGCCAAGTTGGCGGCATCCCGGCATTCCAGGTCCATGGCCAGAAATGCCACTTCGGACGCCACGTCCATGCACCGGAATTTCTCGTTGAATTCTATGCAGTCGAACACCCGGATTTTTCCTTTATCCAGACAGATGTTCTGCAAATGGAGATCTCCGTGGCAGTCCCGGATTTTTTTATCTGCGATACGCTGTGAGAACAATTCCGGGTAGTCTCCCAAAAACGCCATGGCAAAGGCCTCGGCCAGGTCAATGGGTTCGGGGGGCAATACCCGGGGGATGTGTTGGCGGATTTGCTCCAGGTCCTCGGCCCAGGTTCGGGCGATTGCCCGGGGGAGCGCGTAGGCCTCCACCCGGGGACCTGTGTCAGCCAGGGCGTGGAAGTCGGCCATGATCCGGGCCAGTTTTTCCATGTGGTCCGGCCTCAGCTTTCCCTGCTCCAGGAGGACGTCAAACATTCCCTTATCATCCAGGCGCTTCATTTTGACGGCGTATTCCACGGGTTCACCCTGGGGGGATAGGGAATAGCCTGACGGGGAATTGAAATAGATGGGCGCGACTTCCAGGTAGATGTCCGGGGCCAGCCTGCGATTGAGGGCCAGTTCGTCCTCACAGGCCTGCCTGCGTTTTTTCAGGGTGGAAAAATCCAGAAAGCCCAGGTTTAGAGGTTTTTTGATTTTGTAGGCAAAATCCCCGGCCACAAAAACTAGGCTGATGTGTGTGGAATGCACCTCTACCCTGTCCACCGGGAAGGGGTAGAAGGCGGGTTTTGTCATGGCCTCCCCAAGCTGTTCCACGTGAGGCGCAGCTTGGGGGGCCATTTGGTCGGGTTTACTATTGGTCACGGGAAACATCCCCCTGAGCACCTGGGTTCAAAACCTGCGTATAAACCCGAGTATACACTTTCTTATTGCATCTGTTGAACTTCTATCTTTAAATTTTTGTTTAGTAACGTTCGCCTCCGTTCATTGGGGCTCTGCTCCGGTAAGATCCGCCGTTACTGCAAGGTCTTCCGGGATTTCCAAAGCCTCTATATACGGTATGCGAAGTGGAGACTTGGTCTGTAACGGCTTGGTCAGGCTTGGAGACCGGTTCCAAAGCTCCTCCAATTCACTGCCCCTGTCAGTTGCTTCCCCCAGGGTTCTCCATGGTACAAGCTGCATAAGCGCCTCCTTTCGTATTGAAGAAGGTTTAATGAAAAGCCCGGGCTATTTTGGCAATGGCCCGAACTTCATTTCATAAGCCTGTTTGATCAGAGTGGCGGTTTGCCGGGAGTCCTGGAAATGATCCCGGACAATCACCAAGTCAAATTCCTCATTGGGGGCATCGCTTCTTCCGAAAACTTTTTTGAAGAATTGGGCTTGCTCCGAGTCTACCCTGTCGATTTCTTTTTTAATGACCTTTTCATCCTGTCCCATGATGCTGGCGACCCGTTTGACCCGGTATTCCTTGGTGCCAACCAGCCGCACTGCCAGAACCCTGTCCCGTGGCAGGAATAAATGGGCGCCCCGGCCCACAAAAACAAGAGGGCCAAGCCCGGCCAGGGCCACGATGGCCTGGGCAAGCTGCCTGCTGAAATCATTCAGGACAAAGGAGCCTTCGCCCAGGATCATGTTGAAGAAGTTTGTGCCGGTACCGGGGTACCGCTCATCAAAAATTTTGACTGTGCGTGTGGAAAGGTCCGCGGCAATGGAAATGTATTCAATGATTTCCCTGTCCATGACCGAAAGCCCCGTGTCTTGGGCGATGAGATCGGCTATCTCCAACGCGCCCACCCCGATTTTCCGGGAAAAACAGATGTTGGGGGGAAGCACCAGTTCCTCTTTTCCCATGGCTCTGGCTTCCTTTTCCCAGGCTTGGAAAAACCGATCCACCAATGATTTTATGTCCGGCCTTTCGGCGTCGTAATATCCGGGCTGGTATTTTTTTTCGCTCATGTCCTTCTCCTTTGGATTGCAGGGTTGGCTGTTTAGTAATTGCCCTGGCCTGCCCTTTACCAAAGCAATGGGCGTGCCATGTTTTTTCTGCAAACCGGACGAAGAATTGTTTTGGAATAATTCATGATTTCAGATTGTTATAAATGTGAAATGGGGAGGGGGGAAACCAGGGCTGCGAAGGGGTGTCGTAATCTTTTCCAGGCTGTAAAAAGTGTATGCATTTTAGGGCCGGTGGGGAACCGCTTTTCTTTTTTGTAAATTTAGTGTATCTCTCAACCAATACCATTCTTACAAACTGTGGGGAAAATATGCCTCTAAAAGATAAAAACACGTGCGTGCGTTCAAAAATCTGGCTACAGAATAAAGAGGGCGAGGTTATCTTCGGTCATGGGCGCATCAAGATTCTTAAGGCTATCCAGGAGCATGGCTCCATTAATGCCGCGGCCCAAAGTCTGAGTATGAGTTACCGGGGCGCTTGGAAAAGGATCAAGAACGCGGAGGAACGCCTGGGCCATTCCTTGTTGGAAAGCAAAATAGGCGGGCATGCTGGCGGAGGGTCCAAGCTCACGCCCTTTGCCCTGGAACTTATGGAGCGGTTTGAATCCATGCAGGAAAAGGTGGAGATCATGGCGGACTGCACTTACGAGGATCTTTTTTCAGACCTTCTTCCCTGACGGACAAGCGGGTTTTGGCGAGAAAAACGCAGCAGATCACCGCCCCACCTTGCCTGCTATGGATTTCCCCGCCATAAAGGCGCCTCTCCTGAACAAAGCCACCATCGGCAATTTCGCATAGGTGACGGCCAGATTATCCGGGTTTATTTTTTTTCTGCTTCAAGAACATAATTTTTCCCGCTGATTAGCCAGAAAACCAGGGCTGTCCCGCCTGTCAGGGTCGCCAATATACCCAGGACCGTTATTTTGTCGGGCCATTCCAGGGAGATAAGCCACATGCCCACCGCGCCAAGCATGGAATAGGCAAAGACCATCAGGGACGATGCGCTGCCCACGTCGGTGTGGATTTGGTCCAGGGCCAGGTTGGTGCACGCGGGCCTGAATACCCCAAAGCAAAAAACAATGATCCAGATGGGAAGGGCCAAATGCCACGGGCTGGTGTGAGGGTTGAGCATCAGGAGCAGCCCTCCTGTGGTAACCCCGGCCAAACCCCAGCCTATGATAATCTTGTAGGAGGTTATGCGGGACAGGCGGTTCATGACTATGGGGCCAACCATGAACCCGGCGGAGGTGAAGGCGAAAAAATACCCGAATTCCTGCTCGGTCAGGCCGAACACCTTGATATACAAGTGGGAAGAAGAGGCGATGAATGCGAAAAAGGGCAGGCCCAAAATAGCCATGGCCACATTGAGCTTCATAAAGCGACCGTTTTTCATCACATGCCAGTACCTGAAAAAAACCTGGGCCGGGGAAATCCTTGTAAGGTCCTTGAGGGATTCCTCCATAAAGAAAATACCGGCCAGGGCGATCACACCCAGGCAGGCCTGGGCCACAAATAGCCACGGCCAGGTGAACCACTTTAGCATCCAGCCGCCGAAGATGGGTCCCACCATGGGCGCCAGGGCCATGATGCCTACCATGTGGGCTAAAACGCGTCCCCGTTCAATGCCTTGGAATTTGTCCTTGCAAATGGCCATGGCCAGGGTCTGGGACGAGGCTGCCCCGGCGCCTTGCAGGGCGCGGGCGGCAATCAGGACATACACCGAGGGGGCCAGGGCGCAGCCCAGGCAGGCAACCGTGTAAATGGCGGTGCCCGCCAGCAACAGGGGGCGCCGTCCGTAGCGGTCCGACAAAGGGCCGTACACGATGATAAACAGGCAAAAAGAGGCAAAAAAGGCAATGAGGGTCAGGTTGACCACCACCATGGGCTGATGCCATTGGTCCGCCAGGTTGGGCAGGGCAGGCAAATACATGTCCGTGGACAAGGCGGGAAAGGCCGTAAGAAAGGCTAACAGGGCGATGGTACGTTTCACTGCATGACTCCGATCAATAAAAAAAACATCCTCCTCAGGCCCGGGAAACACAAATATCCCGTGCCAGGGATGGTTGATGGGAATTCAAAGCCACTAAGCCCTTTTTTGCAAGCTAATTTTCACATTCGTCCAAATGTATTTATTGCAAGACCGATCATGCAGGTCGGCTATTCCGGATGATCCCATTCCAGGACAGTGCCTACTCCGCCTTCCCGATAAGCCATGGGGAACAGATTCCGGATCATCAATGCGTGCTGAGTGCAATGGGTGGGACAAACCAAATCCAGGCCCCATAACAGATTTATGTCGGTAAAACCGTGGAGGCCCCCCACCAGGGAGGTGACCTTGCCGAAAGAGGATGCGGCATCCAGGATGGTTCCCACGCCCGGATGGGAACACCCCACCACAACCAGCATTCCTTCCCGGGTGCTGACCACCAAAGCCTGTTCGGAGTCTCCCAGTTCTCCCGTGGAGTGGATGCCGGGAAAAATTTCCCGCGGCCTGGAGAGATTGACCACGCTGGAAGCGCCCGAGAAACCCGGGCAGGACTTGGGTACATACACAGGCACGGGATGCTGGGCCAACAAACCCTCCAGGCCTCCGGCATGGTCGAAATGATTGTGGGAGATGACCACGGCCTCGATTTCGTCCAAAGTGATCCCCAGAGCTTTCATATTGGCCGACAAAATGTCCCACCGATGCCCGGTATCAAACAAAAGAGTGTGGCCATGGGCGCGGACCAGGGCGGCAAAGCCCCAATGGGCTTCCACCCCATCCCGGGCCGCGGTGTTATCGTACACAATGGTGACGCTGATTTTTTCCATGCTGTCTATCTCAAAACCTCGACAATGTGCCCTTTGGGCAAGTGCCCTGTGCCGGCCACAACCGGCAGGCCGCTGGCCTCGTGGGCCTTTTTCATGAGTTCCGGAAGTTTAGCGCAGAACCCGCCTTGCTCGGCAACCCATCCGTCCTCCGTTTTTGTGGAAAACAGGCAGGTGGGAAAATGGATGAATTCAATTCCCTTCTTGGCCATGGCGGAAGCCAGTTCTCCAATATTGTCTCCGGGGCAGCGGCATGTAAAAACGCCCAGGAGTTGGGGCTCTTCATAGCCCTTGTAGGCTTGGGCTTTTCCAGCCAGAGGCTTGATGCACCCAACCAGTGGGCAGGCGGTTTCATTTTTTTCACACCGGATGATTCCTATTTTTTCCATTTTATGTCCTTTTTGATAAATCTGGTGTTCGATAGCTGTAAATATAAAAAAAACGCGGGACCGCAATCCCATAGGTCTGATCTTTGCATCAAACGGCTCTATATTCAACGTCCACTTTTACGGCCCACGGGAAAAATCCCCATAGGGTTCTGGACAGGAGCCATGGGATGTGTTTTATGGTACGTCGTTTTTTCATAGGGCCTTGCATAGGTTAAAGGCGGCCAAAATGCAATGCCAATTGGGGGCGTTTTTTTGTCTATGGCGCAAAAAGCCGGGGAGAGCAAAAAAATGTTGAATTTTTTCCACACAATAACAGCCTGTTAATCAAATTCAATGCTTTGGCGCAGGCATAACCATTCCCTTTTTACTTTGAAAGTGGCATTACCCTAATAGCAGGGACGCATATCCCCAGTGTTTGATTCCGCGTCAATGCTCCCGATTTTGGAAGTGGCGCCTGGCCAGGATGGCCGCTGGCTGCCACACAGGGGAGCTTGCTTAGAATCACGAATTCCGCCCACCGGGTTCCATCGGTTGCGATGGCCCGACAGGCAGGAATCTAATATTAGAAAGGAAGACATACATAATGACCCTAACCGATGTAATGACTTTGGAAGAATGGGAAGCCCTTGTTGGTGATATTCAAGCGAAATATGGGCTGGACTGCTCGGTGTCGGACCCTGATGGAGGCCATGTCACCCATGCAGGAAAATGGTGCAACAAGCTGTGCCCGGAGATAAAAAAATGCCCCGAGGCCTTGGGGAGCATTTGCGCCATAGCGGCCCAGAGTTTTACGGCCCAGGCTCGTCAGACCCGGCAACCTGTGGTGAGCGAATGCGACGCGGGTATGGTCAAGGTTTCGGTCCCGATATATCTGGAGGACGAATTCCTGGGCACTATTGGCGGTTGCGGCCTTTTATTCGAGGACGGCGAAGTGGAGGATTTTCTGGTTCAAAAAACCACGGGGCTTTCCGAAGAGATTGTGGAGGAACTGATCGCCAGCGTTCCCATTATATCTGAATCCAAGGCAGAGGAATGCGCCCAGTATATTGAAGCCCGTTTAAGGGAAGCCACCCGGGCGGAGGATGAAAACATAAGCTGTTAATGAGGAGGATTTTATGCAGGAACTGGAAAAATTCATAGGAGAATGGGAAGACACCAACGGATTGAAAGGCGTATTTTTGCACCTGAAAAAGATTCTTGATTCCCAGGACGGTGCGGAATTGTCATTCAACGCACGGCCAGGGGTTTCATATTCCCTGCGGGCAACCCACCCCGCCCAAAAGGACAGGCCCCTTTATGTGATGGTGGACGTGGTGGATGACGACCCGGCGGACCGCTGGCTTTCCGTATGCTTTTACGGCGATATGATAACGGACCCGGACGAATTGGGCGACCTGATACCCGAAGGCCTTTTGGGCCAGGACGGCTATTGCTTTGACGCGGACGAGCCGGACATGGACAAGGCTGAATACCTGGCGGCCCGCATAGGCGAGGCTTACGCAAGCGCCATCAAATAAGCAGACACGGGGACAGTCGCCTGGAAATCCGGGCACCTGTCCCCGTGTTTTTTTTATGATGTCTTAGTTTTTAAATTCAAAGTCCGGACTCACGGACTTGAAAAACTCCACGCACAAGTCCCTTTTTTGGCGTATGCGGGGGTACTGGGAGGCCAGGGTGTCCAGTTCCCGCCTTCGGGTGAACAGCCAGCCCGCATAGACATTGAAATCATCCTCCACACAGCTTTGGCCGTAACTCACCAAAAAACCACGTGAAAAAAGCTCGTGACTCAGGGAGTTATGGGCTTTGCCCTGAGATTCGATTTTCTCAATCATGTTCCGGCTGCCTCCCGCGTATTTCCACCCCGGCGCATTGGTCTGCTCCCATTGTTCCTTGGGAAAGGGATGGCTTTTCATGAGCAGGCTGGAAAACTCGTGGTGGAGGGTGGAAAGCACCGTGGCTTGGCTCAGGTGCGGGGAAACCAGCACATACAACCACATGGAGTAGTAGGTTCCTCCTATGGAATGGCCCATCATTTCCAAGCGCCCCAACAAAAAAATATCGGTGAGGTGTTGGGTGATGACATCCGGCGGATAAGCATCCATGAACTCCCTGATTATTGGTAAGGCCTGCTGCACCTGGTTGAGGCTGGCCTGCTGTCCGTGCACATACCCGGCCTTGTCGCGCCACATCCGGGGGAAAAAATCCCGGTGGGAAAATACATAGTGAACGCGCACCCCATAGGCCTTGGCCAGGAATTCGATTTCCCCGGCGGCCTCCTGGCTTTCGCTGGCCAGGACCGGGCCAACGGCAAAGCCCCAGATCAATACCCACAATAAGGCCCATCTACTTACCCGGAAAAATGTATGCATCCTCACCTCCCTTTAGGGACAGTTTAACCCAATTCCCCTGCGGGGTCAAAAATGGCGTGTTTTCAGGTAGGAAGGGCCTGGATCAGGACAGGAGCCGAGTTGTTTTTGAGCTTGGGTGGGGCAGTTTGAGTGCTGCGTTTTCGGGGTTAGTCCCCATTCTTCCATGCAAACATGAATAAAACCGCATAATATCAGCTGTCTACATTTTGAGGGCGGTGGGCGGGAACCCTTTTCACCGATTTTTTCTTGACACGATGCGTCGTAGGGTGGCATGAAGTAACCAATGGTTACTAACCGTCGGTTACCACGCGGGTCGGCCAAACCCGCAAACGTCAGTCACTTAAAAACCATTCACCGACGACAGGAGGGGATTTATGAAACTATGGTCCAGAGGCTTAGGGAGAACGGAGGTCAGCATGGACTTCCGGTACTACAAGGTGGTCAAAGACCCGGAAACAGGCAACGTGTGCATTGTGGGGGCCATGCGCGATCCGGTCAATTGGGAGTTTCGCGTTATGATGGAGCCCGAGGACATCGGAGGCTTTGCCAAGATGTTCTTCAACTGGGCCATGCTATGGCTCGTTGCCGCCAATGCTTTCCGCTACATCGTATATCTGTTCAAGCGCAAGCAATACGTGGAGGAGGGGGAGCCCATCGAGGAAAAGGTTTTCCGTGCATACAACACCATGATGCGCAGAGGCAGGCCTTCAGCAACACAGCCGGCCAAGGAGGGATCGAAAAGGTGCCTGAATACGATGTGATCATTATTGGGGGGGGGATGAGCGGCCTGTGCTGTGCGGGATATCTTGGACGGGCTGGCTTGAAAACACTGGTGCTGGAAGCCCGGGGGGAATGCGGCGCCCATTGCGAGACCTGCGAGCCAAGTATTCCTGGATTCTTGCATAACCTGCACACCACATGGATGATTACCGCCACAAGCCCGGCCATGGGGGATCTGGACCTGGAGCGGTTCGGCATGGAGTTCGTGGCGTCTGACATTGCCTACGCCAAAACCTTTGGGGACGGGAAAAACGCACTGTTATGCACCGATCCCCTGGAGACCGCAGCGCATTGGGAGAAACTCTCGGGAAAAGACGCCGCCATGATGCACAAGGTCGTACAGCATTTTTTGCCGGAGATATTTCATATTCAGGATATTCTGCACAACTATCTGTTTTGCGGGCCAAGCATAGAGGCCGAGGCGGCGGTGGGAGCCTTTTTAAATGAGTTCTTTCAGCAAGCCGGAGTGAATGTCACCCGGGAACAAACCCAAAGCATGAACGGATTCGAGCTGCTGGACCTGATGTTTGAGTCTGAGCACATCAAGACCATGATACAGTCGCTCTCCTGGATATCCGGGGTGGCCCCTTCCCATCGGGGGCTGGGAGCCTTGGGCGTGGCCTTGATGGGTCTCATGACCGGCCCCATTTTCCCTGTCCACCTTTTGAAAGGAGGGTCCCATGGCGCCACGCACGCCCTGGTCAAGGCTGCAAAGGCCTATGGGGTTAAGATCCTCCCTTCCTGCCCGGTTTCGGAAATCCTGGTGGAAAACGGCGTGGTTCAGGGAGTCCGGCTTGCGGAGGAAGGCATATACGGAGGCCGGACAATCACGGCGGCCAAGGTGGTGAGCAATCTCACGGCGGCGCCGACCTTTCTCAATCTCATCGGCGAAAAGCATCTGGGTTCTGAGATGGCTGGCAGAATCAGCCGATTCTCCTATGACGAGCAGAACCTTATTGGGGTTTACTATTCCTTGTCCGGCAAGCCCCATTTCGCCTCGGCCCAGTTTGACGACGCCATTGACCGTTGCGTCATGGGTTATTTCGGGGGCGATGATACGGAAAAGATGAAAGCCCTAGCCACCAGCCTTGGCAACCGCAGGATTCACGACCCCGTGGTGGCCAACTGGTTTATCCCCACAGCCGTGGATTCCAGCCAGGCGCCTCCCGGCTGTCACACTTCCTTTGTGTGGTTTGACGTTCCTCCGGCCCCGGTGGGGTGGAAAGAAAGAACCCTTGACGGATTCGCAGCCTGGGACCGCATCAAACACGACTTGGCCGATACCATCACCGACGCCTACGAGTCATACGCCCCGGGGTTCAAAAAGCTCATACTCGACCGGGTGGTGTATTCCCCCCTGGACATGTTTCGGAACAATCCGTCGGCCATCCATGGCAACTGTTTTGGGGGCGCCATCAGGCCGGACCAGTTTTATTTTGACAGGCCGGTCCCCGGGGTGTGCGTGGGGGGCGGGTCCAGGACCTTCATGAAAAACCTGTACCTGTCCAATTCCATACATCCCTTTGGCGCCTCGTGGATGGCTTCTGGGTATATCGCCGCGTGCGAGGTCGCCCAAGACTGCGGTGTTAGGGATCAGCTTTGGTGGAAGGACAAGGCCTTTGACTGGCTGCTGGCCAACGGGGCAAGGATTCAAGCCCAGACAGAGGGGGCGCAATGAAAAACAGAGAATGTGACGTGGTGATTATCGGAGCTGGTCCCAATGGCCTTATGTGCGCCGGGTATTTGGCCAAGGCCGGGTTGGATGTGGTTCTCCTGGAGGCAAGGCACGAGTGCGGCGGCGGCCTGGACACGCTGGAGTTCGGCGGTTTTCGCCATAACACCCATGCCATATACCATATGATGGCTGAAATCATGCCAGCCTTCCATGACCTTAACCTGGCTGACCGGGGGGTGAAATTCATTTATCCCGAGGTGCAGGCCGCCTATGTGAGCAAAAATTCCAAGCCCCTGGTTTTTTATCGTGATCCCCAAAAAACCGCCAAACACATCGCCAAATTTTTTTCGTCCGAAGACGCGGAAAAGTTCCTTAAAATGTACCGGGACTTTGCGGAATACTCGGAGAAAATATTGATCCCCTGCACCTATGTGCCTGCGGTGCCTCCGCTTGAACAGGTTCAGGCCCTGGAGGCCGCCAAGGACGATGTGGGCAGGCGGTTTTGCCAGGTGGCGGAACTCACGCCCCTGGAGATGCTGGAGACCTACGGGCTGTCCGATCCTGTGAAGGCAGGGGTTCTCAACCTGTTTTCCATGTGGGGCTTGTCCCCGTTTGAGGCCCTGGGTTACATTTTCCCCCTGTATGTATACCGGATGACCAACGCGGCCTTGTGCGCGGGAGGTTCGCATCGATTGTCCTCGGGGGTTCACAAGGCTGTTTTGGAGGCAGGGGGGGAAATCCGGGATATGTCCCGGGTGGCGAAGGTAATCATGAAGGACGGCAGAGCCAGCGGCGTGGTGACTACGGAAGGCGTGGAAATCACGGCAAAGGCGGTGGTCTCCACTGTGGATCCCAAGCAGAACTTTTTGGAATTTTTTAATGAGGATGAAATCCCCGACGACCTGGTCTATGCAGCCAAACAATGGCAATGGGAGGAAACCTCCTTGTTTGGGGTGCACGTGGGACTGAAGCAGGCGCCCAAATATGTGGGTTCGGAGGATTGCGCGGACGTGAACCGGGCCATGATCGTGTTTTTGGGAGTTAATGACACGGAAGCTATCCTGGACCATGACGCCCAACTCCACGAAGGTCTCTTGCCGGACCATCACCATGGACATGTCACCTGCGCCTCACTTTTTGATCCTATCCAGGCCCCTCCCGGGTTTGTTTCGGGTAGGTGGGAATCCCTGGTCCCCTTTGATGTAGACTGGGACGCTATCAAGGACGACTATGCCAAGCAGTGCATGGATGAATGGAAATCCTACGCCCCGAACCTGGATGTTATGGACGCCTTTGTGTATCCCCCCACCTATATAGAAAAGAAAATAATCAACATGGTGAAAGGCTCCATCAAGCAGGGGGCTTACATTCCTTTGCAAATGGGCTATTTTCGTCCCAATGATTCGTGTTCCCAGGTTCGGACGCCCATTGAAGGCTTTTATGTCTGCGGGGCCAGCGTGTATCCGGGCGGCATGATTATTGGAGGTCCTGGCTACATAGGCGCAAACATAATCACCGAGGATTTTGGCCTCACCAAAGCATGGGACGAACCGGGAATTGTGGAAACTGCCAGAGAAAGAGGCTTGATTGCATCCTGACCTTTGCCACGCCCATGGGTGAAAGGAGTGTCATGGTGAACCTGGAGAATAAAATCGCCATAGTGACCGGCGCTGGCGCTGGCATAGGCCGCGCCTTGTGCCTGGAATTGGCTCAGGCTGGCGCGTTGGTTGTGGCGACGGACATTAATGCGGACAAAGCTATGGAAACAGCCGCATTGATCGCCAGCTCAGGGGGAAAGGCCGAGGCCTTTCCCCTGGATGTGACGTGCGAAAAAGATGTCCGGGACATGGTTTCCCGGACTGTCGAAAAGCACGGGCGCCTGGATTTGATGTTCAACAACGCTGGGGTGTCCATGGGAGGGGAGGTTCGGGACATGACCTCGCAACATTTTGCCGGAATCCTGGACGTCAATCTGTCGGGCGTCATTTACGGAACCCTGGCAGCCTATGAGGTGATGATACGCCAGGGGTTTGGGCACATCGTCAACACGGCGTCATACTATGGTCTTGTGCCGCTTCCCCTGAGCACCCCGTACAACACCTCGAAATTCGCGGTGGTGGGATTTTCCACATCCCTCCGCGCCGAGGCTGCGGGCCTGGGGGTAAAAGTGAGTGTGGTGTGTCCCGGTTACATCCAAACTGATCTGATCAAGGACGGCGTTCTGGTGCGCTCCACACCTGAGGATGCACTGGCCCAGGTGCCATTTAAACTATACAGTGTGACCAAGGCGGCCCGTAAAATAATCAGAGGCATAAACCGGAACCAGGCCGTGATAGTTTTTCCCTTGCACGCCAGACTCCTGTGGTGGATTACCCGTATTCATCCGGAAGTCCTGCCCTTTGCCTCCCAATGGATGGTCAGGAGGTTTCGCAGGCGATACAGGCGTCCCTAATTGTCAGGCCGCCCTTCTGGACTTAAAGCCCCCTATTGTGTATCCTAAACCCTCATTTGGAATCCTGGCAAACAGGGTTGCAGCCTGCTCCCAACTCCCTTGCCGGGAAGGAAGGGCGGTGGTTTCAGCCTCATTGGGTTCCGCATCGAATCACAGGGCATCCGGCATAAGGAAACACAATGGGGGCTTCCCAAAAAAAGGGCGCTGGCAAAGCGGGATTGAATCGCAGGGACAAAGTGTTGGAGGCGGCGCGAGCCCTTTTTTTTGAAAAAGGATACCGGGGCGCCACCGTGGAGCAGATCGCCAAGCGGGCAGGATTCAGCAAGCGTACGGTTTATCTGGACTTCAAAAATAAGGATGACCTTTATATGAGCGTATGCGCTCAGGGAATGGAAATCCTTGTAAAGGACATGGAAACCGTTCCCGTCGGGATATTGGACACCGACGAGTTTGTGGACGCCTTTCTGGATGTTCTGACCCGGTTCTCCCAAGAGCATGAAAAGTATTTGCACATGTTCACGGTGGAAGCCACGCCAGACTTGGTGGCCAATTGTTCGGAGGACGTCAGGCGCAGGGTGATTGAACTGGAACAGGCTGGCTACGGGATTGTGGTGGCCCAGATCGAAAAGGGGATTCAGGATAAAACTTTTCCCGAGTTTGACCCCATGGAGGCGGCAGGCATTTTTTTGGGTTCCGTGACAGGGGTTATTCTTCTTTCCCTGGGAGGAAGCCAGACCATTTTCTCCCGGGAAACCCTGGAGTCCATGGCCAAGAGAGCAGGCAGGCTGCTATTGCGGGGTCTGGCCCATCCGGAAAAACGAAAACTGTGGCTGTGGGGCGGCAAAAGATAAGGCTCTGCAACCGCTCCATCCATGGAAGCCAGTTATTCAGAAGGGGGAAAACACTTACCAACCCATGCTTTCCCCCTTTTTTGATGGTTCACATAATTATTTTGTTTTCCATTCCCTAACCACTTTTTCACCGGTCCGGCCCACCACATAGCCTCCTACCCCGATTTTCATGAGTTCCCACAAGGCCGGTGGAAGTTCCAGCACCTTTACGCTTCCTGGGAAAAAAAGCTGCCCATAGGGAACCAGCAGGTAATTATTCACCACAATGGCCACGATGGACATCATGAGGACAGGCCGCCAGTTCCTCTGAAGCCAGCTTTCGCCCCGGGCTTCGGCCTTGACAATATCGCCCTGGACCTCAAACAGCCGGGCCCCGGTTTCCTGGGCGATTCCCTGGAGGTCCAGGAGTTTTTGCTCCACCAGGGCCTTGTCCTCCTGGGAAAGCTCCCCCGTGATGGCGGCCCGGATGTCCTTGGCAAGGCTTCCCAGGCCGGTTGCTATTTCGCCGATTCCCAGCCCGGCCACCTTGGACAAAATATTCATGGCGCCCTCCTGTTTACTTTACCAAATCCTTGAAAAACTGCCAGTAGATCACGACCACCCCCGCCCCGCCCAGGACTCCCCCGGCGAAGCTGAGGGTCCGGTGAACCCATTTCCGGTTTTCCAGGGCCACCAGCCGCGAATGGATGGTGTGCAAGTATTCGTAGAGGGTCCAGTCCCGTTGTTCCGGGCTCATTTTGTCTATCCAGTAGTCCCGGTCGATCATGTCGAATCCGTTCATGACGGCCTCCCTTTGCCCTCCCTTATGTAAAGAGGGAGAAAAAGCGGGTGAGGGAATCCAGGGACCCGGGTTGATAGGTCGCACCCTGCACCACAGGTTCAAAGGCGGTGGTTTCCAGACCCAGGTTCAGGTAGGAAAGCCAGGGGTTGTTGTAGGGCTGCTCATCGGCCCATTTCCGGTATTCCTCCAAAAGCTGGTCCCCGGTGATCTCCCTTTGGGTTTCGCCCGCGTAGAGGGCTGTATCAATGGGCGCCTGGGCGTAATCCAGGGCTAAAGGCAGGGATTCCAGTTGCCTGTTCAGGTGGGATTGCTCCGCACCATACAGGCTTTGAGACAGGCTGGCCGCTAGGTCCGCGCTGAGATCCGCCCCGCTTTCCGTGATGGCGCGGGTGGCGGCCCCGGACGATCCGGCATTGGCGGCGATATAATGCTCCTGGATTTCGGGCAAAATTTTATCCTGCCAGTTTTGGATCATGGGGTCTTTGACCGAAGTCTCCCAGGTTTCCCGAGTGCTTGTGCCATCGAAATCCTCCAGCAGGGCGCCCAAGGCGTTCTGCCCCTGACCGTAAGAGCCCTCCCCCTGGATCAGGCTGGATACCAGGTCAAAGGCCTGCTGTTGAAGGGGGCTGGTTCCTGCGTTGATTTGTCCTCCGTAGGATTCCACGCCCTGGCCCAGTTGCGAAGCCAGCAATTGGTTCAGGTTGATGAGGTTGTTTTTTTGAACGGGCAAAAGCGTGTCCACATTGCCCATGAATTTGGCGTCCTCGGTGGAGCCAAAAAGAAAATCTCCAAAATCTCCCATTGTCATGCCTCCATGAGTATGGTTTCCGACCGTTTAAAGCCCACTTTTTCCAGGGCCCGGGGCCGGGTGGTCCGGAAAACGATTCCGCTGAGTTTTTGTCGGGAGCGGATTTTTTCCAGGATGTTTTTGGCCTCTTCCACGATACCCTTTCCCTGAAACTCCTTGTCCACGCTAAGCATGTGCACGTGGATTTTTTGGTCCAAAGGGTTGATGGTGGCCCATAAAAAACCCATGATCTGCCCAAAGGCCGGGGAAGCCGGGTCCATAGGTGCAAAAACACCCAGGAGGTTGAATGGGTTCCGGCAGATCATGGGGCCTAACCTGAACAGCCTTTCCGGGCTGCATTGCCGGGGTTTGACCTGCTCCACAAGACGGCGGGGAACCAGGGAAAAGTCCGAAACAGGGATGTATCGGAGACCTGTTCCCCTGGCCTTGGCGCCTATGGGGTGGGATTGTTCCAATAGGGTATCCATTTGTTTTCCTCTATTTCAATCCAGCCGGTGTTATTTGCGTTATTTGCGCTGCCCATTTTAATGGCGCCATCGCCGGTACTCGGGATGGCGGTGGCCCGGGTGGCGTTTGTGTTGATCGCCTGGGCCAGTTCCTCCAGGATTTTTTTCAGCCTTCGGGTGTGGGTGCGGAAAAATCCTGCGAGGTCGGCGCTTTCGCTGTAAACCGGCAGGTCACAGGTGGGGGGTACTTTCATGGTATGATCCTCCCGGCGGGTTTGAACCACGGCATAATGGCGTGAATCCTTATGTTCTGGCCTTCAGCCTTGTGGTACAGACGGATGCGATGGAAGGCCCCGGTTGCGCCCGAATACAGCCTTACCCATGCCTTTTCCCCTTCCCGGTCAAAGGCAAGCTGACGGGTAAGGTAGGCTGTCTGCCGGGTGTCCTTGAAAAAATCCACGTTAAGAGCCTGGGCCGGGCTGGTTTCCAGCAAAAAATCCACATAGCCCAGCCTGGCTTTTACACCGTATTCCCTGAAGGGATTCCATCGGCCCGAAACCACATCAAAGCCGATTTCCCCGTTTTCTCCGTCCGAGGCCGAGTTGTTAAGGCGATGCACATTGCCCGCCCGATCCCCGGCCAGGACCATGGGATACCCTGCCTGGACTGAATTGGTCACCCATTTTTCCGCACAGGCTTCCCAGGTTTCGTCCGACATGTCTTTAACCGGATCAGGCGGGGAGGCCAGCCATATGGTGTTCTGGTCCAGGGTATGCAAACCCAGGCAGTTGAATGCCAGGTTAAAGATGCTCCAGGACCAGTTTTCGTAATTCAAGACCAGGACCCGGTCTGCGGATTCGCTGCCGGCAAAGGGAAACAGCAGCCAATACTGGCTTTGGTCTTCCAGGACCATGCCAAAGCAGGCGTTCATATGTTCCTGGTCAAAACCCAGGGCCAGGTCCGGGATTTTTTCGTCCACGCGGCAGGCGTCCATGCCGTCCGTAAGCACTGGCCCTGCTTTGCCCAGGGCCAGGCTGTTATCCTGGAAGGCCACTACGGAAAAAGGGGCGCCACATCCGTCCACGGAGGATACTTTTTCCCATCGGAGGGGCAGGTCGCTGCCTCCTGTGTATCGCAAAAGCCAAACGGAGTTTGAAAACCAGGCCACAATTTCGTCCCGCAGGGAGGCCACGCCGCGCAATGTTTCGCCGGTGGGCGCGTCCACAAAACCGTCGTTGGTCCAGTCTTCGGGGTTGCCGGGTTTGCACCATCTGGCCCGTTGCAGGTGAAGCGTCCCGTCTTCCAGGGTGGCAAACAGGATAAGCCGTTCCTTGTGCACCATAAGGAAGGCGCACTGGTCCACATAGTCTCCGGACCCGGAAAGGTCGGGGCGCAAAGCCTGGAAGATGGAGCCGTTGTAAACCTGGATGCCGTCCGTGCCTGTTCCATCCCCGGACACCGTTTCACCCATGACCGGCAGGTTGTTGGTCATGAAAACCTTGCCCTGCCAGTTGGCCCAATGGATGAAATCCGTTGGCTGGCCGGTCCATACGGGATTTGACCCCCGTTGGGCATGGGAAACCATGGTCAGGCCAGTGCTTACATGTTCATAGAGATAGGACTGGTCCGCCACCAGTTGGATTCTGGCGCCCTGGCTGTCCATCAGGTGGAAGATGCCCGTGATAGCCAGGCCCTGGCCCGTGGACATGAAAGATGTGTATCCCCGGCGTTTTTCCAGAACTCCCCGGTGGATCATTGCATCTTCCATGGTTGTAAAAGCGTCCTTGGGCAGCAGCCAGGGTTCCTTGCCAAGTTCCAGGCCTGTGGAAAAGTCGGCGATCAAAAAGGGCTGGTAGGAGTTCATGGCGCACCTCATGTCTTGATGACATACATTACAGCCACATTCTTAGGCCGGGTTTCGTTTCCTCCCACAGCGTCCGGAGACACCGCGCTCATGCCGCTGTCGTTGTGTCCCACCGGTCCATGGCCGTCAAAAGTAATCAGGTTGGTGTCATCATAGTGGGAGTGGCTTTCAAATTCGTCAATTTGTTTGGTGCCCACGTAATCGCCGCAGGTGCCGTCGCCCCGGTCGAACCGGGAGGAGGCATCGGGATCGGAACCTGAACCGTGGCTCCACCCGCGCAGGAAATAGCCTCGTAAATCCGGCAGGTTAAAGGTTGTAGAGCCGTCTCCCATGCCGTACATCGTGGAAATGACGCTGAACAGGTTTTCGTGGGTGGAGCGGGAAATGGCTGCGCCGTTGCATTCCAGCCAGCCCGAAGGGGCGATGGGTCCCATAAAAGCCACCACGGAGCCGGTGGGGTTGATCAGATTTTCGTCCGGGGTGTAGTTGATGGCGCCCTGGGCCGTGAGGGTGAGTACGTTGCCGTCTTCGTCCTTCCAGTGGAGTTCGGCTTTGTCTTCCACGTCCAGGGTGTAAAGCACGCCTTTGTCATCCTCGGTGGAAGGATTGGAAGCCAGGGGTTGATGAAAGGTGACCTGGGCATGTTCCCCGTGATCTCCGTCCTCGCCTCCCAGCTCCATATAGTGGTCCCTGGCCATTCGCTGGCGGATGGCGGACTTCAGGGTGCGTATAACCCCGGCGCCCGCGCTTATGTTGTCGCTGTTTGCCGGGATGGTTTCAAAAGATGAGTCCCAGGTTGTCATGGTTTCCTCCTGTGGCCGGAAAGTGTGGGATAGTGGTTTTTAGAAACCCGGCGCAGACCTTTTGTCCGGGGGAATCTGCCTGACCTGCTTCCTTGCAATGGAGTTAAGGTGAAAGGAATAGGCGTCGCGCAGGTTGGAGGCTTCACTGTCCTCCCCGTTTTCCTGTAAGATTTCCATGGCAGTTCCATAAGCGATGAAAGGTCCCCACTTGGCGTCCGCCGGGGAATCCGTGTCGTCTTCCAAGGCGTCCAATGTGGTGGTGGCTGCCGCCCGGAAAGTGTATTCCCTGTCAGGGCGGGGGCGCAGGGTCAGGGTTCTGCCATAGATCAGGCAGGCCCTGGGCCGGTCTCTTTGGGTGTCGGATTCGGGAAAAAGGCGAAAGAACAGGTCCTGATCGCTTAAAAGATCCAGGATGGTGACCATTCCGCCCTCATCCTTTAGGGTAAAGGGTTTTTCCAGGGAAAGGACGGAGGATTCCAGGGCATACTCTCCAGAATCCGTGCTGGTAAGGGCTATTTCGCGCCAGGTTTGAATTTCACGGACGTTCACTTCCTGGGGAAGCATATGCACGTAAAATTGATTGATGGCTCCCAGTAAATCCTCTTCTGAAAGCTGGCCAATATCAGGCCTGCCTGTGAGCTTGCGTACCTTGGCCTTAATGTGGGACAGGTTCCAGTCCATGGTTTAAGTCCTTATGTTTAAAAGGGATCAAACCCCGGCTCCGGGAGTGGAAACCGGGTGGCAGGAAAAACGGTGCACCGTGCCGATGTTCACGGATTTCATCTGCCCTGTTGCCGGATCGGACCGGTATTCCATGCGAGGAGTGGACAGACTATTGAGATGCCGGACAACCTTTTCCGGCAAGTCGTATTCCTTTCCGTCTTCCAATGGTCCGAAATGCACTCCTTCGTAGTTGAAGGAAACATCCACTCCGCGGGTTTCGTTGTTCATGAATTGAATGCGGACCAAAGGTCCAAGATCCGGGCTGGTGCTTCCGGCTGTTTTTGCCATGGTTGTTTTCCTTTCGAGGCCCGGGGGAACAAGCCCCCGGGCTGATGGGTTTTATCAGGCGATGTCGCCCAGGTCTTCCAGGCGCAAGCTCCGATGAGCCCGCACAAGGATGATGTCGTCGTCATTCATGAAATCGGCGGCAATGCTGATTCCGGAAAACCCCTGGGCCCGAACCGGGTCCGAGTCGTCGTTCTCCGTGCCCGGGTCGTAGGTCACTGCCTGATATGTGGAAATGTAACCTCCGCTGTTTTTAAGCTGGATGGAACTGGCGCCTGTGGAGCCGCTGTCGGCAATGCGGTTGTGCCAGATCTCCCGGCCCTCCTGCAAGAGGGGGGACCACTCGATTTTAAAGGGGGCTCCATAGGTGGCGTTCAGGTTGTAAACCTCCGCGTAATCCGGGATAAACCCCAGTTCCAAATTGCAGGGGTTGCCGTCGGCCTGGAATTTGATGGTGACTGATTCATGCATGGTTATCTTGCCTCCATGAAAGGTGGCGCCCGGTTGGGGCGGCAGTGGATCAGGAATGGGTGGCCTTGAGAATGTGAATGAACTCGTCGTTAAGGATGCGGGCTACAAAGGCCATCTTCCAGCCCGAAGTGGCGCGCTGGTCCAGGGGATCATCCGACCCTCCGGCGCCAAAGCCCTTGCGCACGTTCTTGAGGGAACCCTCCAGGTCCGAAACCCCCAGGCCGTCCTTGGCCAGGATGGGCAGGTAATATTGGGTGGGACTTCCGGCCACTTGGTAGGCTTCGGAAGTCATAAGCCAACGCACATTGCCGGTAGCTCCCCATTCCGCGTCCATGACCGAATCCTGGGACCCGTATTCCACGGTGGCCTTGAATCCCTCCACTCCTTCCAGGTCATCCACCAGGTCCGTATGCATGATTCCCCAATAGGCCCGACGCACCGGGGATGTGCCTGTGCCCTGGCCCGCATCGATCCGGGGGGCGATCATTTTGGCGTTGTAACCCAAAAGGATTTTGACAATGGAGTCGATGTCGCCCTTGGTGACTTCCGTGGGGGTGCTGCCGTTGCTTCCCTTGGAAGCGCTGGTGGAGCTGGCGCAGGCGGCAATGATGTCCCGCACGATTTCGTCCCGGGTCTGGCCAGCCTGGAATCCCAGCTTTTCCCCGGCAATGGTCCATTCTTCGTCTTCCACGGTCTGGTCCACCACGTCAGTGATGTGCACAAAGTCTCCGTACCAGGAAATGGTGGCGGAAAGGTCGGTTTTGGAAAGCCTTTGGCCGGGGGGAGTGACCCCTTCGGTCAGGGGGGTGGTGGCGGTGGACAGGTTGGAATACCGGCGGAATTTGATGGTGTTTCCGCTCTTTTGGGGCAAGGGCCTGTTTTGGGCGAATAGCTCGTGCACCAGTTCGGGCTTGGCTGCGTCCAGGAGCACCTTGTCATAAAACAGGCTCACTGCGGGGTCCACCTGGGTGGTTGTGGTCAGGTTGTCTGCCATTGTTTAACCTCCAATTTTGATTTTTCCGGCCTTGACCTGTTCCTTGTATGCGGAAAATTCGGCTCCGTTCATTTTGGCTATCCGGTTGGCGGCGGAAATGCCTGTGCCTCCGGCGGCCGCGCTGGCGGAACCGGGTTTTTCGGAATTGGCCAAAATTTTCTGCATCTGGGAAGCCACATCACCCTGGCCCGCGTTTCGGGCCGAGGGCGAAAGCCTGGCGATGGAGTAGGCCGTGGCCAGGGGATTCCCGCTGTACCGGATTACGTCCATGAGGCCGGGGTTGTTTTTAAGCACCTGGGGCAAATGTTCCTTGATAGTTTGTGCAAAACCGGGATTGGCCATGGCAAAGGAAAGCTGGGAGGCCAGGGCCTCCATTTGCCTGGCCTGCCCTTGCATGGCCTTTTTGGCCTGGCCCACGGTCAGGGGGGCGTCCTCGGCCATGCCATCCAGGGGATCGGGCTTTTTGGCGGCGCCCTGGCGAGTCAGTTCCAGTTGCCTGCGATAGAGGGCGGCCTGGTCCCTGGCGCTTTTCAATTCCTCTCTAACGCTTTGGACTACAGACAGGGGCACGGTTTTGGGAGCGCCGTCCTGGCTGCTATCCGGGGAGGATTGGGCGGAATTTCCGGCAATCCCTGCGGGGGTGTCGGCCCCGGTTTGGTGGTTTGCTTCCCCGGCGGCGGGAATGTTTTGTGCGCCCGTAGTGGGTTGGGGGTTTTCCATGCAATTCTCCTTCTCGCCCGTGAAGGCGGCCTGTCCCTGGCCCCTTCCCCCGGCGGCGGTTGCAAAAAATGTTGTTTGGTTCCCTTTGTTTTCAGCCGTGAATGATGGGCATGTGTCTGGCGATACGAGCGATTTCAGGCACCAGTTCCGCCGGAGGGGCCTTGATGATGCTTGGCCTGTCCAGGGGCAGTACCCACAATCGTTTGGCCCTGCTATTTCGGTTGTCGATGAAAAAACACATGGTCCCGAGCATTTTGGGCGGTTGTGCGCTGGAAAGCACTATGGTGGTCCGAATACGCCTTTCGTCCATGGGGTCCTGGCGGCTGGCGACCAGAAGGTAGTAGGCTTTCTTGTTTTGGTTGGAGTCCACCACTTTGCGAATCCTGCCCATGACCTCCTTTCCCATCATGGCGCGGGCATCGCCCATGAGCAGGGTGGAGTCAGGGGAAAACAGGGCGGGTTCCCGGATGATGATCTGGGGCATGGTTTGCCTCCTTTTGCATGGTGCGGATGATGGGCATGGCTTGGCGGAGTTGGTCCCGGTCCATTTCGGCGATGTCCCTGGCTGTGCGTACCCGTTCCCCGGCTTCGGCTGTGAGGTTTTTCCGGGCCTGGGTCTGTTTTTGGGCTGCCCCGGCCAAATCGCTCCGGATACGCGCCCTGGCAAGCTCTTCCTGAACCCTTGCCAGCGCCGCCTGGCTTTGGGATGCCTTTGTCCGGGCTTGTTCTTCGGCTTCCACCATGGTTTGCAGGCGGCCTTTGTCCTCAATGGGAGCGGCGTCCAGGATGGCTTTCCAGGGAATGGGCGCACCCATTTGTTTGAGGCTCACAAGCTGGGCAAAGTACATTTGGCGCTGGGTGTCGGAAAGGACTCCTTCCACGGGAATGGCGTCGTATTTTCCGAAATCGCCGGTGAAGAATTCCCGGGAAGGCTGTTGGCCCAGGATGCGGGCGACCTTCTGGGGGGTGTAGTTGGCCTGGATCAGCTTGATGAGTTTGTGACCCACCAGTTTTTTGGCAAGGCGATAGTTGTCGAAAATGTCCTGGAGGATGGTCAGTCCGGCTGCCTGGCGCATTTTGGCGAGAATTCCGGCCACCTGCATGGTGTCGCTCTCGGCCATGCCGAACAGTTCTGAATTGGCTCCGGGAATTTCCATGATATCCCGGTCCAGTGTTTCGGAAAGCTGCATAAGCCCTGCGGGGATGTCGGGCGGCAACAGGCGCTGGGCCTGGTCCATGTCCCCTTTCATCCAGACCACTTGGCCCTGGCCGCTTTGATACAGGGCTTCGGGGTTGACCACGCTGTTTTCCCGGGCTTTCCAGCCTGTGGAAATCTGGGAGTCTATGATGTCCAGCATTTTGGAACGCCGCTTGTTCACCTCGGTCTGGGGGTCCCGCATGCACCGGACGATTCCCTGGAGTTTCCAGCTTGCCTGGTCGTATTCGGGCTCGAAAAAGCCCAGGATCGGCACAAAGGGAAAGTCTTCCAGGCCTCCGGGTTCCGGCCCCTGATGGATGAGCTGGTCTTCAACGAACACGGCAAGCTCCACGCTTCGGCGCATGGTCTCCAGGATTTTCAAGTGAGGGTGGGAGGAAAGGAGGCGTTCCAGGGCCGGAGCGTCTCCTTTCCAGGGTAGGCTTTGGCCGGTGGAGGGGTCCAGAAGGATGGTGAGGGGTTTGTGGGTGCGGGTCCAGAATTCGTCGTAGCGAAACAGGTTGTCCCCGGCGGAGCCCCGGGCAAGGGCGCCGTATTCGTATTTGCCGTCGGCCACGCCTTTGGGTTTGAGCTTGTCCATCATGTGCCTTTTGCTTGCGGGGAGGATGGCCCGGATGGCGTCTTTGGAAAGGAGTTCCCTGCGGCAGATGTAACCGCAGTCCGAGAGATCCCGTTCAGAAAAGGCGGGGTCCAGCAAAAAGCGGTTATAGGGCACCCGTTTGATTTTTATGTCCCCGTTCAGAGGATCGTGGGAGTAGTCCACATACAGGTTGACCAGGTTGATGCCGGTTTTTAGAGCGCCTCCGGCAAAGGCGTCGGACATGATGTGGTAGGCGTTGCAGGATTGCATCTGCCACTGACACAGGGCGGAAAGTTGGGTGGCGGTGGTTTGGTCCGAGCCTTCCACCGGGTCCACCTTGAGGGCCAGGCGATTTTTGCGCTGGTACCCTTCGATGAGTTTGACCACTCGGCGGACCTTATTGAAAACCAGGGCGCTCCGGCGTTGTTTTTCCAGGTATTTCTTGGCGGAGGCGTCCCACTGGTCCCCCAGCATGACGGAGAGGTCGGTTTTGGCTTCGGAAAGAAAGGGCGCCCAATAGGCATGGGCTCTTTCGTAGGCTTGGGCGAAATCCTTTTTAATGTCGTTGTCGCTCATGGGTTCCTCGGGGGTTGGAGGTTTCCGGTAATTTTCAAATTCCAGCGGGTGGGGCGAATTGCCGGTACATGCGGCAGGCTTCCGAAGCCGTCATGCCTGTGGCGGAGCGTTGGCACAGGTCCAGGCCTACGGCCAGATACCGGAAGGCGTCGGCGGCATGGCTGGTCCAGTCGTGATGGGGGATTGCGCCAAAGCATGCGGTGCGATCGTTGTACACCCGGCGATACTGGCGGAGGGCTTCCAGGCCCGGGGCGCATTTGTTTTGGTCGAACCAGCATTTGGGAATGATCAGCCTTGCCGCGTTGATTCCGTCCGCCAGAGGGAGGTTGGGGGCTACGGTGAAGGAAATACCCAGGCTTTTGGCCACTTCCAGGCGGCTTTTACCTGTGCCCAGTTCGCGCACCCGGATGTCGTGGGGCGCCAGGTGGGTTCCGTAAAGGTGCTGGCGATCCCGCAGGGCGCGCACGTAGTAATCCAGGCCCTGGCCGGCAGCTTCCAGGTAATCCACGATGCGGATTTCGCCCCCGGGGGCGGCCTGGAAAAACCATACGGAGGTGGAGTCGCTCATGCCCAGGTCCCAGGCTGTATGGACCGGGAGGCTGGGCTCCACAGGCACGGAGGTGATGCGTCCTTCTTTTTCCGCCTGGGCGATTTGGGGCCCGTAATAGGCGCCGATGATGGCGGCGGAAAAGCTGCACTCGAATTCCTGTTCGTATTGTTCCGGTGTCATTTCATTTTTGGCGGCGACCAGTTCCTCCTGGTTCACAATGCCGGTTTCCGAGGCCCGGTACATGGCGCAAAACCAGTCCGGGTCCTGCCTGGCGAACTGGTAAAGCTCATAAAAGGCATTGTGGCCCCGAGGTGTGCCTATGAACATGGCCCATCCCAGGCGGTCGGAGAGAGCAGGACGGATGATCTCGCCCCAGACTCTTTCGGGCATCTGAGCCATTTCATCCAGAACCACGCCGTCCAGGTAAATGCCCCTGAGGCGATCCGGGTTGTCCGCTCCCAGCAGGGAGATGCGGGCGCCGTTTGGCAGGTCGCACCGCAGTTCTGTTTCGTGAAAAGTGGCGCCCTCCAGGGCTCCGGCGAATTTCTTTAAATAATCCCACACAACGCTTTTTGCCTGTTTGTACAGGGGGGCTATGTAGGCGTACCGGGGGGCTGGCAGGGCGTTCCGGCAGGCCTTCATGATGAGTTCGTTCACAGCGGCCACGGTTTTGCCGAACCTGCGGTGGCAGACCAGCACGGAAAAGCGCTTTTTGTTCTGGTGGATTTGCCACTGGTGCGCACGGGGGCGGTATGGAATGACCACATTGCGCGGGGCCTGCTTGCCTCCGGAACTATGCGCCGCATTATTGTCCATGCTTTAGAAATCCTCCCCGGCCCAACGGATTTCCACGGGGCCTTGTTGTTCTTCCCTTTTTCCAAACATGCCCAAATGCTTTCCCATGAGTTCCGCAGCCCGAACCGCCGTGGAAAACTGCCTGGACTCCATGGCCCCTTCCCTTGCCTCCTGTAGATAGCGGATGATATCCTCCATGCGGAGGTCTTCTTCAGGGATGGAGAACGGTTGCTGGCTCATGGTTGTCTCCTGGCAGGCCCATAAACCAGTCCTCGTCCAGTTCTTCTGAAATGCCGCTGCTGGAAATGGACCGGGGCTCCCCCAACACGCCGTCCGGGTCGTCGCTATACCCGTATTCGTCGAACAGATCTTCCCATTCCATGGTATTCTCCTTTGTAATAGGGCGGATTTTTTAAAAGGAGCGCTCCTCCAATTGGCTATAAGCATATCATGGGTTTTGGCATGGTTCGGTCTATGCACAGCTATGGACAGGAGGGAGCGGTCCAGGATCAATTAAAACTATTGACAGGGTTGCCGGGGAGGAAAATGGCGTCATTAATCAACTATTATCAAACTTGATTTCATACGGATGGGTGCATTCAAATATGTTCAGGGTAATGTTTTCTGCAGGGCTGTATAAATAACAGGAGTGAAACTAAACGCAAAGCAGGGCTTCATACAGAGGCCCGGAGCAACGGGTTCGCATGTTGTGGAAGACGAGCTTAAAGATAGACGCGGAACGCATCAGGGACCAGGGCATAACCGCCTTTCCTATGAAGCCCGTTGTGCGGCGGCAGATGGCCCTGGCGCTGAGGGCGGCCCCGGGTCAGGCCGCTTCATCCCAAGGGGCCGTGAAATCTGGCTAATTCGGTTCCAAACAACCCCATGGCATGCTCCAGCCCGCGCAATGAGGCCTCGATCATATGCTTGGTCAGGCGGTCAAAGGGATGGGTGGCCCTGAACAGGAGGACTCTTGAATTGGCATCAATGGCGAAGCCTCCATACAGGATTTCCCGGTTGATCTGAAGGACTCTTTTGAAAAACGCCTCGGTGTTGTTCTCTGGAACCACCGAGACAATCTGCTGCATGATGAGCACCTCGGCAACGCAGTCAAAAACCATGTTCACAATGGAGTTGGCTTCGTCGCTGGCCACTATCAGGCCCCGGCTTTCATCTTCCTTGACTATGGTCAGTCCCAGGTCTTCCAAAAAGTCCCGGGTTCTTATATGGTTCCATGACCCGGTCATGTCTTCCTCCCATCAAACCACAGGGTTTTATTGCCCGGCGGATAAGTGATCCAAATAGTTTTGTGCGTCTTCACTGCCAGCATTGGCGGCGCTTACAAATTCCACCATAGCGGCATCTTTTTGCCCGGAAAGAAGCAATATACGCGCCCTTCCGTACAGATACACGGGGTGGGCCGGACGGGCTTCCAACGCCTTGTCCGTATGGTCCAGGGCAAGCTGGAATTCCCCCAGTTCCGTATAAGCCAGGGCAGCCGCAAAATTGGCTGCCGGGCTGGCGGGGTCCAGTTTCAAGGCCTGTTTATACGTTTTGATGGCGGCATTGGGGCCGCCGTACATGGCGGAGAGGTTGCCCTTTTCCACCAGATCGCCCACTTCCCGTTCAAGGAGCTCCTCGGGAGTCAGCTCCGGCTCCACATACTCCGGTACTTCTTCATATTTCGGCTTGAACAGGTCGTCGCCCGGCTGGAGCACCGCGTCCCCTTCCTGACGGGAAAAGCCGGTTGCCCCTTGGCCTTGGGGTGACATCTTGGCGAACAACTGGGCCATATCCATGATTTCGGTGGGATTCATGGCAACTTCTGTCCGAGCTTTGCCGGCGCCCATGTCCATGGTGATATGCATTTTGGTTTTGGGCACGGTATCCGGCAGCTTGCTTCCCGGGGTGTTTTGCGCGGCCAAGGTCATTATTTCACCCAGGTTCATTTCCATGGTGAGCAGGGGGCCGGAGGCCTTGCCGGGCTTGAGGGCTTTGGCCTTGCGTATGACCTGGGCCAGCCGGGCGTCTGTATTGGCAATGAAAACCATGCCATCGCTGGCCGCCATACGAATATCCATATTGCTGATGCCTCCGCCCGGGGCAGAGGGGCCTTGGGGAGGCATTGTGATTTCGGCTTTCATTCCCTTGACATCCAACCCGGCGACCTTGCTGTCCTTGGTGCGCTTCCAGACGGCCGCCCCCGGCATTTGGGAAAGCTGAGGGTTATTGGCGGTCATGTCCACAGTGCACTGGATCATTTTTTCTATGATGATGGACGCGGCCGCCTGCTCCTTGATGCACCAGATGCCTTCCATTTTCATGGCATCCGCTTCCAGTGATATGCCAGCCACATACTCCCCGGTCATTTCCGCCACCGGTAGGCTGAGGCAGTCAAAGTCGATGCCCATTTTGGCGTAAAAAGGACCCAGCGTATCCGTCATCAAATCCATAAATCCTTTTACCTCGTAAGGCCTGGACCGATACAGGATGGAGCCAGTAGGATGGTAATCAAGTAATTGAGACTCACCCGGAGGCGGTTGGACCATGGCCCGGGCCAGTTGGGTTCCGGGAAGGGCCTGGCCTTCAAAGGACAAGGCTGCTTTGGATCGGGAAATGGAAACCCCCATGCCAAAGGATTGGAGTTGCTTGAAAAGATCCAAGATTCCTTTAACCATGAGCTGGGCGTCCTCCGGGGAAATGGTTTCCGGGGCGCCTGGCTGGGGTGCTTGCATTTGCAGCATGCTTTGTGAAATGGACGACTCCATTTTGGCAACAAGGGCGGCGGCGGGAATCTCCACGGAGATGGTGTCCTGTCCTGCGGTTTTGGCGGACTCAGTCAGCAAGGCCCGGGTGATGTCGCCGGGTACAGGTCCCGAGGGCGGATAGGCAATGAGGTAATAGCCGGGGCCGATCTGGGCCTGGGTCAATTGCTGGAAAACCTGGCTGGTTTTCACAAAAGGGACAATGGCGTATACCGTGGGCGCCTGCTGGTCCAGGGAAATCATGGCCACGGCGGTTTTGGCCGGGTCGATCCAGTCGGTGTTTCCCAGCATGGCCCGGACAGGCAGGGTGACCGGTTGGCCCTGATTTGCCTGGGCGCCCCATTCGTCTATGATGTCCAGGGTTTGCGCCACATCTTTTATGCGAACCACTGCCATGTCTTCCAGGGCCGCTTGGCCCCAGGCGGGAAAAGCGCTTACAGCCAGCAAGGCGAACACTAAGGCAACGATCCATGCCCGGAGGGATTGCGTTTTCATTGAATTCTCCTTTTGCATCAGGCTTGGCAGTCAGGGAAAAAGGGCGTCAACCCCCATTATTCTTTCGTACTAATACCATACCGGGGCTTTCCTGTCTTTCGAAAATAGCGGTTTTGCCCGTGAAACCCGTCACATGCCCGATTTCCTGTTGAGCCGGGTATATTGTCCGGGTCGGTTGGTCAGAAGCATTTTTAGGCTTGACACAGGGAAATTTCCTATGATAAATGCCACCTATTATGGGAAACCTCAAAACAAATACCGGATTTTGGTGGTGGCGCAGCTTACTTAGCCCGTGAGGTGCGTCTTGCGATCTTTCCCATAGACGATCATTAAAAAATGGAAAACGCGGGCAGCCTCAAAGTCCGCGATTTGTTTAACCGCGGGCCAAAATCGGCTTGGCGGTTTTTTTGTTTTAACGGCCGGTCCCCGAGAATGCCCGAACGGCTGTTCACTGAACATACCCTGCTTGAAAGGGAATCAACCAACCACGGGCCGCCTTTAGGCCCAAATCACAGAGAAGGGGAGACTATCATGGCTTCGCACAAAATTCTTCTGTCAGAAGACGAAATGCCCAGGCAATGGTACAACATTTTGGCAGACATCAAGATGAACCCGCCCTTGGGACCGGACGGCAACCCTGTTTCTCCGGACCAACTGGCGCCGGTGTTCCCCATGAACCTCATTGAGCAGGAAGTGAGCTCCGAGCGCTGGATCGACATTCCCCAGGAGGTCATGGACATTTATACCCTGTGGCGGCCGTCTCCCCTGGTCCGGGCCACCCGCCTGGAAAAGGCCATTGGCACCCCGGCCCGCATCTATTTCAAGAATGAAGGCGTGAGCCCTGCCGGAAGCCACAAGCCCAACACCGCCGTGCCCCAGGCTTATTACAACAAGCAATTCGGCATCAAAAAGATCACCACCGAGACCGGCGCAGGCCAATGGGGCAGCGCCCTTTCCTTTGCCTGCTCCCTGTTTGGGCTGGAGTGCACCGTGTATATGGTGCGCATCTCCTTTGACCAGAAGCCCTACCGCAAGGCCATGATGGGCGTATGGGGCGGAAAATGCATCGCCAGCCCCAGCACCACAACCCAGGCAGGACGGGACGCCCTGGAAAGAGACCCCAACACCCCGGGTTCCCTGGGCATCGCCATCAGCGAGGCCGTGGAAGCGGCGGTGGGCGACACCACGGGCCAGACCCGTTATTCTTTGGGCAGCGTGCTCAACCACGTCATGCTCCATCAGACCATCATCGGCCTGGAAGCCAAAAAGCAACTTGCATTGGTGAACGAATACCCGGACATCGTTATTGGATGCGCAGGCGGCGGCAGTAACTTTGCCGGCATCGCCTTTCCCTTTGCCCAGGACAAAATCAACGGCAAACATTTGGAAATCTACCCGGTGGAACCGGCGGCCTGCCCCACCCTGACCAAGGCCCCCTTTGTTTACGATCATGGCGACGTGGCCGGATACACCCCCCTGCTGCCCATGCACAGCCTGGGACACGCCTTTGTGCCAGCCCCCATCCACGCAGGCGGACTCCGCTACCACGGCATGGCCCCCACGGTCAGCCAGTTGGTGGATGAAGGCCTTATGGAAGCCAAATCAGTGAATCAGCTTGATTGTTACGAAGCCGGTCTTATGTTTGCTAGGAGCGAGGGACATATTCCCGCGCCCGAAACCACCCACGCCATTGCCCAGGTTATCAAAGAGGCCAGGCAGGCCAAGGAAGAAGGCAAGGAAAAGGTCATCCTGTTTAACTGGAGCGGACACGGCGCCCTGGACCTTGGCGCATACGAAAAGTACTTGGCGGGCGAACTCCAGAACTTCGAGTTGACCGATGCTGAAATGAACGACGCTATGGAGATTTTCAAGAATTATCCCAAACCCGAGCATCTTAAGAGCAAATAAATGAACGAAAGAGACAATCCCATGGTAAGACGCTGCCCCCGTTTAGGGAGCAGCGTCCACTTTCCTTACTGCCTCCGGTGTGGGGAAAATAACGGCGTTTGCTTTAAGGTCTTTGATTGCTGGTGGGAAGTCTTTGATGTGGTGGGATACTTGAAGGACACCCTCCCCCCCGAGGAGTTCCAACGGCTGGAGGCCATGCGCGAGTCCGGCCCCAAGTCCAAGGTGGCCTCCCTGCTGGGCGTGGTGGAAAAGGTTTCGAATTAGAATAGAAAGAGCGGCCGGGACCTGCTTGAGGGTCCCGGCCCCCTGACTGCTTATCCATCAAACACACGAGGAGGTTCCTTTGATTATCAGACAACTGGCCGTCGGCCCCCTGCAAGCCAACTGCTTTATCGTGGGATGCGACAAAACCAAAGAGGCCGTGGTCATAGACCCGGGCGGGGATGCAGACAAGATCCTCATGACCCTGGCCCAGCACAAGCTCACCCTCAAGGCCATATTGAACACCCATGGGCATTTTGACCATGTGGAGGGCAACAAGGGCGTCAAGGACGCCTCGGGCGCGGATATCTACATCCACGAAGAAGACGCTCCCATGCTCCAGATGGTTTCATCCCTGGCGGCCAGCTTTGGCCTGAGTATGGAAAATTCCCCTCCGGCGGACAAATTTTTGAAGGAAGGGGACAAAATTTCTTTTGGCGAGGAAAGCCTGGAGGTGGTCCACACTCCCGGCCATTCCCCTGGGGGCGTGTCTTTTGTGGCGCCCGGCGTGGTTTTTGTGGGGGACACCCTGTTTGCCGGATCCATTGGAAGGACCGATCTTCCCGGCGGCAGTGAGAATCAGCTCATTGAGGCCGTGAAGAAAAAACTCTTCATCCTGAGCGACGATTGCGTGGTGTGCCCCGGCCATGGACCGGAAACCACCGTAGGGCGGGAAAAAATGTATAATCCTTTTTTCAGATAATCCCTGCTGTCAGAAACATGTCCAAGCCTATCATGGGGAGGCGGGATAATTTCCCGTCCTCCCCACTTTTTATTAAAGCCCCGTCAAAATTCTGCCGAAGACACCAACAGGAAGGCTTGCAATAGTGCAAACAGACTTCCATTAATTCTGGCAGGAGTGTGGGGCATGATTTCAGGAATCAACGCATCGGTATCGGCGCTTAACGCCTACGGCAAAAAGTTCCAGTCTACCGCCAACAATACCGCCAATTTAAACACGGATGGCTACAAAGCCACCCGGGTGACCCTGTCCGAAACCGCCATGGGCTCGGTGGACGCCAATGTGGCAAAGGTCAATACCCTTGGGTCCATGATGGAAGAACTCACCTCCAGGGGAAGCGTTATGGTGGAAACATCCAATGTGGATCTGGTCACGGAAGTGACCAACCAGATTGTTGCGGCAAGGGGTTATGAAGCCAACCTGGCTTCGGTTAAGGCCTTTGACGAAATGCTGGGGTCTGTCCTGGACATCGTGAAGTAAATTCCGCAGGCACGGCCTGCGTCACGCCATAAATGAAAACCGGGGAGGCCTTGGCCTCCCCGGTTGCGTTTGAAAATTTCCAACCCTCTGGGCTTTAGCAGGATTACCGATTGGGTGCTCCACAGAGTTTTTCATTACTCGAGCATAATGTTTTCCTCAATCACCTATAGGAACACTTTCAAAGAGATATAAAAAATCCTTAAAACGGAAACGACCCATTTTTTCCCAAAATTTTTCGTTACATCATTTATTGCCACACCCCTATCACTTCGTATCCGGCTTTTTCCAGGGCTTGGCGAATGCCTTCCTCGCCATTGGCTGACAAGCGGAAATAGTAGATGTTTTCCGCGGTGCGGTGCGGGGCCAGGCCCACGCTGATAACATGTCCGCCGCTTTGCTGGATGATGGTGGAAACCTTGGCAAAGGCGTCGGGTTCCTTGCCCACCTTCACGTCCATGCGCACGCTGTGGGTCAGGATGCCCATCATCTCCACAAAGGCTCGGAGAATATCCGTCACCGTAATAATGCCCAGCAATTTGTTTTGGTCGTCCACCACGGGCATGCCGCCGATTTTCAGGCGATAGATAAGCTGGGCAGCGTCTTCCACGTCATCCTCGGGCTTGACGGTGACGGGATTTTTGATCATGAGGTCTTGAAGGCACAGATCGCCCACCATGGAAGGAATCAGCCCCTGTTTCAGGTCGGAAAGAGTCACGAATCCCCGGAGGATTCCTCCCTTTTCCACAACGGGCAGATGCCGGATGGAATTCCCTTGCATCAATCGGATGGCGTCTGAAATGGAGGCGTTAACATCCACGCATATGGGGTTTTTGACCATCAGGGATTGAATCCGCATCTGTATTCTCCTTGAATGTTATCCGGTATTGGCCGGGTCGTAACTGCACAGGGGTTCGGGGGCCATGTAGTCGCCGGTGGCCTCAAAGGCCCTGGCACGACAGCCGCCGCAAACCTTTCTATAATGGCATTCGCCGCACTTGCCCTTCAACTTGTCAAAATCACGCAAATTCTGAAAAACAGCCGAATTCTTCCAGACCTCGGCAAAGCTGGCCTTGGTGATGTCCCCGCACTCCACGGCCAGAAAACCGCAGGGCTGGACAATGCCGGTGTGGGAGACAAAGCAGAATCCAGTGCCTGCCAGGCAGCCCCGGGTGACTGCGTCCAGGCCGTGGGTCTGAAAAGTCACTTTTTCCCCGTCCTCTTTGGCGCGCTGCCTTAAGATGCGGTAGTAGTGTGGCGCGCAGGTGGCTTTTAGCTGAAGCGGGGTTTTGTCGCGTTGGTCATAAAACCAGTTAAGAGTAGCCTCGTATTGTTCTGCGCTGATTTCCTGGTCCAGGATATACTTGCCCCGGCCTGTGGGAACCAACAAAAAGATGTGATGGGCCACCGCCCCCAGGTCCACGGCCAGTTGCTGAATGGCTTCTATCTGGTCCAAATTCTGCTGGGTAATGGTGGTGTTGATCTGGAAGTCGATCCCCGCTCTTTTGGCGCATTCTATCCCTTTCAGGGAAGCGGCGAAAGCGCCTTCCACACCCCGGAATTTATCGTGGATATCCGCGGAAGCCCCGTCCAGGCTGATGCTGATGCGGCCAATGCCCGAGTCCGCCATTTTTTGGGCGTTTTCGTCATTGACCAGGGTTCCGTTGGGGGCCATGACCATTTTGAGGCCTTTGTCCGTACCGTACTTGGCGACTTCAAAAATATCCGGCCTGAGCAAAGGCTCGCCACCGGTAAGGATGACTATGGGTTGGCCCACTTCCGCAATGCCGTCCAGCAGGGTAAAGCAAGCCTGGGTGTCCAGTTCCCCGGGATAGGGTCCCTTTTCCGCCGCAGCCCGGCAATGGACGCAGGAAAGGTTGCAGTTCCGAGTGATTTCCCAGGCCACCAAACGCGGAGGGCCGGGCATGCCGTTTTCCTGAGGACCAGGGCCATGTCCGTGAGGGTGGCCGGGTCCTTTTCCGTGGGGATGATTCATCCTTTGTTCAGTTCCTCCGCTGCTTCCAGGGCGAAATAGGTCAAAATCATGTCTGCGCCAGCGCGGCGGATGGAAAGGAGGCATTCCATCATGGCCTTTGTGCCGTCCAGCCAGCCCATTTTTGCGGCGGCCTTGATCATGGAATACTCCCCGCTCACGTTGTAGGCTGCTAAGGGCAGGTCGATTTCGTTAGCCACTTGGGCGATGACATCCAGGTACGCCAGGGCGGGCTTGACCATAATAATGTCCGCGCCTTCCTCCACATCCATGGTCACTTCCCGAATGGCTTCCCGGATATTGGCCGGGTCCATCTGGTAGGTGCGCCTATCTCCGAATTGGGGGGCCGAGTGGGCCGCTTCCCTAAATGGTCCGTAAAAGGAAGAGCAATACTTGGCCGCATAGCTCATGATGGGTATTTGGGAATAGCCTTCCTCGTCCAGCAAGCCCCTGATTTCAGCCACCCTGCCGTCCATCATGTCCGAAGGAGCCACCATATCGGCCCCTGCCTTGACATGGGAAAGGGCGGTGCGCGCCAACAGGTCCAGGGAGGAATCGTTGTCTATGATGCCCTTTTCCACCACGCCGCAATGGCCGTGGTCCGTGTATTGGCAGAGACAAACATCCGTGATCACCACCAGATCGCTGACTTTGGATTTGATTTCCGATACGGCCTTTTGCACAATCCCGTTTTTGGCGTAAGCGCCGGACCCCATGGGATCTTTTTTTTCAGGCACACCAAACACGATGATGGCGGGAATACCTGCGTCCCGCGCCTGCTTGGCGGCCTTTACCAAGTTGTCCACGGAATAGTGAAACACCCCGGGCATGGCGTCGATGGGTTCCGCCACGTTTTTGCCTGGTACGGCAAACAAGGGCAGAATCAGATTGTCGGTGGTCAGGCGCGTTTCGCGCACCATGCGTCTCAGGCCTTCGCTGGCCCTTACCCTGCGGCCTCTATAATCAGGAAAAAGCACGATGCCTCCTTAATTGGTTCAATACATAAGGTGATGGGTTTGCCTTGGAACCTGTCCCGCCAAATCAGGCGATGCCGATTTCCTCGTCCGTCAGGTAACAGGCCGGGTCCGGCGCCCAGACATCATTATAGACCGCTTCGGCCCGCACACGGAAGTTTCCTCCGCATATGTCCAGCCACTTGCATTTGCCGCAACGTCCCGTGACGTGATCCTTTTTCGTTTTAAGCTGTTGCAGGAACTCATCCTCGGGATCGGTCCAGATTTGGGAAAAAGGGCGGTCCAGTACATTGCCGAAAGTATGGTGACGCCAAAACTGGTCCGCGTGGACCTTGCCGTCCCAACTCACGCATCCTATGCCACGGCCCGAGTTGTTGCCCTCGTTCATTTGGAGCAATTCCAGGACTTCGGCGGCCCGCTTTTCGTCCTCCTGGAGCATGCGCAGATATACATAAGGACCGTCCGCATGATTATCCACGGTCAAAACCTCGGTGGGTTTGCCCCGGTCGTGGAGGCTTTTGGTGCGATCCATAATAAGATCCACCACCTGACGGGTCTGGTCCAGGGTGAGGTCCTCTTCCACCATTTTGGAGCCACGGCCCGAATAAACCAAATGATAAAAGCAAATACGGGGGACTTCCCGCTCTTCCAGGAGATCGAATATAGCCGGGATTTCCAGGGCATTGGCCTTGTTGATGGTAAAACGAAGCCCCACCTTGATGCCTGCATTTTTTGCGTTTTCAATGCCTTCCAAAGCCATTTTAAAAGCGCCTTTGACGCCCCGGAACTTGTCGTGAACCGCTTCCATGCCGTCCAGGCTTACACCCACGTAGGATAAGCCCACTTTTTTGAGGGTTTGGGCCATTTCCTTGGTAATGAGGGTGCCGTTGGTGGAAATGACCGCCCGCATACCGTGCTGCACCGCATAGTCGGCCAATTCGGGCAAGTCTTCCCGCATGAGGGGTTCGCCGCCGGAAAACAAAACCACCGGGCTGCCGAACTCCGCAAGATCCCGGATCAATTCCTTGCCCTGCTCAGTAGTTAGCTCGTCCGGGGCCGTGCCTGCTGTGGCTTGAGCATAACAATGCACACACTTGAGATTGCAGCGGCGAGTGGCGTTCCACACAACCACGGGCTTTTTATCTTTTGAAAACTGCAAGAGATGAGAGGGCAGTTGGCCGCTGTGCCTGCTGTAACGCAGGGCGTCCGAAGGTTCCACGGTCCCGCAATATAATTTGGATATTCCTATCATGGCGTATAAATTCTCCACAAATTGATTAACCGGTCCGGGCAGGCGGAGTCGCCTACCCGGACCGGTAAAATTTTACAATAACTCACGAAAGGGGGACTTGCCAAGGGCAAAGATTGACTGGGGCATGGACTCCCGGACCGGCCGGGCCTGTCAGGCGGGATCGGCGTCCTTTACATCCCCGGGCAATGCGGGCGTTAAGGACCGCCTGATCAGGTCCGCCAGGAAAGGCTCGGGGTTGGCCACGGCATCTCTTCCCAGCAGGAAATGGTCCTTGTTTGTCTTTTCCCGGGCCAATTTGAGACCGTGCTCAAAATCCGAAACCAAACGCGGAAAAAATCCCTCCACACCGTTTTTGCTCTGGCTGTAATGATAAATCACATAGTCCACGGCATCATCGTCCAGGGTGATATTGATCCCGTGATCCTGGAAAAACCTGATTTCCAGCTTTTTGACCCGTTTGTAATCCCTGACAATTTGTTCAAACACGGTTTTTACGTCCGTGGGGGTGTGGCAATAAAAAGCCCCGATAAGGTCAATACGCGAGGGAGTCAGTTTAAGGCTGTAGCGCTCCGACAAGGTGGCCTTGTTTTCCTTTATATATTCGCATACGGTTTCCTTTTCTTCCGAAGCAACCCGTCTGAAAAGTTCCGCCCACTTGGGATCTCCCCTCCGTGACAGTCTTTCTTCCAGGACTTTTTCCGGATTGATCACCACTTCCTCTGTGACGGAAAACTCTCTAATATCCGTGGAAGGCAGGCATTTTTCAAAAAGCAGCAGGGCGTTTTCTATGGCGCTAACCAAGCCTCTGGCGCCGGTTTTTTCTTCAAAGGCCTTTTGGGCCAAAGCCTTCAACGCATTATCCGTAAACCGGATATCCACCCCATACGCCCCGAAATCCAGTTTTTTGCCGATGATCAAGGGGTTGTTGGGATTTTTCAGGATGATGTGGAGGTCTTCCGCTTCCAGGGACTCCAGCACCGTGACCACAGGCAGTCGGCCCACGAATTCCGACTCAAACCCGTATTGAATGAGGTCCTGGGATTTCACATGCCGGAGGTATTTAAAATCATCCTTCTGGCTGGTGATCTTGGCGGAAAAGCCCATGCTTTTTTCGTTCATGCGTTTTTTGATGATCTCGCCCAAATCCCCAAACGCCCCGCTCATGATAAACAGGATGTTTTTGGTATTGATGCGGGAGGCGTCCCGCTGGCCGGTGCGGCGAAAGCGTTCCAGTTCCTGGATCATGGAGACGGGATCATGGGGAACCTTGAGTTCCACCTCAGTCTCCTCCATGGGTTTGAGCAAGGCTCGCTGGACACCGGTCCGGGATACATCCGCGCCCATCATGTTTTGGGCGGCGGCGATCTTGTCGATTTCGTCTATATAGATGATGCCGTATTGGGCCAGTTCCATGTCATCATCCGCTTCCCGCACAAGATCCCGCACCAGGTCTTCCACGTCCCCGCCCACATAGCCGGTTTCGGAAAACTTGGTGGCGTCGCCCTTCACAAACGGCACGCCAATTTTTTTGGCGATGAGTTTGATCAGGTATGTCTTGCCCACGCCTGTGGGTCCCAGAAGCAGAACGTTGTTCTTTATACTGCCCACCAGGTCCGGGCCTTTGGCATCCGACTCCATGGCGCGCCTTACCCGGTTGTAGTGGGTGCATATTTTTGTGGCCAGCACGGCCTTGGCCCTATCCTGCCTGACTATGTATTGATCCAGGTAGGAAATCAGTTCTTCGGGCTTGAGGTTGAAATTGAATTTGGAACCTTCCTTGGGGGGATTGTCCACGACCTCGCCGTCCTGTTCAGGCAGGGCCAGGGGGGATATGATTTTCACCTTGTCCCCGAAGCGCTGGGTCAGAAAATCCGACAATTCACGTTCCACATCTTCGGGTTGGGGATGTTTTTCATTTTTGATGCTCATGATGTCTCCCATACTGGGGTTTTTGTAGACTTTTTCGCGGGCTTGCCGCCTCATGGGTTAAAACATAAGGCTTCTCGCGCCAAGCGCAAGGGGATGTAATACATAGGCATTATGAACAGTAGGTTAGTCAGGATAACGCCCTAATTGTCCATGTGAAAAAAACGTCCTGCACCGGCAATTTTCAGGGGGTTGGACCGGGGTGTTTGTCCGTGTCGGATTCCCCGGAGGGAGAAACCTGCATACTCGGGATAAGGGCCTGCCCTCTCTCAGAAGTGTACGGTTCTCCCTTTTTCCATAAATTTCCCCTCCCTCCCCCGGCCGGGCAATATTTCTTGACACAGGCCCGGCCAAAGAATAACTTCCCCAAGTAAGAGGATTTGTTTTGCACCCATTGCAACCTACCCAGGTCAGGCAGGAGTCCGTACGATGTTTGGCATAGGCATGCAGGAATTGGTCGTCATCCTTTTGGTGGCCCTGATATTCATAGGCCCCAAAAAGCTGCCGGAAATCGCCCAGGCCCTTGGCAAGGGTTTCGCCGAATTCCGCAAGGCCACCCAGGAGTTCAAGGATACCCTGAACATTGACAATGATGTTTCCCAGGTGAAAAGCGCTTTCAAGGACATGCAGGACGAGGTCAAGGGCGCGGTATCCGACGCCAAGAAAACCCCCAAAATCTGGGAGGATCCTCCCGTAAACGGCAACGTGCCTAAAGCCGATACGGTTTCCGCCAATGCCCCGGAAAACCCCGAAGATCCGTACAAGGCCCAGGATGTCGAAACCGATGAGGACCAAGCCTCTGCGGCAGACACCAACCCCAACGAGGACACCCGGGAATCATGACCGAAGAAAAACAGATGCCCCTGACCGAGCACCTGGAGGAACTCCGGAGCCGCCTGATTATTTGTGTGGCGGCCATTCTTGTGGGGTTTTTTATAAGCTACGGGTTTAAGGAGCAACTCTTCGCCCTCATAGCCCGGCCCCTGTCCATAGCCATGGGAGGGAAAGGCCAGCTGATCTTCACCAGCCTTACCGAACCTTTTATCGCCTATCTCAAGGTTGCGTTTTTCGGGGGAATCATCCTGGCCATGCCGGTGCTTTTGTACGAGACATGGTCTTTTGTGGCCCCTGGCTTGTATTCCAAGGAAAAAAAGGTGGTGTTCCCCCTGGTTTTTTTGGGATGCCTGTTTTTCGCCGGAGGCGCCAGCTTCGGGTACTTTGTGGTTTTCCCCATGGGGTTCAAAGTGCTGCTTGCCTTTGGCGGGGATGTGGCCCAAGCCCTGCCTTCCATGAAAGAGTACCTGGGCCTTGCCACCAAGCTGCTTATCGCCTTTGGCATAGTTTTCGAACTGCCCTTGTTTATTGTGACTTTCGCCCGCATGGGGTTGGTCACACCCCGGATGTTGAGGAAAAGCCGCAAATACGCCATTGTTATCTTTGTAATATGCGGGGCGGTGCTCACTCCGCCCGACCCGTTCAGCCAATTGATGATGGCCACGCCCCTTCTGGTGCTGTATGAAATAAGCATACTGGGCGCGGTGATTTTCGGAAAAAAACCGGAGCCGGAAACTGATATTGATTGACACCCGGCGCCCGGCTTGGTAGGTTACATGCGATCAAAACCTGAGCCCTGGTAGCGAAACGCCATCCGGGTTGGTAAAGCACAAAGCACTAAAACGCACCAGAACGGAAAGGGGGTTTAACGACCAATGAAAAATGGAAAAATGATCAAAATCCTGATGCTGGCCTCTATTGTCTCTTTATTTTTGGCGGCAGGGCTTCTTGCAAGTTCCTGTCCTGACGTCATCCCCATGCAGAACGCTTCTTACGACAGCCACAGCAAAGGGGTCGTCCAGTTCACCCATACCAAGCATTACAAGGACTATGGAGCAAGCTGCGGCGACTGCCATCATGACGCTCAAGGCAAACCTCTCGCCGACCTGAAAGAAGGCGACGCGGTCCAGGGCTGCATTGAATGCCACAAGATCGCCGGCGAAGTGCCCAAGGACATGAAAAAGGACATGCAGAAATTGTCCAAAAAAGAAAAACTGGCCAAGGAACTGGAATACCATGCGGAAGCTCTGCACATGAATTGCCGGGACTGCCACAAGGCCTTCAACAAAGAAAAAGGCCTGAGGGGCGCTGACGGAGCTCCCACAAGCTGCTCCGCGTGCCATCCCAAGAACTAATTCCTGGTTGGGCGGATTGAAATTTGAAGAGGCAACGCCCTTGGCGTTGCCTCTTTTTTTATCCTTTTGAATTGCCAACTCGTTCCATCCTTCCCTATCCCAATTCCCGGTTTTACAATATTGCAGCCTTTACCAGCTTCACCACTGATTATGGGGCCTTGACTTGCCTGCATAGGCAGGGCATTCTGCTATTTTTGACCAATTCCTACAGGTGGCCCATGGATTACTGGATTGATGTAGGCGGCACATTTACGGACTGTTTGGGTTGGGATGGCAAATCCCTTTCCCGATGCAAAGTTTTGTCCAGCGGCAGGGTCAAGGGAAGGGCGGTTATCCACCCTGGTTCCGACAGAGTTTTCGATGATCTCCGCACAAAAGAACCCTCAAGATTTTTTGTCGGCTACCTGTTCACAGCCCTCTCCGTATCAGGCGAATCCTTATTCCAAAGCCGGGTCCGGGATTTCTCAGGTGGACGATTCACCCTGGAAGATCCCCTTCCTTCAGCCCTTCAGAAGTCTTTTTCCTACGAAGTCACGGCCAATGAGCCAGCGCCAATCCTAAGCATTCGCATGCTTTCGGGGTTGGCCCTGGATAATCCTCTTGGGGCCGTATCCATCCGCCTGGGAACCACCCGGGGCACCAACGCCTTGCTGGAAAGAAACGGTGGACCCGCAGCCCTGGCAATCACAAGTGGTTTTGGGGATCTTCTATCAATTGGGACTCAGGCAAGGCCAGATTTGTTCAGGCTGGACACCCAAAAGCCGGAGCCTTTGTTTTGTGAGGTGGTGGAAATTCCCGAGCGCATGGACACTTGGGGGAAGGTCGTCCAACCCCTGGACGCAGATGCTACCCGGGACATTTTGAAAAGCCTGATCGACAAGGGAATCAACAGCCTTGCCGTCTGCCTTCTCAATGCCTTCGCCAACCCGTCCCATGAACATATGGTGGAAGACATCGCCCGGGACCTGGGATTCGAGAATATTTCCGTATCCAGCAGATTGAGCCCCACCATTAAGGCTCTGGATCGGGGCGACACCGCCATGGTGGACGCCTATTTGGCCCCTGTACTGGGCCAGTACATGAATCAAATCCGGAGCTTGGCGCCCGAGGCGGATGTCAAAATAATGACATCTGCTGGCGGACTTATTGACGCGGACCACTTTCAGGCCAAGGACAGCATTTTAAGCGGCCCGGCTGGTGGCGTGGTTGGTTTTGCCGACGTAGCCGCAAACCATGACCGGCCAAAGGCCATTGGATTTGACATGGGCGGCACGTCCACAGACGTCAGTAGATTTGATGGGGAGTACGAAACCCAATATTCGGTTCAAAAGGCCGGAGTGCGCATAGTATCTCCCATGATGGCCATAGAAACCGTGGCGGCCGGGGGAGGTTCCGTTTGCCTGTTTGACGGGGTGACCCTGTCTGTGGGGCCGGGTAGCGCGGGCGCCCATCCCGGGCCTGCCTGTTATGGCCGGGGAGGTCCCTTGACCGTGACGGACATCAATTTTTATTGCGGCAAGGTGGATTCCTCCCACTTTCCTTTTCCCTTGCACAGGGCGCCCGTGGAGGCCCTTCTGGGGGAAATGGCAAACCTGGCGCCAAAGCCCATGTCGCATCGGGAACTGGCGCGGGGATTCCTGAAAGTCGCCAACCGGAAAATGGCGGACGCCATCAAACGCATAAGCGCTGCCCGGGGTTATGATCCAAAGGATTACCTGCTTGTAGCTTTTGGGGGCGCTGGCCCTCAGCATGCCTGCTCCGTGGCCCGGGAGCTGGGAATACGGGAAATCTGCGTTCCTGGACTGGCCGGGGTCCTGAGCGCCTGGGGTATTGGGGTGGCTGATGTGCGTTGTTTTGCTGAGGAGAGCTTTCTCAGGCCCCTGGAGCCTGCTTCTTTTGATCCGGGCGGCATGCTGGTTCAGCGTTTTCAGGCAATGGAGGACCGGTTAAAAAAGGAAGTCGCCTCTCAGGGAATATCCGCAAACAACATTGGACAGCCCATCCGCATATTGGATTTGCGATACAAGGGAGAGGAAACCGCCATTTCGGTCAAAGAGCCTGCGGACGGCGACTGGACCAGTTCTTTTGAAAGCCAGCACAAACAGTTGTACGGGCACATTCATGAGGGCAGAGACATAGAAATCGCCGCCATCAGGGGGGAGTGCGTGGGGACCATCCCCAGGCCGGGAAAAGAATTTGTAGCGGAAATCCCGCGCCTTCCTTTGCCCCAATCCGTCAAATGGGTTTGGTTTGAAGGGCGGGAGATGGAAACCGGGATCTTTGCCGAAACTTCCTTACTGCCAGGGGACCGCATATCAGGGCCAGCCATCATCACCCAGGATCTTTCCACGGTTATCATTGACCCGGGGTTTGAAGCCCGGCTTACGGGCCAGGGAGACTTGTTCATCACAGACCAGGGAAAAGGCAAGGATATTGATCAAGCGCCCACCCATAGAGACCCCATTACCCTTTCCCTGTTTAACCACCATTTTGAGCATATAGCCACCCAGATGGGGGTGATCCTCAGGCGGACAGCCTTGTCGGTCAATGTGAAGGAACGCCTGGATTTCAGTTGCGCAATCCTGGACTCCATGGGGAACCTGGTGGTCAACGCGCCGCATATTCCGGTACACCTGGGCGCCATGAGCCGGACCGTCCAATCCCTGCTGGAAAAAGTCGCGAAAATCAGGCCCGGCGACGTTTTTCTTACCAATCATCCTGCCTTGGGCGGGTCTCATCTTCCGGACCTGACGGTAATCACGCCCGTGTTTGACGAACAGGGTCGGGAGTTGCGTTTTTTTACCGCTTCCCGGGCTCATCATGCGGAAATTGGCGGGGTGCAGCCGGGCTCGTGCTATCCCTTTGCCAAGAGCCTTGTGGAAGAAGGCGTGATTTTTTCCCATCTGAAGATTGCCGGGGATGGTGGATTCCTGGAAGTTGAATTGAGGACGGCGCTGTCTCAAAGTCCTTATCCTTCCCGCAACCCGGACGAAAATGTGGCGGACATCCGTGCCGCCATGGCAGCCAACCAAACCGGCGCGAGAGAACTGTCCGCCATGACGGCCCGGCACTCTTGGCCGGTAGTCCTGGCGTACATGAGGCACATTCGGGATGCCGCCGAGGAGAAAACCCGGGCCGCCCTGCGGGCCTTGCCTGACGGAAGGCATTCTTTCCGGGACTGCCTGGATGACGGTAGCCCGGTGGTTGTCGCCATAACCATAAGCGGGGATCATGCGGTCATCGATTTCACCGGCACAGGGCCTGTGAACGCCAACAGCCTGAACGCTTCCGAGGCCGTTGTCACTGCCTGTGTGCTCTATTGCCTGCGGTGTCTGATTAAGGAGGACATTCCCCTGAATTCCGGGGTGTTGAGCCCGGTGGAGATCATCGTGCCCACGTCCATGCTCAACCCCCCTTCGAACGACGATCCCGCCCTTTTGCCCGGGGTAGTGGGGGGCAATGTGGAGGTTTCCCAAAAGATAGTGGATATCCTTTTCGGAGCCTTGGGCATTGCTGCGGCCAGCCAGGGAACCATGAACAACCTCATTTTTGGCAATACCAGCCTGAGCTATTACGAGACCATATGCGGCGGGGCGGGCGCGGGACCCGGATTTGCCGGAGCCCATGCCGTGCACACCCACATGACCAACACACGCATAACTGACGTGGAAGTGCTGGAGCGCCGTTATCCGGTCAGGGTGAGGCGATTCTCCATACGCCGGGGATCAGGCGGAGAGGGTAAGTTTCCCGGGGGTTGCGGGGCAGTCCGGGAGTTGGAGTTTTTGGAGCCCATGGAGATTTCCCTGTTGACACAACGGAGAACCACCGCGCCCTTTGGCATGGCAGGGGGGGCGCCGGGCAAGCCCGGCAAGAATCTGATTTTGCGAAAAGGGGAGGAGATCCCGGAGGTTCTATCCTCCCTGGCCCAGACTCGGGCAAATGCCGGAGATCTATTAATCATCAAAACTCCAGGCGGAGGGGGACACGGCAAAAAAGGCAGAAGTGCTTAAAGGTCCCTGCCGTAATGCAGGGCCTGTTTGTTCACTGAAAAGTTCATTTCCCTATGAACGTATTCACTACCCTGGAGGGCGAAAGGCACGAAAACCAAGCTGCCTTTTTGGGGTGTGACTGTGATGTCCGGGAGTTTGAGCATCATGGTTTCCCTGGGTTTGGCAAAGGTGGCGATGCAGATTTTCACGCTTTGGGCAGCTTCGTTCAGGGGCAGGTTCACAGGATGGGTTTCCCCTTCGGGCAATTTATCTTTCAGTTCCCCGGGAAAGGGGGTGGAGGTAATGTGCCTTGCAAGACGCAGGAAGAGTTGGGGGTGGACCTTGAAGGCGGGGATCCAGAAGAAGAATTCCTGCTCCTCCATATCCAGGGTAAGGGCCTTGGGCAGGTTCGCCACCCGCACCATATCCGCCACAGTGGCCAGATCTAGCCCTTCCACGGTTGCCTTGATCCGCCAGAAAGGCAGATATTTGCCGCCTTTTTCCAATTCACCGATAGTATTGACAGTCACCTGCTTGAAGCGTTCTTCCTTGGGTCGCCATGCTTTTTCGCAATTTTTGCACAGAAACACGCAGCTATCCTTTTCTCCGGTGACGTCCCAGCCGCAGTGGGGGCACATGGCGGATAGAAAACTGGGTTGCCATTTGTGATCGGAAACCAGTTCCGGGTCTATGGTTTCGGCGTGTTGGGGCATTTGTCCCACGGGTTTTTTCAAAACCGCATCATAAAGCTGCCCGCCTCGCACAAAATAGGGGGCATAGATAATGCTGGTGGTGTCTCCTATGTAGGCTTTTTCAAAGGAATTTTCCCTGAGGGCATCCACTTGGGCGCCCCGGAGGGTGGCTTCAATGACTCCCAGAGCGTCTTTAAAAGGAATTTTAGGCGCCAGGTAGGTTCCGGGAACCTCCCTGGTGGCGAAGCGCAGGTGGAGAAGTTGTGGCCGGAGGCCCAGGGTCATGGGGGCGTAGTCCAGCCCTACAGCCTGGGTGGAGGAGTCCAGAATCTTGGGATGGATTTTGTCCAATGCGGCGGCAAACAGGGTGCCTTTAAAGCGCCAGTAAGGGATGTACACCACCTGGCCTGGCTGTTCCCCCAGGTCCATGCAATACCGGAAAGGCCCCCGGGAGGTGATGTGCAGGCGAACCTTGCAAAAGGGGCATGCCAACACTCGGTCGGTTTCTGCCAGGGTTACGGGCCCACCGCACTGGGGGCAAGGGTGATCAATCCTCCAGTCCAAGTTTCTCTCCACAGCTATTACAGAATTTGGAATTGGTCAGGTTTTCCGCGCCGCACTTTTGGCAGAAGGAGGCCTGGGCCTTGCCGTTTACGGGGGTTCCGCAGCGGCTGCAAAACTTGGCCGAGGGCGGCAGGTTTTTGTTGCATTTCAGACACTGGGTAAAAACCAACTGCTGGTGCCCGCACTGGGGGCAGAACCGGGCATCCTTGGGGATCTGCTGGCCACAATCCGGGCATGCCTGGCTGGGCGCTGCCGGAGCTTGACCGTTTTGGGGAGGCTGTTGGTTGTTCTGGTGCAACAGGCTGGAAAACATGCCTGGCATCATGACGCCCATGCCCATACCCAGGCCCGAGGAGGCCTCGCCCGAGGACTCAGCGGCTTTTTCCATGGCCATGGCCGCTTTCATGGCCATAAGTTTGTTCATGTCGTCAAACAGTCCCAGACGGCTTTTGTCATCAATGGCCTGCTGGACGTCCGGGGGCGGGGTAATGGCCCGGATATACAGGTGGGAGAGGGCCAGACCGAAATGGGAAAGGTCGTCGGTCAGTTTTTCCAGGAGGCCTTTGGCCAGTTCTTCGTAGCGGCCCGGAAGGTTAAACAGGGAGTCCAGATTTTCGCCCAGGTGGTCGTTGAACCGGGAGACAATGACCCTGTTGAGGTAATCCTCAATTTCTTCGGTGGTATACACACCCTGGGTTCCCACCAGACGGTTGATGAAAAGTACCGGCTGCACCACCTGGACATTGAATATGCCAAAGGCGCGCAAGCGTACCAAGCCAAGTTGGGAGTCCTTGAAGGCGACCGGGTCCCGGGTTCCCCATTTGAGGTCGGTGAAGGTCTTCATGTTGACCATGTAGACCTCGGCCCGCAAGGGGCTCTGCATGCCCCAGGGGATACTCAAAATTTTGGTGAGCACGGGAATATTGTGGGTTTTGAGGGTATGGCGGCCCGGGCCTATGGCATCGTAGGCCCTGCCCTGGTAAAAAAATACGGCGGCCTGGCTGTCCCGGACCGTAAGTTGCGCGCCGAACTTGATCTCCCCGGAGCCATCCCGGGGGATGCGCTGCACCATTTGTTTTCCAGTTTCGTCAAACCACTCGATTACTTCCAGAAAGACCGCATTATTCTCACCCATGAAACCGCCTCCTGTATAAACTTATAGTAGGGCTGCATGCCCCGGTATGGGGAATGTCTATGGACTATTGGAAAAGTGAAAAAAGATCAAGGTCCACGGGATATGTTTCCCGCTGTTTACTCAGTAGCCATCCGGGTGATCTGTTGCACCTGGGGATTGCTCATCAACTGCATGAATTTCGGGTTGGCCATGAGGGCGTTCACATCCCCTGCCGAGACTGCCGCCATGATAGCGGGGTCGGAAAGGATTTCCATGAATTCCGGGTCAGCGGACAGGGAGCCAATCGCACCCATGATATCCGGGTTGTTCATCATCTGCTGCCCGATGGCCTGGCTTTGCCTTGCCACGTCACTGTTGGACATGCCGCCGGAAATCCCCGAGGCGCCAGGCGAGGCTGCCGCGGACGCTTGACCGCTTCCTGCGGAACTGGACTGGGTGTTGATGGAGCTGATTTTGGATTCGTGAATTCGGATGACCCCAAGGGAGGGGGACCGTATACTGTACACCCTGCTGGCATGGGCTATGATAGTGCCGCGAATTACGCTTCCATCCTTGAGATGAAAGTCCGAAACCATGTCCGCCAATACGCTCCCTGCAAAAAAAAACAGGGTCGCCAGAACCACCAATGACCATCTACCACGTTTCATGGCTTTTCCCCCAATACCTCTGCTGTACGGGATAGGCCCGCTAACCACTCCAAACTTGGTAATTTTAACAGCCCCTTGCGCCCGGGCGCAAGGGAATATTTTAAGAAAGGGGGATAGTGTGAAGCACTTCACATCATTTCCCTACTTGGCATCCTTGGCCTGAGCTTCCAGGATGATTTCGGTGGTCATTTTAGCCACCTCGCCCACAAGGGTGGAGCATTTTTCCAACAATCCGGCCTTCATGCCCGCTTTCATTTCTTCCGGGTCGTACAGGTTGTAAAAGCGGCCAAAAAACGCAGTCTGCAAATCAGCGCAACGGCAGGTTCCATATTTTTCCACAAACCGGTCATGCAGCTTTTTGGAAAGCAGATTGGCTTTCACCAGCTTCATGAGATCGCCAAAGTCCGCCTTGTCGCGTCCGAAAAAATACCCGATGGCCAGGACTCCCCCGGAAAGAGCCCCGCAATGGCCGTCGCCTGTCAGGCCGACTCCGTCCGCCAAACCCGTGGCAGCCTTGAAAACGGCGTCATCCTGCACACCCATGGCGTCAAAGATCCCGGCCAGGGTGCATTGAGGGCACCCGCCGCTTTGCATTTCATACTGCTTGGCTTTGTTAAACGCCACTTTTGCGATTTCATTTTGGTCGCTTGTCATAACCAACCTCCTTGCAGTTGAATAAGATATTACGGATTTATCAGTATGGTAGCATACCAAATCCAGGGAACCATTTTTCTTCACAACATGCTGGTTATCATAGTTTTTCCATCGCTGCAATCCGGGCCAGGGCCATGGGCAGGACAGGCAACAGGTATTTTTCCCAGGATAGGTAGGAAAAGGCCATGAGGACAAAAAAAAGGATCAGGGCCAGATCCAGCACAAAGCCCATGTCGAACTCTTTTTTTACAAAACCCTTGCCCAGGCTTTTGAAAAACCCAAGCACCAGGGGTATGCCTGCCAAAAAGAACCCATACAGCACCATATGATAAAACCACGCCTTTGTGGAAACAAGGCTGAGGAAGCGGTGGAAAAATCCTGTAAAAACCAACCCGTACCGAAGGCCCGAAGGCGACGCTCCGGCCGGAAAGATCAAGTACAGCACGGACAAGGCCACGGCAAAACCCATGGCCCATGGCACATAGATGGATTCGGCCTTGTACACCAGATAGGGCAGCATATACACGGCCAGCATGGCGACATACAGGGTGACGAATCGGGGGTGAAAGCCGGTCATGCCGTCCACCCAGGCAGCCCGGGTGGCGTTCTGGGGGCAAACGCCTCCCCACACCACGATCATGAGCAAGGCCAAGGGAAAAACCGATACCACCGAGGCGACGATCATTTTATAGGCCCGCCCCTGACGGTTGACAATCAGCCGCAATATGGCCGCCACTCCCACTGCCAAAGGAAAAAACACAAAATACTGCCTGCATAGCAGGGCCAGGGCCATGAACGTCCCATACAGCCAGGGTTTTTCCCCTTTAAAAGCCAGGACCGCGCCGAACAAAAACAATAGAGCCATCATGTCTGTGTACACAAGCACGGACAAGGCCATCATATACGGGTTGACCGCAATGAACAAAGCACCAACAAGGGCCTGCTTTTTGTTGTTCAGCGTATCATAGAGGAAATAATGAATCAGGCTGAGGGCGCCAAACCCCACCAGCAACGATAAAAACCGCAATGTGGGCATACCAAAACCTAAAAAGCGCCCCCAAAGCCCGTAAAGGATAAAGGGGAGGGGACCCGAGGTCTCGTTATATCCGGCCAGATTTTCCAGGGAAACGCCGGACCCGAACAGCTTGATGGCCACCAGAAAATGCACCTCATCATGGACCGGCGCGCCGTAAAAGCCAACCACCTGCTGGGCCAGGACAATGCTTGCCGCATATAGTGCGGTGGTGGCGATCAGGAATATGGTCAAGGATCTGATGTACATGCCAGGCTTTCGCGGGTTGCGCCGCAGGGTGGCCGGTTGTTGGGCCGCCACACGCGCACAAGGAAGAAATATCACGCCAAATAACTGAAAAAAAAGTTTCCGGGCCGTGTTCTGAATGATTGTTACCTATCACACCATGGCCCAATAGTACAAACGTGGCTGTAATCCCGGGCGATTATTGAAAATGTCCCTTGATTAACCCATGGGATTTCTACTAATATCGCTTCCATGGACAAAAAAAACGCCACTTTGCCGCGTCTGGCCGCCTTGGGGCTGAGCATCCTGTCCGTGGTTATGATCCTGATAGCGCTGACAGACACCTTTGCCGAGCCTGATTTGTGGGGATACCTGAATTTCGGGCACCTGTTTTTCAACGAGCCCGGATTTCCCTTTCAGGACGCCTTTGCCTACACGCCCACCCATTCAACCTGGGTTTTTCACGAATGGCTGACCGGTGTGGTCCTGTTCCGGCTTCAGCAGGCCGTGGGATTCGGCGGCATACAGGTTTTAAAATACCTCCTGGGTGGCCTGACAGCTTTTTTTCTGTATGCTACGGCAAAAAAATGCGGGGCAGGGAATGGGTGGCCCCTGGCGCCCGTGTTCCTGGCCGGGGCATTTTTTTCCTGGGCCTTTCCGGCGTTCCGGGCTTTATCCTTTACCTATTGCTTCTATGCCCTGTTTCTGGCTGTCCTGGAAACAGCCCGGCTTAGGGAAAATTTTTCCCGCCTGTGGGCGCTGCCTCCCACCATGCTGTTGTGGGTGAATCTCCATGGAGGCTTTTTGGCAGGCCTGGGGCTGGTGTTTCTGTATGCCCTGGGCCGGGCCGTGGAGGGGCGGCGGTTTTCGCCCTATTTGAAAATCCTGGGGGTGTGCGGGCTCATTACTCTTATCAACCCCTATGGAACGGGGCTGTGGCAGACCATCCTGGGCCACTTGTCAGCGCCCCAGCACGGAATCCGGGAATGGCTTTCCGTACCAGGAGCCATATACCATTTCGGCCCTTCGTATGATTTGCTTATTTTTCTGGCCTGCCTTGGCCTGGGGGGAACACTCCTGGCCGCCACCCGCCCACGGGACCACGTTGCGGTTTTGGTCCTGGGTGCCACCGCCCTTTTGGGCCTGATCCATCACCGGCACATGCCATTTTTTATTTTGGGATTCGCAGTCTTTGCTCCGGCCATGCTCCGGCAAATCCTGGAGGAATTAACTCCCGGGAAATTCAAGCCCCATATAACGATCCCCGTGGTCCTCTTTGCCGGGGCCATGTTATTTTTTAACGCACAATATTTTATGGATAAAACCCCCCTGGCCTTTGCCGGAGGCAATCCCCTGGCCCTTAAAACTCCGGCGGCCCCTTATGCGCCTGGAACGGACTCTCTATTTTACCCTGTGGGTGCGGTGGGTTATTTGGAAACCGCCTCGTTTTCCGGCAATATCCTGCCTTACGCCACCTGGGGAGGCTACATTAGCTGGCGACTCTACCCCAGGTGCAAGGTGGCCATGGATTTGCGGTTTGAAACCGTATATCCCAAAGATATCCGGGACGAATATTTTGAGTTTTTACGATGCGGGCCGGGCTGGACGGATTTTCTAAACAAATATCCCCATGACATGGTCCTGGTTTATGCCGGAGACAATCTCCACAAGGCCATGGCCCGTCAGTCCGGTTGGGAGGAAATTTATCAGGACCCCTTTACGGTCATTTTTGCCAGGAGAAGAACGGAGACGCCCCGTGCCTGAATTTGTCCATCCAAAAATCGCAGGCTGGTCGGCCTTTGTTCTGGTGGCGGGGGCCTATGCCATTGGTTTGATCACCAGCATTGCAGATCCGGACATGTGGGGATACCTGGCCTTTGGATACACATTCTGGACCCAGCCGGGCTTTCCTTACCTGGACCCCTTCTCCTACATGCCCACAAACCCCGTGTGGATTTATCACGAATGGCTGACCGGCGTGATTTTTTTCCCGTTGTACGCCAGCTTTGGGGACGCGGCTCTCCAGATTTTACGTTACGGGCTGGCTGCAGGCGCCCTTGGGTTTGCCTTTGCCGCAGCAAAAAAGCGGGGCGCTTCCCCTGCGGCGGCCTTGTTGGGTTTGTTCTTTCCGGTTTTTGCCATTTCTGCGGGATACGCCCCGGTGCGCGCCCAGGTGTTTACCTATTTCTTTTTTGCCCTGACAATATATCTCTGCGAAGACTGCCGCAAAAGCCAACAGTTTAAACGCCTTTGGCTGCTTCCGCCCCTGGTTCTGGTCTGGTGCAACCTGCACGGTGGTTTTGTGGCAGGGCTGGCGATTATTGGCCTCTACGGGTTGGGCCAAGCCCTTTCGCGGAGGGTATTCAAGCCCTATCTGCTAATCCTCGTTCCCTGCCTTTTAGTCACACTCATTAACCCTTACGGGTGGGATTACTGGCCTTATCTGATTAAGGCCATTCTTATGCCCAGGCCGGAAATAACGGAATGGATGTCTTTGTGGCGGGCATACAAGCTGGGGCAAGCGGTCCTTGTCCTGCCCTTGTATATTGGAATGCTGCCCTTGTGCATCCTGTTTTGTGTGGGACCTTTGCGAAGGGACCGGACCGCTATCCTGGTCCTGGCTGCCACGGCCTGGATGGCCTTTTCCCATGTGCGTCACCTGCCTTTTATGGGACTGGCAATGGCTGCCCTGTTGCCTTCGGCAGCGGGATATTTTTGGAAAAACAATTTGCGGGGCAAGGTATTTGTTCTTTTCGCCGTCATCATTCCACTGGCTCACCTCACGATTATTAACGGGATGGTGGCATACAACAGGCTGGATAGCCCCGGGCTTTTCCGGACGCCCCTGTCTTTGGAGGTTCTTCCATCCAGTAAGGTTTTGGGCGGCCAAATGGCCTACCCCACCACCGGAATCGCATTTCTTAAGGAAAATGGAATTTCGGGTAATATTCTGACGGAATTTGAATGGGGACAGTTTGTTATGTGGACGCTGCCGGACAGCAAAGTGGCTATGGATGGCCGGTACGAAACGGTGTATCCTGACTCTGTTTGCCGGGAGTTTTTTGCCTTTGTTTACGGCAGTCCGGGCGGGGCGCAGTATCTGGAGAAATATCCCCACGAAATAGCCCTGTTGAAAACCGGAGCATTAACCAGCGCCCGGGTAAAACAATCTCCCGAGTGGACCCGGGTATACGAAGGCGACGGTTGCGCGGTTTTTCTTCGAAAAAAGAACTCGTAAAAAATTAGCTGTTTTTACGGACATCCTTACCTTTGGGAGGCTCCCATCTTAGCCCGCCCTTGAACCCATAGGCCTTGTAGAGATACACGGTGCGTACAAGCTCCGGTTCTGTGGTGAAAGGCCTTTTGCGGTATAGGGGCAGGGCGACCGGCGCGCTAACTTTTTCAAAAACCCGGCGCAGTTTTTTCATTTCATCGGGATGCCGGGAGACCCCCACTGCGTCCTGGCCCAGCAGGTCCTCGTCTTCCCACCAGTAATCATACACATTGGGCCGCTTCCATTTGTTGATGGAAACCGTCTCCGGCTGCCCGGGCGCGTAAAAGGCCAGTTCACTGGCTTCCTGGTATCTGAATCCGAACAAGAAAGTCTTGCCGGGCTCCGGCATTTCCGCCTGCATGCTGGCGGCCTTTTGCCCGATTTCGTCCCAGCCTCCCAGTTCCATGGCGGCTCTGTCCAGTTTGGGGGAAAGGGGAAGAATGGGGAAAACCGCCTGCACCAGGACTATAATGGTGAATGCGTAGGAAATCCCCAAGGTCCATTTCCATAAACGGGGCTTGGAGTTGGAAAAAAAACGGGCAGCCAGAACACAGGCGCCCAAATAGGCGGCCCCGGGCCAGTTGCCGTATATTCTTGTATGGAAGGAAAGCAGGGTAAAGCCTGCAAACATGGGAAATGACGTCCAGAACAGCAACGGAACAATCCATTTTTTGTGATTGTAATTCCCTTTGATTACCCGAATCCAGGCCCACAAGGCCAGGATGAAAACCAGGGGCGACAACAACGCAGCCTGGCTTCCCATGAGGTCCCCGAAATATTTGATATGCAGTGAAAACCCTTGGCCTGCCCCGCCGATGTACGCCACGTGGCGGGCGGAATTCCAGCCGTTGGAAGCGTTCCAGTAGAGGACCGGGGAGAACAGTATAAAACCGAAAAACACCCCAGCATAGGGCTTGATGGATTTAAGCCGCTCCCTGTGGAGGCTGGAAAAAATCATGTAGAGAAGAAGGCCTGGTCCGAAAATGACCATGGTGTACTTGGCCAACAAGCCGAATCCGTACCAGAAGCCCGTGGAAAGCCATTGTTTCCAGGTGTGCTCTTCGCAGGCCTTGGCCCCGTGATAGGTGGCGCCCGCCCAGGCCATGGCCTGGAGCCCGTCGCAAGTGGCCAGAAGGCCGCCCACGTTGAACTCCAGCACGCCTTGGGTCAGAACAGCCACGGCCAGGGCGGTCCGGCCTGAAAAATATCGCCCGGTCAGGGCTGCCATGTAGGCGCTGGCAACGCCCATGGAAATGACGGAAGGCAGGCGAACGGCAAACTCGGTGTTGCCGAATAGCTCCGTGCTCAGCCGGATGGCCCAGCCCAGGAGCGGCGCCTGATCGTGGTATCCCCAGGCAAGATGCCTGCCCCATTGCCAGTAATTGGTTTCGTCCGGGGTCAGTAAAAAGGTCGTCGAATACGCCAGGCGGAACAGGGTCCACCCCAGTATCCAGGCCCAGGCCAGCCTCATGTACCGGGAATTATCTTCCAATAATCAGAACTCCACCAAATCGGGGTTTCGGGACTGGACGTGCGGAATCACCTTTTCCAGAAGTCCCTCCAAAGTCACTCCGTATTTTACCTTGCCGTCCAGGGTGCGGACCGCCAGGGTTTTGTTGGCTTCTTCCTTGGCGCCTACCGTGAGCATGAGGGGAATTTTGGACAACTGGGCGTCCCTCACCTTTTTGTTGATGCTTTCGGCCCGCAGGTCGATTTCCATGCGCATGCCCGCTTCCTCCAACCTGGCCTTTACTTCTTTGGCATATCCGGCCACATCGTCGTTCATGGCAAGGATAACGGCTTGGCACGGGGCCAGCCACAAGGGGAATTTGCCCGCATAATGCTCGATGAGTATGCCCAAAAAGCGCTCGATGGACCCGTAAATGACCCGGTGGATCATGACGGGCCTGTGGCGCTGGTTGTCCGCCCCCACATAGGTGAGGTCAAACCGCTCGGGCAGGTTCATATCCAACTGAATCGTGCCGCACTGCCAGGTCCGGCCCAGGGCGTCTTTGATGTGGATGTCTATCTTGGGGCCGTAAAAAGCGCCGTCCCCTTCGTTGATCTTGTATTCCCTGCCGGATTTGTCCAGGGCCGATTTGAGCCCTGCCGTGGCTTTTTCCCATTGCTCGTCCGTGCCTATGGATTTTTCCGGTCGGGTGGAAAGCTCCAGGTGAAAGCCCAGGCCAAAAGTGTTGTACATTTTTTCCACCAGTTGCAGGACCCCGATAATCTCGTCCTCGATCATGTCGGGCGTCATGAAAATGTGGGCATCGTCCTGGTGAAAGGCCCTGACCCGGAACAGGCCGGAAAGGACCCCGGAAAGTTCATGCCGGTGGACCAATCCGATTTCCCCGGCCCGGATGGGCAGATCATTGTAGGAATGGTGCCGGGTTTTGTACAAGAGCATGCCGCCAGGACAGTTCATGGGTTTGATGGCGTAGTCGAAATCCTCGATGAGGGAGGTGTACATGTTTTCCCGGTAGTTTTCCCAATGGCCGCTGCGCTCCCACAGGCTTTTATTAAGCATGATGGGGGTTTTGGTTTCCACATATCCGGCTCTTTTATGTTCTTCCCGCCAATAGGCCAGGAGGGCGTTCCACAATTCCATGCCCCGGGCATGGAAAAAGGGCATGCCGGCGGCTTCTTCGTGAAAGCTAAAAAGGTCCAGGGCTGTTCCCAGCTTTCTGTGATCCCGTTTTTTGGCCTCTTCCAGGACATACAGGTAGTTTTTCAACTCCTTTTTGTCAAAAAAGGCCGTGCCATAAAGGCGTTGGAGCATGGGCCTTTCCGAATCCCCCCTCCAATAAGCCCCGGAAACCTTCATGAGCTTGAGGGCTTTTACCAGTCCTGTATCCGGCACATGTGGGCCGCGGCACAGATCGGAAAAGCCTCCCTGTTCGTATATGGTTATGGTTCCGTCTTCCAGTTCGCTTATGAGTTCGGTTTTAAACGGGTTGTCCTTGTAGAAATCCATGGCTTCGGCTTTGGTCATGGCCTTTCTGACAAAAGGTTTTTTTGCCTTGATGACTTTATTGACTTCCTCCTCAATTTTGGAAAAATCGTCTTCCGAAATGGGGGGCATGTCGATATCATAATAAAAGCCGTCCTCAATCACCGGGCCTATGGTCAGCTTGGCCTGGGGATACAGGTTGAGAATCGCCTCGGCCATCACATGAGCGGCGCTATGGCGCATGATATGGAGGCCCTGCTCGTCCCTGGTAGTGATGAAAACAACGGAAGTATCGGTATCAATAGGCGTGGACAGGTCTGTCAAGCGGCCGTCCAGTTCCATGGCGACGCAATTTCTGGCAAAACCTTCCGAGATGCCCTTGGCCACATCCATACCGGACATGGGGCCTTCAGACTCCACAATTTTTCCATCAGGCAGGGTAATTTTAATCATTTTCCGCTCCACGGGTTTGTTAATTATTTGCGAATGCCGCATGCCCTGAAACTAAGGGATAACCGCGCCGTGGTCAAGGCTATTGTGGCGAACCGGAGAGAATATTCCCACAAACCCGAAAAAAATGTAATTAATGGTAAATAACAGGGGTTTAATAGCCGATAGAACACCCACGGCCGGGACGATGAGGTTGACTTTGGAATGTTTTGAAAGTTGACGCAAAATGTCTTCCCCTTTATAGTCCAGATACATTGAGAGTGAATTTGGCGCAAACCTGTTAGATTAGATTGGGAGACTATAAGGATGGATTGGGTTCAACTGGAAGCGATTTACGCCACGCAGCTAACTATTCCTTTGTACCAGATCGGGCTGTTGCTGCTCATCAGCACCCTGGCCCTGCTGTTCGGAAGGATCAAGGTGGCGCTCCTCAATAATTATCTCTTTTCCCTGTACTGGGGATACATTCTTAACCGGGACGTCCTGGTGGGAGATAATCTGGAGAATGTCAGCTATTTTACGGTCCTTTATTTCGGGTTTGGCATTATCATCGCCATTTTGGCCCTTGTGGGCTTTATGACCCACAAAGACTAATCGCCCGGCAAAAAAAAATCCCCAAAGCGCCATGGCTTTGGGGATGATTGGCCCGGCTTTCAGCAGGTCGAACGGCTTTAAACAGGATTCACCGGGTAGTCAATTCCTCTATTAATTCTGCTCCTCCATTGCGGGTTCCTCGCATAAATGCCACTCCTTTTCGTCAATATACTTAAAGTAGCATATATGCTGTATGTCTGCACCCTCAACAAGGTCTCCATGCGTGGTAACGTCGTCTGAGGCATCGGCCTTCCGCTTTTTTTGGGTAGTATCAATCATCTGCCATGTGGGGAAGACCTCATATTCCATTTTTGAGTATTCAATCCACGGCAGTCCTGATGACACGGATACGTCGAGCAATTGATCCCCGGGATAAAACACGTTCCAGGCATATGGGCTTAAATCAACACTCCCGAATGCAACCACTTTATCGTCAGCCTTGAATGCCACTGAGGCATCAGGTCCGTAGATTGGATCCGTACCTTCCACCTGGACACTAAATTTGAGCCCAACGGTGGCTCCCGCGGGATTGTTTGGGGAGGTGGAAAACAGCTCAGAGTCAGTTATTTTGAGGATGCCTTTGGGAGAAACTATCGATTTTCCCATTTCGCCTATTGAGAAGGAATAGTTCGCCGTGAACTTTTCAATATCCTGCGGGGATATTCCGGCCCTTGATGAGAAAGCAGCAGTTTCCCCCGGGGCAAGGGCATAGTAGTTGTATCTTGTTTGGGGGGATTGGACGATTCTGCCAGAGACGGGATAGGCATTGCAGGAGCCCAGAACCTCACCTGCAGAATCGGTGAAGGATATGATCAGTGCCAGGACGTATATGATATCCTCCCCGGTATTTATGACCTCTCCCAAAAACACCAGTTTTCCATTGGAATCTGTTATCAAGTTTTCGGAACGGATGCTTAAAAAGTTTACTCCGGACCCGTCAGACCCTTGGTCGGTCGTTCCCGAGTTTGGATCCGCCGAGGTGCTGGAGCCCCCTGACGTCCCTGTGTCGGGTATTCCCCCTGCCCCTTCGGGTCCGCAGCCTGCGTTAAAAACAAGGCTAAAAAAAAGCGCCGCGATAAAACACAGGCAGCTTATCCGTATTCGGGAACCATACAGTGTGGGCAGCATTTAGAGAACATCCTTTCTTGGCGTGAAAAAATATACAGTGGAAGGAGGATTGGCGGTTCTGAAAAAACTGGCAATTTTCAGAACCCGGTGCGCCACCTTCTGGCCGGGGCGGCTCCTGGCAAGCCCAAGCGATCTCCAAACCACGCATAATTAGATTTAAAGATGAACGGGCAAACAAATTTTGTCAAGTATTTTCAGTATAAAAGATTGAAAACCCAAGCCTGAATCCTGATTTTTTTTGTTAATCGCTGATTGTTTTTGAGAGGTCGGGCACGGTTTCCGGTTTGCCTTGCTCCATATACCTGTTGTCTCCTGACCTGGCTGTAACATTTTCGTAAACTCCGTCGTCCCGCTTCACCAGCTTGGTAAAGCCCAGATCCCTTAACTCGCTGTTGGTTTTGGGGGTGTTGATGTTGGTGCGGGATATGAGCTTGCGGACAGGTTCTCCGCACTCCGGACAGCGGGTCAGGGCTCTCTCGTGAATGGACTGTATCGCTTCAAAAACAGGTCCCCGGCCGCAAGCCTTGCCAACGTGTTCGTATTCATAGATGGCCATGGATATCTCCCTGAAAAGCATAAGTAAACAGTGCAAAACCAAGGCTTATGCTGATTTGTACGGACATGAAGTCCATTTCTTGACACTAGTTCAGTCTATCCCCTATATTGATTCCATAATACCGCGCTTTTGTGCTTTTGTCCACGGAGCACACAGTTTCCCTGCACGGACCTCTTCTTGGGTCCCACCTCGATTAAAGAGCATAAGGAAGATACCATGGCATCAACCATCAATTTTAAACGACTGGTACAGGTGGAAGCGACCAATGTGATAGAGGATCTGGTTGAAGCTCTCAAAGTATCTGTTTTGTTAGCCGATTCTGCAAAAAGAACATTGTGGGGCGATGAAAAGGCAAGGAGCCTCGGAGGCGAATTCCCTGTCTGGCTGGCGGGGCGCATAATTGGGTATGTCCTGGGGCCTCCCCTGGTTTATAGCTTGGCATCCCTCCTTTCTTATCTTTCTCAGCAGGAATTGGACAAGCGGGAAGCCACGGATAAAATCCTGGACAAAGAGTCGGAATTGAGCCTGATCCGGGACATCAACTCCAGGGTGGCCGCCAGCCTGGATGTGGCGGAGATCGCCATGGCCCTAGTGGACGAAGCCACCAGTTTTGTGGAATCCACCGGAGCTTCAGTCATGCTTCTCAACGAGGAGACCGGCCGCCTGGAAATCGCCGCTGCTTTTGGTCGAAAATTTGATGACCGTCCCGTATTGAGGCCAGGCGTTGGTATTGTGGGGGATGTGCTTTTGACCGGAGTTCCCGAAGTGGTCATGGACGTGACCCTGGACCCCAGATTTGTACCCGGCGCCTATCCGGTTTGCTCGCTAATTTGCGTTCCCATTACCACCGGCGAACGCGTGATCGGGGCCATAAACATCAGCAATCAGCGTCCTGCCAATTACGGGGAGGCGGAGGTCAAACACGTCCTGGCCCTTGCCATGCATGCTGCTACCGCCATTGAAAAGGCCCGGCAGCATGAGCGGGTCCTCAACGGAAAACCCAAACAGCCTCTGATCCAGGGTTTTGCCCAACTTCTGGATAAACCGGGTAACGGCGACCTGGCCCCCGGCGACTCCTGCAAAGAGAACATTTCCGTTCTGTTTTGTGGGATACGTTCTTATGCGGAACATTACAGTTCCATGACCCCCAGGGAAAATTTTGTCTTTATCAATGATTACCTGGAAGCCATCTGCCTCCCGATATTAAGAAGCAAAGGTATTTTAGGGCGGTTCGAGGGGGACGGGGTTATGGCCCTCTTTCCCGACCAGGACGGCAAAGGTCCGGATCAGGCAGTTATGGCGGCCATAGAGATGCACCGGGATTTGCGCGACTTTTCCGAACGGCGCAGGAAAGCCTCAAAAATGCCCGTGGAAATGGGAATCGGCCTCCATACCGGCTTGGTTTCCGTGGGTGTCATAGAACTTCAGGAGGATCTGAAAAGCACGGTCCTGGGAGATTCGGTGGGAATAGCGGCAAGAATGGAACGGCTCTCCAAACTTTACGGCCTGCGGGTAGCCATTTCCGGCAATACCTATGATGCCCTATCCATGAAACCCTTGGCCGGAATCCGGGAGGCAGACATGGTTACCATACCAGGAAAGGAAATCACCCTTACCCTGTATGATGTCTACGGGGCAGACCCGGACGGTATCCGCGAAGCCAAACAAAAACACCAAGCTGCCTTCAACGAAGCCCTTGGGCTGTTCAGGCACAGGGAATGGGGAAAGGCCGGACGCATATTTTCACGCCTCTGTGAGTTCATGCCCTTTGACCGGCTTAGCATGATTTATTGGAAGCGATGCCAGGCATTCAAAAAATCACCCCCAGGAGAAAGTTGGGTTGGGGTTTCCAGGATTTCTGCTTTTTAAGGCCGGATTCTGACTTTTAAGAAAGGACCATGTGGATTATACTTGCCCTTGTCTGCGGGTTTTGCCTGGCAACCTAGGACATACTGTGCAAAAAGGCCCTGGCGCAAACTGACATCCTTACCGTCACCTGGACAAGGCTGGCATGTGCCAACCCGTTTTTAGCTATGTCCGCGTTTTCCGGGCAGGCGCCCCGGAATTTGCCCTTACTTATTGCCTGGGTGCTGGCCCTGGCGCCCCTGGAAATAGGCTTGCTTTATGGAATCACAGTTTTCAGGGAAAAGGACGCGGGCTACCGAATACCAGGGAGCCTTGTAATGCAGGGGGATGTGATTCTTCTTGGTTTTGGGGGGAGGATGAGGCACTGCCATGAGTATTTTGTGTCAAGTTATTTGCAAAGACTTTTTTTTGTTGCTAATTGTTCATCTTGATGCAACACTGCTCCCGCTGGCGAAAGCTGGAAGTTTGTATTTTCGAATCAAATATACTTCATATAATGCGTTGTAATTATGGAAAATATCGATCCTGTTGTCCAGAATACTGAAAAACGGATCTGGCATCTGATACTGATGTCGGTAGCGGTTATTCTCTATTTGACACTGGGCTTACTCAGCCTGAAATTCACAGGCCACTGGCCCACTACCGAACAGGGGGATGTGCCGCCCAGTTTTATTAACTACTTTATCGCCCTGTCTATCCTTATTTTGTTGTTCTGCGCCTATGTAATCTACCAGCAAAGAAACCTACTTCGGTTTTCCCGCACCTTTTCCATTGAACGGAAAACCAGGGAAACCCTTTCCCGAAACGTGGAGGTTCTTAGGGCCCTCCTGGAAGTGAGCTCCGGCATTAATTCCCAAAAGGAATTGCCAGACATCCTGGATACCATCACCCAGGAGATGCTTACCTGCTTTCGGGCCGATCATTCCTCCATCATGCTTCTGGACCATCGCTCCAAAATCCTGGCCACCAAGGCCTCGTTTGGAACTGGCGCCGAGTACGCCCAGGACGCCCTCATCCCCCTGGGAAAAAGCATTGCCGGATGGGTGGCTGCCAATTCCCAACCCTTGCTGTTAAACGGCCGGGTGGATATTTCGGCATTTCCCGGGACCATGCAAAAAGAACGGACCATCAGTTCCTCTTTATGCGTACCATTGAAAATGGCCGATAAAAATGTCGGCGTGCTCAATGTCAACCTGGTGGACAGAGACTGGACATTTTCGGAGGATGACCTCAAACTCCTCACTATCTTTGCCAACAACGCTGCTGTGGCCATCCATAACTCGCTGTTGTTACAGGAAAAGGAGCGCCGGATTCGACTTCAGACTATGCTGGGTCAACTGCATTCTCCTCAAATTGTCGCCCAGTTGGTGGACAAGATAGAAGATGGGCAGCGTCCCAACGTGATCCGCGAAAAAGTTAAGCTGACCATCCTTTTTTCAGATATCCGGGGCTTTTCCGATATGCTCAATGTGGCCGAGGCCGAAGATATCATGTCTTTTCTAGATGAATTCTATAACGTAATGAATAAGGCTGTCTTTGATAACGAAGGCAGTATTGACAAATTTATCGGCGATGAGGTCATGGCTTTTTTCGGGGCTCCCATTGCCCTGGAAAACCCCTCGGACAATGGTTTGCGAACAGCCCGGGAAATGGTTACCTACTTCCAGGAACTGCGGCGGAAATTCGCAAAGCGCTCCCCGGCCTTTGCCAGGTTGGGTTTAGGGGTGGGCATGAACACCGGAGAAGTTTTTGTGGGTAATGTGGGTTCCAAAACCCGCTATGAATATACGGTCATAGGAACAGCGGTTAACCTGGCCAGGAGATTGTGCGCTTCAGCCAAGGGAGACCAGATTTTTACAACGGCTGAAACGCTCAAGCACATCAGTTATGATGTCGGCGCCAAGCATGTGGGAGATATGACCTTCAAAGGTATACGGGATCAAGTTCATGTACATGTCATCGACATGCGCCGAAGGAAAAAGGACCCTGCATAGAAAATGCTGTATTTTGGTAGCTGAATCTGGTAAACCTAATCACCCGGGATTGCCCCGCATTGTGATTGTTTTGCATCGCGTGGGCAAGGGCCCACCGGATACTGAACGGACTCCCAAGCCACAGAGGCGCAGATGGATCTGAGAACACGAATACAAAATCTGTTCAAGGAAGCAGAGATCTACCGTCAGCAAGGGCTCTATGGGGAAGCCAAAAAGAAATATCTCATCGTCGCTAATTTTCTCAAGAAAAACGATAATATAACTAACCGTGATCAACTGCTGGACGCCATATCCAAAAAAATTTCCGCTATTGATAAAGATATCAGTGAACTGGACGATGTAGCCAGCCCCGAAGAAATGGCTTCTTCCAATGTCCAGGACCTTGTAAAAGGCTTTTTTTCCAGTTCTTCCTCCCAAAATAAAAACAAGGGCGCAGTGGCTTTTAAAGGAGCCGTAGCCCTGGCCCAATTGCGGCAGTTTGAAAGAGCCCTGGTAGAGTTCGATCGCTTGGTGCCAAACGAATCTGTTCGGGTGCCCGCCGCTAAAAACGTGCTTAAATGCTATATGGCCCTGGGCGCCCCGGATAAAGGCATCGCACAATATGACAGCTGGCTCCGGGACGACATGTTTACAGACGAACAAGTCGAATCCGTCCGGGTTTTCTTTGAAGACCTTCTGAAAAATAAAGGCCTCTCCGTCAACCTGGAACGAAGGCACGGGGTGGCTCCCATGGTTCCTTCAGCTCCCCAAAGCGCACCCAAACCCCCTCCCGTGGAAACCGAACCCATCTCGTTTTCGCCGGAAGACACATCGGCTATCATGGAAGCCGCCGAAGCTGCTGCCGAAGAAGCCATGGACGAGGATCCCATCGAAATTTGTTCCCTGGAAATTACCTACGACGCTGGCCCGGAAAAAGGCCAGACTGTGGAACTGGAGGTGGATCAACAGATTGGAAACAAGCTCACCATGTTGATTCCGGGAAAAAACAAGGATTATGTGGACAACCTGGGCATCGGCCAAAGACTGAACGATCTCCAGTTCTTTTCCCACTTTATCATGTTCCGGGGCGCCGGGGTGGTCCTGGCAAAAACCCTTGTCAGCTCCGGAGTTAACAAAGGGGATTATAGCCTTGTTATCCGCATGGAAACCCAGACAAACTAATGTCCCTGATGCAATGGATAGAACAGAAAGAAAGCATATACGATTTTCCAGGATTTTTGTGGACCAGGGGTAAACCCTGGCGACAAATGATCCTTGGCCTGCTTTGCGGGATAAGCCTCTTCACCCTCATCACTTCCCTGTTTGTCAATCAACCAAACCCCAAAGAGTTCCTGTTGCTGTTTGTAAGGCCCGGGGCGCCCATTCTCCTATCTGTTCTCATGGCGCTGGGGGCCACGCTGTTGGTTACAGCCGCGTTCTGTTTGCTCCTGGCAGGCTTTTCCGGCCTGTTTTATACTCTGGTGGGCAATGCCCTTCACCTGCTATGGCCCTGGGGAGCTCACAGGTTCCGGGCTTTAGCCATGGCTTTTTTCTCTACCTGGGCACTGGCAGCCCTTTTTAATACCTTTTTGTTTGTCCTTTATCGAACCGACCTGGGAAGCCACCAGTTCGTGGTCATTTATGCGGGGCAAGGCCTGGAGTTTTTTTACGGTTTTTTAAAGGCGCCAGGTTTTTTTCTGTTGGTCCTGGGAGTTGCCTTTCCTGCGTGGGATTTCCACTGCATGCATAGGGATTCCCACAGCCGCGCCACTCAGGCTGCCCGGCTCTTCAATCATCCGGATTCTTGACTATTCCTGGGAAATGTGTTTCAATTCATAAAATTCCACATGCGTCCAAAAAAAGTGCGGTCCCTGAACGCTTATCTGTAAATACCATGTTCCATACTGCCTTATCCATTGGCAGGGGCGGTTGTTTCCCTAAAAGGCCTTGAAACCCGTCCTTTCGGTCCAATCCGGCAGGAGAAATATTCATCGGCGCCCAGCCTGGCACGGGCGTTAAATCGTGAATTGCATCAGAGATGCGTCATTTCAGCTGTATCGCCCATAGAGGGATGCAGTCCACAAAGTCCAACCACACAATCCGCATCACAAGGAATCAGGAGGGGGATCATGAAGTTCCGTAAAATCAGTTTGTTGTTAGTGCTTGCCGTGGCTTTTTTCACGGCGTTGTCCCAAAGCGCCCTGGCAGGCGAAGCCTCGGTTTGGAAAATTGCTACCCTGGCCCCCAAGGGGGTAGGGTGGGCGCGGCATGTGGAAAACACCTTTCTTCCGGAAATAAAAAAGGCCACGGATGGAAGTGTGGATTTGAAGGTCTTCTGGGGCGGCGTGATGGGGGACGACGAAGACTACGTTAAGAAAATGCGTATAGGCCAGCTGGATGGCGCGGGCATGACAGCCCAAGGCGCCGTAATGCTGACCAAAGAGTGGGCCGTGCTGGAAATACCCTTCATGTTTACAAATTACGGCGAAGTGGATTATGTACGCAAAAAAATGACACCCGCCTTTGACCAGTACATGGAAGACAACGGATACAAACTCATCGTCTGGATTGATCAGGACTTTGACAAGTTCTACTCCATCAACCACAAACTCACCAGGTTGGAGGATTTTTCCAAGGCCAGGATCGTGACCTGGTACGGCGAATTGGAGCAACGGGTCCTGGAAAGGCTGGGCGCCAGTCCCATCCCTGTCAATGTGCCTGAAATCCCGGCGGCTCTCCGGTCCGGAATCGTGGACACCAACATCGCTCCGGCGATTTGGATGGTGGGCACCCAAATGTACTCTATCAGCCGATACGTTAATACCATGAACATCCGTTATGCACCGGCCATCATTGTGGTGACCAGGGAGGCCTGGGACTCTGTTTCTGACAACCATCAAAAAAACATGCTTGGAATCCGGGAAGAGCTGACAGCCAAGTTCGTGGCGGGAATCCGCGAGGACAACCAAAAAAGCCTGGCAGCCATGCTGCGCTATGGCATGGTGGAAACCACACCCGAGCCGGAAGAAATGGAGAAAATCAAAAAGGCCCTGGCTCCGGTGGCAGAGGAAATGGTGGATGTAATGTACCCGCAAGAATTACTTGACGAAATGGTGGGCTACCTGAAAGAATATAGAACGTCACTTTAAATGTCTCGGGGGTCGTAGCCCCCAAAAAAAAAAATTTTGGCTTAGACCTTTCATAAAAAGCCCGGCGTCCAAAGGAGGGAATCCTTATGGATACCCATGTCAAGCCTGGTTGCGCTCGGCAAGCCCGCCCGATATCAAAATGCACTTGAATCGGTGGGGTGCAAAGTGTTAAGTATTCTGATTTCAAGGGAACTGTTGGAGTTCACATTGTATCCTGCTCCATATGGCCTTTCTACACCTTAGCCCCGGGATTCCGGACTTCCGGGCAAAACCATGAGGATATCCCCATGCTTCGAGCCTTTTCCGTTGGGTTTGCCTTTATGCTCATGATCCTGGCCCTTGTCGCCCCGTGCGTCCACGCCGAAGGGGATGAGCCCCCAGTGGGCTTTTGGAAAGTGGGAACTCTCGCCCCAAAAAATGTGGGGTGGGCTATTTATGTGGACCAGATCCTGATTCCTGACATTAAAAATGCCTCGGATGGCAATGTTATCCTCAAAACTTACTGGGGTGGGATCATGGGGGATGATGAGCACGTCCTGGAAAAGGTGGAGCAAGGGGTGCTTCAGGGGGCGGGCCTCAGCGGCGGCGGCACCTTCCTGGCATGTGAGGAATTTTCCGTTCTGTCCCTGCCTTTTCTTTTCCGCGGTTACGAGGAAGTGGATTATATCCGGGAAAAGATGATCAATACCTTCGACAAATACATGGAGAATAATAATTTTGCCCTGATAGCCTGGATCGATCAGGATTTTGACCAAGTCTACTCCATCACCAAGCCCCTTACCAAGGCAAGTGATTTCAAAGGCACCCGCTGCATCAACTGGGCTGGACGCCTGGAAGAACAAACAATGCTGGCTCTTTCCGCCATTCCCGTACCCACCAATGTGCCCGACGTGGCCAAGGAAGTGAAAAGGGACATGGCAGACGGAAACATAGGACCGGCAATATGGGTGGTTGGAACACAGCTCTATTCCAAATTCCGGTATGTCAATCCCATGAAAATCCGCTATTCGCCCGTGACCATGGTCATTTCCTCCCATGCCTGGAACAGTGTGGATGCCAAGTACCAGAAGTCCATCAAAGGGGAACGCCAGGGCATTACCAACCGTTTTGTCGCCAAAACCCGGGTTGCCAACGAAAAGTGCATGGAGGCCATGATCCAGTACGGTGTGGAACTCGTGGAGTCCTCGCCTGAGGAGTTGAACGAACTTAAGGCTCTGACAAAACCGGTATGGAACGATCTGGTAGGCACGGCCTATCCCCAGCCCCTGCTGCAGGAAGTCATGGGACACCTGGAAGAGTTCCGCGCCAGGAAATAGGCCGGATGCCCGGGAGCATCAGGAGACCAATATGCAGGTTTTAGTACTTTATTACTCCAAAGGGGGGAATACCCGGCGGCTTGCCGAGGCCATCGCCTCTGGAGTGGACGCTGTTCCTGGCGTCCGTGCAGTCCTTAAAAATACTGAAGAAGTTGTCAAGGACGACTTTACCCAGTCCGCAGGGATCATTGCAGGCTCTCCCGTGTATTTTGGAAGCATGGCCGCAGAGTTGAAAAAGGTTTTTGATGACTTTGTAAGCACCCGCAAACAAATGGAAAATAAAGTGGGCGCCGCATTTGCAACCTCGGGAGACGCCACCGGCGGCAAGGAAACCACCATGCTTTCCATTATCCAGTGCATGTTCATTTATGGCATGATTGTGGTGGGAGACCCCATGAGCGCCACAGGCCATTACGGTGTGGCCTGCGTTGGCAAGCCCGGCGAGCCTGCTTTGTTAAACGGGGAGAAACTAGGCCGCCGCGTTGCCGAACTCAGCCTTAAAATAGGCTGAAAGTGCGAATTATGATTCCCATTCTGTGCATAATGTCTTTTATGATCGCGGGTGAAATGACGGGTTTTCGTGGCCTTGCGGTCAAGGCAGCGGCGCCTGTGAGCCTGGTTGTCATCAGCGCCTTTTTTATGGTCATGCGCAGTAAGGATGAGGCTTCTCCAGTTCTCAAGACCATGGTCGTATTCCTGGCCTTGGAAACCGTAGGCGTATGGGTTTTGCCCCCGGACGCCAGGGTGGTATTGGGACAATATACCGTTGTATTGTTGTATGGCCTTTTCCTGGCCATGGCCCTCATTCCCCTTTTGGCTGGCTGGACTCCCTTCACGACCTTTTTTGCAAAAAAGACAGCTTCCAAGGATTTTTGGGAAACAGATATCTTCAGGCAAATCAATCGGAACATGACCGGATCATGGGCCGGGCTATTTTTTGCATGCGGCCTTCTTTCCCTGTCACCCAGCATTTTCCCCAAACTGGGTGTCATGCCCTGGACCCTGGTTTTCCGGCTTGTCTTGCCCGCAGCTTTGCTTTTGGGCCCCGGACGCATGCTAAATAAAAGATACCCCCCTTACTACTTGAAAAAAATCGGCCTGGGCCCCCAAAACCCGGAAACCACCGCAAGGGGATAAAAGCCTCAGTTGCCCGTGTTCCTGTTCATCGCTTTGTAAACCACCTCGGCAAGATGCTTCATTATCACGGGCTTTAAAATGTAATCCGAAATCCCTATCTCCCCGGCCTCTTCCCGTGAGAGCCTTTCGGAAAAACCTGTGCACAGGATCACCGGAATTTCCGGTCGAAGATGCATGACCGCCTCAGCCAGCTTATCCCCTGTCATGTCAGGCATGGTCATGTCCGTTAGCACCAGGTCAAAGGAGTACGGATCATCCCTGAACAGTGACAATGCCTCGGCACTGCTGACCTGTGCAGTCACCGTATACCCCAGTTTTTTCAGCATTTGATAGGTCAGTTCAAGAACCTGCACCTCATCATCCACCAGAAGCACATGGCCCGATCCGGTGGGCGCCGGGCCGGTCTCGTTTTCTTTCAATTCATCAGAGTTATTGACGACGGCTGGTATGTGCACATCAAATCGGCTGCCCTCACCCAACCGGCTCCGGACCCGAATGGCCCCGCCATGCTTGCGAATAATTCCATGGGCTGTAGCCAGACCCATGCCTGTTCCTTCCCCTACGGCCTTTGTTGTGAAGTAGGGCTCGAAAAGGTGGTCCAATACATCCTGGCTCATTCCTGGCCCGGTGTCGCTTACGCTAAGCCTTACATATTTGCCAGGGGGAAGTTCGGAGGGAGAATCTTGATCCATTTCCTCCTTCAAATCCACCTGGCCCAGACTTACCTTAAGTTCCCCCCCGTTCTCACGCATGGCCTGGAAGGCATTTGTGCAAAGGTTCATGGCCACCTGATGGATCTGATTGGGATCGGCAAACACCACGCCGCAATCCTTATCCAGGTGTTGCCTTATCTTAACGTAGGAAGGGACCGTGGCCCTAATCAGGCTCAGAACATCCTCCAAAATGGGCTTCAGCCGTACCGGTTTGAGACTCTCGCTGGTCTGGCGGCTGAAAGTGAGTATCTGAGACACAAGGGCCTTGGCACGCAGTGTGGCTTTAAGGATTTCGTCCAGGTTTTCCCGATTGGGATCATCCGGAGCTGCCTGCTCCAGGGCCATTTCCGTAAAACCCAGGATGGGAAACAAGATATTGTTGAAGTCATGGGCAATTCCTCCTGCCAGGGCGCCGATAGCTTCCATTTTGTTGGATTGGCGCAGGCTGCCTTCCAGCCTTTCCTTTTCCTTCCGGGTCAGAACAAGGTCTGTTATATCCAGCAGGCTGGATATCCGGTCATTGGTTCCCTCCACCATCGCCACCCGGTTATACGTGTGCCGAACCTCTCCGCCCCTGGTAAGCACCCTGATTTCGTATAACTTGGGCGCCAGCAACCCCAAAGAACGCCTGCGATGATAGCCCTGCAATCGAGGCACTTCATCCGGGTGGAAAAAGGAAGACCAGTGCATTTGGCCGACAATCTGGTCCCGGGAATACCCGGTCAACCGGGAAAATTCACTGTTGCACATGCTCACTATGCCGTCGTCCCCGAATACAACTGTGGCGGCCCCGGAATTTTCAAACAGGCCCCTATAAAGGTTTTCGTTTCTCTCCAGGGCTTCCTCGGCCATTTTCCGGTCAGTTACATCCATGCCGTTGACCAAAAATCCGTCCACCCCGGGCGTGTCCGGAAGGTAGGTCATGAGTCCTTGAATAAAGGCGTAGCTGCCGTCCTTTCTTCTCACCCGGATTCCATTCATTCGTGCGGGTTTTTCAGGAGTCCGGGCCGCGGTGCTGACAGCCCCCGCCAGTTCCCTTACGTCGTCAGGATGAATAAACCCCTTATATCCTTGCGATAGAACCTCCTCAGGAGTCCATCCAAAGAATTTTACCGAAGGGCTGACGTAGATTGGTTTCAGGCTGTGGTCCAATACCAGGATCACGTCTGCGGAATTCTCCGTCATAGCCCTGAAGCGCGCCTCATTGGCCCGCAGGGCCTTTTCAGCCCGCATGCGCGCTGTCACATTGCGGATGGTCCCAACAGCAAGGTGCGGCCGAAGTTTCTCATCGTACGTCAAAGCTGCGCTGACCTCCAAACCCACCACGGATCCGTTCTTATGAAACTCCTGCAACACCATAGTGTCCGTGTATGGCGCCCCTGGGTTTTTCTCCGCAAAATCCAGGGCGGAAGATAAGGCCTCCATAAAGGTGTGCTGGGATTCAGGTATGGTGAGACTAAAGGGGGCGTCCGCCATGGCCTCGTGCACGGAATACCCCAGCATATGCTCAACGGACGGGCTGATGTAGGATAATCGTTTGGTATTCAGGTCCAAGGCCCAAACCACGTCGGTCATGTTTTCCGCCAGAATGCGGTATTTCTCCCAAGTATCTTCCAGGGCGCTTTCACTATCAAGCCTTTGGCGTTCAGCAGCCAAATTGCGCTTGATCGCCATGACCATCAATAGAATGGCCATGACAAGAATGCCCAGGCTCCACCAGATCAGATTGCCGGTTATCCGGTTGACCTCGGTGTGCAGGTCATCCACATACACGCCGGTCCCTATAATCCAACCCCAAGGGGCATAGCCCTTAACATAGGATAACTTGGGCGTGAAACTGAGAGGATTGTTCTTGTATTGCCAGTAATAGGAAATAAAGCCCTCCCCCTGCTTCTCCACCAGATGCGCCATTTGGCCAAACAAAGGCAGGCCATGGGAGTCCATGATATCCGATACATCCTGGCCGACAATATCAGGCCGGTACGGATGAACTATCATTCGTGGGACCATGTCCTGAACCCAAAAATAGTCCAGACCATCCTTGCCATATTGCATGTTTCCTATAATCTGTTTGGCCTGCTCCCGCGCTTCCCAGGCAGTGAGTTCCCCCGACTTCTCCATGCGCCCGCAGGAGTCCAGCACTTTCCAGGCGGATTCTGTTAGCTGGCGAATATTTTCCCTCTTCTGGTTTATGATGGTGGAACGGATTGCAGGCAACAGAACGGCAAAAACCAAAAGCCCAAAAAGGACTATGGGCACAACGGAAGGGAGTATGATCCCCAGGACAATGGCCCTGGCAGGCGGGTTAATGTGATTTTTGTCGGTGCTGAACCTCATGGAGCAATCCTTGACGGAAGGTCTTTTGATAAGGAGGAAAACAAAAAAAGTTATTCAAATACCAATGAACCAATTATTTTTATTTGTCGCCTTTCAGCCGCAAAAGCGCCTCCAAACCCTGAGTTGCTTCCACATTATTGGGATCACCCGTCAAGACTGCCTCGTATTGGCTTTTGGCTTGGGGATTCTGCCCCAGGGCGATCAGGGTTTTGGCCAACAAAATTCTTGCTTCCCAGTCTCGTGGAGAGTGCTGGACGACTTTTTTCAAAACAGACCGGGCTTTTTCAAATTCATTCATGGCCGCCCACAATTTTGCAAGGTTGAACCACGCGGCGGAATATTGGGAATCCCCCTGAAGAGTCTGCTGAAAACACTGCATAGCCGTGCCAAATTCCCCATCGGCTATGGCCATAATTCCCAGGTTGTTGTAGACATCGAGTAAGTCTGGTTTTAGTTCCAGGGCCTTGTGGTAATAGAGTTTTGCAAGCCGGCGGTCGCCCATCTGCTGGTAAACCATGCCCGTGTTGAAGTGAACCTGATGAGAGCCAGGTTCTCTTTCCATAGCTTGTTTAAAGGCCTCCAGCGCGCTTTCTTCCTTCCCTGCCTTGAGAAAAGCCACCCCCAGATTATTGTAGTATTGGTAGGCCTTTGCTCCATCCCCGATAGCCCGAAGGTATAGTTTCACAGCCTTTTCATACTCGCCACGGGCAGCCATTATCATTCCCAAGGCGTTGTAGGTAGGAGGAAAATCCGGGTGCCGCTGTAAGGATCTTTTCAAGTGAACAATGGCTTCATCCAAACGATTTTCCTTGTAAAGAGCGGAGCCTAAAACCTGTTCTGCAAACCAATTGTTTTCTGTTACCTCAAGAGTATGCTCCATAATGGTTATGCTGTTTTTCCAGTGCGAAACCTGCTTGGCGGTGAGCAAAGGGCACACAACCAGCGCCGCAACACCCGCCAAAATTGCGGGTATTTTGGCTACAGGAAATCGCCTGGTCAGCTCTCCCAACCCAAAAACCACCAAGATAAAGACTCCAATGACCGGAATATAGGCAAAACGGTCCGCCATTCCCTGGAGTCCCGACTGCAAAATGCCGCTCACAGGAAAAAGCACTCCCACAAAAAGGAACCATCCCACGAAAAGGTATGCATGCTTTCTGTAGATCGTTACCAAGGCGGAAATGACACCCAATGCACCCCAGGAGAAGGCTTTCAGGAGCCCCAGGCCATCAGGGACCGCAGGATAGAAAATTGCAAGCCGGGAGGGCCAGAAAATGTTTTTCAGATAGATCAGGTACGTCGCGCCCATATTTCCCAGCCGAACCTGCATAGGCGCTGATTCCAGGCCAACCATGGCATTTGGCCCCTGAGTAATCACGGTCAGGACTGAAAAAATAGCAGCCAATACAAAAAGAGGCGCCTTTTCCCAAACCAGCCTCGCAAAATGCCTGGACTTTTCTCTCGTGGAACTGCCTTCCATTCTCCCCAAAGGCCAGAAATCAAAAAGCAGCATCACGCAGGGCAGGGTAACAATCATGGGCTTGGCCATGAGCCCCAGAGTGAACAAAAGCGCCATCAGCAGATAGGTTGATCTTCGGGGATTTTCCACATAAGCGAGGTAAGCATGAAACGTGAGCATCCAGAAAAAAACCGAAAGCACATCCTTTCTTTCAGTGATCCAGGCCACGGATTCCACCTGGATGGGATGCACCATAAAAAGGCCAGCCACCAGAGCGCTCAACCACAAGCGCCTGGTGGCCCGGTTCAATAGCAGGAAAAGCAAAAACCCGTTGGCGATATGAAACAGGAGGTTGGTCAAATGGTAACCCCCTGCATTCATGCCGTAAAGATGTGCATCCAAGAGCAATGACAACCACGTAAGCGGTATCCAGTAGCTGCCATGCAAGGTGGTAAAAGCCCATTTGATGCTGTGCAGGGAAATTCCATGGCCCATAACAGAATTATTTTGCACATAGTTGCTGTCGTCCAGGTTGGTGAAATCACACTGGGGCAGGGCGTGAAATCCCGCCAAAGCAAGCACTAACAGCATCAGGCAAACAAGCAATTTTTTTTTTCGGGCGTCCATGGTCCCCATCCGGTTGTATCGAAAAAGCTCCCTGCTACTTGGTTAGTTTCCTGTGACGAACCCTGTGAGGGGTGTCTGCGTCCGAGCCCAACCGCCGCCTGCGGTCTTCTTCGTAGTCGGAAAAGTTTCCGGGGAAAAACACCACCTTGCTTTCGTCTTCAAAAGCAATCACGTGGGTCGCCACCCTGTCCAGAAACCAGCGGTCATGGCTCACCACAATGGCGCTGCCCGCAAAGTTTTCTATGGCTTCCTCCAAGGCCCTGAGGGTGTTGATGTCCAGGTCGTTGGTGGGTTCGTCCAAAAGAAGCACATTGGCGCACTTGGCGAGCATTTTCGCCATATGCAGCCGGTTGCGCTCCCCGCCTGAAAGGGTTTTCACCTTTTTCTGCTGGTCTGAGCCTGCAAAATTAAAACTGGAGGCATAGGCCCGGGAGTTGACCTGTCTGTTTCCCAACACAAGGATGTCATTGCCGCTGGAAATCTCCTCCCATACGGATTTTTCACCGTCCAGGACGTCCCGGGACTGATCCACATAGGCCAACTTCACGGTTTGGCCCATAGTAATGGTTCCGGCGTCCGGCTCCTGGGCCCCGGTGATGAGGCGGAGCATGGTGGTCTTTCCGGCGCCGTTGGGGCCTATGACACCCACTATGCTGCCGGGTGGTACGATCATGGAAAAGTTGTCTATGAGCACGTTGTCGTCGTAAGCCTTGGTGACCCCCTGGAACTCAATGACCGAGTCTCCCAGCCTGGGTCCCGGGGGAATGTAGATCTCCAGCTCTTCCCGGCGTTTTTCGAATTCGTTACTCAATAATTTTTCGTAGGCGTTGACCCTGGCCTTGCCCTTGGCCTGCCGGGCCTTGGGGCTCATGCGAATCCAGTCAAGCTCTCTGGCCAGGGTACGTTGGCGCTTGGACTCGGCCTTTTCCTCTTTGGCCAAACGGTCCTTTTTTTGCTCCAGCCATGAAGAATAGTTGCCCTTCCAGGGGATGCCGTGGCCCCGGTCCAATTCCAGAATCCAGCCAGCCACGTTGTCCAGGAAATACCGGTCATGGGTCACGGCGATGACCGTGCCCTTGTAATCCCGTAAGTGGCGCTCCAGCCAAGCCACGGTTTCGGCGTCCAAATGGTTGGTGGGCTCATCCAAAAGCAGGATGTCAGGCTGAGTAAGCAACAGGCGGCATAAGGCCACCCGCCGCCTTTCCCCGCCTGAAGTCACCGAGATCGGCGTGTCGGGAGGCGGACATCCCAGGGCTTCCATGGCCAGTTCCAGCCTGCTGTCCAGGGTCCAGGCATCGGCAGCGTCCAGGGCGTCCTGAACCTTGGCCTGTTCGTCCACCAGGGCGTCTATGTCGGCGTCCGGGTCTCCAAAGCTGTTGTTGATCACCTCAAAGCGCGCCAGCAGGTCCACAATGGGCTGAACAGCCTCCTCCACAATTTGTCTCACGGTCTTCGTGTCATCCAAAACCGGTTCCTGTTCCAAAAGGCCCCGGGTGTAACCTTTGGAAAGAATGGTTTCGCCAAGGTAATCATTATCCAGGCCTGCCATAATGCGCAACAGGGTGCTTTTTCCCGACCCATTAAGGCCCAACACCCCGATTTTGGCGCCATAGTAAAAGCCCAGGGTGATGTCCCGCAGAACCTGCTTGTTGGGAGGGTGAACCCTGCCAACGCCCACCATTGAATATATCACCTGTTTGTCACTCATAGGGTCCCTGTTCCTTAAGCCAGTATAATTTCAAAGTTATATGTTGCGCTCTCTCTGGCAGGACAGCCGGATGAGCGATCCACAACAGCCTGTTCACATGCCTGATTTTTGTCATGTTCCATATCTTTTAGCAAGACGTTTTTCCCGGAATGGATGTCTGCCGACCAGGGGATTTACCCCTGGACCCTTACCCGATCAGGGCGCGCGAGGAACTGCCCATGGACGGATATCTCCTCTTATGATATCCTGGCAAGAAACATAGCCCGGCCTGCCCCTGGCAGGACCCGACACAACCCAACCTTCAGTCATGATAACGGATTGGTCTCTCATGAAACACACCATGCGTTTTTCCCCGGCAAGTTGTTTTTTTCTTAACGCCCTTCCTGGCAGAAAATCTTTGTTTCTCCTGGCTTGCTTCCTTTGCGCCTTGCTTGCGGTCACGGGATGCCGCCACGCCACGCTGGCGCCTGCCAGTGAAAGTCCGGCCCCGGAGTCCGCATCTTCCGCCCTGGTGGTCAAAATCATTAAACAAAGTCCCCTGTCCAGGATTTCCGCCAAACTGTCGGTGGACGGTAGAGAACTGGGAACCGTGGAGGCGGGGGAATCCAACGAAGACAATCCCGGGGCCACCGGCAGTTGTCATTTGTTTTCGGCCCCTGCCCAAGCCTATAAGCTCACCATGGAGTTAAGCACCCAAAATCAGAATTCCGTGGCTCTCAAACATCAGCACACCGTGGACCTGGACGGAGAGCCCGGCGCGACCGATTACGTGGTCATATCCCTTGGCGGACCCGGGAACGAAAGCACCACCAGGGTGGGCACATTCAAGATTAAGCCTCCGGCTGCGGAAACCCTTGCCCAAAGCGCGGCAAAGGGCGGATGCCTGCCCTGGACGGATATCCGGGACCACGCTGAAAATTACGCAATCAGGGCCACTGTGGAAAACGAGGTCCTGGACAAGACCCTGGACAAGGCCAGGGCAGGAGACCCGGAAGCCCAACTTCAACTGGCCCGGATGTACCTCCAGGGCGACGGCGTGGAAAAGGACGGGCAAAAGGCTTTGGAATGGGCGACCAAGGCCGGAGAAGCCGGACACATTCCGGCGCAGATCCTATTGTCAGCCGGACACCTGAAAGGGCTTTTTGGAGATACAGACAACCCCCAGGCATTTGCCTGGGCCTCCCGAGGTGCAGACCAGGGCGATGCCAAAGCCATGGCCCTGGTGGCATCCTATTATAAAAACGGATTTGGCGTGCAAAAGGACCCTGAAAAAGCGTTTGAATGGTTTTTGAAGGCTGCGGAAAAAGGCCACATGGTCTCCATGATCGTGGCGGGAGAATCCTATTACAATGGCGTAGGCGTGGAGAAAAATCTGGAAGAGGCCTTTGCCTGGAGACTTAAGGCAGCCTACGGAGGATCTCCGGCCGCCGCCAACACCGTGGGGCAGATGTACTATCGGGGAGAAGGAGTGGCCCAAAATTATGAAAAGGCCTTTACCTGGCTCCAATGGGCCGCCGAACGAGGCAGCGGGAATGCCTGCGCCACCCTGGGCCTCATGTACTTCCAGGGCCAGGGCGCGGCCAAGGACCCTGCCAAGGCTATCGAATGGTTCACCAAAGGCGCCGCCGGGGGAAATCTCCTGTGCATGAGCAACCTGGGTAATTGTTACCTGGGAGGCGCCGGGGTGGACAAAGACCCGGACGCGGCCAAACAATGGCTGGCCAAGGCTGGCGCCAAAGGCTATGTGCCGGCCCTAAACAAGCTGGCCCTTCTTTTTCTTCAGGAAAAAGACTCGGCCCGGGCACAGCAGTGGGCCGCCCTGTCAGCCAAGGCCGGTAATCCCTCAGGCGTATATCTTCTGGGCTTGGCCCTTGCCCAGGCCGGGGATTTGGAAAAATCGCTTGAAGTGTTGGATGTGGCCTTAAAAGCAGGGCACCCCCAGGCCGCCGAGGCCATGGAAAAAATCCGCACATTGCAAGGCCAACCCGTCCCGGGAGATGACAGCCCGGAAATCGTACCGGCCGACCCGGCCTCCAGCGAGGAATAAACCGGCCCTTGTCATAAATAATATAAATTTCCCCACCTTTATTGGGGGATAGATAAGATTTTTTCAGGGTTTCCGCCCAACGGGTGGAAACCCTTTTTTTTGCGTCAATACTTCCATTGAGGCCAAAGTTTATGATTTTCTAAAAACTGAACAAAGATAAATTACATTTAAAGCAACTTCATTTATGCAGTTCGGTATAATTTACCGATGTTCAAAAGATCGTCCTTTTTTTGGTATGTTTTTAATTTAATTAAAATCAGTGTGTTATCCATTAGGACCTCCTGGGCTATAATGCCTTACCTATTGTATAAAAAAAGTACATAGTTCTATATAATATCAAAAAACAAGTTATTTATTGGAGGAAATTACTCACGATACCCCATAAAAAATGATTTGAGATGCATTTTTCATATTGGGCCTTTTTAAAATCCTGACCAATAGCACTATTCCTATGTTTTTTAGAAATAGTTTCTTCCGGCCTCCATATATTTAGACAAAAAATACTGTAAAAACAATTAGTAACATATTCTATCCTAAATTTTATTCCGTCCTGTTAAGTGGGAATAAATGACCGGCCTTTTTGATAATGAGTATCAAAAAAAACTTGACACTACTTTTGACCTTAGTTTAAATTTTCAATCTCGTGCGTGGCGGTCATTCTGTGCTAGTCATGCTCCTCTATTGTTACTTATAGTTATTTCAGGCTAGAACACTATGTTTCGCCACATTTTTGTGATATTATTCTTGGGGTGCACCCTCGCCGCAAGCGCCCAGGCCGGTCCTCTCACCATCACCCAGACCATCCCGGACGCCTTTATCAACGATTCCATCACAGGCTCCCAGGGCCAGACCTACCAGCTTGCCCTATCCAATGCCACGGCCCTTACGTCCACCAATATCACCGTCTCCGTGGACATACCCGTGGGCTTTTCCTATGTGAACGGCACCCTGACCAACAACCGGGGGCTCACACGCAGCGTCACCCCTGGCGATCCTTTCACCATCGACTTTGTGGAGGGCCTGACCCTCAACCCGGGCGAAAGCATTGACATGACCTACAGGCTGGCGACGGACTGCAACGCCCTTCCCGGCCAGCAACTGATCTCGGCAACCGCCACCTATGACGAGCCCCAATCCCCGGACGCCAACTCCGACCTGGTTACCATCAAGTCCGGCCTCATCGAGGTGGACCTGATTCCGGTTTTGCCCAACCCCTTCAACGTGGAGGTGGGCGATACGGTCCAACTGACGGCCCGGATCACCAACGACGGCGAAGGCTCCCTGTTTAAAGTAGATTTTGCAGCCAATTGGGGTGCGGATTTTTCCAGCCCATCCCTGGTGGGCGGAACCCTGACGCCTACCCTTGCCGGAAACAGTTACACAGTTACCACCGGAGAAATTCCAGCAGGCGAAAGCCGGGAGTTCACCTTTGAACTGGCGGTGGCTGGTTGCGATGACTTGTCCATCGACGTGGAGGCTGAAAATCCCTGCGACATAGGCACAACTTACACGGATGACAGTTCCCCCTTCCTTACCCTCAAGCAGCCTAACGTGACCATCGGCACGGCCGACGCCTCCCTGGATTATTGCGGAACCGGGGACATGGTCCTGACCATTCAGAATCCGGACAACCCCGTGAACACCCGGGGAACCGCCTATAATTTTTCCATTTCCACCGCCCTTCCGGGTGACGTGAACGTTGACAGCGTTTCCGCAGGCTGGACACATAACGGCGCTGGCGTTTTTACCCTGGACAGCGGAACCATCGCCGTGGGCGATACGGAAACCCTGACCATCTCCCTGTCCGCAGATGATCCCTGCGCCGGGGCGTCGGGCACCCTGATTTTCTCCCCCGCGTACGCCAATGCTTGCGGCGACGCATTCGCCCCGCCTGTTGTGATCGCCACATACGACAGCCAGACAGGCCCTACTCTGGACATTGACCAGTCTTTCGTAACAGAGGGAGGGGATCAGGAGCGTGTGTTCCTGGGCGAAAAAATCACCTTTACCATCACTCCGTCCCTGACCGAAGCGGACCGGTGGAAGGAGGGTGAAGATATTGTTGTCACGGACACCTTCCCGGCCACACTGACTAATCTTACGCAGATTAACTTTCCAATTGGCACAGTTGACATAGACCTTGTGGGAAATGCCATCACTTGGGAGCTTTCTCCGGCCCAGGCTGCCACGTCCCCCTTTTTAATTGTGGAAGCCACCACCACCACTGATCCCTGTTTAGCAGGCAACTATATTTCCAATACCGCCCAGATTCTCAACGCTCAAACCAAATGTCCCTGCCCGGAGTCCGCCAGCGCCACGGCGAGCGTGTACCTCCAAAGCAAGGAACCCCCGGCAGGAGTGGAACTGGACGAAACCAAGGAAATTCTCAACACCCCGGCAGGCGGCAGCTTTAACGTATGCCCGTCTTCGGATGTGAATTACTCCGTAACTCTGAATTTTGACCCGCTCAGCGGCGGCGTATGGACCGGCTCCTCCATGATAGACCGGCTCCAGGGAAGTCAGACCTATGTGCCTGTTTCCCTCACATACGACGCAGGAGGCGGGTTTGTGGCTGTGCCGCCGGGAAGCATCCTCTCGGTTTCACCCCTCACCGTGGACCTGGGTTTCCTCACCGCAGCCACTGGCGGTGATGCGGTAGCCAACAAAACTGTGGAATTCCGTTATTCCCTGCGGGTGAGCAACAGCTCCCTGGCCCCTTGCACTCCCACAGGCGCGTTTTTGTCCGAAACCGAAGTCTATATCGCCCAATCCACGGCTGGTTGTTCCGAGGTGGGCGGCAGCCGCTTTTTTCTGGGAGAAATCGTGCCTGTGTCCCGGGCCGCCATGGAACTGGGCGTGGACCTCAGAACCAACTCCATCTCCAAATCCCAGCCTTTGTCCGTGGCTGAAACTTTGCCCGTAGCTGTTTCGGTGAATAAACTCACCCCCTGGAACGCCAATAATACGGTCGTCACGGTAGACACCACCAATTACGAATACCTGGGCAATCCAACTTTCAGCGGTTTTGGCGGGGCAGCCAATTATCCGGCGGTGAGTGAATCGGGTTCTGATGTCATTTTTACATTTCCCAATCCATTAGGCTCCGGCGAGTCGGGCATGATTTACTTTGACGCCGTCAAAACTTGCTCCGGCGATTACTCCATCGACGCCCAATTGGACTATGACGACGACTGCGGACAATCCTGCTCCGACACGGCCAGCGACTCCCCCATCATTCAACTGGTGGGCGATCTTCGGGTGAACGCCACTCCCGCCCAGGTGCAGGCCAGTTCGGGAGAACTCTCCTGGACCTTTTACGTCACCAACAAAGGCTCGGGAACCGCCTACAATGTCCGGCTTGTCGAAGAACTAAACAAGATGTTCAATTTTGTGGACTCCACCATAGACGGAGCCCCGGATAACCCGGGCGTCAACCCTGCCGTCGCAGATGGAGGCGCCGCTTGGGATATTACATGGGAGTTGGGAGACCTGGCCCCCAATCAGGTCCGTCAAGTGCAAGTCACCGTGGAACTGACCGGCGCATCATGTAACTACACCAACTCCAGCATGGTCCGGGCAACCTACGGCTATACGGACAGCACCGCCGCATTCCAGGAATGCCAAGTGGCGGCGGCAAGCACAGTTCCTGTTTTCACCCAGCCGCCCTCGCTCATGACCCTGTCCAACTCGTCTGTTGGCGCAGCCATGTGCGGGACAGGCATCATCAATCTGACCCTGGTCAACAACGGACGCACCTACAACTACAACGTGGTGGCCACCCAAAACCTGGGAACCACCGGATTGGAATATGTCAATGGCACCGCTGCATTGCTGGTTAACGGAGTGCCCGGGGTCATCGGCGACCCTGTCATTATTGGCAACGAATTCACCTGGTCAGGAGCGTCCAACCCAGGGGACACGGGCTACGTGGCCGTGTTGGAAGACATGAACATAGGCGACACCTACATCATTTCTTTCGAGGTCAATGTGGACGAGGATTTCAACTCCAGCCAGCTCATTGCAGCCACGGCCACCTGGGAAAAACCCTGCGAGCGCGGCGGCGTGGGAACCGGCGTGGCGGGCGGCGCTGGCTTTGACGTGCCCATTGACCAGCCGGAAATCACCCTCACAAAAACCGGCTGGAACCAAACAGCGGGACAAACCGAAGCCAATCAGGCCAACACCGTGTACGGCGGTCAGGGCGACACCATCATCTGGCGGGTGAGCATTGTCAATAACGGCCCCGAACCCGCTGAAAACGTGGAACTGCGGGATGTCATCGGAGGCAATTTCACCCTGACCCGATGGGACGATAACGCTACTTTTTCCAGCCCCAACGCACTGGCTGGGATAGACACCGGTTATATGTCCATCCCCGACATACCGGCGGGAAACACCATTACCTACTATTTTGAGGGAACTGTTCAGAACGCCTGCTCCAACCAGACAAACACAGCCTATGTGCAGTGGGGCTGCGGGAGCACAGCCCTCACATCCCCGGACGACAACGAAGACCCGGCGTACCTAAGAACCGTACCTGTTTTGGGGAACTCGGCCAACATCACGCAATCCATTACCGGTTTGGGCGGGGTAGGCGCCCTGAGCACCAGCGGCAGGATAGTTCTTACTGTGACGAATGAAGGTGGTACGGCCCGGAACCTGGTTTTGACCGATACCCTGCCCGGTGGATTCAGCCTGGATACCTCCCTTAACGCGGTCTCCATCGGAGGGACCGGAAGCCTGACCCATTTTGTTCAAACGGGATCTGCAACCGCCCCCGTGTTTTCATTGTATGATAATGTCGGCGCCATTGGCAGTGTGGATGTCCAGGAAAACATCCTCAGGTACGGAGAAACCGTCACCCTGACCTTTGACATTGTCCAGACAGGGGCAATTGACAGCACTGAAAATCAGGACGACCGCCAGGAAACCACCGGCGATGGCCTGGATCCCGTTCCGCCTGCCACGAGCAACAATCAGGTCAGCCTGGCCTATGAAAACACCTGCGGGGCTGGAAGCACCGCCACCGACAACGTGAGCGTCAATCCACAAACGCCCGACCTGGACATAGATATCGACCCGGGCAATCCCATAGTCCGCACTGTGTCAGGCACTGGCGATACGGAGACCTTTTCCATCAGGGTAAACAATCGGGGGGATGCCAGGGCATACAACGGAACCTTGACCGTGGATGTGGGCAGCGGCTTTACCGTCACCAATAGCGGCGGCATGACGGATAACGGCGGCGGTAACTATACCCTGGCCCTGAACAACATTGCGGCGGGCGGAAACCAGACCGTCACCTTCCAACTCACCGTGGCCAATGAAACCGACCCATTGACCTTTCACGCCCAAGTGGAAGGCATGATCCAGGATGCATCTGGCGCGGACATCGACCTTTACTCTCTGGACACCATTCGCGCCAGGATCATCGGGTTCAGGATGGACAAGAGCTTGCTGTCCAACACGGAAGCGGACTCGGTTGATCCGGAAGTCCTTATCGGCGAGGATGTCACTTATCGCATCGAGGGAACCTGGTTTGGTATGGACGGCGCGGAAAATGTGACCGGCATCAGTGTTACCGATACCATGGCCACAGGCACGGGCTACATGAGCTATGTGGTGAATCAAGCCTATAGCGGCCTTTCCAGCAGTTCGACCCCAATCGCCTATGGTACCGGGAGTGTTCTTTTTAACCTGAGTAACACCAATGCGTCCGGGACCTTTCAGGCGGACATCACGACCCGTGTGCTGAACCAGAACCAAAACGCGGAAACCGGCGCCAACGTGGACGGGACCGACCTGACCAACACGGCCACGGCGGCGTTCACCTATTTGGGCACTACGTACAATTCTTCCACCACCGGATTTCCAGCCCTGGTCGACCGCCAGGAAACCGTGACGGTCAGCACTCCCAGTGTCTCCATTACAAAGCAGGTGCGCAATGTCACCGAAGACTCCCCGGCTGGCGCAGGCAATTTCGCCAACAGTGTGAACGCCAAAGCAGGGGACACCCTGGAGTACCAGATCACCATCACCAACGCCAATGGAAGAGCGCCTGCCTATGATGTGGAAGTCACGGACGCAGTAAACGCTAAGTTCCAGCTATTGGCCTTTACTGTGGATGGCATTGATAATGACGGGGACGGAGCCACTGACGGCGGAGATGTGGGAGAAAACAATCTTGGCGGATACGGAGCGGCAATCAGTTTTGACGATACTCAAAACGCGGGCCTGGACAAGCTGGATCCGAACGCCAGTGTTACCTTTGGCTATCAAGTGTACGTAGGCATTACAGTTAATCCCAATGAAACCATTCAGAATACGGCTACTGTCACCTACGACACCCTGGACGAAGCCTCGGGCAGCCAGACGGTTGGTAGCGAAGTAGCCAGCGGAGAAGTGGCGGGCGCCAGGGAATACTCCGCCACGGCCAACGCGGATGCGGATGTGGACCCCGTGGACGTAACAGGCTCCAAGGCTATTATGGCGACCTCGTCAACCCCATTGGGCGGCGTGGCGCCCTTTGCCGGACCCCAAAACGCGGTAGTCGGAGAGGAAATTCAATATCAGTTGAAGTTTACCGTACCTCCCTCCACCCTGGAAAACTGGGTGCTGGAAGACACTCTTCCCCTTGGTTTGGTTGCTATTGAAGGATCCACATTTAATTTGCCTGGGGGATTTGTTCCTGGCGGAAACATCGCTCCCGCCATCACTACCAACGGTGGCGGCCAGTCAGTCATCACTTGGAATTTTGGAGCTTTCGGAGATCAAACCCTGGATCCGGCGTCCGGTTCCCAGACCATTACGGTGACTTTTATCGCTCGTGTAACGAACGTGGCTGGCAATGTGGAAACCACCAGCCTGGACAACACAGACGCAGAGGTCAGGTACGAGTTGAATACCGTGCCTCAGACTGTGGAATTGGCGGACGTGGAAGTCATTGTTCGGGAGCCGGTGGTTACTATCACCAAAACAATCGCCCCCAAGGCCAATGTGGACGCGGGCGACCAACTGGTGGTCACCATCCAGGTGCGAAACACCAGCGGAACCGTGACCGCCCACAACGTGCGGGTAATTGAGGATTTTTCCGGCGAGGATTTCTCCTATGTGACTTTGAACGTGGGGGGAACCGTTCCGGACACCGTGGACGAAACCAACGCCGACGCCCCGTTCTTTGTCTACGATACCCTGACTCCGGGCCAGACCAAATCCTTCACCTATCCCATCACGGTGAACACCGAGGCCCAGCCCCTGGAAAACCTGGACAACACGGTCCACCTGACCTGGACCTCCCTGGCCGACAATACCGTGGCCCTGAACACCACCGGGGGAACCCCCGTCGGAGCCCTCCCCGGAACCATAGGCTCGGACGGTACAGCCTTTGGTATGCGCAATGGGGATGTACCAGGAGATGGCGGCCTGAACGACTACGAAGCCTCTGCCACGGACAACCTCACCCTGGGCGCCGTGACTGCCACCAAAGCCGACGAAGGCCTGGTTGGCGTTTTCCCAGCCAATGTTATAGGCGCACGGCGTTCCTTCTCCATCACCATTGACCTGCCCGAAGGCACAACAAACGATCTGGTGGTTACGGACCAGCTTGACGCCGGTTCCGCGGGGCTGGTCCTGGAAAACAACGCCACCTACGATGTGAGCTTTACCTTCACGGATATAGCCACAGTCAATGGAATCGATCCGGCCACCTACGTTGATAACGCCGCAGTGGAGGCCAATCTTGTCAACAACGGAACCCATCCCGTGGATGGAGCGACTGGAACCCTCACCTGGGATTTCGGAATAATCGTGACCGACGAGGAAGATGATCAGTCGGTCAATTCAGTCAGCCCCCAGATTATCATCGAGTATACGGCCCGCATTGACAACGTGAACGATAACCAGGCGGGAACCGCCCACGAAAACCTGGGCGCGGTCACCTATGATCACGGCGAGACCGCGGCTACGGAAACCATCAACGCCGGGGCCGTCAGTTTTACCGTGCTGGAACCCGCGCTCACCGTGACCAAGCTGGGCAGGAACGTCACCCGAGGCAACGCGGACTTTTCGGCCTTCACCGCGCCGGACGCAGGAGATGTCCTGGAATTCCAGGTCACCATCACCAACGGCAACACCAACGCCTATACAGCGTACGATATCAATATTGAAGACACCCTGCCCGAAGGCCTGGCTATCACAGCCGACGCGCCCGTGGGAGATATTGTGACCGACCCCGATACTTCGGGAACCGGCGGGGCCGGGGACGCCCAGACCCTGGTTTGGGGCCGCACCCAGGGCGCACCCCTGGTCATGAATCTGGCCGCCAACACCTCCATGGTCTTCACCTATCAGGTGGACGTGCTTGGCGCCGTGGAACCGGGCCAGGAATTTCTCAATACGGTGGATGTGGACTGGACCTCCCTGTCCGGCGCCAACGCCGACGAACGGGACGGCGCAGGCGGCGTGGACGACTACACCGACTCAGACACCTCCACAGTCACAAACAGGGACGACACCTCCTTTGCCAAAGCCCGCACCTCCGACACCTACGGACCCGGAGACAACGACGTGCGCATCGGCGATTTGGCGACCTTCACCCTCACTATAGGGTTGACCGAAGGCCTGACAAGCAATCTGGTGGTGGAAGACACCCTGCCCAACGGCTTGGCTTTCTATGATACGATCTCTTTGAATGGCGACGCAGCCGCCCCATACTCCAGCGCCAACAAGTTCACCTACTCCGATATTCCCGCAGGCGATACGCCTTTGGACGGAGAAACCGGAACTGTCACCTGGACCATGGGAGATGTCACCAACGCCAATTTCGACTCAAATACGCCCGAGGTGGATACCTTCACCATCGTGTACCGCGCCAGAATAGGTGACGCAGCGGGCTTTGGGTTGACACCCTCCACCCAGACCGTGGCCAACGCCGCCACCCTGGATTATGTGGAGTACGATAATACCCCGCAACAGTTGAGTGATTCCGAGAATATCGACGTGGTCCAGCCTGTTCTGGAGTCCTCCAAGGGCCTGGCTGTCGGTCAGACCGCCCTGGTCAATCCTCTGGGAACGGTGGATTATGAAATCACCATCACCAACACGGGTGATGCCCCGGCATACAATACCCTGGTGGCCGACACCCTTCCCGCGGGCATGCGCATGAATGCGCCTGTCCTGGCGTCCGCCACTTTGGGTGGAGCGCCTGTTGTTCTGGCTCCTCTCAGTTTCGCGGCCGCCACAGGCACTGTTTCCTGGACCCTGACCGACGCACAGCCCATTTTGCCCGGCGAAAGCCTGGTCATAGAATACACGGCCACCGTGGACGACCGCGTAAAGGCAGGCACGGAACTCACCAACCAGGCCGCCGCGATTTCCTATTTTTCCAAAGAAAGCGCGGACGCCGACGAGCGCAGGCAATACCCTGCCACCACCAAGTCCTCCACCACGGTTACGGTTTTCGGCATGCTGTTTACCCCTAATCATGAGCAAACCACCCAGGCTGGAACAAGCATTCATTATGTCCATCAGGTGGATGTTTACGCTGCGGGAACCACCGCCGATCTGTCCTTCAGCGCGGCTTCCTCCCAAGGCCTGGTTTGGACCATCTATTACGACACCAACGGCTCCGGCGAACTGGACGCGGGAGACGCCCGGTACACCAACGGCACGTCCTTCCCCACCGGGGATTACACTTTTTTCATGCGGACCGTGGTGCCCGGCCAGGTGACCGACGGCTGGAATGACACCACCATCTTTACCGCAAGCCTTGTGTCAGGCGCTTCCACCCAAAACCGCACGGTTACGGACATCACCCGGGTGGTGCTTACGGGCGGCGAAGGCGCCGGAGAAGTGACCGCTTCCAAGGAAGCCGCCATCGACACCAACTGCGACGGCAACCTGGGGGACGAACTGCTCATCGACTCCACCTTTGAAATCATCAAGGACGCCGAGCCCGGAGAATGCGCCGTCTACCGCATAGAATTCACCAACCAGGGCACCGGAAGTATATCCAATGTAAAAGTCGTGGACGACGTGGTGGACTACTCCACTTACGTGGGCGCCTCGGCGGAATTCGAGACCACACCGGCAGGCCTTACTGAAGGCGTCATCACTGAACCCGCAGACGGCGCCAAAGGTACAGTCACCTGGACCTATGGCGGAACCCTGGAACCCGGATTAACCGGCAGCGTGAAATACACTGTAAAAATAGACCAATAGAGGCAACGAAAGTCCATGAAGCAAAAACCAATCCGGATGCGTCGAATCAAACAAGCATGCCTCTATGCCTCGGCCTTGGTGTTTTTGGTTGTCATGGGCCTGGGCGTCGCCCTTTCCGCCATGCCGGATGCAGGTACTAAAATCGTCAATCAGGGTACGGTGTTCTTCACCGATGAAAATGGCGAAGACCGCCAAACCACCACCAACCTGGTCACTCTCACAATCCGGCAGGTCTATGCCGCCAGCCTGGAGGGCGACAGATCCGCCTATGCCTCCCCGGACGGAGAAGCGGTCATGTTTCATACCCTCACCAATGAGGGCAATGGTCAGGATACCTACTGTGTAACCGTGGCGGAAGCTGCGGGAGATTCCGGGAATTTCGAACGCCTCCAGGTTGTCTGGGACGAAAACCAAAACGGCGCAGTGGACTCGGGCGAGGAAGTCCTCCATCTTTCCGGTCAGGCAGGTTACGGAATCCTGACCCTGGAACGGGACGCCACCGCCAGCCTCATCGTGGTGGGCAAGGTTCCCTTTGGGGCTTTGGACACTCAGACCTATGGGGCAGTCCTCACGGTCCGTGCCCAGGAAGGAACCGGCGCCTGCCAGAACGGATTGGTCACCGATACGGGCGCCAACGCCGACGCCGCGGACGACACCAACCAGGATACGGTCAACATAACTAACGACGGAGTCCTGGCGATCACCAAAACATCCGTGTACCAGGAAAACGCAGGCGGTACGGATGACGACACCATTCTCTATACTGTCCGTATTGAAAATCAGGGTGCAAGTGACGCCAGAAACATTGTGGTCATCGATGATCTTCCCTTGGGCGCCAGTTATCAAGACACATCCCTGGCGTTTGATTTCCCCAAATGGGTTGGAACCGGGGCCGACGGCCAAGTGGGAGAGGCGCCCACCCACGACACAGCCATTCCCGGAACCATATCCGGCGAGGTTGACATCCTGGCAGCGGGCGATTTTGTGAGTTTCAGCTACGTGGTGGAACTGGATAATGACCTGGATGGCGGCGCTGTCATTGAAAATTTTGCCGCCTGTCAGGGCGACCTGGACGACGACAACCTCACCACCGAACCTGAAGTGGAATCCAACACCACCCGGGATGTTTTCCCCAAAATTTTCAGCGTGACAATAGCCGATACCGGCACAGGCGCCCTTGCCGGGGTGAATGACGGCGGAGACGACGATGCAGCCAATGATAGCCAGTTGGTGGATGAAGCAGGCCAGGGGCAATCCGTCCTGTTTACCAATATAGTCACCAATCTGGGCAATAGCGAAGACAGTTTTAACCTGGCGGTCACTGCCGAGAATTTTCCCCCGGGAACCACCTTTGTGTTCTACAATGCATCGGGCACGGTCCGGTTGCTTGATACCAACGGGGACGGCGCAATAGACACCGGTCCCATGGCCAAAGGCGCTATTCTCAATATCATGCTTAAAGCGGTTCTGCCGTCAGGCGTTTTTGGCGGCGGGGCATACACAGCCACGGTTACCGCTACATCAGCCCTCGACCCCTCCGGCATTCCGGCGGCAGACACGGTGACCGAAACCCTTACCACCATAGTGGCCCATATCGTGGACTTGGCCAACAGCAACCCGGCCCCCGGTTTGAATGACGGAGGCGTTGCCAATGCCGACACGCCTCCGGCGGTGGTCAATTCCCTCGCCGCCGTTCCGGGCCAGACAGTCATCTTTACTCTTTATGCCGCCAATGAAGGCAGTTTTCAGGATGATTACGAACTTTCCGCCTGGGCCAACATGGCTGGCACAGTGGCCCTGCCTGCGGGTATCCAAGTGGAATTCACCCTGCCTGCCGGGGAAACAATAACCCACACGGGTCCTGTGGACCCGGGCCAGATTTTTACCTGTTACGCCAGGGTTACCTCGAATCCGGAGATGTCCACGGGCGCAGTCACCTTGTTTTTTATGGTCAAATCCCCTGTTACCCTGGCTCAGGATGTCAAGGCGGATCAACTGGTGGTGGCTACCGATGAAAGCTTGGCGCTCAGTCCTAACCAAACAGCGCCCATCTATCCCGGTTCGATTGTTCACTATGTGCATCTTTTGCAAAACACCGGCAATACCCGGGAAGATGTAATCGTTTTTGTGGAAAGCCAGTCGCACCTCCGTAACGAGTTGGAATTCCCCACCGCCTTTGCAGGAACCGAAGTGTCGGGCTGGACCAAGGTGGAATACCTCAATATTGGCGACAATGTGGTGGTCTACGATCCTGATACGGCGGCCTGGAAAACCGTGACCCTGGTGGACGACGGCTCCGGCGGCCTGGCCATACCCATGGACCCGGGCGATTTCACCAATATCCGGGTGCGGGTGCAGGCCACATTGAACGAAGTGGAATTCACGCGGGATATGCTGGTTCTCAAGGCTCAGGTGGCTGTGGGTTCCGCATCTGCCAGCGTGTTGGATATCACCACGGTCAACGGAACCCAACTGACCATCACCAAAACCGGAGCGGTGGACACCGATTGCGACGGAACCCCCGAAACCCCCTTTGGTACAGGTATCCTGGAAGCCAAGCCAGGCGAATGCGTCATATGGAAGCTGGAAGTGATCAACTACGGCGTGGAACCCATCTGTGAAGTGACCGTCCACGATGCGGCCGTGGCTTTTACGGTCCTGGACGGATTACCCGCTATTATTTCCGAACCAGCTCCAGGCGGCACGGGAAGTTGTGTGGTTACCGGAGAGGAATTTGACTGTACCGTAGGAAATCCCTACGACATTGATAACAGCGGCTTGGACGATTCTTTTTGTCTTCAGCCCGGAGAACAAGCGGAAATACGTTTCCGCGTTAGGGTGGAATAGCACATGCCGGAGCCGCAGGCCCGGATCTGCCCACACCTTGTCAGGAGTTTAGCCATGCCTCAGCAAATCAAAAAAAGAACCTACGCCCTGGTGTTGTTGGCGTTTTTCGCCGTATGCGCCGCTGTCTATGCCGCTCCCCTGGAAAGCCTCATGGAGACGTTGCTGGTGAAGACGGATAAAGCGGGCCAGGAAATTCTGGAAAAAACCGAGTCCGCCTTGCCCGGGGATATCGTGGAATACAGGACGACTTATAACAACGCAGGGAACTCGACCCTCACCGGTTTGGTGGTTGAAGTCCCCATTCCTGCAAACACACAATACCTGTCGGGCTCTGCTGCAAGCAAAGTGCCTCATACGTTTATGGTCAGCATAGACGGGGGCGCCACCTGGGACCACGAGCCGGTCCGGCGCATGCGCAAGGGATCCGATGGTGTGGAACAGGAAGTAATTGTCGGCACTGAGGAATATACCCATCTCCGGTGGATACCTAAAAAGGCCATCCAACCCGGAGAAGTCCAGGTGTACCGGTGCCGTGTGAAAATATCGTGATTCAAGCTGTTTAATTTAAATCCCGGCCTCTTGCCAAGGCCAGGGTTTTGCGCCCTTAAACCTTAATTAATAACTGGAGGATGTTATGAAAACCTATAACCCTGTCCGGCAAAGATGCCTGAAAGCCGCCATTGCGGTGTTTTTGGCAATGTGTGTCTTGCCAGGCGTGCTCTTGGCCGTTGGTACCAACGCCGGTGAGCGCATTCAGAACCAGGCGACCGCCACCTATGTGGACGCCAACCTCAACCCCCAATCTGCACAGTCCAACATCGCCACTGTGGAAGTAGGCCAGGTCTATTCCGCAACCCTGGCGGAAGACCGTTCCCTGTTTGCGGCTTCCGGGCAGTCTGTCAACTTCGCCCATGTGCTGGCCAACACCGGTAACGGCGAAGACACCTATACCATATCCCTATCCCAAATTCTTAACGGGGCAGGCGATAACTTGGACTTTGACAATCTGGCCGTGTACATCGACCAGAACGGCGACGGCGTGGCCACCGCCGGTGAAACCCTGGTCGCCAACGCGGGCGGATCAGGCGCCATCACTCTGCAAGCAGACACTCAGGTGGACCTGGTTGTCCTTGCCAAGCTGCCCGCGTCTTCTCCCGGACAGACTGCCGGGGCGCTCCTGACCGCTACGCCCACCAACGGAATCGTGGATGACCTCACGGCAGCAAACGGTACTGACGGCCTGGAAGGCACCAACCAGGACTTGGCGACAGTGACGGACAACGCCGTGCTGAACGTCAACAAATCTTCCACATACAATAACAATAGCACGGCCACGGTGAATGACGATACCGTTACCTTTATCGTCACCATCACCAACACCGGCCCGGTCGCTGCGTACAACGTGGAAATTCAGGATACCCTGGACCTCACGAAATTTGACGTCACCGCTATTGGCGATATCATTATCAACGCCACAGAAGGCGATTATGTGGATGTAGTGGGAAATGCGTCCGAAGGCGCTGCTGTCATTGTCGACACCATCAACGGCTTTAATCCTGTGGCTGTCAACGACGCCAATAACGACACCACAACCGGCGACTTTGGCGTAAGAGGCCATGACGACAAACTGGCCGCCAATGAGACGGTCTCCTTTACCTATACCGTTCCTGTTATCGCCACCCTGCCCGCCGGAACCATTCTGCCCAACTCGGTGCATATCCTGGGCGATGTAAATGACAATGGCGACAAAGTCGACCCCGGCGAAGACATCACGTCCAACACCACCACCCAGATTGTTCCCCAGGAATATGGGGTCGATGCAGCAGATACGGGTGGCGTTGCATCTCCCGGCGTCAACGACGGCAGTGATGACGACAGCACTGCAAACGATATTCAGTACGTCAACACAGCCGCTTCCGGCGAGCAAGTGCTTTTCGCAAATATTATAACCAATGAGGGTAACGGCACGGATACCTTCGAGCTTTCCGTGGTCATTGGAAATTTTCCCGTAGGCACAGTGTTTAGTTTTTGGCACGCAGGGGGCACCACCGCACTGCTGGATACCAACGATAACGGAACCGTGGATACCGGCCCCATGGCTGCTGGCGCTGTGAAAAACATTATGGTTAAGGCTCAACTTCCTGCAGGTGCTTATGGGGCAGGATTCTTTGACGCAACCATGACCGCGCTGTCCGCAGGGGACGGAGTCACCTCAGACACCAAAACCGAGCGGTTGTTTGAAATCACAGCCCCTGGAGTCGACCTTTCCAACGAAGCCGCCATTGGCGCCAGCACACCTGACGGTGATCCCGGCGACAATGAGAACGAATATGGTGTGGGAGATACCGCCCCCGCCACCCTGTACAACGCAGCTCCCGGCGCCGCGGTGAACATTCCTCTCACCATACAAAACGACTCCGGTGTGCCCGATTCCTTTCAGCTTACGGCTGGAGGAACCTGGAATGGAGCCGTATTGGGTAGCCTGTCCACTGGTTGGTCCTATGGGTTCAAGAACACTTCCGGCACCACCATTACAACCACTCCAGCCATTCCCGCAGGGGGAAGCTATTCCTTCTACCTGAGAGTGGTTGTGCCTTCCAACCCGATTTACGCCCTGGCCAATTTTTCCTCGGACATTGACGGCGATGGCAGCATTGAAGAGGTGGATGGCCCCACGCTGGCAACCCAGGATGGAGATTATGACTATCCCATTTTCATTCGGGTTACCTCCACCAACACCGGTGCTTCGGACATCAAAATGGACGCCGTGGATGTGACAGATTCTGAAAAGGTCACCCTCCTGGCCAACCAGACCGGCCAGATTCAGCCCGGCGGTTCCATTGGCTATCCCCACACCCTGCGGAATGACGGCAATACGGCGGAGGCCTTTACGCTCTCCGCAGTCAATAGCCTTTCCGCTGCAGGTTGGGGTCATAATGTCCTGGTGGATACCACCGGTGACGGTAACGTCGACACCCCCATTTCCACCCTGACCAATGAAACTGTCTGGTACACCAACGCCGCCGGAGTTTATGCCTCCCAGGTTTTTGGTCAGACAGTGGCAAATAGCCTGGTTTTCCAGCCCGGGGAAAAATTGGATGTGACGGTTCTGGAATTCGCACCTTCCAGCGCTCCCGACGGAACCTTGGATATTCTCACCATTACTGCAAGATACAACCTGGGCGCTTCCCAGGTGATTAATATTGACCAGACCACGGTTATCCAGGGGCAGATTCGTCTCACCAAAACCGTGGCAGTGGACGCGGATTGTAATGACGTGGCCGATGCAGCCTTTGCCGTGGAAGCCACAAGCAAGGCCAATCCGGGTGAATGCGTATCCTGGCGGTTGATTGTCACCAACGAAGGTACGGCGCCTGCGGATAACGTTATCATCTACGATACGGTGCCTGCATTCAGCGACTATGTTCCCGGATCCCTGCTCAGCGGCGCTGGAGACTTTGGAACCACCGCCGACCCGGGCGTTTTGCTCATTCCGCATACGGATGCCGATGATGCCGAAGGCCGTTTGGACGGGTACACCGCCAAGGTGGTGGGTGACGACATTACCTTTGAACTCGGAACCATCGCAACCGGCGCTTCCGTTACCTTGCAGTTCCAGACCACGGTCCAGTAAGGACCGGGATGCACAGGTTTTTGTGACATCCTCCTCCTTATGAACGGGAGTGTGTTTTGGGTTTATCAAGGCGCAAACTAAGGGCAACCCGGTCAGCCAACAGGCTGGCCGGGCCCCAAACGATTTTCAAGCACCACGCGGGAGCTTTATTCCGCAAAAATAAGGGTATAGAGTTAATGATCCGGCATAAGCTATTCCAAATTGTCGTGGCTGTCCTGGCGTTGCTGCTGGCAACAGCAGCGCCCCTGTGGGCTGTCACCCCTGCCGGTGTGCTCATTACCAACCAGGCGACAGCCACCTATCTGGATACAGAAACAGAGGTGGCGGGCAGGGCGCTTTCCAATATCGCCCTTGTAAAAGTCGCCAACCTGTATGCCTTGTCTCTGCAAACGGACCAGAACCTGAACGTTGCAGCCGGACAATGGGTGAATTTTCAGCATGTTTTAACCAATACCGGCAACACCGCCGATGTATACGACCTTGCTTTCACCAACCATGCCGGGGATGATTTTGATTTTGAACTGGCTACCCTTGTGGAGGATATCAACCAGAACGGTTTGGTGGACGCCGGCGAGCCCGCCATCACCACCACTTCCCTGGTTATGCCCGGGGACTCCGTTCATCTGGTTCTGGCCGGACGGGTTCCGGGGATGTATATTCCCGGCCAAGTCGGCGTCATATCCGTTTTCGCCATAAGCCAGGCAGATCCTACCATCACGCAAACCAATACGGATACCGCCACCCTGGCCTCCAATGAAGCCGTGTTTCAATTTTCCAAAACCTCGGAACCCAAATGCGAGGAAGAGGTAGGACCGGGTCAGGAAATCCAATACGCCATCACTCTCACGAACGTGGGGGGTGCAGCGCCCAATTTCCGTACAATTGTGGTGGATGGAGCCCTGAAAACCGGTCTTCTGGTGGAAGATCCCCTTCCCTCCAATGTGACTTTGGCGATTGATATTGTCCCACAGGCCGCACCGGTTGGAAGCCTGCAACTGGCGAAACTGCCAGGCTCGGCCGTGAGTGAATGGATTTCCTTCGCCAATGTGGTGGAAGGCGATTTGGTGGAACGGGTTGGGGTTCTGTATCCCGACGTTGCCCTGGGGTCCAATGAAAGCGCTTCCTGGGAATTTTCCGTCCGAGTGATCGACCAAATCACCCCGGGCACCAAAATCGTGAACCAGGCGGAAATCGACCTGGAAGGCGATGGTTTTCCCGATCTCTATTCCAATGAGGTATGCAATAGCCTCAAGCCCGCTACTGTGGACGACCCTGTTACCCTAAATGACGCCATTATCCGGTTTCTGGAGCCGGTGGACGCCCTGCGGGTCACCCAGACTCCTCCGGATTTCACAGACGATGATGACTATCAGGATGCAGGCGTGTACCGCCTGTCCTCCTATCCCACATACAATGATGTGCGGGACGGCGTGTACCTGGAAGTACGCTCCTCCAGCCTCAATTCCAGCCCGGTGGCGGCGGATATTATTGTTGTTTATCTGGTTTCCAAACTCACCGGGGACGATATTTATGTCCAGTTGGAGGAAACCGGGCCCAACACGGGCATTTTTCGCTCCCGGGCGCCCATCACACTGGATACCAATCAGACTTCGGGCGGAGGAAACTGCTCTGCCTCCAATCCAGGCGGTTGCACTCTCAAAAGCATCTCACGGGACACCCTCCAGGCATCCATCCAGGACCCTGGAACCGGATTTGTGCTGGTGGACGCAGCCACGGTTGACCCCTTGGGCGTGGTCTTCGATTCCGTCACCCTTGATCCCATTGCAGGCGCCTTGGTGTCCATCCGCACCCCGGACGGACAACTGGCCCTGGACCCGGATACCGGCGGCGCAACGGTTCTGGAGCCCCAGTTGACAGCCAATGACGGGGCCTACCAGTTTCCCAGAGTTTACCCGGGAACCTATTATATTCTGGTGCAGCCCCCTGAGGGATACAATTTTCCGTCCGTTACTCCTGCCCACACTTTTTCCGGCCAATACCTGGTCGGCGCCTACTCCTACGGGCAGAACGGACATCAAAAAACTCCCAACGCAGGCCAGTTCACCCTGGCTGCGGGCGACCCGGCCCTGATTGTGGATATCCCCCTGGACCCGGATAACAACGGCCGGTTTGTCCTGGAAAAATCCACCACAGACGCCATTGTCCAAGTGGGCGATTTTGTGCCCTACACCCTCAGGGTCCGCAACAACGCAGGCGCCAAGCTCTTCCACACGAAGGTGCGTGATCAATTGCCCTACGGTTTTAAATACGTGCGTGGCAGCGTTAAGGTGGACGGCGAAAAGACCGACGACCCCTCAGGCGAAAAAGGCCCGGTCCTGATTTTCAGCATAGATACTATGGATGACGGCCAGACAGTGGAAATAACCTATGTCCTCATGGTCACCCCGGGCGCGTTGGACTCCGACGGCATCAACCGGGCCACCGCCTATACAAAGAGCGGTCGGGGAGTCAGTTTTACTTCCGCCACGGTCCAGGCCCAGGTGGATATAGAGCAGCAGGGCCTCTTTTCCGACAGAGCCATCCTGTTTGGTACTGTTTTCGTGGATGCAAACGACAACAAGGTCAAGGACGAGGAAGAACTGGCCGTAGGCGGCGTCCGCATATTCCTGGAAGACGGAACCTGGGTCATTACCGACGAAAAAGGTCAGTATTCCCTGTACGGACTCAAGCCCGGCATGCATGTGGTTAAGCCCGACCCCATCACCCTGCCTCAGGGCATGGAACTCTCGGCCATTGACAACCGTTTTGGGCATGATCCCGGCTCCCGGTTCGCAGACCTTGTGGACGGAGACTTCCACAGGGCGGATTTCGCATTCATTCCCCCGGAACAAGGGGCGGAAGCCATTTACGAAAGTATAAAAGTACGCAATGAGGCTTTGGATGACTCGTGGGTTTACGACGCCGCAATTGAATATGACGGCATCTTATTCGATGATTCAGAGTATGAAAAAGACCATACGCCCGCCAGCACGGATGGCGATATCTCTTCCGGCGTAGCCTATCCGGCGGATAAGGCTTTGCCCGATCCCGTGGCCGGTGCGCCGACAACCGTCGTGACCGAGGAGGCGGAACAGCTTCTTAAAGCCATGCCGCCGGTGGAGGACACAGCCAGGCAGGCAACAGCCCAGCAGGCTCGGGAAGGCGTTTTTGTGTGGCCTCAGGGCGTAGTTGCCAGGGATGGCCGCTTTATGGTCATCGTGCCCAAGGGCGTTCAGCCGGTCCTGTCCGTCAACGGAGAGGAAGTCCCGGCAAACAAGATGGGAGAGCAGGTGCTCAATACCACCACGGGGGCGCAGGTTTTGGCTTGGTACGGCGTTCCCCTTACTCCCGGCTCTTGCGATGTGACGGTCTCGGGCAAGGATATGTTCGGTAACCTGCGCACATTGGCCCAAAAAACTTTTGTCCATCCCGGCCCTCCCACGGGCCTGAGAATTGTACCCAAGCAAAAAAGCGTTCCCGCCGATGGCGGACGATCCGCTCTGCCGGTGGAAATCCAGATAAACGACAAGGATGGCATTGGCGTGCTGGGCGTCCACTTTGTCACCGTGGAAACCAGCGACGGCAGGTTCCTGGAACCGGATATTCAGGACAAGGAACCGGGCCATCAGGTTCGTGTGGAAAACGGCCGCGCCACCCTTCATGTGCAAAGCAGTTTTCGATCCGGTAAGGTGGACCTGGCTGCCACAGCAGGAACCACTTTGAAAGATAAGACGGAAATTAATTTTTCTGCGCCTCTCCGGCCTATTGTAGCAGCAGGTCTTGTGGATTTTTCCGTCCATTTCAATGAGATCAGCGAGGAGTCCATCCTGCCCACAGATCAGTCCGATTCCTTTGACGAAGAATTGGATTACCGGGGCAGGGGCGCCATTTTTCTCAAAGGTAAGATCAAGGGGAATGTTCTTTTAACCCTGGCTTATGACTCGGACAAGGATGAAAACGAAAAGCTCCTCAGGGATATAGATCCGGAAGCCTACTACCCCATCTACGGAGACGCATCGGTTAAGGGATACGACGCCCAAAGCAGAAGCAAGCTCTACGTTCGCCTGGAAAAGGGCAAAAGCAGCGTCATGTGGGGCGACTATCGTACGGACTACAACGAGAAGAGTCTTGCGCGGGTGGACCGCACCCTCACAGGCGCGAATGCTAATATCGAGGTAGGCGGAACAAAGGTTTCAGGTTTTTACGCCGAGCCGGATTACGATCGCCGCACCGAGGAAATTCGAGGCAACGGCACGGCCACCTTCTATAGAATTTCCGGAGCGCCCATTGAGGAAAACAGCGAAACCATCGAAATAATCACCCGCTCCAGGGAAAACCCGGGCCTTATCATTAATACCCAGGCCATGACCCGATTGGATGATTACCAGATAGATCCGGTGAGCGGTTACATCACCTTCCATGAGCCCATTGCTTCTGTGGACAAAGATAATAATCCCTTGTATATCCGCATATCCTACGATACGGAAGGCGGCAAAGAACGCCATGCCATATGGGGAGCCCGCGCCGAACAACAAATTACCGAAAATCTGGCCGTAGGCGGCACCCATACCCAGGACGAACATCCGGAAGACGGAAGCCGGATTTCATCAGGCTATGTCAAGTACAAGCTCAAGGACAAGCACGATGTGGAAGCGGAATTTGCCCACATGGTCCATAAGAACGGAGATCCCGCCGGGGACGCTACCCGGGTAGAAATGGAAAACCGTTGGCACGAAAAATTCAGCACCAAAGCCAAGTACATGGCGGCCCAACCCGGGTTTGATAACTCCAGCGGTTCCGGTTCAGCGGGCCGTCAGGAACTGACCGCCGAGGCGGAATACAAGCCATACACCCATACCACCATAACCGTAGAAGGCTTGGAGAGCAAAGACCTCCAGGGCGAGGATGAACGCATATCCGCAGGGCTTTTGGGGGAACGCAAGTTTGGTCTGTGGCGTACCGAAGCAGGCGGGCGGCTTATTCGCCAGATGGAAACCGCTGATAAGGAAGAAGAGGATATTTACACCTACCGCTTGGGCCTGGGGCGTGACTTCTATCTGCTCGAACGCAAGGGACAGGCAGGGGTTTCGTGGGAACAGGATATATCCAACTCCTCAAGACGCTCTTTGGAAGCCAATGCTGACTGGCAGGTGCACAAAATGGTTCAGCTCTATGCCAAGCAGGAGCTGATCAACAGTCTTTCCGGCATTACCAGCCTATCCGAGGACGCAGACCGCTCCACCACAACCTTTGGCGTGTCCTCGGACTTCATGACCAATACCAAGGCTTATTCCGAGTATAGAATTCGGGGAGGTTCCAGCGGACGGGAGCAGGAAAGCGCCACCGGCGTACGCAGGACCATCGACCTTCAGCCCGGTCTGTCCTTTTCGCCCCAGTTGGAATACGTCAACACCTTGGACGGGGAAAACGCAGGCGACGCCTTTTCCGCCTCCATGGGCATGGTGGACAAAAGGTCCCGGCGCAGCAAAAAATCCGGCAGGGTGGAAACCCGCCTGGGCAAGGAAAGCAATATGTACGGGGTCCGGGCAGCCTGGGCAGCCCGGCTTTCCAATCATTGGACCGGGGTAGTCAAGGAGGAGTTCAACATAGAATTGCCCAACGAAAGCCCGGACGTGCTGCGTCAGGCACTGACTCTGGGTATCGCCCGCAGGCCAATCTCCACCAATCAATACCATTGGATAGGTGTGTACCAGTGGAAGGAATCCCGGAACGCTGACAGCGTGGAATCCAAACGCGCCCATATTCTATCCTCCCACCATAACTACCAGGCATTGGAAAATCTGATCCTTTCAGGCCGTTTGGCTGGCAAGTGGCAACGTGTGGTGCTTTTCGGCGATTACTACGAGTCCTTCACCACGCTGGGTGGAGCGCGTATTATTATAGACATCACTGAATGGCTGGATTTTGACATCCACGGCGGCGCGATGAACACGAACGGCGACTCCACCCGGTATTCCGGCGGGGCGGCTATCTTTTTCAACGCCTTTAAGAACACCAGACTGGGTGTGGGCTATAACTTTGCCGGATTCACGGATGACGACCTGGACCCGGAAAGATATTACGCAGAGGGCTTGTTCTTAGGCCTGAGCTATAAGTTTGACGAATCCCTGTTTGAATGGCTTGGGCCGGACGAAGACTAAGTTTTACGGGCGCGAGGGAACGCCCTGCAAATATATTTTCCTGCAAAGGGAAATATCAAAAGGGGATGGACGGACCCCGGAGCGCTATGCTCCGGGGTCTTCCTGTTTTACGGGTAGTCTTCAGTACCGCTTGTGGGAAGTCCATGCTTACTTCCCAGAAGACAGCAATTTTTTTACAGGCTGATGACTGCGCTTTCACAGGAAAGGCGAATCAACTCGGCAGCCGTGGCCATCCTGGACCCTTCAATAAGGTCTGCCTCCTCCACCCTGCGGGCCTTGGCGCATGGTGTGCAAACCAGAATAGGCACCTCATGGGCCTGGAGATAGGTCAGCAGGTCGTCGGCCACATCCCCGGTGGCCGCCCGCACATGTTCAATCAGGCCTTCCTTGGCCAGGTACACTGCCTCATCCAGCAGGAACAAGGTTACTTCCTTGCCTTCCTTATGGGCGACCGTAGCCAAGTGAAAGGCCCTGGTGGAGCGGTTGGTGTTGTTGGTTCCGCAAGAGAGGGCGATAAGCACTTTGTTTGTCATGGTCTGTTCCTTTCGTTAAAAGGGCAATTACAGGTTCCTATACTCTCGATCCAATATTTCAAGGCGCCTGTTTCCATATTACCGGCGTATCAGCGAGGAGGTGAGCCGCACGATACTTTGCAAGGCGGCTCAGCAGGGAAACTGCATTTGGCGCCAACTCCCGTTATGCGGGTTGTTATAACTTGCAATGAAGCCATATCTTAACATGAAACAGACGTCGTGTGAATATTTCCACCCGGTATGGAGCAACGTGTGGAGCTAGGCGCAGCGGTTTGGCGTGAATCGGGCTGATTGGGTATAGAAGCCTGATCTGTTTTACACAAAAAAAGGGCGCTTTCCCTTTTGCGGAAAAGCGCCCTTGGACTATCTATGCAGGCTGTTAAGCCGGGGTGGAATCTTACATTCCCATGCCGCCCATTCCGCCCATGCCGCCCATTCCGCCCATACCGCCAGGCATGCCGCCGTCGCCCTTATCGTCGGGCTTGTCAGCGATCATGGCTTCGGTGGTGAGCATAAGGCCTGCAATGCTGCAAGCATTCTGGAGTGCGAGACGAACCACCTTGGTGGGGTCGATAACGCCGGCTGCAATCAGGTCTTCGTAGGTGTCGGTATCTGCGTTGTAACCTATGGGGCCTTCGGAGTTCTTCACCTTGTCGATAACCACGGAGCCTTCCTGGCCTGCGTTGTCAGCGATCATGCGAAGAGGAGCTTCCAGGGCGCGCATAATCACGCGGGCGCCCAGTTTGAGGTCTCCGGTGATCTTGGCCTTTGCAACAGCTTCGATGGCGCGCACGAGAGCCACACCGCCGCCGGGAACAATGCCTTCTTCCACGGCTGCGCGCGTTGCGTTCAGAGCATCTTCCACGCGGGCTTTCTTTTCTTTCATCTCAACTTCGGTGGCTGCGCCCACATTGATAACCGCCACGCCGCCGATGAGCTTGGCCAAACGTTCCTGCAGCTTCTCGCGGTCGTAGTCAGAGGTGGTGTCGTCAATCTGGGACCGGATTTGCTTGACGCGACCTTCCAGGGCGCTACGTGCGCCAGCGCCATCCACGATGGTGGTGTTGTCCTTGTCGATGTTGACGCGTTTGCACTTGCCAAGGTCAGCCAAGGTCAGGGTGTCCAGCTTGATGCCCATGTCTTCGGAAACCACAGTGCCGCCGGTAAGAATGGCGAGGTCTTCCAACATGGCCTTGCGGCGATCGCCAAAACCGGGCGCCTTGACAGCAGCCACTTGCAGGGTGCCGCGGAGCTTGTTGACGACCAAGGTGGCCAGGGCTTCGCCTTCCACGTCTTCAGCAACAATCAGGAGGGGCTTGCCCATTTTGGCAGTTTGCTCCAGAAGGGGCAGAAGGTCTTTCATGTGGGAGATTTTTTTCTCATGGATAAGAATATAAGGATCATCCAGGGAGCAGACCATTTTCTCGGAATCGGTCACGAAGTAGGGAGACGTGTAGCCGCGGTCAAACTGCATGCCTTCCACGACTTCCAGGGTGGTGTCCATGGACTTGGCTTCTTCCACCGTAATAACGCCTTCTTTGCCGACCTTGTTCATGGCCTCGGCGATGATGTTGCCGATGGTGTCGTCGTTGTTGGCGGAGATGGTGCCGACCTGGGCGATTTCGCGTTGTTCCTTGGTGGGCTTGGAAAGACTCACCAAGGACTTGACGGCTGCTTCGCAAGCCTTGTCAATGCCGCGCTTGATAGCCATGGGATTGTTTCCGGCGGCAACCAGCTTGACGCCTTCCACATAAATGGCGCGAGCCAGAACCGTAGCGGTGGTTGTGCCGTCGCCAGCGGTGTCACTGGTCTTGGAAGCCACTTCCTTAACCATTTGTGCGCCCATGTTTTCGAACTTGTTTTCGAGCTCGATTTCCTTGGCAACGGTCACACCGTCTTTGGTTACGGTGGGGGCGCCCCAGGCTTTATCGATAACCACATTACGGCCTCTGGGACCCAGAGTAACCGCTACTGCGTCAGCAAGGGTGTTGACTCCAGCGAGCATAAGCTCCCTGGCTTTCATATCGTATTTAATTTCTTTTGCCATTTCCTATATTTCCTCCCTAAGAGTGGTGATTGTTTGTGGGTTTTGAAAAATTAGCTTACTGCACGATTCCCAGGACATCGTCTTCGCGCATGATCAGGAATTCTTCGCCCTCGATTTTCACCTCGGTCCCGGAATACTTCCCAAAAAGGACACGGTCTCCCACCTTGACTTCCAAAGCGGTTTTGGTTCCGTCGTCATTGGTTTTGCCAGGGCCTACGGCCACGATCTCGCCTTCAGCAGGCTTTTCTTTAGCCGTGTCAGGGATGATGATTCCGCCTTTGGTTGTGGTTTCTTCTGCCAGACGCTTCACCAGAATGCGATCTGCTAGTGGTTGAAGTTTCATAAGCTGTCTCTCCTTTTTTTCTTTAATGTAGTGGCTCCCACACAAGTCCTATCAGCCAGCGGCCCATGTGAAACGCAAAATGCGAAAAAAGATATCCAAATTTTGTTGGAAAAGTTAATCACCCATAGCAATTTGTAAAGAGGCTGAATTCGTTTTTTTTTGATTTTGCCGATCTCAACCTCGGGCTCAAATCAGGCCCTTTTCACCACACAGAACCATCAAACCCGGGAAAGAGCTTTCCCCGGGTCTCCCGGTCCCTCAGTTTGGCTTCAAAAAAAAGAAAGGCAGGGTTGCCTGAACGGCCGCCTTTCTTTGCCGGACTAGGCAGAGGTGCTGTCTTTGGTACTACTGCCGGCTGCGCAACCCGAAGCGCACTCCGAAGAGCAGGTCGCCGGTTTGGATTCCTTGTTGTCCCCGGATGTGGAAGTATTTTTTCCCGCATAATCCGTCACATACCATCCCGTGCCCTTGAGATGGAAGCTGGAATTGGATATGAGCTTCCGCAATTTGCCAGAGCAAAATTCACAGGTGGTAAGAGGTTCCTCGGAAAATTTTTGTAAGGCCTCAAGTGTTTTTCCGCATTCCGTGCATTCGTACTCGTAAATTGGCATCTTTCTTTCTCCCTGCTTGTCAGAACTGCTTATAAGCTCTGTTTTTTCAATAATTTTCGGCCCGAACCAATGAACCTTGAATCACACATCCAAATATAGAGCGCCCGACAAATTTGTCAAGGGCATTTGAATATTTCAACCTCACTATTTTTCCGTAATCCGCTCCCAAAGCCTTTGGGAAACAAATAGTTCCACAATGTCCTTGTCCAGACGCCCGGACTCGGCGTCAGACTGCAAAATGGCGCAGGCCCTTTCCGGCGGGGCTGCCTTTCGGTATGGCCGGTCAATGGCCGTGAGGGCGTCAAAAATATCCACCATGGCAAGGATGCGGGCTTCAATAGCAATCTGGTCATCGTGTAAATGGCGGGGATATCCGGTGCCGTTGAGCATTTCGTGGTGAGAGGCGGCAATAGAAGGTACGGCTTCCAAATGGCCGGTAAAGGGGATGTTCTTCACAATATTCAGGGTATGTTCCACATGCCCCTGCATGGTCTTGTATTCCTCGGGTGTGAGGTTTCCCTTTTTCACCGTCAAATATACCATCTCCTCATCCTTGAGCAGATGGCGCCTTTCTCCCTCGGCATCCTGGAACGTCCTGGCTTGGAGTTGGTCCAAAAAGGCCTCGTCTTCGTCCGGAAGCCAATTGGCCCGGTTGATGTTTTTCAACCGCTCCAAATCTTCCTTCAGCGCCTCCCGTTGGGGCCGCGTGATCTCTTGAGGTCTGGGGTCCCCGGCAAGAGCCGCTTCCAAAACCAAGCATGCCGCGCAATGCTTGAAACGCTCCTCAATAATTTCCTCCGTCCCTGCGGGAAGCCTTAAATGCTTGTCCAGTATAGCCTCGGGCACACCAATTTTTCCCAGGTCGTGGAGCCAGGCTGAATAATTCAAGCGTTCCAGTTCATCCCGGGTAAACCGGATGTTTTTGAAAGGCCCGTGGTTCAATTGGTTGATTTCCTCGGCAATGATGGCGGAATAGGCCGCAACTCTCCGGGAATGCCCAGCCGTGTGAGGGCTCCGTGCGTCAATTGCCGACGCGGAATAGCGAATCAACGCCTCGAACAGACTTTTTATATAGGAGATAAGCCGGGCATTGCGTATAGCCACGGCAGCCTGGGAGGCCAGGGACATGGTCAGGCTTATGATGGACTCGGGAAAACGCACAACCTGCCCGTTTTCTTCCTTTGCATTGATGAGTTGCAGTACTCCAAGGACCTCGCCGTCGGGCTCTTTCATGGGCACAACCAGCATGCTTTGGGACCGGTATTTATTCTTGCGGTCAAAATCCTGGTTAAACGAATAAGGCAACTCCCCGGAAAGATGATACACATCATCAATATCCAGGACTTCCCCGTTCAGGGCCACATACCCTGCGATGCTCTGGGTGTTCAGGGGAATGGGCACGGGCTTGAAAGAAGAGCGCGAACCCTTTTGGTCCAAAGTATCGTTTTGAGCGATACGGAATAATAATTGCTCCTTTTCCAGGGTGTAAAGACTTCCGGCATCTGCGTTGGTAAAGCTGCGTGCTTCGGTGACGATCAGAGCCAGCAGCTTTTCAAGGTGGATTTCGTGGGAAAGGGCAATGCCTATCTGATTGAGTCGCTCGATCTGGGGATGCAATTTCATGTTTCTATCCCATATACGAAGATTGATGGAAGAATGCCTCAGTTCTAGCATCTTGAGTATAACAGGTCAAGCAAAAGGTGTTCCACCTTTTCCTCGTAAACGAAATCAAAACAAAAAAAGGGCGTCTGCAAACAGACGCCCCATATGCTCGTTTTGGCTGAGGGACAAGGATTCGAACCTTGGTTAACGGGGCCAGAACCCGTCGTCCTGCCTCTAGACGATCCCTCAGCAAATTTACCGGAAGAATATATGCCGCCTCGAAAAATTTGTCAATATGGAATCAGGACACAATCTGAAAAAATTTGTTGTAAGGGCTTTCGGCAAAGGCATTTCCAATGCGCCTGTTGCCATGCGGAGCCGGAAGGTATTTGCTCTTCATGAACGGATACGTCTTGCATCCTGACCCGTTTCCATCTAAGCTCCGACTCATCAACCACGCTCAGGAGGGGAGATTATGGATCTAAAAACCATTTCCGATTACCTGGATCAAAAACCCGGGGCAACCCCCGATTTTCCCTTTGGGCCGGACGCCATGGTGTACAAGGTCATGGGCAAAATGTTTGCCCTCATCAGCCTGGAAAACACGCCCCTGCGCATGAACCTCAAATGCGACCCGGACCATGCCCTGGCGCTTCGGAGCATGTACCAATCCGTCTTGCCGGGATACCATATGAACAAGAACCATTGGAACACACTCGTCCTGGATGGAACCGTTCCTGCGGACCACATCTTTGAAATGGTGGACGATTCCTACAAGCTGGTGGTCAGGGGCCTGAAAAAGGCGGACCGGGAAAAACTAAGCCGGTCCGGACAGGAATAAACCGGTTCCCGAAACCCCCTGTGGCAGCGTTCTTACAACTTCGTTATAACAGTGCTTAATTCATCCTTCCCGGTCCCGCCCTTTGCCCGGTATTGATCCGGCACTTAGTATTTTAATGGAGTTTTTGCATTTGTTTATATAATATGGTATCTGTTTACGGTGGATTTAGTATCCTTCCTAAAATTCCGGCCGGGTTGGCCTTGGACCGCTGGATCAGGAGAAATAAATGAAACGATTCTCCATAATCGCCCTGTTGATGGGGCTGTGCGCCCGGACCCATGGCGGGATGCAGGCGTGATGACAAACCTTGTCCTTGAAAACCTGTCCGGGGAAGTGGAAAAGGTACAGCCAAAAGCCGATGACCAGCCAACCTGTTCATGATTAGAAATGGAAGTGTACGGAGAACAGCCTGAATTTTTGGAAGATGTTTGTACGGGCTGTCTTTTGAAGACTAACCGGAAGGGATGGTTCCCTTCCCTTTAGACCAGCTTAACCATTTGTCCGCCTGTCACGTGTCAGGGCTAATAGCAGGATGTATTGATATGAACTTTCCAGCAGAGCTTGATATCAACACCGATCTGGACGAGGAAATCGAGGGCCTTTTCAAGGACCTTGGAGAAGATGACGCCGTAGAGCATCTGGTGACTCCGGACATGCCGGGCCTTTCCGAAACCCTGCATCATGAAGAACAACGCATGGATGTGTACCGGGTGCATCTGGTGGACTACACCCGCCAGGTTTCCAGCTTTCTTGGCGCCTCCCTGTCCGGAGGGTTCCGGGCAACCGAGGCCGCAGTAAGCCGCCTGTTGGATCGCCTGTCCGCGCTCCATGAACTGGGCGACCATGTGGGGAAGGTGCTTATTCGCCATCGGGGCAGGGGCTTGGAAGGGGAGGCGCAAAATTCAGCCCTGTACGACTATATCGTGTGTTTCGGCGCTCTGAAGTTGGACATTCCCTTATTAAAGGACGCGGAAAAACGCCTGGGCCAACCCGCCGAGCACGCAACCGTGGATTTCCGCAACGCCCTCAAAACCCTGGGTTCCTACGGTATCAACACCCTCTATGCCTCCACCCTGCCTCACGACGCCCAAGCCCGGCATAGTCTCCGCCTGTGCCTGAATGTGCTGGCGGACTATTTGCGCATGTTCCAGGAGGGCAAAAGCATCAAATACGAAGGGGGCGACCCCTGGCAGGGACTGCCCGTGGTCCTGAACCAGGCGGGTTTTCCGGACCCCAACCTCACCTGCCTGGCTGCGGTGAACGGCCTCAAGCCCCGGACTGTCTCCCGGCTGGTGGATAAAATCGGCCGCCTTATGCTGGAAGCCGGTCCCGGACATCCTCTCAAACAATACGCCAGCGTGTACGACGCGGTTTTCGGGTTTGAAAAACTTTCCGAGGTCCTGGTGCGCCCACCCATGGAGATTAATAACGCCCGATGGCTCATCAACGAGCACGAAAGCCAGCCCCTCACAGGATCCCAGGCCAGACTGGTCCGTTTTTTGGCCCGGGAGTTCCCCAACGGGTCCCAGGCGCCGGGCCGCTTGGTGGACAGCCTGTACGCCACGGATTTTGGTTGCATAAACCCCATGCACCTCATGGACCGCATGACCCTTTCTTCCGACCTTCTCAAGGCCCTGAACAAAGCCGCCCCCCACCGGAAAGGCCAGGTGGATTTTTCTTTGGAAAACCTGGAAATGGAAGTCCTGGCAAACCTGGAAAAAGGCCTGGCAAGGGTTTCCGAGCCGGTATTCAAAAGCCTTTGCGTCACCAACGACGCCCTGGTGGCCAAACCTTTTGGCTGCGATGAAATCCGGGCCTGTGTGGACGGAAGAATCCTGGATCTGGTCTCATTTTTCCACCATCGGGGCCAGACCAAAAAGAAAATGGAATCCCTGCCTTATGCGACCAGCGAGTTCGATAAGGCCGACTACCAGACCATCGCCAGGGATTTCGGCTCCACCATCGAGGAATCCACGGAACTTGTGAGGATATTGAAGCTGTGCTTTAACGACGAGGGCCACTTTATCCGTCCGATTTTCGAGGAATACATACCAGCCCTTGCCAGGCACCAGGACCATGTATTTGAATTCCTGTGGCATTACCTCCAAAACAGTATGCATAAGGGAGACCGGGTCGCGTTTTTGAATGCCCTGCAGGTGCTCATAGACAAGATGAACCAGCCCCAAAAAGCCCTGACCGTGCTCTTGGAGGATTTCATCCATAATCCCGAAACCGTCCAACTGCACGACCGCAACGCCCTCATGCTGTGCAGCGTGCTTATGCGCACCTTTAACAAGGAACTGCACAGGGATACGGAATACACGCCCCAGGAAGTGCTGAAGGTAAAGGCCGGACTGGACGAACGGGCCGTGATTCATGCCAGGGAATTCCTGGACAACAACCGGGAACGGTTTTTCGTGAAGGTGCGCACCATCCATACCATGCTCAAACAGGCCCTTGGCAAGTATCGGATTACCGGCAAACCACCCACGCGCTACCTTTTAATCCTGGAATGGGAAACTTATATACTCCTCTCCCTGGTGGGAGGAACCACCGCTGAAATGGTGGTGGGAAGCGCCCTGGGAGAATACGGCAACCCGGACTCCGAGATCTACAACCTGCCCCGGAGCAACCAGGCCCTTTTGTGGCTTTTGCTGCTCCTGCAAGTGGTGGCCCAGGGCGCTGCAAGGTTCGGCAGGCCCAGTGACGCGGCCCTTTTGACGCACATTGCAAACAGGAAGGAGTCCTTTGTGGCCTTGGGCGGGGGAGAAAGAGCTCGTAAACAGATAAGAAACCTGGTTCGGCAGTTAAGCCGGAATTTTAAATAATCGGGGATGTGTATACAATTTTGTAGGAAAATCGGGCAGGCTAATGGGTTTCCAAGGGGTGGTCCATTTAGCCAACCACCCCTTGGAATTTTATTCAAGGAGTCTATACTGCAGTATCCCCTGACTTAAAAACTATAAGAAGTTTTAATGGCGAACATGGTCCAGTCGTCCGGGCGGCCGTTGGGATTATTGAAGTCATAGCAACGGGCGCTGCCATCCACAAAATGGATTTCTCCTTTGATCACCCAGTTTTTAACGGGGTCAAACCGCAGGGTGGGCACCCATTCCTTTTGCCAGCCATAAGAGGCGGGCAATCCGGCATCGACATACCATTGTCCATCCTTGTCTTCCAGGTCCCGATAGAATTCTGAATAGTAGAGCCCTGCGGTAAACCAGTCCAGGAACTGATAGGAAGCACTCGCATACCAACCGCCCTCGTGTTCCACATAGGAGCTTTTGCTGTCCAGGTCCAGCATGGGCCCCAGGTCAGGCCCGTCCACATTATCTGTGGCGGGGATGCGCATGTGGAAATATTCCCCGGCCAGGATGAGGTTCCTCCAGGAAAATTCTCCGGAATAGACAAAGACTTGCGCCTCAGCATCCACCCAGGCCTTGGCGGGGATGGTCATCCCAGCCGGAGGGACCAGGAGGGGGGAGATCTCCACCATCATATCGGAGGTGATCTCCATTTTGGTCAGGTTATACGTGGCGCCAAGGCGGAGGCCTGGCAACGGGGTTTCCCACCGGAGCGTCGCTCCTCCTGTGCTTTTGGCTTCAAAGTCCATGTTGGATACTTCCGCCGATAAACCGGGAGGGAGGCTCGATTTGAGGCTTTGATCAATCCCCTCGGCCTTGCCTTTCAAAAACAGGCTGTCCTCATCCATGTTCAGGCCTCCGACATAGGCTTCATACTCAAAGCCACCAAGAAATTTGGCGTCGATTGCCCCGAAAATGGCGAATCCATTGTATGCGCTGCACACATCCCGCATGCTTTCATCATAGACAGAGTTAGGCAAAAATATTGGGGTCCGCAGTATGTCCACGTCCCTGCCCTGGTTGTAAAAACCAACGGGCATTTTGCACCGGCCAGCCCGAAAACCCAATTCGTCAAAAAGCCGGTATTCGCCCATGCCCCAGTCCAGGAGCACGTCGTTATTGCCAAAATCTCCCAGATCCCGGGAAAAAAACTGAGCGCCCACCCGGAGTTTGTCCCGGGTGTAGTTGAAGTTTATACCCGCTTCATTGAACTGATAAGTGCCTTTGGTGGTATCCGCCAAGTAGTTCACATCGTCGGTTTTTAGATAGCCTTGGCTTACAAAGCCGTGAATGGCCACGTCGCCAATATTGGCGGCCTGGGCCAAGCCACTCAGCCCCACAAGCAGGCATGCCAGTGTCAGTATCATTTTTTTCATGCTTATTACCTCGCAATCACGGAAAACGCTTTTGGTGCAATAGTTGCAAAATTTGGAACTCAAGGCCTGGTTCCGGAATACCCCCTCCGCAAATTGCTTGCCGGGTTTTGGTCGACCCGGGCATTTTTTAACCCTATTCCACGGGAACCACTTTGACCCCAATGGCCGGCGCCGTATCTCCCACATAGCCTACTGCTCCGGGTTGTGTGGCCACAAATTGCGTTAAATCCGCCTCAGACTGGAAGGTTTTGATTTCTTCAGCCTTGCCCGTAAAGGTCATGCGTTTCCAGTGGGTGGAAAACTGGGAAGGGGTCTGGCGCACATAAGTTTTTAAAAATTCCTTATGTACAGGGCCGCCTTCCAGGGCGACGGGGATAACGCGCATTCCTCCGTCCCAAGAGGTCTTTTTTCCCAAAAAAATATAACGGATGGTTTTGCTGTCCAGGGAGTCTATATTCACTCCTGGATTGACTATTAACACAGGGCCCGCAGCCAATGCGGGGCCACAAAGCAAAGCCAGAATCAGACAGATGCCTGCAATACGTTTCATCTTTTAATCCTCCACTTGGTATTCCTTAATACTATGGTCACACTATTGATCCCTTAGAAACTGAAAGAGGTCTTGATGGCGTACAATACCCAGTCATCGGGTCTGCCGTTGGTGTTGTTATAGTTGTAGCAACGGGCGCTGCCGTCAATGAATCGGGTTTCCAGCTTAATCACCCAGTTTTTAACCGGGTCAAACCGAAGGCTTGGCACCCACTCTTTTTGCCAGGCATAGGAGGCAGGCAGGCCCTGGTCAATATAACGTTGGCCATCCTTGTCTCCGGCACTGGAATAGTACGCATTATAATACAAGCCCAGAGTCATCCATTCGAAGAACTGGTAAGACCCCATAATGTACCATCCCTGGGATTGGCCGGTCTGGTCAGGCACCGGTGGCAGGCCGGTTACGCCCATCCATGCAGGCAGGGTGGAAAAATCCAGGCCGGTGATTTTGGTTTTTTGGGATAGGCGAAGTGTGGTGTATTCTGCGGCCAGGGTGAGATTTTCGTGGACAAATTCAGCAGAGTAGACCCACCCGTCATCAATGGAGGATTCCACGTCCACCACCCCTTGGGTTTCCATTCCGGCAAAGGCGGGTTGTCCGGGAAAGACGGTATTGGCGGGAATTGGAGGAACTCCCACGGACATGGCGCCTTCCACATCGTTTTCTCCCCACAAAAAAGAGGCGCCCAGGCGCAGGCCCGGTAACGGCGTTCCCCATCGTAAAGCCCCCCCGGCTACTATCTTATTGTCAATGGAAACGTCGGAGATACCGCCCATCACACCAGCAGGCAAGCCGGCGATGAGGCCTTTTTCAAACATTTCCACGGTGCCCTGGAGGAAAATGCTGTCCTCTTCCATTTCCGTGGCGCCCAGAAAGGCCTCGTATTCAAGATCCCCCATAACCCTGGCGTCTATATTGCCAAAGAGCCCAAAGCCGTTGACCCCGGAAAGCAGGTCCCGGGCGCCTTCTTCATAAACCGCCTGGGGCAGGAACACCGGTGTACGCAGAAGGTCGATATCCCGCCCCTGATTGTAGAGGCCAAAGGGCATTTTTATCCTGCCCGCCCTTACGCCCAATTCGTCAAACATGCGGTATTCGCCCATGGCCCAGTCCAGTTTGACATCATTGTTGCCCAAGTCTCCAAGATCCCTGGAAAAAAGCTGGGCGCCCACCCGTAATTTGTCGTGGGTGTAATTGAAGTTGATGCCAGCTTCATTGAACTGGTACGTTCCCTTTTCCGTATCTGCCAGATAATTCACATCATCGGTCTTCAGGTACCCCTGGCTTACGAAGCCATGGATATCGACTCCTCGTAGATCCACTGCATAAACACTGGAACAAAGGCAGAAAACCAATAGAATTGCGGCAAATAGAGCAATTCTTTCCCCTCTCCTCATAACAGTTCCTCCTTCTGCAAAACAAATGGATTTGGTTTGATATGGATTCATATCAAATGGCCCCAGGCTGCAACAGCCGCAGGGCCTGCATAAATCGGGCGTGAAGCATCCCCTCTCATGCGGTGCTTCAGGCCTATAATTCAAAACGATTAGCCAGCTCTTTGAGGGTGTCTGCAATCTTGCTGAGATCGTGGGTGGAGTCCTCCAGGCGTTTGGCGCCTTCCACATTTTGTTCGGCGGCGTCCTGGATGCTCCCCATGGCCTGGGCCAGTTGGTCCATGCCTGCAAGCTGCTGCCTGCTGGAAGCGGCAATTTGGGCGGCTGAATTTGCGGATTCCGACATGCTTTCCGACAGGGCTCGAATGGCATGCCCGGAGCTGGAGGCCAGATCAACACCGTTATCCACGGCCTTGGATCCCCGTTCCGTAGCCATTACTGCCTGGCTGGTTGCGTTCTGGATATCATTGAGAATAGTCCGAACCTGGGCGGTTGCCTGCTTGGACAGATCGGACAGGGATTTCACTTCCTGGGCTACCACCGCAAAGCCTTTGCCGAATTCCCCGGCCTTGGCGGCCTCAATAGAGGCGTTCACGGATAGCAGATTGGATTCGTTGGCAAGGTCGTTCACCGCATCAATGATTTCACCAATGCTTTGGGTCTGCTCCGAAAGTTTGACTATGCTCTCGGCAATGTACTCCATTTCCTCTTTGATCCGGGACATACCCGAGACCGCTTCTTCGGTTGCCATTCTTCCCTGGTCCGCCACTCGGGCCACTTCTTCTGCAGCTTCCGCCACCTGGTTGGCCTTTTCCGTGGAAAGCTGGACCGTTTGTTTGACCTCCTCCGCCGTGGTGGTGATCTGGTTGACAGATATGGAGGCTTCGGAAGCTGTGGCGGCCAGCTCGGTGGCGGTGGTGGAAATCTGGGAGGTGGATACGGCAATGGTATTGGCCCCGTCTGACAGGCCGGAAACCTGGTCCCGCAATGTGGCAACCATTGCGGAAAAACCCTCCATGAGCAACTTCATTTCCCGAGTGCGCGCTTTCGTATTTAATCGGGTCCCAAGCTGGCCCTTGGCCATTCTGCTTACCCCTATGGACAACTCGGACAAAGGCCGGGTAATGATACGCGTAATGCTGATGGAAAGAAATATGGCGGTGACAAAGCCGATAATGCTGACAACCGCCAGAACCTTTACGGCCCCTTCCCGGGATTTCGTAGCTTCCGTACTGGTCGTTTGGGCATCGTCCAGATAGAAACTCTCCAATTTCGCCAGGGCTTCGGTAGCATCAAACAAGTGCCCGGAAATAGCCTCCATGGCATCCTGGGGATTTTTCTCGGCTTGGTTCACCAGACTCATTCCCGAAGAGGTCCATCCTTTCAGGGCGTTGTCAAATCCGTTAGACAGTCTGAATTCTTCGTTTTCGGTCTCGCTTTCAATGACTCCCCCCCTATGCTCCCGGACCGTGTCCTTGGCGATGCCCCAGTTCTGGATGGCGTTTTCAAGGGTCATCCCATATTCCATCAGGGCTTCGTCAAAGACCTCTGATTGGGCGTCCGTGTTCTTCAAAGCGACTTCCAAGGCCTGAGCCCTGGCCAGATCTGATTTGATGGTGCTCAGTCCGGATATGACTGGTACCCCTATAAAAACTCTGTCCAGGTTCTGGCTTAATCTTTCGGTACTCCAAAAAGCGGTGATGCCTATGGAAACTAAAAGCACAAACATGGCCACATATCCACCGGCCAAGAGCCAACTAATACGCATATTGCTGAACATCTTGAGCTTCATTACAAACACTCCCCTTGAACGAACCCGTTCATTGAATCAAGATTCGAGGCAGAACAACATGAATTCTTCAGTATGATTTTTGGGTTGGGGAAACAGACTGGTGCATACAAACCAAGGCCTTCCTCCGTTGCACAGAAATGCAAGATAAGAGCCAAGACCCTATATCAGGCGAAAATATGCAATACTGGCACAAATGATGGTAATAAGGCTGTTGGTAATCAGGTGTGCTATCTCTTGCACCGAAAAACAGGCATGAAAAATTTTCTCCCTAAAGGGAAAAAACGCCCCAAAGCTCCCCCCTATTCCGGCGCAAACCTTATAATAAAAAAAGGTTACAGTCCACCATAAAACTCAACGGATGGAGGATAAGGTGGTTTTTAAAACCTTTACAGGCACTCCGGAAAAAACCGCGTTCCCGCATAGGGGATCCACCCGCAAGTTGTCCGTGATATCGTTGACGCTCACCCCGGGATGCTTGGCAGCCACGCTTAGCTTAACGCCATCATAAAGGTGGCCCCATCCATGGGGCACGCTGACCACCCCTGGCATGACATTATCCGAGATTTCCGCCTCCAGCTCTACGGCTCCAATTTTTGATTCCAGGCGGACCAGGTCTCCGGATTCAATGCCTCTGGAAGAAGCATCGGCAGGATGCATCATGGCCGTACATCGGTTGGTGGGTTTGTGCATTCTTTCCAGGTTATGGAACCACGAATTGTTGGACCTGCGGTTTCGCCTGCCAATGAGAAGCATGTCGTACCGCTCATCCCCACCCGATTCGTAATCTGTTAAACTCTCTGAAATTGCTTCCATTTCTCGTGCTATTACCCGGGGGGCCAGGTTGATGCGCTTGTTCTTCGTGAATAACCTGCCCGGCAGGCAGGAGCGCGTGGGACCCAGGTCCACTCCGTGGGGGGAGTCCGCAATTTTGCCCAGGGTAAGGCCCTTTCCCCAGGGATTGACGCCAGCTCCGTGGGGCCCTAATCGGATTCCCGCCTTTAGAAGCCTTTCCGGCGTTGTCAGCCTTAAGGCGTTCCGCATCAGGGGATTGGCCTCCATGCGAATGGCCAGTTCTTTTAAAATTTGCCAGTTATGCCTGGTATCTTCTCCGGGCTCAAAAACCGGCGGCGAATATTTGACCACATTCCGGGAGCCTGCCACATGGCACATGGTGGGCATATGAGCGTGTTCCAGCATGTTGGTTGGCGGTAAAATAATATTAGCGTGCCGGGACGACTCGGCGATGTACCAATCCATGGCCACCATGAAATCCAGGCTGGCCAGAGCCTTTTCCACAAGTTTGCCGTTGGGGGCGGAAAGTACGGGATTGCCGCAAATACTTACCAGAGCCCGGATCTTTCCCTCGCCGGGGGTCAAAATCTCCTCTGCCAGGGCTGCCACTGGAAATTCATCCCCAAAGCTCGGCAGATTCCGCACTTTGGATCTGTGTTTCCCCAAGTGCCCTGTGTGGCCTATCAAAGACAGAGCCTTGGCCACATCCAGGGCGGGCGTAGGAAACATGAACCCCCCGGGCCGGTCGAATTTTCCCGCTACGATGTTCACCAGCATGATCAGCCAGTTCGCCACCGTGCCATGCTCCTGGACACACGCCCCCATGCGACCGTAACATACCGCCGACTTCGCCTGGCAAAATTCCCGGGCTACGGTTTCCATGTCCTGCACGGATATGCCGGTGATGGGCGCGGCCTTTTCCGGGGTGAATTCCCTAACCAGATCATGTACATGGTCCGTGCCATCGCAAAAGTGGCCCAGCCAGCCAAAATCAGCCAGATCCTCCCGGAACATGACATGGAGCAGGGCAGCCAGGAAAAAAACGTCCGTGCCAGGGCGTATGGGCAGGTGCTTGTCAGCCTGGGTTGCCGTCGCAGTCTTCATGGGGTCCACCACCGCCACCTTGCCGCCCCGTTCCTGGATGGCCTTGATGCGGCGGGCAAAACCCGGCAGGGTCATAATGCTGCCCCCGGAAACCACCGGGTTGGCGCCCACAAGCAGAAAATAGTCTGTCCTGTCTGCGTCCGGTGTGGGAAGCAGGAACATGTGGCCGAACATTTGCTCGCACACCACCATCAGCGGCAACTGGTCCGCAGAACTGGCGGAGTAGCGGTTTTTGGTGTTCATGGCCAGTAAAAAAGGCAAAAGGTAAAGTAAAGCGCCGTGGTAGTGGGCGTTGGGGTTGCCGAAATAAACGGCCAGGGCATCCTTGCCGTGCTCTTTCCGGATGGCCTTTAATCCGGCCTCGGTCTGGTCAAAGGCCTCTTTCCAGGAAATCCTTTCCCATCCTCCGGAAGTGCGCAAAACAGGTTGCTTTAGACGGTCTGGATCATTGTAAAGATCCTTGACAGCCGCCCCTTTGGGGCAGATATATCCCCGGGACAAAGGGTCTTCCTTATCCCCCCGGACAGACAGAATATCAGGCCCGCGGGTAATGATTTCTAAACCGCACATGGACTCACAAATGGAGCAGGAACGAAAGTGGCGCTTGGTTTCCATGATCCCCCCCGAGCTGTTGGCGGACAGTCCCGACGCAAAAAAGCAGCAAGGCTGGATTGCAGACAAGGCTCCGCTCCAACAGGTTAGGCTTCCGGCCACGGCGCAAACTGCCCGGGCCTGCTTGTTATAGGGCAAAAAGACAAGGCGGGTGGACCATCCTCAAATCCACCCGCCTTATTTATAGCAATTGCGCCGCCCACATGCAACCCGGGATGTTTTAACTCAGGACCTGGGCTGGTCCAAAACCGCCATAAGGGAATCCTGAATTTCCTGCAAACGAGCCCTTTCCAGGATCTTTTGTCCGTCCCTTCCCTGGATAAAAAAAACGTCCATGACCAAGTATCCAAAGGTTGCAATACGGGCCGTGCAAACACTAACATCAGATCTGTGCAGAGCCCGTGCGATCCGGTACAGCAATCCCAAACCATCCCCGGCGCTGACGCTGATGACCGTGAAAAATCGCGAGGCATCGTTGTCCAGCCTTACCGAGGGTGTTGCGTGATATCGGGCGTCCGGGGCCGCATCAGGCGAAGCCATTTTTCTCTCCAGGATTGCCTCCAGGTGGTTTCGGTTTTCCAGGGCGCCCATTAAATCCTTTTTTAAACGCTGGCTCCAGGTATCATCCAGCAAGGCGTCTATGGGAAGTTTTACCTTAAAAATGTCTATGGCGGTCTTATTGGTCCATGTGTATATCCGTGCTTCCTGGATGTCCATTTCATGGAGAAAAAATGCCCCGGTGATCTTGGTGAAAAGACCTGGTTGATCCTTGCAACATATGGTTATCATCCTGGAACGGTCATCATCAGCAGGGGATATCTGAACCAAAGCCGTAGCATGGGCCAACTTCTGGTGGAGTTCAATATGGGTGGCAATGTCTTCCGGGGAATTTTCCCGGGTATACCGGGCGGGCATATGGTTAAATAGTTCTTTCCAGTCGTACATAATGAGGCCTCTCTTTTTGTTCTTTCTATTAAAGGGTAATCCCCCCCTTTGGTCCTAAAGAGTGGCAAGATTGGTGCCATGATTATAACTATCTGAAAATGCGTTAATAAAAACACAATTTCGGCTATAGAAAATTACAAAAACGTACTATCATGAAAAATATTATACAAAAATGAGCATTTTTTGGCCATGCCCCCAAGGGAAAATCAACGTTACTTCACGCTTTAAAGCCCGGGCTGCCACGTTGGTTCCACCAATTGCTAAAAATTGGCGGTCATAGGCAAAGCACTCCTTGTGCTCCCAGGCAAAATCCTTCCCGTCTGTTTCCCGGGCCAGCAAACGGAACAGGCGGGACTGGATAAAGAGCCAGAATTGTCCAGATGCAGGCAAGGGCCAGGTTGTTTCGGATTCCTCATAATCGTGGTTTCATGGAAAGCAATTCGTGGACGCCATGGCGAATACGCCTTGTTTTTATATAACCATGTGGAATCCGGCCTCCCTTCCTGACAGAGAAATATACCGAAATCCTTGACTTTTGTCCTATCACGTCATATTGAATTATTCGAGGCCTTGACTCCGTAGTTCCCATGGCCACACGCTGCTGTGTGCCAACCCCATGACTATCATGAAAATTAGGAGCACCCATGATGAATCGGTATCTTCCTGTTACCTGTTTGGCTGTGACATGCGCATGGCTGTTTTTTGCTTTGCTTCCTCAGCCGTCCATGGCGGATTTTGTCCTGGACTCGAACACAGACTATTTTCTAGATATTGACAGTGTGTTTTATTCGGACCAGGCAGGAAGAACCGTGAATTGCGATTTTTCAGCCCTCCTAACCGGTGACGACGGGAACCCCATTTCCACCACGGAACAAATTATATATTTTGGCAATGACTCCGTAACTTACGCTCCGGACCATGAAGGTGTTTATTACTATAATATTCAGGCGGATGAGGAAACCACACCCGCCGCCTGCATCCAACGGATGGCGAATGATCAGGCGGTGGAATACTCAGCTCGCATTGGAATCAATCATAAGCTGGGTACTTTTGCCTGGTTTCCCCTGGTCATGGGAGATACCCCGGCCCGCAATATTTACCTGAAAGTAACCTTTAAGAACTTCCAGCATGTCACCAAAGCTCAAACCGGTTATCATTTTGAACTGGTCGCCGGAGGATGCAGGGTTACAGCCCTGTGGTTCACGGGAACCCGGCCCGATGGAAAGGTCTACGAAGACGCCCTAATTTTTAACGGCAGCATTTTGGGCAGCAACGGAATCACCTATCCTGTAACTGGGGATGACGGATATCCTGTGGAAGACATTATCACAAGTATCTCCGATCCTTCCAAGGCTACAGTTATCCTTTGGCTAATCATTAGCAGCGGCGCCAATAGTTCAGGAGAACCTGTCCAAGGCGGCTACTTCAGCGCCAAGTATCAAATTGACAATGATGAACCGGTGGTGCTTTTTACCGGAAGCACCCTCAATGTGCGGCAGGTCACCGGGTATGATGGAACCTATACGGACGATTACAATGTAGAGCATCACTACGATGCTGGCGATCCAGTGGGGGAGTTCTCTTTTCCTTTCGTGAATCTCTATACGGCGCCATATTCTGCAGGAGGAGGATCAAGCTCCGAGGCTCTTATCGACGAACATGTGAGCGGATCCTGCTTTATTTCCGGGTCCGCTAAGGAATAGACAAGGGCCGGGCCTAATCAGTCCGTCTGCCGTATTCCCTGGCCACTAACAAGTGTAGATTTTTTTGCGCGGCGGCATGGCCCGGGTTTTTTGACAAAACCTTTTCCAGGTTGAGTTGGGCCTCCTTTACCCTGCCAAGGTGCATTTGGGCTGTGGCAAGCCCGTACAGGGCCTCGATGTGGCTTGGCTGAACCGCCAGGGCCGCCTTGAAACGTCCCGCACCCTCCTCAAACCGTCCCTGGTTGACCGCCACGCATCCCAAGCCGTAAAGGGCATCCCCATGGAATGGGTTGATGGCCAGGGCTTTTTCGTATTCCCGGACTGCCTCCTTGTTGTAACCCCTGGCAGCCAGGGAAGATCCCAGGAATTCGTGAACCATGTAATTGTTTTCCGTCACATCCAGAGTGTGGGTATATAGGGAAATGGAATTTTTCCAATACCCTGCCTGCACCACAGACAAGCCAGACAATAGAATAATACTGGCGCAGGCCATGCCTGTCATGGGCTTTTCCCATAATGGTTTGCGTTCCCAAAGCCAGGCTCCTGCCCAAACCACAACCATAATCAGGCCCAGCACAGGCAAATACATAAATCGGTCGGCCATGCCCTGGATTCCCGATTGCACCAAGCCCATAACCGGCAACAAAGTGATGATAAAAAGCCACCAGCCCACGGTAAACCAGGGCGCCTTTTGTCTCGCTCTCCAGGCAAGGCTGCATGTAACGGCAAAAAAAAGACCCGCTGCCACAGCCTTTGCTGCTTCAATGTTCAGGCCCGGGTGAGGATAAAAAACACCCAAGCCTACTGGCCACAGGCTTTTCCAAACATAAACCCCATAGGAATACACGGCATTGCCCAGACGGGCGCCCAAGGGAAACTGTTCCAGCCCCTGAATTCCCTGATAAAGATTCTGGGCGTACAGGGTCAGCAGGCCAAAAACCAGGCACAGGCCAATCAGGGGTGTTTTTTCCCAAACAGGCCGCCATCCTTCCTGCTTAAACCGGCCCAAGGGCCAAAAATCCAGTAGCAACAGGACAGCGGGAAGGCTGACTGCCATGGGCTTGGCTGCCAGGGACAATGTCCCGGCCCCCAGGATCACCCCGGCCCAGAATTTTTTCCCAGTCTGAAAATACTTTCCGTGGGCGCCCATGGCGATGAGGAAAAAAAACGCGTACAGCACGTCCTTTCTCTCCGAAACCCATGCCACAGACTCCACATGCAGAGGATGGACCGCAAACAGCAGGGCCGCAACGAGGCTGGGCCTAAAATTCCGGGTGAACAGGAAGAAAACCCAAAGCACCAAAAAACTGTTGGCGCCGTGCAGAAACAGGTTGGTGAGGTGAAAGCCCCAGGCGTCCCCTCCGAAAAGGCTCTGGTCAGCCATGAAAGACAACCATGTTGCGGGAATCCAGAAACCCCCGTGGAGGGTTTGAAAAGCCCACCGCAAGCTATCCGCGGTAAGCCCGGCTTGCACTCTTGGATTCTGGGTCACATACACCCCGTCGTCCAGGTCGATAAAATCAAAACCCAGGCTTTGGGCGTAAATCCCCAGAACTGCGCAGCCTATAAGGGCAACAGCCAGCACCCATTGGGCGCAGGAGACTTGGGATGGATTTGCTATTCTCATGGGTAAAGGCCTGATTTAGGCTGGGATTCCGTGCCAGCCCTGAATGGATTGCTGGTCTATCTTAAAACATTTTTTATTTTGGAGAAAGCCCGTAATTTTAAAGGCCTGGAATTCATGTTAAATTTTGGTGGGTAAGGGGTGCGGATGATCCTGTATTGGTCGGAAAAGTTGCCAGTAGAATAAACATCTTAAGTTTCACAGAGCCCATATCAGCTGCGAAACTATAGTTATGAAGAACGTTTCATTACCAGCACGGTGATATCATCATCCAGTATATCGACCTGGCCCCTGAAGGAATCCAACCGGTCAATGAGCGCCTTTATAAACTCCGTAGGATCGAGCAAGCGGTTTTCCTCCAAAAAGGACATAAGATTTTCGTCGCCAAAAAGATCCCCGTTTTCATTAAAGGTCTCAGTGACTCCATCAGTGTATATCAGAAGCCCTTCGCCTTCTTTTAGTTGGATCTCTTTTCTGGTGATTTCCGTTTCCCAGAGTTCGCTTTCCACCATACCAAGAGGAACGCCGGCGCTTTCCTCAAATAAATTGACTATTTCATGGGCGCCAAAATGATACATTTCCGGGTGTCCGGCCGACGCAAGAGTGAGCGTGTTCTGCTCTGGATCAAACACGGCAAAGGCCATGGTGACAAACATGGTTCCGGGAAGGTTCTCCAGCAGTTCTTTATTGACTGCGCTCATGATCTTGAGTGGGTCGTCCAGGCCGCGGCTTATCACGGTGTGGACCATGGTGATGGTGATGATCATACCCAGGGCCCCCTCCACGCCCTTTCCGGCGACATCCGCCACCATGAATCCAATTTTGCCGTCGGCCAGCGGGAAAAAGTCAAAGGCGTCCCCCCCGACCTGTCTTGCGGGTTTGAAGTAGGTCTCGTATTGTAAATTCGGGACTTGAATTTTTTCTTTGGGCAAAAATTGCTGCTGGATATTCTGGGCGATTTCAAACTCCTGCTCCAGCAACTCCTTCTGGACCAGGTCGTTTTGTGCAGTTAAAAGCTCACTGGACATCCAGTTCATGACACCAGCAAGGCGGCCGATCTCATCTTTGCGTTTAATCTCTATTTGCCTTCCCAAGTTGCCTGAGCCAAGGTCCTTGGCGAATTCCCCGATGTCCGAGATAGGCCGTAGCATGCGGTTGGTGGCCAGCAAGGCGAATAGCATAAAGAACAGGGTGAGCAGGGAAGCGATGATGGTGGCCCGTTCTATGGTCTCGGCCGTTTTTTTCCGAAGGCTGGCCAGAGACAGGCCCAGGACGTATTTTCCCAGCACCTTATCCCCCACGGCCGCCTCTTTTTCCAGCACCAGCACAGTCTCCTTTTGGAAAATAAATTCGGATTCGCCTGATTCGGCAACCTTTTGCAAAAAGGCTTTGTCCCCTTCTTCGGTCACAAAAAGCCGGTTATCGCCGTACTCCAGCAGCAGAAACAGAAAGTCCTGATTTTTTATAAACCGCCTTGAAGATATCTCCAGGGCGAAGTGATCCTTTAGGATGAGCGTTTCTTTATTTTGTATGATGAGATTATCCAACAGAGATTGGGCCCTGATTATCTTTTCATGAAGAAGATCCCGTTTTTGCATTGACGCCGTATAGGCGGTCAGGGTGATTCCCACCACCAGGATGAGCAATAGGTTTAGCAGGGTAAGTTTTATTCGCAGACTCAAGAAAAAGGCCCTCCATGGATTTTTATAAAATCCCTAATTGGATTCCAAGGCCTCGGAAAGTTTGCGGGCCTTTATGCTCAACTCCTTGACTGATTTTTCCGGCCTGTATTGGTATTCCTCCTCAAACAAGTCCGCAGCGATTTTATATTTGGATTGCTGATAATTGACCAGGGCGAGTTTATGCAGAGCCGAAGCGAGTTTGTCCTGAACCTCTTTGGACATGAGGGGAACTTGGGCAATAGGCCTTAACATGTCAATAATTTCCTGAAACTCGTACTTTTGATCCAAGGCGTCTGCTTTTTGCAGTTTCGTCTGTATCGCGGATAGGGCCTTTGGTTCCATTTCCATTTTTCTTGTCTGGACAATGTTGGACAATCCTTTATCTAAGACCACCTCTTTCTTGGCGCGATGATAGGACAAATAGGCGAGTTCATATTCTTTTTTATCGGCATACGCCTTTGCCTCTCCCATAAGTTTTTTGTATTCTGCAAGTTGCCGGGCTGAGATTTTTTTTACGGGCTTTGGCGTGGCCTGGGGTTGGGCGCGCATCAAATCTATGTCCTCCATCTCCTTTCGTGCGAGCAGATAGAGATGGTGGCTTTGTTCCACTTGATCGAAAACCTCGTAGGCCTGGTCATATTCCCCTTGGTAGGCGAAAAGCATGCCGTCCAAAAACAACTGTTCATTCTTGTCGGGCTTCTCGCTGTTGTTGATAGCGCCGCTGATTGCGTCGTTGATAGCGCAGCCGGGCATGCATATTAACGACAGCATGATGAAAATTACGGAAAGGCCGGCAAATTTCTTTACTATCATGAGATCCACTATTCCTTTTTTTGTTCTTATTGGTTTTCAACTTTGGATGTGGCCTTGATATGTATCACGTTATTATCATCCATGCAGGCATCGAGGGAAAAATTACCCTCGTAGGCAACCCGGACAAGACCCAGGCAGCTCAGCTTGGATTCCTTGGGTTGTTCCGCCACTTGCTGCATGCGGGTCATGTAGGCTTCTGCAGGGGAAGAAAATTGTTTGATCCAGTCAATGGTGTCCAAAAGCTCTTTGGGCGTGTTTTCGTCGGCCGAAACGGGATTGGAAACCTGGACGACGATCTCTTCATTGCTTAATAGAAAGCTAAACTGGAAAAGAGAGGGGTCGGAATGCTCCCAGTCGCCGTATTTAATGGCGTTTTCCACCAACTCCCTGCTGACCATCCCCACCGCCTGCCCAAAGTCCCGGTTCCTGAAAAGGGCCTCCAGGCAACCGACAATTGCGACGCGTAAGGCTTCGACGCTTTCCCACTCCTGACCCAGCGGAGTGTTCAGCCTAATGTCAACTTCCATCTTCGCCCTCCTATTCGATGGAGCTTATTTTTAACAACCCTTCCTGTTTTTTCTCAAATATCTTTAAGGCGTGGAAACTGAGCTTCTGCCATTTCGTGGTCTGATCATAGATTATCACTAATGGCACCTGCTTGTTCCGCAAATCCTGGATTAACTGAATGATGGCGGTAATGGTGGAGGAGTTGAAATATTCCAGGTCTTCAAAATGCATCTCAATGGCGGTTTGCATTTCTTTGGCCGCATTGCTGATCTTTACGAAGAACGGGTCGAGGATTTTCCGGGGCTGGCGGTCGTTGCTTTTACCTTTCCAGTCCAGTCTGACTTTGCCCGAAACGGGATCACCGACCTCGATGGTTAAATCATTGAAAACGAGATTTTCCATTTGGTCACCTTTGTACTTTGTATTTTAATTGTTCAGGCTCGTTAAACTGATCCGGTGACTTTTTTAACTTGCCCGATGCTGACTTGGCAAGCCCTTTTGTAAGGCTTTCTCACAACGCAATGCAAACATCAATCGGCGTCCGGGTCTTTGAGGCCCTTCACCAGATACATTTGAGTCTTTCCAATTCCCTTAACGCGAATCATCCCTCGCGGGTCGCATTGGAAACGTTTTTTTACCTGCAGATAGGCGGCCTCTGAAATATTCACTTGGTTGGGAATGCCGTTGGCCTCCATCCGGCTGGCCAGATTGACCGCATCACCCCACACGTCATAGGTGAATTTTGTCTGGCCGATGACGCCCGCCACCACAGGCCCTGTATGGATGCCCACGCGCACGTCCCAGGAATTCATGCCCAAGGCCTTCCTGGCCTGCTTGATCGCCTTAATGCTCTCCACCATGTCAAGACCTGCCTGCACGCAATCCATGGCATGGTTCTCGTTTAAGACCGTCAACCCGCCAGCGCACATGTAGGAATCGCCAATAGTTTTGAGCTTTTCCAGGCTGCGGGTTTCCACGATCTCATCGAATATGGCGTAGCAGGTTTCCAGGTCGTCTATCAGCTCTTCGGGCGATATCTTCTCGGCATGGGCGGAAAAATCCACAAAATCCGCAAAAAGGATGGTGACGCTATCATGGCGCTTCGGCGTGACGCGCCCCCGCTCCTTAAGCTCCCGGTACACTTCCTCCGGCAGAATGTTGAGCAACAGTTGTTCGGATTTATTGCGTTCGGCCTCCAGGTCGCGCGTGCGGAGTCTTACAAGCCGATCCTGCTCCTTGTAAAGCCGGGCGTTCTCGATGGCGATCCCGGCCTGGGCCGCAAGCAGATTTAAAATTTCCCCGTCATAGGCTGAAAAGGATTCGCCGCTGAGCTTGTCCTCAACAATGAGAGCGCCGATCGCCTCCCGCTTTCCCGAAACCGGAACCACAATGGCTTCCCATTCACAGCCGGGATTTAAAAACGGCAGTTTTGGGCGATCCTTGGGCTGCACCACCGCAAAAGGGGTCTTTTCCGTCATCCACTCCGTGTTGAATGACTCCTTGCATGATTTATCCAGCATTTCATGTTCATTATCATATCCATGGACCGCCTTCACCATATGCTTGTTCGTCTCGGGATCGATGATGCAGAGCACCGCCTTATCCGCCTCTAAAAGCACGGAGGCGTAGAAAACAACGAGATAGAACAGGGAGTCCGGTTCCAGCTCCGAAGTCAGCTTCAGGCTGATTTCGCTGATGGTTGTCAGGTCCCTGAGTCTTCGCCTGTCCGATATCAAATCCGGCGCCTTTCCCCAATAACTGTTTTTCATTATTTCAGATTGTGCGGCAACCCGTCATCAAAAGAGTTCCCACAAGCCTGTTTTCAAAAATATCCTTCACGTCCGATTCACGCAACCCTTTTTTAAAATAGAACTGATTATCATTTACCTGAAGGGGGAGGCTTTGCTTTAAATGTCTAATAATATTTAAAAAGATTGATTGAAAAGGTCTTGCCATGACGTGATCTTCTTCAATAAAAATAGACAGTTGTCACATCGAAAGGAGGATGTCATGTCGAAATTGTATAAAAATCCATGAAAACTGGTAAGCGATCCACTTTTCAAAATTCCATACTAATTGAGTGTTTTTTAAAGATATTGTCTTGCTCAAAGCCTTTTTCAGCCGTTTCAAATAGCCTTTTGGCGGCGGCGTTCCCGGAGTTTCCAATTTTGGCGGCATAATCCACAGGCAGAGCCCTGTGGGGGCTGGAGACTTGGGGTGTTTGTTACTTTTATGGGATCAAAACGCCATGCTACGATCAGAATTGGTTGAGCCGTGGAATCCCTGCCCTAAAAACAGGGGTGGTGTGGGCAGGCAGCAATTATGTTTTGCGGTACAATCAGGCCCAGCCCGGGGAATACGAGCACTCTTCCCCAGGCTGGTCTGATTGTATCTGCAAAGAAAACTTATCTCATCAATCTTTCCTGCCTAAAACAGTCTGCCGCCAAGCGCCTGGATGAAACAGTCGTCGTCATCAATGGGGGGGGCTGACTCATCTTCCAAGCCGCCCGCAACCACAGGGTCCTGGATCCTTCCCACGGTGTTGTCCGAGTCGCAGTCGGAATTGTCCGCAATGGTGTACGTCAGGGTTGTTCCGTTCAATGCCGCATTCGTGATTCCAGTGGTTTTATTGGACGGATAAATCTGACGCCAAACCCCGTCAGTCACCTTATAGAGTATGGGATTCTTCGGAAGGGAGGCAAACGTGATGGAAATGTTCGCGGTTCCAGTGACTCCGGTGGCCGTGAATTCAACGGTTTTGCGCGGGATGAACCCGGAAGGCCTGCCGTCAGGTGTGGCGGGCGCGGACACATTGGTGATGGTGGAATCGCTGGAGGAAACGGTGGGGGTATCCCCATGCCCGGAGACACAAATTCCAACAAAACCCTCTATGGCAGTCCCGATGCGGATATAGTAGGTGGTTCCTCCTGTCAGCTCAATCCGGGCAATTTCGCCGCCGCCATAGCGCGCCGCATCGGACGAAAACAGGTTGTTCAGGTCCTGGCAATACACCTGGGAAAGGGGATGCCCCTGGCCGGTATAAATCCCCAGAGAGGGATTGACGTTTTGAACCACCTTCCTTGCTTCCACCTCTTGGTTGAAGGCTGCGACAATAATATCCACCGGGCCGTCCTGAGCCGGGGTGAGGGCGTACCAGAAAGCATACTCGCTTCCCTCGCACATTACTTCATCGGCCTCCACCTGACCGGCCCCCGTGTTGTCCACGGCGGAGGAATAGGGATCGCCTGCAATTCCCCGGGCGTCCGCCAGATCATTATTCGTCAAATCCTCCAAAGGCATCACAGCAATGCGGACGCGCAATACTCCCGGATCTTCCGACCGGGAACCCACCTTGATGGAGTAAGTTGTCCCAGCGGTCAACATCTGAACATAGCCTTCCGAATCACTGCCCCGGTTGTCAGCATCAAAAGCCACGATTTCGGTCAGGGGGTATGTTCTTCCCTCATAAAGGCCTGTGACGTGGTCCCCGTGCTCCCCGTCCTCGATCACCATGAGCATGGAATCCACAGCCGGAGTTGCCGTATACCACATGGATTTCTGAATACTGTTAACTACAGGTTCCTCGTCCTCCAGGGTGGCATTGGCCAGGTTGACGAATTCGTCAATGCCGTTCCCTACGGGTTTGGCGTTGGCCAGGTTGTCGTTGGTCAGGGGCGTGATGGCCTGAACATTGATCTCCACATTGATGGTTCCTTGGGTGTAGGAGGCAATGCGAATATGATAGGTGGTCCCCGCACTCAGGCCCCACACAAAATACTCGGACTGTGTTCCCAGATTGTCAAGGTTGCTTTCGGCGTCCCCATCGTCATTTGCAAAAGTCAGGGGAAAAGCGCTCCCGGTATATAAACCGACTCTCGGATCAGCCGCATCGTTTGCCGCCCACACTTCCAGGGCCACGTCAGTGGTGGGCGTTACGGTATACCAAAACGAATAATTGGCGTTGTTTGATTCGTCGGCCTCCAGGGTGGCCCCTGTGTTGTCCACCGTTTCCGTATAGGGGAATGCGGTCACGGTAACGGCGTTGGCCAGGTTGTCGTTGGCGGGGACAGCCCAGGCCGCCCCCGGACCCGCGGCCAGAAGAAAGACCATCAAGGCCAGTGTGAAAACAGTGCTCAAAACCGGATTTCCAACAGAAAATAGTGGGGTAAATACCTGTTTCATGTTCCTCCTTTGGCGGCATATGCCAGCCCAAACTTTCATGGTTATCATGGAATAAGCCCAAGGAGCATGTCCTGCCCCTGGATATTTTCAGCCGATCACAACAGCGATGGATTTAAGGAATTAAGTCTGAATCTGTAAGTTTCATAAATACTACTACAATAGAAATTTTGCAAACGGGATTCAGCGCAAACCCAGGCGGCCCATTAAATGGAATTGTCCGGACCAACTGGCCATGCCCATCCCCGCGCCGCCGCCCACCTATTCGTCATCGAAACCATTCTGCGCTTTGAATAGATAACAAAAACAGCATTTTTACCCGCTTTTAAAAGCAAAAGACTTGCGAAACCCTTCCAAAAGGAGGTATAGGATTGGGTTAGAGGGTCAACTGCGGGGGGTCGCTGTCCGGGGAACATAGTTTTTCCACTGTTTCTCCGGCAATTTCGATTCGGGGGGGGACAAATCCAGAATTTCCAGGCATTATCACTCCTTTTTCCGAGTCGGCAGCCCCAGGCTTAAATATCGGATTTCCTGACATGGAGTTCCTGATGGTATCATTATCTTTCTCGTTCAAGAAAGGGAATTACCGGCCGTTATCCCTTCATCGCCGCTGTCGGTTTGTGTGGTTTGGGGGCCTGATGTTGTTCCTGCTTTTTGCGGGCGCCAATGCCTTTGCCCAGGAACCCCGCTTTAACTGGAGTTTTGCAACCATTGCCCCGGAAGGGGTGGGCTATGCCGTTCAGATCAAGCATCTTATCAAGCCCAAGCTGGAAGAAGTAAGCCAGGGAGACATACGCATCAAGATTTTTTGGAGCGGTGTCATGGGGGATGATGCGGGCATCATCCGCAAGATGCGGTTTGGACATTTAAACGGCGCGGGCCTTACAGGAAGCGGCAGCATCAGTCTGTGCCCTGAAATGTCCGTTCTCAGTCTTCCCTTTCTGTTCGCCGACTATGACGAGGTGGACTACGTCAAAAAAAACATGCGGGAGGATTTCGCCCAATACATGGAGCAAAGCGGGGCCTTTCTTTTTGCCCTGATCGACCAGGGCTTTGACCAGATTTACTCCACCAAATACAGCTTTAACAAAGAAGAAGACTTCCAGGCCGCAAAATTTTTGACATGGTACGGACCTGTGGAAGAAGAGTTCTACCGCAGCCTGGGAAACAACCCCATCCCCGTCAGTTTTCCCCGGGTCTTGCCCAGCCTGAAAGAAGATATGGGGGATTCGTTTATGGGGCCCGCCATCCTGGTGGTGGGCAGCACCATGTTTACCATGTTCAAGCACGTCAACCCATCCTTTATCCGCTATTCTCCAGCATCCTGCGTGGTGCGCATGGAGGACTGGAACAGCCTGCCCAAGGAATATGTGGATGCCTATTACTCCCTGCGGGACGATATTGAGGAAGAAATCTGCATCCAGAGCAGACGGGACGATAAAAAATATCTGGTGGCCCTCAGTAAGTATGGAATCACGGTAACCCGGACAGACCCCGAAACCCTGGCGATAATTCGGGAAAAGGTTGTGCCCGCCTGGAAAAACCTGGAAGGCCGGGTGTATCCGCGAGAGGTCCTGGAAAAAGTCACCACGCATTTAGAGCAATATCGGAACGCAAAGAAGTCCGGGCAATAAGGTGAAACCCGTCAAGGAAGGGTAATGACAACACGCTCCTCAAATCTTTTCAATTATGACACCTGGCTCAGGGGAATCATCAGGCATCCCTGGATTGTGGTGGCGTGCATCCTTTTGTTGACTGTGGCCGCAGGATACCGTTTGCCCTCCATAAAAATCAACACCTCTTCCTATGAAATTTCGGTTAAGGACATCCCCGAATTCGCCGCCTACGAAGGATTTTTAAAGGACTTCGGAGGGGCCGAATATATCCAGGTGGTTGCCAAGGCCGACAATATTTTCGAGCCTGAAACCTTTGCCCGCCTTGGCCGCATGGCGGACCGCCTGGGAGAGATTCCCGGAGTGCAGACGGTCATAAGCCTGCCTGGCGCCAAACAGGATATGGACCTCCTGGACGAATGGACGCCGGCCCAGTTCGAAAAAAAGGTGGAGCCGGTGGACCTCTTTGTCCGTAACATTATTTCCAAGGACAAGAAAACCACCACCATAACCCTGATCCTCAATGACATCCGGGGCGGGGAGAAGGAACTGGTCCAGGCCGTGAACCAGGCGGTGGAAGCGGAAAAGGGGCCCATGACCGTATATGAAATCGGCATGCCCCTTATTTCCCAGGCTGTTTTGGACGTCATAAAGCGGGATTTTTTAATCCTGCCTCCGTTGGCCTTTGCCATCATGATACTCACCCTCATAGTTCTTTTCAGGTCCGTAAGAATCCTGGCAGGCCCCCTGGCCTGCATCACTATTTCCATTATCTGGGCCTTTGGCGCCATGGCCTGGACCGGCACCCCGGTTGCGGCTCTGACCCTGGTGGTGCCCATTTTTCTCATGGCCGTGGGTACGGCCTACTGCCTGCATGTCGCCACGGAATACGAAAACGTGGCCAGAAACTCCAAAACATCCGGCGAGGCTGCCTTGGCCTGCCTGGAGCATGTCCGCCTGCCAACCACCCTGGCCGTGTTCACCACTCTCATCGGCCTTTCGTCCCTCATGCTCAACCGGACCGAGGCGGTGCGGGAATTCGCCATGCCTGCCTGCATCGGCATGCTTTCCCAATTGATCCTGATCCTCGTGCTTTTCCCGGCCATTCTGGCTCTCACGCCTTTGCCAAAAAGTCGGACAAAGGTCAAAAAAGAAGACGTCCTGGACAGGCTCCTGGCTAAAATCGCCATATTGAACCTGGACCACAGAAAAGCAGCTCTTACCGTGGTGGGCGTTATAACCGGCTTGGCTATCCTGGGATTCCCCCTGCTAAGGGTGGACGCCGATGTGACCAAATACCTGGGGGAAGATGTCTCCGTCACCAAAAACTTCCATGACGTGTATCAGGATATGGCCGGATGCTTTTCCATCAATGTTATTGCCCAGTGCAAGGAAGGGGGGGATTGCTTCCGCGATCTGAATCACCTCCAACGCGTCGCCGATTTGCAGCGTTACCTGGAAACCTTAGAAGGTGTGGATAAAACAATTTCCACCGCCGACTATCTCAAACTCATTAATTATTCGGTCAACGACTACCGTAAAGACAACTACGCCCTGCCGGAAACCCAGGCTGACCTGGATAACCTCTACAACCTCTACAGGATGCTGTTTGGCGGGGCGAGCACCCAAAAGTTCATATCCGACGACTTTACCCAGGCCAACATTCTGATGATGACCCATATCTCCAGCACCCATGACTGGCTCAAAACCCAAAAGCGAATAGAAAAATACTGCCAGGAGAACTTTGGCAAGGATTTTTCCGTATCCATTACCAGCATGGCCGTGATTGTGGCTCATAGTAATAAAATTGTGACCCTCAGCCTTATCCAGGGGCTCCTGATCATCATCTGCGTGGTCCTGGGGATCATGCTGGTGGCCCTCCTGTCCCCCAAGGCCGGGCTGGTCACCCTGCTTCCCAATTGCTTCCCTCTGGTGGTCCTGTTCGGAGCTATTGGCTGGTTTTCCGTGGAATTGTCCATGAACACGGCCATGGTAGCCAGCATCGCCATCGGTCTGGCCCTGGACGACACCATTCACTACATGGTGCGCTACTCCCGGGAATTGCGCCACGGCCTGGACCGCCGCAAAGCCCTGGAAACCGCCATCCGAACCGTGGGCAGGCCTATTATTTTCACCAGTGTCACCATCACTCTGGGATTCCTGGTCCTTACCTTTTCGGGCTATAAACCCACTGCTACTTTTGGGGCGCTCATGGCCCTGACCATGGTCACCGCCCTGGTGGGGGATTTGGTTATTCTCCCCAGCATGATGCTGAAGGTCAACCTGGTAACCCTGCTGGATCTGTTGCGGGTGAAATTGGGCATCGCCCCGGATAAGGGCATCCCCCTGTTTTCCGGCCTGTCCAAGGCGCAAATCCGCCTTTTACTCAGCGCCGGGGGCATCAGGAACTATCCCAAGGGGCATATCCTCATGGAGCCCGGCGGAGCGGGGGACTCCCTGTTTGCAGTGATTTCCGGGGAAGTGGCCCTGTACCACACTATTCCTTCGCGGGACGAAAACAGCTTGGCTGGCGCCCGCATCCGCCTTGCCACACTCAAGCCCGGGGATGTGATCGGTGAAATGGGAACCTCCACCCAATGGCATGGAAAAACCGCCACTCTCATGGCAACCACCTATGTGGAATTATTGGAAATCAATCCGGGTGTGGTCAAGAGGATACAATGGCTGTCGCCTCCCACGGCCTATAAATTCATGCTTAATTTGGTGGAAGTCCTGGCCCAGCGCCTGGAAAACACCACCCAACGCCTGGCCGGGGAAGGATACCGGGACGCCGTGACCGGCCTGATCAATCCCGCTTCCTTTGAACGTGTTTTGGAAAAGGAACTCCATAGGGTCAAACGCTACGGGAGCCAAATGGCTCTGGGCATTGTGGAAATCAGAAACCTTCACGCCATTAGCAGTCACTTCGGGCTCCATACCGGGGACCAGGTTCTGGCCCATGTATCCCGGGTTTTGGGCAAACGCATCAGGGAGTTCGATACCCTTTGCCGTCTGGACGAACACCATTTTGGCATGCTGTTGGTCAGGGCCGGGGACGAAGGCGCCGGCGCCATTGTACGGCGGCTGTCCGCACTTTTAAATCAGGACCTGGACAAGGACCTGCCCAGGCTGGAGGTCGCCGTGGGCTTCACGGTTTACAGTGGCGAAGAAGATACCACAACAGACCAGCTTTTGGCCGCAGCCCATAAATCCCTGGAACTGGACAAAGACCCGGACTCCCCAACCCTAGAAGCTCTGCCTTATGATTTGTAAACGTGCTTTGAAAATCGTCTGAGCCACCTTGCCGTCCCGGGCATTTCCTGCCGAGCGGGCATTGCATCCCTTTTTTTTCTCCCAGCATCCACTCAAAATCTGTCGTCAACCAAGCGGATGTTATCCGTTTTTTTTCGGGATTTTCAGGCCCGAATCCTTGGGGTCCTTCATGCACCAAACCTTGAATGGTAGGGGGCGTTGGCCAGATCCATGCCCAGCGGCATGTATGTTGCAGCCTGAAACCGGAAAACACCGGGCCGGAGAGCGGCTTCCTCCAAATCAAGGACAATAAACGTTAGGAACCACGTCAATGAATCGAAGCATCAATTGTTTCAAAAGCATCGTCATATTGGTGACGGTATGTATTCTTGTTTCGGGACTGGCAGGATGCGATTCGTCCAACCCTGGCGTATGGTCGAAAAATTCAACGCCAGGCATACCCATTGATGTGCCGGGCGTGCTCGAAAGAACCTTTGGAGAACAGCGGGATTTTTATGTGGTGGGCTATTTCTCCCCGCCTCTATCATATCCGGGGGATGTGTTGATCGAGGTTTTTTCCGGTTCAGGCTGTCAAGGTGCTCCCCTGCGTTCCCTTCGCAGCCATGTGGACCCCACAGCCGGGGTGACGCCCCTTTCCTCCATAGAGCAGAATTACGCCTTTGCGCGCCATGATCCGGCCCACACCCTTGTCATGGTCCCGGACCTCATCAAGGAGCCTGGAGGGGTCGCCAATCCCGGCAACAAGGTAGTGGTCACCAGGGACTATTATGCGGGGCTGATTTTTGGAGGCGCCACCAAGGACTTTGAACTGGATTATACGGACGACCAGGGGCTTCCGCTAAAGGATCTCACACAGGGCGATTACACTGTAAAGGTAACGGGTCTATCGGGGGAGTTGGCAGGACGGACCAATACGGTATTGCTGCACTTTGGCCTGACCCACGCGAGCCTGGGACGATTTTCCCCGGCTGCCCACTTGGCCAAGCTGGAGGAATTCGCCCGGGTGCACGGCTATCGTACCTATATTGATCCCTTTCCAGGGAATTTTTGGGTGAATAACGTGGGCTGCGAAATCGACAACCGCTGGCGGGCTATTAACTCCATGGAGGTGGTGAACGCCCTTCCTGGAAACATCGTGGACACGGTCTCTGCATCTCAAAACGACCTGATCATCTACAACATGAAGCCTACGTCCACCCTTATTCAGGTGGAAATCGCCACATTGGCCTTGCACGATCGAATCGACAGCCCCAATACCATCTATCACTATTATGATATCGGAGAACCGTATCTGGTTTACATGGATTATGCGGGAGAGGAAAAAACCCTGAACGGAAACGTGGCCGATGTGAGCAGACTGGACAGACTGGTGCTTACCCGTGCTGAAACCAAGGACCGGGACGGCGCCCAAGACGACAATCTCCATGTGGTGGACGATCCCACGCCCAGAGAAATCGACATGGACCTTTCAGACGGAGTGCAACTAACCCAAACTCAGGAATGCAGCATTTTTGGCGTGATCACGCCTATTCCCACCACGGTTACCCCGGGCCAATACAGTTTCCAGTACGACCTGGATAACCGCATTTCGCAAATCCTATTTACAATAACCCGGGATAATGGCCCCCAGGTGGAATCCGGCGCCATTGATGTGAACCTGGTCCGGTTTTACGACCCCAATGACCTGGGCTGGGAGTCGCCCTCCATATTTGAATTCAAGCTGGAATTTGAAATTGCCGCGGGTCCGGGCATGTACCATGTGGATCTTTTGGGGCGGGATACGGCGAACAACCCCATAGACGGAACCAGCGAAACCTTTACTGTGGAGGTTCTTTGATCAAAACGTCTCGGAAGTGAAATTTAAGGGGTGTTATGGTGGAGCAGAATCAGCCTGCCTTTCGGGGGGATTCCTTGTGAACGGGCATTTCATCGTACAAAAGTCCGTCCAGCAGCCGACCCGCCTTTTTTTTGTTCACTCCGCCCCATTGCTTAAAAAAGAATTTCACACCGGACTTCTGGCATTGGTCGCGGATATCGCAAACCCACTCCTTTTCCATGGGCCTGGCTCCCGGACCGGACTCTCCTCCCACAATCACCCAGTCAATGCCGTCCAGGTTCATGTCGGGCACAGGCCCCAGTAATGGCTCCAGGGACAAAAATCGCACGGCGGCAGGAATACTCCTCAGATGTTCGATACGGTGCTTATAGTCCTGATTTTCAATCGTTATGCCCATCCAGATGTTAGGGCTCCATTCAAGTTCCCCTGATAGGGACAGAGCTCTCTTGGACCGTTTGGTCAGGACCTGAAAGCTATGCCAGGAAGCCTCCCGCATGACTGAAAATATTTCCTGAACAAAAAGGCCTGGAACTGCAGAATGGAAGGTGTCGCTCATGGAATTGACAAAGATAACCTGGGGCTTTTTCCAGTGCAAAGGATAGTCCAGCACATGGGGATGGAGGCTTGGTTTAAACCCGTTGATATAGTTTGGCTGGCCCATGGCCTGCAACCGCATCGCCATGCGTTCCGCATAGCAATGGTCGCACCCCGGACTGACTTTTGTGCAGCCGGTCACCGGGTTCCAGGTGGCCTCGGTCCATTCTATTCGCGAAATACTCATATGGTTTACCTTACAGCCATCGGCAATTTTGGCATTGGGTGAATGAATAAAATAGCTACTATCCAGATAGGCTTGCTTCAATGATCTTTAGCGCCAGCCAGTACAGGAGCATGCCCGCCACCACCGTGCCCCCCAGGGATTTGGTCTTGGCAGCCAACAAAAAGGTTGGGACAGCCACCAGGAGTCTGGGGTTCCAAAAATCAAAAGAAACCTCCAGGCCCGTTTTGGATAGAATCAGCTCAGGAACCAGCAAGGCCGCCAACAGGGCGGAGGGGATGTACGACAGCCATTCGGAAAACCAAGCGGGAACCTCCCGTTTGGCGAACAAAGCCAGGGGGATGAACCGGGGCAGATAGGTTACCAGACCCATGCCCGCAAATAACAGAAGCAAGTCCGGGTTGGTCATGATTTGGCCTCCCGGGCTTTCTCCAGACGTTTAAAAAATACGGTTCTGCGTATGGCCAAGCAGGCCGTGGCCCCCATCATGGCGCCCACTATGATGTTCATGTTGCCGTCCACAAAGAGCGCCATGATTGCAGCGCATAATCCGGCAATGAGGGCGGCCGCCGTATAAATGAGCCCGCGGATCTGAAACACAAGCAGGCCGATGAACATGGCAATGAGGGCGTAGTCGATCCCAAAGGCTCCGGCCGGGATAAGTTCTCCGAAATATGCCCCGGCCACGGTGCATACTATCCAGCAGGCGTTGGAGGCGTGGTTGACCACGAGAGCTTTTTTGGGCGACCACCCTCCGGTGAAAAACCGGGTGTAGTTCACTCCAAAACTTTCGTCCGTGACTCCGTAGGCGAACAGGGCCAGCCCTTTGATATTCATGGAATCAAGGTATTTGGCGAGGGAGGAACTTAACAGCACATGGCGCAGATTCACCACAAAAGTGGTGATGATAATGGGAGCGGAAGCAGCCCCGCCCACCAGCATGGACACGCAAATAAACTGGGCGCTACCGGCAAAAACCAGCACGGACATAAGGGCGACATCCCAGGCGCCGAGTCCCGCCTTTTGGGCCAAAACCCCCAAAGCCATACCAATGGGCATGTAGCCCAGGCAGATAGGCCAGGCCGCCCCCAGGCCCTCTTTTAAGAAATTTTTATCCCTATCCTGGTCATTGCCGTTCATTTCCTGTAAAATCCTTCCGAGCAAATGTTCGCTCATGTATCCTAGTAACTGAAATGGATGTCAAGAACAGCAAGGAGAGAAACAATGGCGGAAATTCATCCCAGCGTGTATGTGGCCCCCAACGTGTTCATATCCGGGGACGTGAAGGTGGAAGAGGACAGCTCTCTGTGGCCCGGCGCTTCCCTGAGGGGAGACATGGGACCCATCCGTATAGGCAGAGGGTCATCTATCCAGGACAATACATCGCTCCACCTCATGCCCGGTTCCATGGTGGAAGTGGGCGACCTGGTGACCATCGGGCACGGCGCCGTGCTCCATGGCTGCAAGATAGGCAATCATTCCGTGGTGGGCATGAATTCCACGGTCATGGACAATGCGGTGATTGGTAATTGCTGTATTGTGGCGGCAGGGGCTGTGGTCAAGGGCGGAACCCAAGTGCCGGACTACTCCCTGGTGGCGGGAAACCCGGCTCAGGTAAAGTCCATCCGGGTCAACCCGTTTTTCAACTGGTTCGGAGCCCTTATGTATCTGGCTATGTCAGCCATGTACCGGGAAGGGGCCACGGAGTTTTCGGTAGAGGAAATCAACAAAGAGGCGGAAAAACTCAAGGAAAAATATCCCATGCCCCCGGAATGATACTTATGTTTGATAAGGCTCGGCAAGGCGGGGCTACATGGTTCTCCACTGGGCCACACGTCCGAATTCGCTGGTTTTAAGGGTCAGTGCGCCGGTGGCCACTTCCAGCCACATGGTGCGGGAGCAGCAGCCGCCCACGTCCTGGGATTCAATGGACTTTCCCATTTCCCGGAATATCCGGGACAAGGCCTCATAGTTGCGGGGACCGATATTGAACACTCCGGTGGAGGTTTTGCTTTCAGCCCCTCCGGCAATCTTCACTACCATACGCCGCCAATTTGCACCCAGTTGGGAGCAGGCCTGGAACAAAGCGGGAATGCCTGTGTCGGCGAACATGTACGGCCTGGTTTCCGCCTTTTCAGGAGATATGGAGGAAATCGGCAACTGGTAGTGGAGGATTCCCCCCACCCGCGCTATGGGGTCGTAAGCGGCCACGCCAATGCAGGAGCCCAGGGAATAGGTGGCCAGCACCGTGTCCGGGTTTTTGCTCACCTTCATATCCCCGATTCCGGCTTTGACTTCCTTTTTTTTTCCTAAAACCAGGCTTGTGATCACAGGGCTTTGGGTTGAGGGAGGATAATTATCCATGGAACGTAAATATGCTAACGAGCCGTAAGCCATTGGGCTTCTCCTAATAAGGTAATTGATATACTATACAAGGCTTATCGGCATTCAATTGAAAAAAGTTTAGCAGCTTTGTCGGAAAATATTTTCCGTAGTATCGTTAAAAAAACTGCGCACCGACCGCTAAAACTTTCTCCCCCCAAAAAAAACGCCCCGGACATCTGTTCCGAGCGGAAACAGTTGTGCAGGGCGTTTTGAAATTTTATGTCCGCCAACAGCTCAGGAAGCGGCAACCCGTTCGTGGATAATCCGAAGGCCTTCCAGGGTCAGGCCCGGCTCTACCACCTCGATGGTTTCCGCCACGTTGGCCATGAGCGGCGCCAGACCGCCCGTGGCGATCACTTTGGGGATGGTTTCCATTTCCTTCATGATCCGTCTTACCAAGCCGTCCACCAAACCCGCGTAACCCAGAATAATGCCGGACTGCATGCTTTTGGCAGTATCCTTGCCTATGGCCTGGGCTGGCGGGTGAAAAATTTCAACCCGGGGAAGTTTGGAGGCCCGTGCGAACAGGGCTTCGGAGGCGATGCCCACCCCCGGGCTGATCGCTCCTCCCAGGTATTCGCCGTCCCGGGAAATGCAATCAAAGGTGGTGGCGGTTCCAAAATCTATGACAATCAGGCTTTGCTTGTAGCGCTCATAGGCAGCCACTGCGTTGACAATACGGTCCGCGCCCACCTCCGAAGGATTGTCGTAAAGGATGGGCATACCCATATCCATTTCCGCCGAAACCCATTCCGGGGCATGGCCCAGGTACTTGACGCAAAAAGCATGGAGGATTTTTCGCACGGGCGGCACTACGCAGGACACAATGGTTGCGGTGATGGTTTGAGGCTCCAAACCCTTACCGGCAAACAACTGGGAGGCCAGGACGAAAAATTCGTCCTCCGTGGTCTCCCGTTCCGTCCTGATCCGCCAGTCGCAAACCAGACGCTGACCGTCGAATATTCCCATTACCGTATTGGTGTTTCCAACGTCGATGACAAGAAGCATGATGGGTATCCTATTTGATTTGTACGGTAAAAACCTCGGGCGAGGCATCCTGTAAGGTGACGGAAAGCGGAAGGGCAATGACAGCACGGCGGGCGTAAACTCCCCTGCCCAGGCCGCCAAGATCAATCCATGAGGCCATTTCTCCGCTTTGGGGCAGGTTGTCCAGAACCTGGAGCGGCCCCCTTACAACCAATTCGATAACCGGGGGGGAAATATCAAAAACCTTGGGCGGGTTCTTTCCAACAACCGGCACCGTAATCCTCCGAACTGTTTTTTCTTCCTCTACCACCACCGTGGCAGTGACAGCTTTTGCGTTTGACGCTTTGCTCACGGCTTCGCTTAAAACCAGGGCCACCTCCATGGTCACGGGCTCACTGGCCTGGGAGATGTCGACGGGCATGGTGGGAATGGTCTCTTTATCCAGTAAAAGCCTGGCCGGGCCCTTAAGGAAAACCCTCTCAGGCGCCACGCTCACTTCCGTCACTGTATACCCTCTCGCTGGTTGGCCTGCCAGCATGACAAGGACATACAACTCTTTCTCCACCTTTCTCTCCACCCTGAAGCTCAGTTCCTGGGGTTGGAGGGAGACAACCCTCACGCCTCTGGGGATCAAGCCTTCCTTCAGAGTCACCGGGATGGAAACCGTGCCTTCCCGAAAACCCGCAGGGTCCGGCCGGTAGGAAATACCGGATTCCGCCATGGAATGAAGCCTGTACCGGGGACAGGAAACCGTGAGGGTAAGATTATTGACAGGAGGGTCCGAGGCCATGAGGTCTTCCCGCACGTCCCAGTCTATGGGCACAAGAATTTCCGCCTGAGTCGGGATGACAAATTTGAAAAACCCCCACCCCAGCAGGGCCAGAAACACAAGGCTCAACGCCAGAAGCAAAGAAACATTACGAGCGCCATTTTTTTGGGGGGGAGAAGTCATGGCAGTTATTTGGCCCGGGCAATGGTATCTGCCAGCAGCAGGGTGTTTCTCGCCTTTGGTACATCGTGAACCCGCACAATGTGGGCTCCGGCGGCGGAAGGAGAAGCCAGGACCGCCTGGGTTCCTGTTTCAATGTCTTCCATGCTAATGCCCTCACTGCCAGTTAGCAGGTTGTCTTCCAGGATTTTGCGAATAAAAGACTTCCTGGACGGCCCCAACAGCACCGGAACGTCCAGTGTATCCAGAGCATCCAGATGCTTGATGAGCAACAGGTTGTGCAGGATGGTCTTGCCAAAGCCGATGCCCGGGTCCACAATGACCAGATCCCGGGAGATGCCAGCGGCCACAGCCTTTTCCACGGCTTTGGCCAAGTAGTCCCGCACCTCAGCCACCACATCCCCGTAATTGGGAGCTTCCTGCATGGTTTTTGGGGTTCCCGCCATGTGCATGAGAATCACAGGCACACCCGCCTTGGCCGCCACTGCGCCCATCCGGGGGTCCATGGCAAAAGCGCTAACATCGTTGATGATACTGGCGCCTGCCTCCAAGGCCTTTTCCGCCACACTGGCTTTCATGGTGTCGATGGAAATGGGAACGTTAATCTCTCTTGCCAGCCTCTCGATGACAGGAACCACCCGGTCGATTTCCTCCTGCCCGGATACAGGATCGGAAAAAGGGCGGGTGGATTCACCCCCCACATCAATGATGTCTGCTCCCTGGCGAACCATTTCCAATCCGTGGGCCACGGCCTTGTCTGTTTCCACAAACAAGCCTCCGTCCGAAAAAGAGTCCGGCGTGACATTGACAATACCCATAATGAGGGTGCGCCCGGTCATGTCCAGTTGGCGGTTATTCCAGGTCATGCGGTACGGCTTCACGCGTCCCCCTCCTGTTCCTCTTCATCGCTTACATGAGGATCGGAGCTTGCATCCAATTGCGGCTCGCTGGTATCTGCCATGGGTTCCGCCTTGGCAGTGAGTTCAGGGCCAGAGGGGGCAATAATTTGTTCCTCCTCAGGGGGGGTATCCTCTGCGTCCTTGATTTTTTTCAAGTCTGCAGGCAGAAGCAGGCCGGGACGCATGGAGTGGATCAACTCGTCCAGTTCCTTGCCCATGATGGTTTCCTTCTTCAGCAGAAGATCGGCCACCCCATGAAGGATGTCAATATTTTCCGTCAGGATATTGGTGGCGGATTGGTAGCTGGCATTAATAAGTTCCTTCACCTCCTGGTCGATCTGGCGGGCGGTTTCTTCAGAATAATCCCTGGGTTTGGCAATTTCTCGGCCCAGAAAAACCTGTTCATCGCCTTGGGCATAGGAAAGAGGTCCCATTTTTTTACTCATGCCCCATTCCCGGATCATGCGCTGGGCTTTTTCTGTAGCGTTCTTGATGTCGCTGGAAGCTCCGGTGCTGATGCGATCAAAAATCAACTCCTCAGCCACCCTGCCTCCGTAACTCACAGCAAGTTCGCTTTCCAACTGGTCCTTGTAAAGGGTTACCCTATCCTCGGAAAGGAACCAGGTAACGCCCAAGGCCCTGCCTCGGGGAATGATGGTCACCTTGTTAACCGGCAGCGTTCCGGGCAGGAACCTGGCGACCAGGGCATGGCCTGCTTCATGGTAGGCCGTGTTTCGTAAGTCTTCCTTGGTCATGACCTTGGTTTTCCGGGCCAGGCCCATGTAGACCTTATCCTTGGAATCCTCAAAGTCAATCATCTCCAGCTTGTCCTTGCCCTTTTTGGCTGCCAGGAGTGCGGTTTCGTTCACCAGGTTTTCCAGGTCCGCTCCGGAAAAACCCGCAGTTCCCTTGGCCAAGGCGTCAGCGTCCACATCATCGGAAATGGGGGTCTTTTTCATGTGGACTTCCAGGATTTTTTTTCTGCCCCGGATGTCGGGCAGAGGCACCATCACCTGGCGGTCGAACCGGCCAGGACGCAACAAGGCCGGGTCCAGTACGTCGGGGCGGTTGGTTGCGGAAATCAAAATTACCCCTTCGTTGGATTCAAACCCGTCCATTTCCACCAGAAGCTGGTTCAGGGTTTGCTCCCGTTCGTCGTGACCTCCGCCCAGGCCTGCGCCACGATGGCGGCCCACAGCGTCGATTTCGTCTATAAATATGATGCAGGGGGCATGTTTTTTACCCTGGAGAAATAAATCGCGTACCCGGGAGGCGCCCACGCCCACAAACATTTCCACAAAATCAGATCCGCTGATGGAGAAAAAAGGCACCTCAGCCTCCCCGGCAATGGCCCGGGAAAGCAGGGTTTTGCCAGAGCCCGGAGGCCCCATGAGCAAAACGCCCTTAGGAATGCGACCGCCCAGTCTTGTAAACTTGCGGGGGTCTTTTAAAAATGCCACAATTTCGGCCAGTTCCTCCAGAGCCTCGTCCACTCCGGCCACGTCGTCAAAGGTCACGCGGGTCTGCTGATCAGTCATGAGGCGGGCTCGGCTTTTGCCAAAGGACATGGCTTTGCCGCCCCCGGACTGCATCTGGCGCATGAAAAAAATCCATACCCCAACGAGCACGACCATGGGGAGCCATTGTAGGAGCATCATGCCCAGGCTGTTATCTGCGGGTGGTTTGGCCTCAATGGCAACCCCTTTTTGGGTCAGATGCGGGATAAGGGTGCTGTCCTGGGGAGCATAGGTGGCGTAGTCCTTCCCACCTTCCTTAAACACAATGCTCTGCCCCTGAATGGTGACTTTGTTCACCTGTCCCTTTTCCACTTTTTCCAGGAAATTCGAGTAGTCGATTTCTTCCTCTGTGGTATTGTTTTTCATCGTGTCAAACATAAGGAACACGGCTAAAATAATAATGATCCACAAGGCTAAGTTTTTATACCATGGGTTCAACTGAGATTACCTCCTTGGTCCCGTGTCCTTGGAAAACAATACGGGTATTTGGGCTAATTAAACGGTCCAGCCTATATTTTAATCATTACATGGTATTAGGCAAGTAAAACTTTGCAACGGACTATGCGCCGGGTTTTGGGGCGGACCTTTGCAGTTTCCGCCAACCGTTGCCCTACAATCCACACTATGGTCCCGCCGCTCGATAGTACGCATATCTTTGGGCGATCCTTTGCCGGAATTTTGTGGTCTCCAAGAAATTTTTTCACCTTTTGCCCGCCACCGGTCCCCAAGGGGACAAACCGGTCCCCCGGCTGCCAGGGACGCAGCACTAGCGGGAACCGGGCAGTATCGAGGTCCAGACAGGCTTCCCGGGGATCTTCCCCGAATACGGGATTTACGGGATTTTCCTCCACCGTGCAGGTGATGGTTGCCCCTGTCCGGGGGATCGGATAAATCCCCGGGCCTTCAATAATCATTTCCCAGTCCCTGGAAAATGATTCCGTTGGAGTGTGCGCCCAGTCCGGATCAGGATGAAGGACAAATTCCAATATCTCTCCAATTCGCCTTGCTTCCAGCCCGTCTGGCAGGTGAATCTGTCCGTCAGTCTTTTCCGGGGCGCAGATTTTCAGAATATCCCTTACATGGGTCCAGGTGGTTTTCCGTGTGTTTCCCCGGGTTCGGGCCATGGCTTGCAGGATTATCCTCCGTTGCAAGGGCAGGGGCTGCTCCCGGAAACGGTCCAGGGGTATGGCAAAGCCATCCCGGGCCGGAGAGAACCACTGGTCCAGAAAATCGCTGGCCATGCCGTCCATCCATTGATGTTCCGTGCGAAGGATTTCCGAAAGACGGTTAAGCGCCCCGGTGATGGATGGGTTGTATTGATCCGCCAGCAGGGGAAGAAGATGGTGACGGATCTGGTTGCGCAGAATGCTTAGGTCGTTGTTGGAACTGTCCAGTACCCAGGAAAGACTGTTTTTCTGGCAATAGTCCAGGATGTCCTGTCTGGTGAAGTTGAACAAGGGCCTTACCACAGCGTGGTTTACAGGTGGAATGCCTGAAAGCCCTCCGGCGCCCGCGCCTCGAATCAGGGAGAGAAGCATCCATTCCGCATTGTCGTCGGCATGATGCCCCAAAGCAACGTGCTTGTAGCCCTGCTCTTTGCGAAGAAAGGAAAAAAAATCCCTCCGGGTTATCCTGGCGGTTTCTTCCAGGCTGAGGCCTAAGTCTGTTTTGGCAGCGGCCACATCGGTGGTTTTCAGGAAGAATGGAAGTCCGTAGGCCTTTGCCAGGCTCCCTGCGAAAAGCGCGTCCTTATCCGACTCCGCGCCGCGCAGGCAATGATTTACATGGGCCACGCCCAATGAAAGCGCGAATTCCTTTTTCAGGCGCGTTAAGGCGTGAAGAAGGGCCGCGGAATCCGGCCCTCCGCTCACTCCCACCAAAACCCGTGCTCCGTGTTGAAACATCCTGTGTTCCCGGATTGCAGAGCGAACCTTTTCAAGAAAAAGGTCCCCCCCTGGCGGGATATGCCCCTTGGTCATTGTGGGCCTCCGTCTTGAAGACAACGGCCTTTTTTAGATGCGTTGCTCAATAAGGCTGTGGATGGTTTCGGAAACCTGGCGGTCCCAAAGCCCTACTATCCCCACTCGCACCCCGATCTGGGTGATTTTCGGGTCCAGCATGGTCACCTTGATGGTGACAGGCGTATCGCCTGCCCTATGGCCTCTAAAAGTGGTGGTGATTCCGTCGTCCACCTTGGAATCAATGGAGATTTTCAACTCATTGACGACAGACTCGGTCACAGACACGGCCTTGGTATATTTGGCAGGGTAGGAACGCACCAACTCGCCAGTGACATAGGAATAGGCTCCTGCGCCTGCCCCGGCGCCCACCACAACTGCGGCGCAGGAATAGGTGGAAACCAGCACCAGCGTAACCAAAACTGCCAACAAAGCTCTTTGCATGCGAAATATCCTCCATGATTTAATTGTTGCCCAATCCGTTGGCCTAAGATTAGGCTACAATCCGTAATGTGTCAACGCTGCATTGACAGGACGGGGAAAAGTGCTGATTATGATACCAATAAGTGAACCCTTTAACGCACAAAGGGGGTCGCCTTTGGAACTCATTGATTTCAAGTATGTTTTTTGCCCGGTTATGGATAAGGAATTGCGCTTAAAGAGACTTTACAAAACCGATGCAAATGGTAAAAGCGGAAGGAAAAAGGTCATCGACTGCACAGGCGCGCTAAAATGCGGCGCCTGCTCGGTGATGGACGAAAAGGTGGTGTACGATTTTGCCAATTGCCCTTTTCGTACTGTGAATTTTTTTGACTAACCATGTGGAGGACCGGCAAGACCCAATGGAATTTCAGGGCTTCCGGTCCTGGCATTATTGCACCCGAGGCTATCAATGGAAGAAAAACTGATAAAGACCACGGAACTGCCCAATGGGCTGGTTCTTAACATCTATGATGGTTCCTGGAAAATCGCGGACAAGGGAAAATACCAAAGCAAGCATGAGGCCAAAGCCCAGCGCAGGCTGGAAGGCGATATCTGGCTCATTTCCGTCATACTTCGGATAGAAATACCCATTCTGGAATCCTATTTTTCCCAGGACGAGGCCAGCACACTGACCAGGGAAAGCGTAATCGAGGTTTTGGGAGACGCCGCGGTGTTTGAAAAAAAGATGGACCGCCATTATGTTCACTCCAGTGAAAAGGACGAGGTCTTTGAAAATGCCATGAAGGACGTGCAAGCCACTATGGTACAGTACCTTTCCCATCCGGAATTTGGCAGGAAGTACGTATTTAAATTATACGCAGAGGAAACCTCTCCCACGGCTCTTCACGCCAAGGGATTGTTATAACAGGCCAAAGTGAATCTATGGCATCCATACCCCGCCCGTCGGGGCAACATAACGGGAACCACATAATATCATGATTACAAATATCAACGAAAGCATGAAGGGCTACGCGGACATGGCTGTCCAGTTCGCTCAAAATTTTTACGAAACCGAACTGGACTATTCCGAAGAAAGCCTTCAAAAGGTCGATGAAGTTATTGCCGCCTACAGAAGCGGCCAGATTTTTGATCCCAAGGATCTCACGGAAGAGCAGGAACAGGACCTGTGGATCTTTTCCAAAATGATCGGCGGGTATGTGGGAGAAGTGATTATTCGTCATCTTGGGGGAACCTGGCTCACCCAAAAGCTGGACGACCTGAACCTGACCATTGACCTGAACATAGCCAACCAACTGGAAGGCTCTCCCCCGGAATTGGTGTTCCAGTGCCTTACCGAGCCCTTTCGATGCATTGCCACCTATTATGCGGAAGCCAAGGCCTCTTTAACAGTGCATTGACCCCGTGCAAGGGATCGGACTTTATGGGCAGCCTGTCCTGCCAGGGGATCCATTGCCTCTGCGTTTTTAGCGTACTATCCGGCAATCCTTGAAATTTTTAGCGTTTTGGGGTATTTGAAATGGGCTTGTTTTACGAAGTCCAAATTTTTTACCCATAATTTTGGTAAGAGACCATGCTGACAGACGTTGAAAAGAAAGTGGTGACTGCTATCCAGGGGGACATGCCGATCTCGCAGCGGCCCTACCGGGATCTTGCGGAATCCATAGGCGTTACCGAATCCCAGTTCATAGCAGCCGTCCGGAATCTCCACGATAAAGGTATTATCCGCCGCTTTGGGGCGACGATCCGGCATCAGAAATCCGGTTTTTCGGCCAATGCCATGGTGGCCTGGAAGGTGGATGAAGCCAAGGTGCATGAGATTGGCAAGGTGTTCGCCGGTTTCAAGGGCGTTTCCCATTGCTATCGGCGAAGTCCCGTTAAAACATGGCCTTATAACCTGTATACCATGATTCATGCCCAGGCCCAGGAAGAGTGCGTGGAAATGGCCAGGGAAATGGCCCAAACAGCCGGGGTGGAGGATTATAACCTGCTTTTTTCCAAGCTGGAGCTTAAAAAAACCTCCATGGAGTACTTTGCGTCCGACGATGACGATTGACGCGGCCCGGCCTTAGACAGCCATGTCCACCTGCTGCACCGTGGCTACCTCGCCGGATTCCTTCACAAATATTCCCGTGCGCTGAACCTTGCCCTGCAACTGATTGGCCTGATCCTTGATGTCGAACTTTGTGGTGAGCCCGGATGTTGAAATGGCGCCCACATTGGCCTCTGCCAGGGAACGCAGGGTCTGGTTGCCCTGGCCGTCCACGGTCCAAAGGCGCAACTCCCCAAATACCGCGTCAGATTCATCTATCCAGTTGTTTCCATCGTCGTCATATTGAGCCAGTTCATCAAATCCATTGCCCGTGGCAGGGCCGAACAATTCCGTGCCATCATTGACCATGCCGTCGTGGTTTTTATCCAGAACCAAAAATCCGCTTCCGGGCGCCAGGGTGGAGATGTTTTCCTGGTCTCCGTCCGCGTCCAGGTCAAAACTGAATTTGGATGACCCAAAGCTGGCAGCAGGCGCACTGAAATTGACGACCAGGGGATCAATGATGGTTCCCGCCCGGAATTCAAAATTTTCCTCGGTGTAGTATTCCCGCTGCATAAGCAGATCCAGGGAAAAACTGATGGATTTGCCGTCCGCTGTAAGGATTTCACCCTGAGCGGAAAAGGATGTGGATTCTGATTCATAATAGGATTCGTGGTATTTATACTGGATTCCCCATTCCGGGGCCGGGGCTTCTTCCACGGGCGCGCCTTCCTGCACAGGCGCGGTTTCCTGGGGCCGCATTTCGTTCATGTATTCGGAAAGGGTTTTAATACGAATCTTTTTCCCGAACAGGGTTTCCAGGAGCATCTTCACCAGATACCCGTCCTTTTCCATGTACTCGGCTTCCTGAGCCGTTATCTCGGACATGGTTTTGGCTTTTTTACCCTCGGGGGAAGCCAGCGCGGGCTTATCTTTGGCAAGGTCCCGGGCCAGCTTGGACAGGCTGACCGTGTCTTTGGGGCCTGTGGTTTCTCCGCCCTCACTATCCAAGGACCCGTCCCTCATCTGGATACGAAGGGACTCCTGTCTTTCAGTTTTTTCCGAATAGGTGCGGAAAGAATTGAGACTGAGATTGGCTTGTTGAATTTTCATATTATGCACTCCCTTGCATATGGAGATTCCTGTTTTTAGGACTATCGGCAAGGGCGGGCATGGGCTTTAGCGGCATGGCCGGGAGTCTGACTTTTTCAGCCCGAAAAAGCCTTTGGGAAATTTGGGGTGGGAAAAGGCCTGACTAACTACAAACGGTAAAGGCTCGTGTCAATAAAAGAGTTGTATAACCTCTTGCCCTTTGTTAATGATTTCAACCTATTTACGATGTCCACCGAGGCTTTATGGGTTTGCTGAGCAGAATTATACAGGGCTCCGTGTTCAGAGTGGGAAGCCTGTTGTTGCAGATTGCACTGATCTTTGTCATGCTTCCCTTCATCGTCCACAGCCTGGGAACCAGGATGTATGGATTTTGGGCGTTGGCCGGGGCCTTTATCGGGTATTTCGGGCTCATGGACTTAGGCTTGGCCACAGCGGTGGTCCGCTATGTTTCCCGGGCCACAGGTGCTGGAGATAACGAGGAAATCAACCAAGTGGCCAGCACCTCGTTTTTTCTTTTTTCCGGGATTGGCCTCATCGCCCTTTTGGTTACCGCCGCCCTGGCCTGGTCATCCTATCTGTTTTTTAAAAGCCCTGATGAATCCAGGATTTTTGGGCAGGTCATCGGGATTACAGGCACAGGATTCGCCCTGGGTTTTCCCATGCGGGTCTTTGCCGGTTTGTTGGAGGCCCGCATGCGCCAGGACTTGCAGTCCATGGCGTCGGTGCTCAGGCTGGTCCTGGCAAACATTATGATATTTGTGACTTTGTCCAGCGGTCACGGAATTCTGGCTGTGGCCGCCAGTTATTTGATTGCCGATATGCTCATGCACGGCCTCACGGCTGTTATGGCCTATCGAATCCTGCCGGATCTGCAAATCAGGCTGTCCCTGATTTCCAAGGATCGTCTGGGGCAACTGTTCTCTTACGGAGGCATTTCCTTTTGGTCCAGGCTCGCAGGTATATTTCAGTTCCGCACTCCTCCTATTCTCATTGCCATCTACCTGAACGCCAACTATGTAACCATATTCCATATAGGCGCCAGACTTTTGCACATTTACGCGGCCTTGATAGACAGCGTGGCAAGCCTTGGCGGGCCTATGTATAGCTGGCAGGAAGCCCGGGGAGACATGGAAGCCCTCAGGCGTTCGTTTTTGAATTTTGTGCGCATCAGCGGTGTGCTGGCTGTTTTTGTGGGCGCCTCCATTATGTTTTTTGGCAAGAATTTTGTGGTCGCATGGATGGGGGCCGATTACGTCAGCAGCTACATGATCATTATGATCATGGGGGTCCCGGCTATTATCGCGGCCGCCCAGGGGCCTGCTGTGAATCTGTTGTACAGCATCTCCAGGCATCGTTTCCTGGCCGTTATTAACACGATGGAGACTGTCCTGGGCCTGTTGCTTTCCGTGCTGTTGCTGCAGTTCTATGGGATAAACGGTGTGGCTGCGGCCTTGGGTATATCTATCCTGCTGTGTAAACTTATTGTCCTGCCCATGTACACCTGCAAATGCGTGAACATCCCCAAACGCGATTATCTCAAAGCCCTGGCCATTCCCAACCTGAAACTGCTGGCGCCACTTTTTGTGTGGTTCCTCCTGGTATACCCTTATCTGAAACCCACTTACGCCAGGCTTTTTGCCGTGGCAGGCCTCCAAATTTTCATTTTTATACCGGTCATCTATTTTTTTGTCCTGGAGCCCCGGGACCGCACGGCCTTGGCCGAAGCTATAAAAACCCGCCGCATAAAAAAAAGCGTGTCCCCCGCGCCCCATGCTTCCCAAACCAAAAATTAACAAGCCCCCTGGCCTAAAACTTCATGATCTTCCGGAATCCCTGGCAGGGTTGGCGTAGCAATACAGGCAACTGTGGGGGCACGGATGGAGAGCATAGGAACCCACGTCCCTGGATTCCATGCACCCGCAGCCTTGGGGGCCACGCTGGCCTTTGTCCCTTTTTCCGGACAAGCCCGGGCCGAATAACTCCTCCAGCAGGTGGTGATCAATGCATGCATGGGGCCTGATGCCGCTGTTTTTGGGCAATCCATCCTGCACGCTTTTTTCACAACAGGTATGCAGGCTGATCCCCCTGTCTCCCAAAATATCGTGCATGGAAACAAGTATTTCGGCCTGGCGCATGGGTTCCATGGGAGTGAAGGAGAAATTTCCCATGGCTCCAGTTCGCGTCACTATTTTCCGATAAACATCGACAAAGCTTGTGACGCATCGGGTGACGCCGCAGGCGGCGGCTTTGTCGGCGATTTTTTCCAGATCCCCCAGATTGTGGCCGGAGCGATTTCCGGCACGGTAATAGCAAATGGGATCAAAACGCCAGGTTATGGCTTTAGGGCCAAACAGCTCGGCCAATTGGCCAAGCTGCTTTAAGCGGAGGTCCAGGGGCGGCGTCCGGGGCTCCAATAGGGGAGATTCCGAATTGATGGTAAAATGAAAAAAAAGATGATATCCTGCCTGGGTAAGGGTTGTCCCATATCCTTTTTCCAGGAAACGGGAATAATCCTTGGACCAAAACACAATGGAATGGACGGCTTCCCGGGTTGCCGGAACCTTGTGCATGGCTTTGGAGTAGGGATTCTGAACCTCGAAAAATCCCTGGTCTATGCCAGCCATAAACCATTCCATATAGAACGCAGGGATGTCCGTTCGCCTTGATGCGGAAATGACTATTTTGTTGGATTTTTTCATGAGTCTTTCCCAAAGGCTGGCGACCCTGGAGGTGCTGAATTGAAGTTACATAGAATTTTTTTTATTGTTCCAATCCTTCTTTACTTGGCGTCTTTTGTGTTGGCGGACCAGGGTTTTGAGGAAGCGATCCTCAAAGACATCAAGGTCCGGATTGAAGATGCCTATTACACGGATAACAAAAATGAGCTTCTGGCGCAAATCAAACGCGTAACGCCCCTTACGGAAAATGAGGGGGCAAAGTGGTACGCTCACTATTACTTGGCCTTTAGTTACAATCACTTGTCCATGCTCTACCTGACCACCGATGAGCCCCAGGCCCAGGAGTATCTGGACAAAGCCTTTGAACATGTGGATGCCGCCCTCGGAATCCAGGAAAAGGCGGAACTCTACGTGCTGTGCATCTCCATGATGGGCAAGAAAATCACCCTGGGCTCCACCTTGCTGCGCATGACACGCGGTCTGGAGACCTTGCGCCTGATGGGCAAAGCCCGGGAATTGGACCCCAATATGCCCGGAGTGGTTTTCGAACATGCCATGACCGAGTATCACACCCCTGTGGAATTCGGCGGAGGCGTTGACAAAGCCAAGGCTCTGTTGAGAAAAAATTTAAAAATACTGGACAGTTACAGGCACCAAGACCCCTTGTATATTGATTGGCACCTGAGAGAGGACAATCTTGCCTGGCTAGCCTATATGGAAGCGGAAACAGGCAACATGGGCGAGGCCGCGGAGTATTTTCAGGAAGCCGCCACCCTTCGGCCCGACCATTCCTTTCTCAATAAGGTGGTGGAAAAAAAACTGAACGAAAAAATGAATGAACTCCTGCGCAGCAAGCAGGAAGGGGAAGCAAAACATGGCTGAGCCAGTTCCTCCTTCTTCCGGTCAAACACCCCGAACCCGGTTGGCCGCCTTGCTCAATGCTTCCAGACCGTTGGAAAATGTCCTGGTTAAGGGATGGGTGCGCACAGTCCGGGACCAAAAAGGTTTTTCCTTTTTGGAGATCAACGACGGCTCCAGCCTTCAAAATCTCCAGGTAATCGCCGAAGACGGAAGCGCTTGTTACCAGACCGCCATTGCCCTTACCACAGGCTGCTCCGTGGAAGTCCACGGACAACTGGTGGCCTCCCCCGGCAAGGGCCAGGACTGGGAAGTCAAGGCGCGGGAAATCCTTTTGATCGGTGATTGCCCGGACACTTTTCCGCTCCAGAAAAAACGCCATTCGGACGAATACCTGCGCACCATCGCCCATTTGCGGCCACGGACCAACAAATTCGGGGCGCTTTTTCGCATCCGCTCCTCCCTGGCCCTGGCTGTGCACAATTTTTTTGCGGACCGGGGTTTTGTCTACGTCCAGACCCCCATCATCACAGGAAGCGATTGCGAAGGCGCGGGAGAGATGTTCACACTCACCACCCAGCGCAAAGGCGAAACCCTGGCGCCGGACAAGGATTTTTTCGGCAAGGCCGCCTATCTCACGGTGTCCGGGCAGTTGGAGGCCGAAATGTTCGCCTGCGCCCTGGGCAGCGTATACACCTTCGGCCCCACTTTTCGGGCGGAAAACTCCAACACCAGCCGCCACGCCGCCGAGTTCTGGATGATCGAGCCGGAAATGGCCTTTGCAGACCTGAATGATAACATGACCCTTGGCGAGGATCTGGTGCGCCATCTGGTCTCCCACGCCCTGGATAAATGCTCGGAAGACGTGGACCTGTTTGCAAAATTCGTGGATAAAACCCTCCGGGGCGCCCTGGACAATATCATCAACAATGATTTTGTCCGCATGTCCTATACAGAGGCCGTGGAGGTCCTGCAGAAATCCAACCAATCCTTCCAGTACCAGCCCATGTGGGGTAAGGACCTCCAGACCGAACACGAACGCTACATCGCGGAAGAATATTGCAAAAAACCCGTGATTGTTTATGATTATCCGGCCGCCATCAAGCCCTTTTACATGCGGGTCAACCCGGACGGAAAAACCGTGGCGGCCATGGACGTGCTGGCGCCCCGGATAGGCGAAATCATAGGCGGCAGCCAGCGCGAGGAAAGGCTGAACGTGCTGGAATCCCGAATTCGGGAAATGGGCCTGAGCGAAGAGGAATACTGGTGGTACCTGGATTCCCGGCGATTCGGCACAACGCCCCACGCGGGTTTTGGCATGGGCTTTGAACGGGTTTTGATGATGGTGACCGGGATTTCCAATATCCGGGACGTCATCCCCTTCCCCCGTACGCCCGGGAACATTGAATTTTAACCTTTTCCTCCCACACGGGAGGCTTTTGCAGGCAATCAAAGCCCAATACGGGCTTAGGATATTTGGCATTTCATGGGTTTCATTAAGGAGTACCGGTTCGGCGATGTCCAGGCTTTTGAAACAGGGCGGGCGTCCCGGGGTAAATCTCCACTCATAAGTTCTTTTTCCTACCTGGCTGGCGGGGTGATGATAGACACCGGCCCGCGCCACGCCCGGAAGGAAATGCTTCAGGCGCACAGGCTTTACCCGGTAAAGATGATTTGCCTGACGCACCATCACGAGGACCACAGCGGCAACGCCGCAGCCATGCGGGACCTTTGGGGCCTCCAGATCCACGGCCATCCCCTGTGCGTGCAAAAAATGGCGCAGTCTTTTCCCATACTGCCCTACCAGCGCTTTCTTTTTGGCAAGTCCGAGCCGGTGGCTATGGAAAACCTGCCCGAACGCATCGACACCCGGGACATAAGGCTGTATCCCATATACACCCCCGGCCATAGCAAAGACCACACCTGCTATTTTGAGCCTAACCGGGGCTGGCTTTTTTCCGGGGATGCGTACCTGGGGGACAGGGCCAAATACTTCCGGTCCGACGAGAACATGGGGGAGGAGATTCTTTCCCTGAGAAAAATTATGGACCTGGATTTTGAAAGCCTGTTTTGCGCCCATAATCCCCAGCCATTGAACGGCAAGGCCTGCATTGCAACCAAACTGGCCTTCCTGGAAGATATGTACGGAAAAGTGGCGGACCTTCGCAGCAAGGGCATGGGACCAAGGGGCATCATGCGAAAGCTGGCCATCAAGGAAAGTTACGCCACAAAAATTGTATGCATGGGCAACATTAGCGCCCTGAATATGGTCCGATCCGCACTGGAAGTGGCCGACGCAGGAGGGCCCGAAAGCCTGGCCCCCTGAACGCCGAGTCGCAAAAACTGGGGGGTATTATGAAAGTCGCCGCCGTTCAAATGCGCGCCGCTTTAGGCGAGGTGGAAACCAATCTCAAATCCGCAGAAAACCTTGTGAAAGACGCTTTCGCCTCGGGGGCCAAAATGGTCATCCTCCCGGAGTTTTTTCCTTCCGCCATGGCATTCCATCCAAAAATGATCCGGGCGGCCCGGCCCCTGGACGGCGCTCCCATGGAGTTGCTCAAACGCCTTGCCCGCGAGCACGACGGCATTGTAGGCGGCTCGTTCAACGCCATCCGCCAGGGGGCGGTGTACAACACCTTTGTGCTGGCATTCCCCGACGGCGCCACCCATCTCCACGATAAGGACCAGCCCACCATGTGGGAGAATTGTTACTACAAAGGCGGAAGCGACGATGGAGTCCTGAACACCGCAATCGGCCCGGTGGGCGCGGCCATGTGCTGGGAATTTGTCCGGTCCCGCACGGCCCAACGCTTACGGGGCAAAGTCAAGGTGGTGGTGGGTGGTTCCTGCTGGTGGGACCTGCCGCGCCTGACCCTCCCGGGTTTTTCACCGGCTGTGAGCGCTTCCCTGTTGGAAATCATGCGACAAAGCCCGCCTAACATTGCCCGGATGGTGGGTGCGCCGGTGGTTCATGCGGCCCACGCCGGGGATTTCAAAGGAAAAATGCCCCTGATGCCCGGTTTTCCCTACGAAAGCCACCTGCTGGGCCAGGCCATGATCACCGACGCCCGGGGCAATATCCTGGCGAAAATGGACCGGGAGCAGGGCTTTATCACGGCGGACGTGGACCTTGACGAAAGGGTGGAGCCCTCGGAGCCTGTGCCCGAATCCTTCTGGATTCCCAATTTGCCCTTGCAAATCAAGGCGGTTTGGGCGTACCAAAACTGGCATGGCAAGCGGTATTATCGCCTTAAAACCAAAAAGACGCTGGGTTTGTAAAAATGGAGACAGGAGCAATCAAACTGTTGGTCATCGGATTGGGCGGCTTTGTGGGCGCCATCTCCCGTTATTTAATAGGCGGCTGGGTCCACCGGCTGTTCCCCGGCTCCACCTTTCCCCTGGGCACCATGACCGTGAATGTGGCCGGATGCTTTCTCATCGGCCTGGGATGGGGACTCATTGAAACCCGGGGCCTGTTCTCTCCTAATATGCGGGCACTGCTCCTGGTGGGCTTCCTGGGCAGCCTCACCACCTTTTCCACCTTTGGCTTTGAAACCTTTCAATTGGCCCGGAACGGTCAGACAGTCTGGTCTATCCTGAACATCACCCTGAGCCTGGTCCTGGGACTCCTGGCTGTCATCGGCGGCAATGCCGCGTCCCGTATGCTCTAAAGGAGGAAATATGCGCTATCCCAAAGACGGCAAGTTGTTGAGGATTTTTTTGGGCGAAACCGTGCAGCATAAAGGCGTTCCCCTCCACGAATGGATCGTGAAGAAAGCCCGGAAAGAGGGCCTGGCCGGAGCCACGGTGCTGCGGGGTATTTTGGGCTACGGAGCCAACAGCACCATCCATACCACCAAGATTTTGCGCCTGTCCGAAGATTTGCCCGTGGTGGTGGAAATCGTGGACACAGCCGACAAGATAGAAGCCTTCTTGGATACCATTGACGAAGTAATCACCGAGGGCATGGCCACCGTCCAAAACGCCCAGATCGTTTTTTATCGCTCCAATGCCAAAAAGATGTGAGCCATTGGCAAACCAAGCCCGTGCCGATGGCCGCATTGAAGTGATCCCAAATGGTTTGGTTTTTAACAAAAGTGGAAAAAGAAGCAGCAATTTCCTAACCAGAAATTGCTGGCAATTATTGAAAATATAAATTTTAGTGAAAACCGCTTCCCGCCCCTGCATTTTTCACAGAAAACCCCGATGCAGAATTAACCCTGGGCTCTCTGAAAAAAAACCGGGCTCAACTTGTCTAAAGGAGTCACACTGAAGGGTCTGAATGGATGGATTGAGAGTACACGCATGATAGCTTACCATCAATAAGGGAATGAGAAAATGAGATGGACGCTTATGGGAAATCGTCGTTTGAACCCAGATAGGCAGTCCGTCTGAGGCGGTACAATTTATTAAGGGGTTGGCTTCGGCTAGTCCCCCTTTTGTTTCTACCCGGGTAAAGTCTTCTTACCTGGGATATTCAGAAAGCACCTCAGCCAGAATATCATCAGCACATTATATCTACCGTAACAGGCAAATTCTTCAAGACCTGCAGGGCCGATTCCACCATTTCATCCTGAACCAGATTGGCTATTCACCCGGAATTATCCACCCGAGACTCGACCACCAGTTCGTCATGGATGAAGGCAACGTTTTGTACCCCGGTTATTTGCAATATTATTGGAGCCCATGTCATAGCTTTGGATAGATATTAAAAGCAACATTGAATGCGCGTAACTTGAGAATAGACTTGCAAAGTTCCGACACGAGAGTGTATTATCCAAACATATGAAGAATGGGGTTCAGACGGGTTTTGGGACTGGGAGACGTCATACTGGTGGCCATGATGGATGAATTCCATGATTGGATGGTCGAGAGACCAGAAAAATCGGATCGAGAGAAATTGAAGCGAAACATAAAAGAAAAGGAAAAATGAGATGGGTGACAAAGGAAGTAAAGATAAAGGCAAGCGGGAAGACCAGAAAAAAAGCCAACACACCCCGAAAGAGAAGCGGAAGCTGAAAAAAGATAAAAATAAAAATAAATAATATAAGACTGTTACAGCTATAAAGGCTGCTATTTGATCTGGAAGATACCCTTTTCTGGGAGGGGCGTTTGTCAGTCTACATTGGAGCCTCATTCCAAATCCACCACCAACGGCACATTCTTCAAGACCTGCTTTCCTGAATTTTCATTTCGTATTGGCGCCAAGGCACAGATTTCTTGGTTAAGCCTATTGTCCGGCTGCCTCACACAATAAGAAACAACCGGACAACGGACACTAAACAGTGATTTCGGCTTACCCAAAAAGCTCTTCCGGATTGAAGTCATCCGCTGATAGCGATGTTGGAGGCTGACTATGGCGGCTGGCTTCGTATTCCAACCCATTTGGGGGAGCTGGATTTTTTGTTATTGGATACTTCGGCCAAGCACATTTTAATTCCGAATTCAGCCATAAAGGATGGAACATGCATAAAGCTATGCGCGTTGGCGGCTTCAAATACATGCTTCATTTCGTGATTTTCTCCCTCCTGGGTAAAGCCGCGCAATCTTACTTCTTTACCCGCAATTAGGAATGACCCAAAATTTTGGATTATGCCCGCATATCGCCGTTCCATAAACCGTGCATCACGCCATGGCATCAATTCCATCTAAACCGGCAGAATTCCCTGCGGGCCATTCCATTTGCCAGCATTCACCCATTGATGGTATAAATTTTAGACGCTTATACACAGGCGAGTCCTGTGTTAACCATGGTTTGCCATTATAGGGGGAGTCACACATGTCTATTCGCATCAAGGGAACGCATCCGCAGGGATTGGAGATCACACGCAAAACCCATGGAGTGCCTCATATCAAGGCCCTGGACCTTCCCGGAGTGTTTTGGGGCATGGGCTATTGCCACGCCATGGACAGGGGCCTGCAGATGCTGATTATGCGCATTCTTGGCCAGGGGCGCGGTTGCGAATGCCTGGATGACTCGGACGACATGCTGGAAGTGGACCGCTTTTTCCGCAAACTGAACTGGGGCAATCATCTCCAGGAACAATGGAACCAACTGGACGCGGAATCTCAGGGGTTGCTCCAGGAATATACCCGGGGCGTAAACGCCTATCTTCAACGCAGCAGACCGTGGGAGTGCAGGCTGGTGGGATACAAACCCACCCCGTGGCTGCCCGAGGACACCCTCATGATCACACGCATGGCCGGATACCTGACCCTGGCCCAGTCCCAGGGCGAGGTGGAAAAATTCTTCATCGAAATGGTCCAGGCCGGGGTGGAAAACGACAAGCTGGCTTCCCTGTTTCCCGTGGACGCCGACAACATTGACCGGGGGCTTTTGTCCAAAATTCGTCTGGAGGAAAAACTTGTGCCGGAGTCACTCAAGTGGCTTTGCCCGGTTCCCAGGGCTATGGCCTCCAACAATTGGGTTATCTCCGGGAGCAAAACATCTTCCGGCAAGGCCATGCTATGCAATGATCCTCACTTGGAGGTCAACCGGCTTCCCGCGGTCTGGTACGAGCAAACCGCCCAGTGGGGCGATAATTACGCCATGGGCGCAAATATGCCGGGCCTTCCCGGAATCATCGTGGGCCGAACCCGTCACCTGTCGTGGGGCGCAACCTATCCCTTCATGGATAATATCGACAGTTGGATGGAAGATTGCAAAGATGGCAAATACCGCCGGGGGGATCAATGGCAGGATTTCACTGTCCGCAAGGAGACCATCCAGCGCAAAAAGCACGATCCTCTTCAAATGACCATTTACGAAAACCCCCACGGCGTCCTGGACGGAAATCCTAACGAGGCAGGCCTCTACCTCACCACCTGCTGGGCGCCCTCCCGAAGCGGCGCCAAGTCCATTGAAGCCATCAAAGTCATGATGGAAGCCACCACCGTGGAGCAGGGCATGGCCGCCATGGGGCAACTGGAAGTGGCCTTTAATTTTGTGTTTGCCGATACCCGGGGAAATATCGGCTATCAGATGTCCGGGCTGTATCCCTTGCGTAAGGAAGGGGTAAACGGGTTCATGCCCGTGCCGGGTTGGGACCCGGAATACGACTGGCGCGGCTTTGCCTCTCATGAGGATTTGCCCCGGGAAATCAACCCTGCCCAGGGTTTTATCGTGACCGCCAACCAGGACCAAAACCACCAGGGCGTTTTGGACCCCGCCAACATGCCCATGGGCGATTATCGGTTCAGGAGAATTTCCCATTTATTGGATGAGCGGGGAGATCACGATTTTCATTCGTCCAGGTCCATCCAGATGGACACCTATTCCATCCAGGCCAGGGAGTATTTGGAAGTGTTGTTGCCCCTGCTTCCCGAATCCCGGGGAAAATCCGTCCTGAAAGCATGGGATTGCCGTTACGACCTGGACTCCCAGGCCGCCCTCCTGTTCGAAACCTTCTACTCGAAATTGCGCAAGGAAGTCTTCGGAAAGGGATACCTTGGCGAGGCCGTTGTGAAGCATCTGGAAGAACAAACCGGCATATTCATAGATTTTTACCAGAATTTCGACCGTCTGCTTATGGACGAAAAATCCCCCTGGTACACGGAATTCACACGCGATCAGGCCTTCGCCGCCGCCTTTGAACAGGCCGTGGAGGGTTACGACTGGAATAAAACCTGGGGCGAGGTCAACCAGGTCATGCTCACCAATATTTTCTTTGGCGGAAAAGTCCCCGCCTTCCTGGGCTTCGACCATGGCCCCATTCCCCTTCGCGGTGGGAGGGCCACGCCCCACCAGGGCCAAATTTACACCAGCGGAGGCCGTAAGACTTCCTTTGCCCCATCCTACAGGATGATTACGGACATGGGGGAGGATGTCATGTACACCGCCAATGCAGGAGGCGCCAGCGACCGTCGGTTTTCGCCTCATTACAAATCCGGGGTCCAGGATTGGCTGGAAGGAAAATTCAAGAAAATGGAAATCCGTTAAAACGGAGAGGCTGCTTACAAAGCAGGAACAGTTCTATCCACTGGGAGGGTCTTAAAAGGGCGCGAGGAAAAGTTCCCAAAGTGGGAACTTTTTATTGACATGTAATTGGGAACTAACTATACTATGCATGTGATCTCCAGGAGAACCTTAAAGGCGTTTTATGAAAACAGGGAATACCAGGACGCCAAAGGGCCTTTGGAATCATGGTTCTACGAAACAAAGAATGCGGAGTGGAGCTCTCCGGCCGATATCAAGGCGCAATTTGGATCAGCCAGTATTTTGAGAAATGGCAGGGTGGTGTTTAATATCGCCGGGAATAAGTATCGCCTCATAGTCAGCATCAACTATGATTACAAAAAAGTATACGTCAAATTTGTCGGGACGCATAAGCAGTACGACAAAATAAACGCAGAGGCAGTATGACATGAATTTACGGCTCATCAAAACCGAGGATGATTACGATCAGGCCCTGGCCAGGATCGACGCATTGATGGCTGCCAAACCCGGTACGCCTGAGGGCGAGGAATTGGAACTGCTGGCCGTGCTGGTTGAAATGTATGAAGAAAAGCATTATCCCATTGACCTGCCCGACCCCATAGAAGCCATTAAATTCAGGATGGATCAGGCGGGATTGTCTCAAAAGGACCTCATTCCCTATATCGGAAGCAAGAGCAAGGTCTCTGAGGTGTTGAATAAAAAACGCCCCCTTACTCTATCCATGATGCGCGCCTTGCATAAGGGTCTTGGCATTTCTGCCGAAGTATTGCTAAGCGAACCAGACGCCTCGTTTCCAGAAGAACTGCTTGGCTTTGTTTGGAAAAAGTTTCCAATCTCCCAAATGGCCAAGCGGGGCTGGATATCTGTGGCTGGTGATATTCGTGATAACGCCGAAGAAGCGATGCGGGGATTCCTTGCCCGGGCCGGGGAGGGGGGCATTCCGGCTGTTGCCTTTAAGAAGGGTTTCGGGAGCAGGATCAACCCGCGGACAGATAATCACGCTTTGATGGCATGGTGCTGGCAGGTTGCCACCATCGCCCAGGAGGAACAACTGGAGGCAACCTATAAACGAGGGGTGATAAACCAGGCATTCCTACAGAGCGTTGCCAGGCTAAGTTTTTTTGATGAAGGCCCACAACTGGCTAAGGAATTTTTAAACAAGAATGGCATTCATCTTATTCTCCTCCCCCACCTGGATAAAACTTATCTTGACGGAGCCGCCATGCTCCTGCCCAATGGAGCGCCCGTAATTGGCATGACGTTAAGGCATGATCGTCTGGACAACTTTTGGTTTGTCCTGATTCATGAGTTGGTTCATATAGCCAAGCATCTTTGCCTATCTGGGCAAAGAGTGATCGCTGATGATATGGATTTGCGTGCTGGGGAGTCTGAGCCAGAAGATCTTGTGGAGAAGGAAGCCGATTTTCTTGCTGAGGAAGTGCTGGTTCCCCAAAAAGTACGAACAGCCAATTCATCGATGTGGGACAAACAAAGTCCTTTAAAAGGCCGCCAATTAAGCCAAGCGGTTTCATCACTGGCTTTCCGCCTGCAGGTTCACCCTGCGGTTATTGCAGGAGGGATACGCTATCAAAGAAATAATTATAAAGTGTTGCATCATATGATTGGGCAAGGCCAAGTCCGTATCCAGTTTTTCAACGACATGCAATATTCAGAGAACAATTGAATCAGATTGAAAAGCGGTAAAGGTGATTTGTGCGTGGGGGCCTGATGCGTAATCAGGCCCCCATTATTGATGCTATGCGTTTTGCGTGCGGATATAATCCATGGCGGCCCTAAGCCGGGCCGTGACCTTTGCCTTGCCCAGAATCTGCACAATCTCAAAAATCCCGGGGCTGGCCGTCTGCCCGGTTAGGGCCACACGCACGGGCTGGGCGATTTTTCCCAGCTTCAGGCCGGTGCTTTCCATGACCTGCACAAAGGCGTTTTCCACCTGCTTTTCATCCGAAACATCCACGGAATCCAGCTTTTCAATCAGGGCTTCCAGGGGTCGGATGGCTTCAGGAATCAGGCACTTTTGGGCTGCCTTTGGGTCATATTCAATAGTGTCCTGGTAATAGAACAGGGCCTTTTCAGCCAATTCCACCATGGTCTTGGCCCGGGGCTTTAAAGTCTCCATGACCTGGTACAGGTATTCCCCGTCTTCGGCCTGGATGCCCAGCTTGGCCAACTGCTCGATGAAAATAGGGGCAAGGTCCTTGTCCGCAGCAGCCCGGATGTGATCTGCGTTCAGGTCCAACAGTCTCGCTGGATCAAAGACTCCCGCGCTTTTCCCTATGTTTTCCAAGGAAAACACGTCCTTCAGTTCATCCACTGTGAAGAATTCCTGATCCCCATGGGACCAGCCCAGGCGGGCGAGATAATTGATCATTGCCTGGGGCAAAATACCCATGTGCTTGTATTCAATCACAGACGTCGCCCCGTGGCGCTTGGACAGCCTTTTTTTGTCGGCTCCCAAAACCATGGGTACATGGGCGAAAATCGGCACGGGATAGTCCAGGGCGTTGTACAAAAGAACCTGACGGGGCGTGTTGCTCACATGGTCGTCCCCCCGGATGATCGTATTGATGCCCATGGTGATGTCGTCCACCACCACCGCAAGGTGGTAGGTGGGGCTTCCGTCGCTACGGGCGATAATCAAATCGTCCAGTTCCTGGTTGTCAAAGGCGATGGTTCCCTTGACCTTGTCCTCGAACACAGTCTTGCCGGTAAGGGGGGCTTTCAGCCGCACCACGGCGTTATCGGCGTTGGTGAGGCCTTTTTCCCGGCAGGTTCCGTCGTACTTGGGCTTGTCGCCTCGCGCCATGGCGGCTTTGCGTTTTTCGTCCAGGGTCTCCGGCGAACAGGTGCAATAATAGGCATTGCCGGAGTCCAGGAGCTTTTGGATATATTCCTGATAAATTTCCGTGCGTTTGGACTGGTAAAAAGGACCCTCGTCCCAATCGATCCCCAACCATTCCAGCCCCTGGAAGATGGCGTCCACAGATTCCTGGGTGGACCTCACCTTGTCCGTGTCTTCCAAACGAAGTACAAAGGCGCCGCCCATGCGGCGGGCGTACAGCCAGTTGAAAAGCGCGGTGCGGGCGCCGCCAATGTGCAGGGCGCCTGTGGGACTGGGGGGGAAGCGGGTTATGATTTTATCCATGGAATGGTTCCTTATTGTTAATGGTTTGTGCCTGCTGCGACTTTTCCTTGCCAGCAAGGCCAACATAATTTCATACCACAGGGCATGGGCCACCTCAAGCCCGCAAAACCTAAAAATGGAGATACCCTCCCACTTCTCCAGGCTTGACGGAGCGGCAGCCTGTTGTTAGGTATCTGGCGTATTTTCCACGCTGTAAACCAAATCCATAAACAAGGGGAAACGGATGGACATAACTGACGATGATCCCAATCCGTGCCCTTTGCTCCATCCTTTGCCGGAACCGGCCCAACCAAGACTCATTGACCGGGGAACCCTCCACTGCAGGGCCTCCGCAGGCGGGTCTTCCGAAAGATACGGCAAAGGCAAAACCGCCCACACTATCCATGTATGGTGGGCCCGACGGCCATTTTCCGCCATGCGAACCCTGGTGTTCGCCAGCCTGTGCCCGGATCAATCCGAAAACGCCCTAAACCTTGCCGCCCAACTGGGAGAGCAACCGGTTTCCCAGAATGCCCTGGTGGCCCGGGCCAGGGCCATGCTGAATAAGGAATATCCCGATCCCCCCCGCATTCTGGATATGTTCGGGGGCGGCGGCACCATCGCCCAGGAGGCCGCCACCCTGGGCGCCATGGCCTGTTCCATGGATTCCAACCCCCTGGCTGTGTTCATCCAAAAAAGCCTGCTGGAATACAGCCAGGATATAACGGAGGACCTCCCGGCCATGGTCCGGGAAGCAGGCATCCGGGTCCTTGAGCGTGTGCAACAGGAAACAGAGCCCCTGTTTCCCCTGCGCCATTCTGAAAAGGGGCCGGTCCTGGCCTACCTCCACACCTATGCCATAGAATGCGCTCAGTGCGGATTTGAATTTTTTCTCACAAAGCGCCCCTGGCTTTCCAGAAAAAAGGGCAGGGAAACCGCCCTGGAAATCCGCCAAAGCGAAGGCGGACAACAGTTCAGGGTGGCTAAAGCGCCAAGAGATTGTAAAATTTCCGGAGCGTGGCAAAAGGGGAAGGCGGTCTGCCCGTGTTGCGGGGAAATTCAAAACAAGGTGGATACAAACCAGTGCCGGGATGTTCTCACCGCCCTGGCAAGGCAAGGCAACGGCCATGGCAAGGAATTTGAACCCGCCTTGCCCCAGGCAGATCCGGAACCTGCACTCACAGAACTCATGGAAAATGATATTCTGGAAAACCTTGGCGCCAGGCTGCCCCAATCCCGGCTTCCCAAATGGTCCGGCATTGTAAACCCCTCCCTCTACGGCATAAACACCCACAGCGACTTTCTTAATCCCAGGCAACGTCTGGTTTTGCTTCTCCTCATTCAAAGCCTTCGAAAGGAATACGCCCACCTGGAGAAAACTTTTTCCCCTAAAACAGCCCGATGCATTGTCAGCCTGGTTTCCGGCCTGATGGATCAATTGATAGACTGGAACTGCCGTCTTTCCATGTGGATACCTCAAAATGAGCAGGTGGGCAGGGCCTTTTGCGGCCCGGGCGTCGCCATGCTGTGGGATTACGCCGAGACAGACCCTCTCCTGAACGGCCCAGCCAATCTCTGGAAAAAACTGGACCGCATCGTGGAAGGGACCCGCTCCATCCGGGCATTTCCCCACCGTCCCAGTGTAACGTCGGCCTCAGCTCAGGATCTGCCCTATCCGGACCGGCATTTTGACGCCATTGTCACGGACCCTCCCTACTATGACAACATATTTTACAGCCCCTTGGCGGACTTCTTTTATGCCTGGAAAAAAATGCTCCTGGATCTCCTGGCGCCGGACCTGGCACACCATGCCACCACGGAATCCGATTCCGAGCTGGTGGCATCTATTCAGCGAAGTGACACCAGAGCCCTTGCCCACTCAAAATATTGCACCCAATTGGAACAGGCCCTCTGTGAAGCATCCAGGGTTTTGAAGGATAATGGCGTCCTTTCCCTGGTTTACAGCCACGGATCATTGAACGGATGGGATGCACTGGTTAAAGCCTTTCGCGCCTCCCCCCTTATTATTACCAGCGTGCAACCCCTGTGTATTGAAAGAAAAGCCCGGCCAAGAGCTATGTCCTCCGTTGCCGTAAACACCTGCCTGGTTTTTGTCGCCAGAAAAGACCCGAACCCCAAACCCTGCCCTGATTCCTCTTCCCTGATTAGCAGGTTGGAAGAACTCGCCCAAAGCGGATTTTCCAAAGGCCTGCTGGATTCCGGCTGGAGCGAGGAGGATGCCGGGCTAGCCTTGTTCGCCCAGGGGGTCGCCATGCTGGCCAATTCTTCCAATGACTTGCCGCAAAACGACCAAAAGACCTTGGCCGCCATGGAATCCTTGGTAAGAATAATCTTTCCTGCCTTTCAGGTTTCCAGTCGAAAAACTTTGTGACCATTATAAAAAAACTGAATATTTCGTCCTATCGTTCAAAACACTTGAACATAAATGGTTTTGGAGTATAAAATATTTACTCGTGACTTTTTTGCCCGCTGGAGGGTGGATACCCATAACGTAAGGGGAGGGGAATGGATTTCGACTTTGTTGTTGTAGGCAGTGGATTCGGCGGAAGCGTGGCGGCTCTGCGCCTGACAGAAAAAGGATACAAGGTGGCTGTCATAGAGCAGGGACGGCGCATCGGTCCTAAAGATGTGGAGGCCGCCGACGCCAAGCCGCTTAGGAAGTTTTTTTGGATGCCCCCCGTAAATATGGATGGTTTCTTCACCCAGACTATTTTTCGCCATGTGCAAATTGTGGGCGGTGTGGGCCTGGGAGGGGGAAGCCTGGTTTATGCTGCGGTTCTGTTAAAACCCAAAACCGAATTTTTTAAAGACCCTGTTTGGAGCGGCTTTGGCGTGGATTGGGAAACGGAACTGGAGCCCCACTATGAGACCGTTACACGTATGCTGGGCCTCACCACCAACCCTAATTACGACCTCCAGGACGAATACCTGAAAAAAACCGCCCAGGCTATGGATGCGGAAAACACCTTCGGTCCCACGCCCAACGGGATTTATTTCGGTAAGCCCGGCGTCACAGTCAAAGATCCCTTTTTCGGGGGAGAAGGCCCGGACCGCACCGGGTGCGAACTGTGCGGCGACTGCCTGTCCGGGTGCGGCAAGGGCGCTAAAAACACCCTGGACAAGAACTATCTGTTCCTGGCTGAAAAAGGCGGAGCTGAAATCATCACCAGCCGCAAGGTTTCCCACGTCGAACCCATGGACGGGGGATACCGTTTGCATTTGGTCGATCCCATGCATCCCAGCCGGAGCTACCCTTCCATCACAGCAAACAAGGTGGTTTTGGCTGGCGGAGTGCTTGGCACCCTGAACCTCCTGTTTAACAGCAGGGATGTTAAAAAAACCCTGCCAAAAGTTTCGCCCCTGTTGGGCAAAGTGGTCCGCACCAACAGCGAAGCCATTGTGGCCAGCCTTTCCAGGGATCCCAACGAAGACATCACCCGGGGTTCATCCATATCCAGCCATTTTTATCCGGACGAGCATACCCACATCACCCAAAATCGGTTCCCGGACGGCTACGATTTCATGCGCTTCTACCTCGGCCCTATGGTGGACGAACCCAACCCGCTCAAACGGGCGATTAAAACCCTTTGGGCCATGGTGCGCCATCCGGTCAGGTCCACGGCCTCCATCATGGCGAAAAATTGGCGCAAACGAGTTTCCGTGCTCACAGTCATGCAGCACATGGACAACCAGATATCTCTTGTGTTCCGTCGGGGCCTTTTTTCCTGGTTTGGGAAAAAGCTCCATTCCCGGGTGCCCAAGGGCCAAAGAGCCCCGGCATACCTGCCTATCGCCAACAGGGCAGCCAGGGCCTATGCCGCAAATTCAGGGGGGGACCCTCTGAACGTCACTATGGAAAGCCTGCTTAACCTGTCTTCCACGGCCCATATTCTGGGCGGTTGCCATATGGGAACCTCGCCGGATAACGGGGTCATTAGTACGGATCATGAGGTCCTGGGCTACCCTGGATTGTACGTGGCCGACGGTTCCGCCGTTTCCGCCAACGTGGGCGTCAATCCATCCCTGACCATTGCCGCCCTGGCGGAAAGAGCCATGGCGCGGATAGAGGAGAAAAAGTAAACATGTTTTCCTACGGCCTCAAACTTTTTTTGTTGCTCTGCATGGTGTTTGGCGCGGCCTTTGGCCCTGTCTCCGGGCAAGCCAACGAGTCGGTTTTACACGAAATCCAGCAAGCTATGACAAAAGGTGACGATCTTTTTGCCAGATTCCACGAGGACACGGACAATCTTGCCCGGGCCGGAACCATTTATCAAAATGTGCTTGAAAAGAATCCGAATTTCGTAGAGGCTGTATGGAAATTGTCAGAGGTTCAATACCTCTTAGGCATGTTTAAAAAAGACTTGCCTGCTGAAAAAGAGTATTATGAAAAATGTCTGGAACTGGCAAACAGAGCCCTGGCAATAGACCCGGCCAGCGTGCCTGCCTTGTTTTATTCCGGCTGCTCTCAGGTCAGCCTTGCAAAAATGGTTGGCCCGCTCAAGGCCCTGGGGCTTTTGAAAAAGGGTAAGGCCGAGCTTTTGGACGTCATGGACCAGGGGACCGCAAGCCGTTTTGCGCCCCTGGCAGCCAGCGTGTTGTCCCAGGTGAATACCGAAACCCCCTGGCCCATGAGGGACCTGAATGAGGCGGAAAGCCTCTCCCTCCAGGCTGTGGAGTGGGACCCGGACCTTACCATGGCGCGTGTTCAGTTGGCCCGGGTTTACCTGGCCAAAAAGGAATACGCACAAGCTGCGAAAGAAGCGGAAAACTGTCTGGCCACTGACAAGCCAACCTATATGTCGGACGCGGTGGTATGGGACTGGCCCGCAGCCAGGGAAATATTATCCAAAGCAAAGGAGATGGCAGGGGGATAAACCTCCCTCCAAAAAGGCGATGATCAAATACGCATTTGAATATGAGGATGGCGTCAGGGTGAAGTATGAACTGGACGAAAACGCCTATTTTCCTGAAGAAGGCGTGGTCATGGAAGGGACGTGGCTTAACCTGGAGGAATTCAAATGCCGCATTTGCACCATTGATCCGGAAACACATCCCCAGTGCCCGGCGGCCCTGGCATTGTGGCCGGTGCTCCAGACCTTTGGGAATCGCATATCCCACGAGCCTGTCCATGTCAGCGTGGACAGGATCGACGTGCAACTGGAGGCCACCACCTCCACACAGCAGGCGGTCCGCTCCATGGTCGGCCTTATGCTGGCCTTGTCCCGGTGCCCTGTCATGGAAAAACTTCGCCCTATGGCCCACTTTCATTTGCCTTTCGCCGACACCGGACACACACAGTTCCGAGTATTGGGCATGTATCTCATCGCTCAATACATCCGCAATAAGGATGGCAAGGAACCGGACTGGGAATTGGCCGGTCTTCTGGAACACTACCGGGACCTCCAGCATGTCAACCGCAGACTGGCGGACCGCATCCGGGCCGCCTCGGAAAAGGACGCCACTGTCAATGGGCTCATTATCCTGGACGCCCTGGCTCAAAGCGTGGAAATAGGAATCAATCAGAATCTGAAAAAGCTCCGACCGCTATTTGAAATGTATTTGCAGGAATAATTATTTATGGCAGTAACCCGCCGCCAGACGGACCAGCCCTTCGGCCCACTGGGGCGTGCCCAAGGCGTGGATGTGGGTGTAGGTGGCCAGGACGTTTTTGTAAGTCATGCCGTCCTTGCCGTTGATCAGCCCCTTGCCCCGGACCATGGAAAAAGCCAAGTCCGACTCGTCGCCGTTAAATTCCAAAACAGAGGAATAATGGAACTCATGGCCCTTTAGTTGGAAGCCCGCAGGGTAATAGGGGTTGGCTCCGGAGACATCCACCAGGGTGTATCCATGGCCTTGGGGCTTTTTGCACAGGCCGAACACAATGGGCAGTACTCCGGCCATGGGATAGTGCTCCCCTTCCAGGATCAGTTCTTTCCCCAAAAACATAAGCCCGCCGCATTCAGCATAAATGGGCAGTCCGGCTTCCGCCAAGGCCTTGATTTGGTCTCTGGCCGTTGTGTTAGCCGCAAGCTCCTTGGCATGGGTTTCAGGAAATCCCCCACCCAAATATAACCCGTCCATTTTCGGCAAAGGCTCGCCCGAAACCAGGCTGAACATCACGAGGTCCGCCCCGGCGTCTTCCAGGGCCTGGAGATTCTCGGGATAATAAAACTGGAACGCGGAATCCCGGGCTACTCCGATCACAGGCCTGTTTCCGCTCAGGGTGGGCTTGGAGATGGTTATGGGAGTTTGGTCCGTTCGGGGGGTTCCAATCAAGGGAGATCTGGCAATATCCCGCACCAGGGCGACATCCACATACTTGCTGGCAATATCTCCTGCGGCATTTATGGCGTCATGGGCCCATTCGTGCTCTGCCGTGGGTATGAGGCCCATGTGCCTCTCGGGAAAATCTTCGGAAGTGAGTTTAGGGATAGCCCCCACCACGGAAATTCCCGTGTACTTTTCTATGTTTTTTCGGACTTTAGATTCGTGTCTGGGACCGGCTACATTGTTCAGCACCACGGCTCTCAGGTCCACATCCGGATCAAAATGGGTGCACCCCATGACCAGCGCGGCTATTGTTCGCGTACTTTTGGTGCAGTCCACAATAAGTATAAGGGGTGAAACCAGCAGCTTGGCGAGTTCCGCCGTGCTTGTGGATCCTTCGGGATCTATGGAATCGAAAAGTCCCCGGTTTCCTTCAATAACAGATATGCTTCCGCACTTGGCATGGCTTGCAAAAGAGGCGACTGTGGTGTGGGGATCCACCAGGAAGGTGTCCAGGTTGTGGCAGGTACGGCCAGCGGCCAGTCCAAGCCACCCGGCGTCAATATAGTCCGGTCCCTTTTTAAAGGGGATGACTGTTTCGCCTGCCTTGGCAAAGGCGGCGGCAAGACCCACAGATAGTATGGTCTTCCCCGATCCTCCGCGCAGGCCGGAAATTGTAATTCTAGGGAGTACCATAGTCTCCGGGTAACTCAAAAGTAATGGCGCATGGGACATGAAAACGGCCTAGGCCGTTTTCATGAATATCCCAATTGACTAATCTTCGTCTTCTGCGTGAGCCTGTTTGCCAACGCCCTTGAGTCCGATCAGGGTGGTGCTTCCGGAAGACCAGTACTCCAGTGTTCCTTCGCCCACCATTTTGTTGACAATATTCTTTATTGTGCGGGGTTTCTCTTCCGGGAACATGGCATAGAAATCCTTGAGATAAAACTTGGATTTTCCCTTTTTTCCCGTCAAAGTCTCGACAATAGTGGTTCTGGCTGCAGTTTCGTCCATTATAATACCTCTTTGTTTTCTCCTGAAGGGGCGGCCTAAACCGCCCCCGCAGGAAAAGTTGTTCAATTATTTTAGAACTTGAACTGAGAGGTCTGGCGCCACGTGTAGTAGGCCGGATCCCTGAAGTCATCGATCAGGTGATGAGTGAACTCAAGGCCTGTCACGTCAAAGAAACGTTCCCAGCCAATGCGCTCCGCCCATTCACCAAAACGTTCGTACTTGTTGGCGCCCTTGGCGTATGCTTCCACCATGTTCTTGATGCAAGAGGTTGTGGATTCCCACCTGGGTACTTCGTTGGGCAGGAAGGCGACAACGACTTTGGAGAACTTGGGATAGCTGATACGGTTGGAAACCTTGCCGCCAGCCATGATAACAATACCGTCACCTTCGGTGTCGGCAAGAGGCATGGAGGGGCACATGGTGTAGCAGTTGCCGCAGAACATGCAGCGTTCGTTCTTTACGGCCACGGAGTTCAGCTTTTGATCGCCAACTTCCACCTTGGTAGGACGAATGGCTGCCGTGGGGCATGCGGCCACTGCCAAGGGGATTTCACACATTTTGTCCAGGTACTCATGGTCCAACATGGGCGGTTTGCGGTGGTAGCCCAGGATGGCGATGTCGGAGCAATGCACAGCACCGCACATGTTCAGGCAGCAAGCCAGGGACACGCGCAGGTGAGCAGGAAGACGCATTGATTTGAAATCGTCAAACAGGACGTCCATGGCTGCTTTCACAGGGCCGGAAGCATCGGTGGCCGGTGTGTGGCAGTGGATCCATCCTTGTGTATGGACGATATTAGTGATACCAGCGCCGGTTCCGCCAACGGGGAACTTGTAGGATCCGCCTGCAAACTTGCGGCTTTCCAGGTCGTCCACCAAAGGTTTTACCTTGGCTTCGGAATCTACCATGAACTCCACGTTGTTACGGGTGGTCCAACGCACATAACCATCACAATGCTTATCAGCGATTTCGCAGATTTCGCGGATGAGGGTAACACTCATAAGACGAGCGCCGCCAACCCGAACCGTGTAAACTTCGTCTCCGCTGTCACCCACATGCTTCAGGATGCCGGCTTGGAGGACTTCATGGTATGCCCATTTGCCCTTGTTCGCCTTGAGGACCGGAGGATAAAATTGTTCAAAATGTTTGGGACCGATATCGGTGATCCGATTTTCCATTGGTTTTTCAGGATTGTATCCTGAGGATACGAATGCCATTATGGTCACCCCCTATCTCTGATGGTATTTTCTGAATTCGTTAACGTCGCGTTCCCAACCGCCCGGAACCTCTTCTTCCTTCCAGAAGATGTAAGGATTGGAGCGGGGTTCCTTGACATGCTGCGGCATGGCCGGAATTCCGGTGGCCTCAAGCAGTTTCTGGAAGCCCTGACGTTTGATCAATTCGCCCAAACGCTCACGGTTTTTGCCTTCTTCCATCCACCAGTCCCAAATAGATTCAATGACTTCGCAGATTTCCTCGTAAGGCTCTTCATCCGCCTTGATGAAGGGAACCAACAAGGAGCCCATCTGAGCGCCGTCAACAATCGGAGCCTTGGCGCCGACCAGAATGGACAGACCGGTGTCTTTACCAATTTTCAGAGCGCGAGGCATTACGTTGATGCAATGCATGCAGCGGGTGCACTCTTTGTCATTGATTTCCAGCTTGCCGCCTTCATAACGCATGCAGTCGGTGGGGCAGAGACCAATGACTTCCTTTTGGATGTCAAAGGGTCCCCAGTTTCCGTCTTTATGTGCGCCGGCATTGGGCGGGAACTCGCCGCCAACATAAGCGGCAACCGCTTTTTGATCAATGCGGATGTTGTCGCGCCAGGTTCCGATAAAGGACATGTCGGAACGGGCGATGGAGGCCACGCAGCAGTTGGGGCAGCCATCAAACTTGAACTTGAACTTGTAAGGGAACGCAGGGCGGTGCAACTCATCCTGATACTGATTGGTCAGGAAGTGGCACAGACCCTGGGTGTCGTAGCAAGCATACTCGCAACGGGCCTGGCCAATGCAGTCAGAAGGGGTCCGCAGGTTGGAACCCGATCCGCCAAGGTCTTGACCATGCTTGTGGGTCAGTTCAAAAAAGATTTCTTCAAGCTGCTCGGTGACCGTGCCCAACAAAACAATGTCGCCGGTGGAGCCGTGCATGTTGGTCATGCCGCTTCCGCGGAACTCCCACAGGTCGCACAGATTCCTGAGCCATTCGGTATTGTAGAACTTGCCGGCAGGTTGGTTCACACGGATGGTGTGAAAATGCGCCACGCCGGGGAACATCTGGGGTTGGTCGCAGTAACGGCCAATAACGCCGCCGCCGTAACCGAAAACGCCCACGATGCCGCCATGTTTCCAGTGAGTCCGGCCATGCTTGTAAGAAAGTTCCAGTACGCCAAGAATGTCTTCGCAGACGTCCTGGGCTACCTGAAACTCTACGTTATTTGCATTCTTGGCCCGGCTAGCAGCCTCCTGCTTCATGTCGGACACAAAGCTAGGCCAGGGCCCGCTTTCCAGTTGGTCCAACAATGGAGTCTCGTGTTTTGCCATGTTTACCTCCAGTTAACAGTTAATGTGTTTATGGGTCATAACTAAATACTATAAGGGCTCTGGCTTGCCCCCAGACGCCAAAAACGTCACCTCCTCTCTAAAAGTCTTTGTATTTATTCTAAATATTAAATTTTGTCCTTTTTTTACCCATTGTTTCCAGCAAGTGAAAATTCGTACAAATGGGCCATTTCTATAAAAGCATGGCTCCTTTGTCAACAAAAAACGGGTCCATTTTGCTTTTGGAAAGTGCCTCCACAAGGGCTTGGGCATGCTCCCTGCCATGGGCCAATAATAAATGCCGATCAGGCGACTGTGGTGAGCACGCCCCAATAAGCTGAAAACAAAGTCTTTCCCAATAGGCCGCCGGCAAGTCCCGGGATATGGCCAAAAGAGCCTGGGCAAAATCCCTATCCCGCCCCTTGTCCAAACCCCGCAAGGCAAGACCCTTAAAGGCTCCTCGGAGGGTGGGATATACCGAAGCCGCCTCAGCCCAGACCAAATCCCCCGTGCCGTCCAGGCGATCCAGCCTCATATGCAGGCTCAGGTTTACCAGAAAATACAAGGCCGCTTCCACCCGGGTTTCCAAATCCGGGGAGTCTGCCTCTATCATCCCCTCATACTGGCGCACCGTAATTAAACGTACATCCAGGCAATTTTCAAGGACCCGCACCACAAAATCCCCGGCTGCATGATGCCAGGGAAAAATTTGGTTGAACGTGGCAGGGTCATAATAATAACTCAGGATGGCAGCCGCCTTTTCATACAGGGCAGCCGCTTGATCGGGAGTCAGGAAAAAATGCCCCCTGGTATTGTCCCACACCACAATCTCCTGCATTTGGCTCGCGGGATTGCGGGAAAGATGGAACTCGCAATAGGCATCATACCACTGGCAGAAAAACGCCTCGGCCTCCACAACCCCCTCCCGGCCCATAGGGCAGGGGGCATGGCCCCATCCATAAGCCGCCGGGACAAACGACTGGCCGAACTCTCCGTGTAAACCGCTCAAAAGGGCATATTCCCGCTTTGCCGCAGCCCGTCCCGCATCAGAAAGGGCCACATTGACCGCCATGACCGCCGTTCCCTGGTCCGTGATGGCTTCCAACCGGGCAGGATGATAAAAGGCCCCGTGTTTTTCGGCAATTACCCGCCATTCCCTCACTTGGGTCACTTCCAATTCCTCTCCCAAAAGGTGGCGCACTCCAGCCATGGGAATGGCAAAACCGTTCTCGGAAAGAATCCGGCCCACAGCCTGGAAATAGCCTCCAAAAGTAATGGAATCCTCGGAGCCCTGGTCCTCCCCATTCCGGCCCATGGGCAGAAGGGTGTGGGCGACCGCCTCATCCAGAGGGATCTCGCCGCCAGGCATGTCTACAAAACAGGAAATGGGAGAGGCTTGGCGCATATTACCTGTGAGCCTTAAGTTCTTCCATAAGCCCGGGGTGTACATCAAAACCCAGTTCCAAAGCCTTGTCGCAATGCTCGATGGCCTTGGCGTATTCTTCCCGATCCAGGTAGGCCAGGGCCAGGTTGTTGTGGGCCACGGCAAAATTGGGATTAAGCTCCAGGGCCTTGTCACAGGCTGCAATGCTTTCCTCCACCAAGCCTTGAGAATAGTACACGCTGGCCAGGGTTGTATATGCCTGGATGAAATTGGGGGTAAAGCCGATGGCCTTGCGCAGGTTGCGTATCGCGTCATCGTATTCGCCTTTTTGGGCCAGGCAAAAACCTATGTTGGCATAACCCTCGGCAAAACCCGCCCGGGACTGAATGGCCTGCTTGTTGAACGCCAGGCAGCCTTCCAGGTCACCGCGGTTCAGGGCGATCCCGCCCAGGGCCACATAGGCCTCAGCCAGAGTGGGGCTATTGGCCACAGCCTCCCTCAACTCTTTTTCCGCCTCGTCATAAAGTTTTTTGCCCAACAGGCCCATGCCAAGGTTATAACGAGACTGCCCGCAGTCCGGGTTCATTTCCACGGCTTGGCGATACTCAGCCAAATACTCCTCCACATTTTCATATTCTTTATACTGCGCCATTTACTCACTCCTTATGGTTGATCTGAAAAAAATATCATGGAAGCCCATTTTTGCTCGGTCCGGAGGTCTTGAAGGGAAAATCCGTGTTCCTGAGCGCATTGCTCCAAAGTGTCTGTTTCGTGCACCTGTATTCCTGACACAATCAAAAACCCCGGCTTGGTAATAATCCTCATAAAAACCGGCATGGCCTTCAAAAGGGTTGGCAGGCGCAGATTTGCCAAAACCAGGAAAAAATCGCCCCTGATTTCCGAAATGGGAATGTCTGAGGCTGTAAGACTATCACTTAGCCCGTTCAGACGGGCATTCTCTCTGGTTTCAAACAAGGCGCAGGGATCAATGTCCGTGCAAAGGGCCTTGTCCATACCCAGCTTGAGAGCGGCAAGGGCCAAAATCCCTGTGCCGGTTCCCACGTCCAGCACCCATTTTCCTGGCCTGGGTTCAACTTCTCCCTCGGGCGATAACACCTGCTCAATGGCTCTGACAGCCAAGCGCGTGGTTGGGTGCCGCCCGGATCCAAAAGAGGCTCCCTGGCTCATGACCACCGGAACCTCCCCCTGCCTGGGCTTATAGCTGTGCGTGGGAGGAATTGTTACAATTCTTTCTCCCAGACGCGATACACCCGAATAGCAGCCCTCCAAAAAGGAGGTGCCCAGTTCATAGGTGTACATCAGCCGACCTTGGTCCACCAGAGCCCGGACAGTACTACGGACCTCCCGGCGCGTCCAGGGCTTGTCCCTGACAGCCTCCCTTTCCAACAAAAGTTGGGGGATGCGCATGGCCAAGGCCACCCGCTCCATAACCCAGGCGCTTGCTTCCAGGTCAGTCCCCATGGCCTTCACGTATTAAGAGGTCCTGGTACCACACCGCAAATTCGTACATGCCCTTGATGCGCTCCTCGTCATTGACAATGCCAAGGGCCATATCCAGGGCGCCGCCGGAATAGGCGTTGGAGTAAACACCCTCGCCAGGAAGCGACTGGAGAAATTCCCGCACTAACTGCTGAGTGGTCCGTTTGGACTTGTCCTTCCGGATGTCAATGGGGTCTTTGGGCTCCTGGAAGGGATCCCATTTTTCGTAACCCATCTTTTTGATGATCTGGTTACGACGCCGCTCTGACATCCTGTCGAAAATAGCGCGTTTACGTTCTTCCTCTTGTTTAGGAGTCAGGTTGCTCATGGGTTATTCCTTGTCCTCTTTGATTCCTAAATATTCCTTGTTGTATACCGTCAAAAGCGCCATGGATAAAGGAACCAGCATGTCCGCCATTGCCACATACTTGGTGGGAATGCTGGCCACAATTTTCTGGCTCAATTGGGCGAGCATGTTGTTTAGAGAATCCAGGTTCACCGTGGGGTAAGGCTTGCCTTCCTCAAAACCCGACTCCCCGCAGGTATGGCCCTTACCGCCAATGGCCGTGGGGATGCCGTACAACCGGCAGGTGATGGGCCGCTGCTCATACATGATGCATTTGTCATCATCATCCAGCAAGGGACACCGCACCCTCTCCCAGGCGATCTTGGAAAGGACCTCGTCGGTCTGCCGACCCTTTTGAGTGGCCTGGTAAGCCTCCTTCTTGATAACATGGATTTTGCGGTCCGCCCGGTCCGCCTTTTCCAAAAGCCTTTCTTTTTCCGGGCCTTCAAAGAGCCTGTTGAAATGGTGGTTGATGTACAGGGCTTCCACCAGACTCAGGTCGAACAGGGCGTAGCAGCAATCAGAACAACCTGGCTTGCATTTGACGCAGTCAGAGTGAGCTTCCGCAACTGTTTTGAAGGCCTTGTCCACGCCTTCCACTACTTTTTCGTACTCTGTGAATATCTTTGAAAGATCTAATTCCATCATCATGCTCCATAAGTGTAATCCCGGATGGTCCGTGACAGACTGTCCGGGTTCGGGTTAAGCCCGAAACCTAAATTATGCCCGCAATCTCCCACATCGTCAAGGACTTCCACGGCATTAACCCACATTCAACAGCCTGTCCTCCCTCACCACCACTTATCCTGTTCCCTGTTCAGGGTCCTTTCCAACAAGGAAACCCAGTCCTGGCGGGGAGCGGATGGATTCCCCCCTTGCCTTGAAGGAAAAAGAAGAATGGTCCCCGTATTTCCGATTTGTATTTAGTGAAACTTGTACGAAGAATTAATATTTTAGTTTGACTGGTATTGACCCCCGCCGATATTTATACCTATATAAACGTTTGACACAAGCGTTCCGGTCTGGTACTCACTTTCCCGGCGTGGAACCCGTACGCCCCAGGCTCGGGCCGATTTCAGCCCGGTTGAAGGCAAAATTTTGTATTTTTTCGGCGTGGTACGGTTTGGTGACTCCTTGGCGAAATTCTTCAATTTCAAGAATAACAAACCTTGGGCTCAGGATATGACCATCGTCATGCAGTTGGGCCTGACCATGGTCGGCTGCATCGCCTTTTGTTTCTGGGTGGGGTATCGGGTGGACAAATGGATGGGGACGAAAGGTGTCTTCATCACCATTGGAACGCTTCTGGGTGTTTTCGGAGGCGCCAATGTCTGCTATCGCCAGATCATGGCTTTAACGGTTGAATCCGAGAAGGAGAAGGAAGGCGGGAAACCGCCGGAAGACAAGCTGGATGGAACAGGTTAATGAGCTTCGCAAACGCTATTGCCCCAGGGCCCTGGCTCTGGCAGTCATAGCAGGGGCTATCCTGATTGTCCTGGACATGAAACCCATCGGCAGGGGAATCATCCTGGGAACCTTGGCCAGCATCCTCAACTTTCTTGTCATGAGCCATGCATTGCCTTTGGCGGTGCTAAAAAGCTCGGGCGGGGGCATGCTGCGCAGCCTGGGTTCGGTCCTGGTCCGTTATCTGCTCATGGCAGCGGCTCTTTTTGTGGGCTATCACTATGATGGCTATGATTTTTTTGCCGTGGCCGGAGGGCTTTTTTCCGTGCAATTGGTTATCTTGGCGGATCATTTATACCAGGGAATACGGAAAAAAAACTAGGTCATGGATGTTGAAATAAGGCAAAGCATGTGTTAGGAATGCGCGTCTTTTGGGGACGATTTGACGCTAAACTGAAGAAACGGGTTTGGAAATTATGGAAGAACTTGGGAGAATACATCAGTTGCTTGTGCCGCTGACTGAAGGTTACACCATGACCTTCAACCTGGAAGTGATCCTCATGACCTGGATTGTCATCGGCATTCTACTCTTTTTCGGGTTTATGGCGGTCAAGAAACGCCATGTGGTTCCAGGCCCCATGCAGGTGGTGGGCGAGCTTTTTGTCAAGAATCTTTACGACTTGGCGGATGACGCCCTGGAAGAGGAATTGGGGAAAAAATACGCCCCCATGATTTGCGCCCTCTTTTTATTCCTGTGGATGAGCAACATGCTCGGACTTCTGCCGCCCATTCCCGGCATTCCGGAATTCGCCGAGCCCACCAAGGACCTGAACACCCCCCTGGGTCTGGGCCTTTTGGGTTTTGTCATCGCCCACGCCGCCGGGATCAAGGCCAAGGGATTCAAGGCCTATATCACAACCTATTTTGAACCCTTTGCCTTCATGATGCCCCTTAATCTTATCGGCGAACTGGCCAAGGTGGTTTCCATCTCCTTCCGTCTGTTCGGTAACATCATGGGCGGTTCTATTATTATCCTGGTGGTTTCCCACCTTACGTATTCCATTCTCATTCCCCCGGCCCTGTTCGGCTTTTTCGGGGTCTTTGTGGGTACCATCCAGGCCTTTGTGTTCACCATGCTTACAACGGTTTATATTTCTGTCCAGGTGAAATAGTTATGATTGATATTGCGACATGGGCCAAGGTGGCCGCGTTGGTTGGAGGCGGATTTGCAATGGGCTTTGGAGCCATCGGAGCTGCGGTGGGCGAAGGTTACGCCGCCGCCAGCGCCAATGCCGCCATTTCCCGAAACCCTGAAGTCAGCGGCGATGTGTTCAAGACCATGCTGGTGGGACAGGCTGTGGCCGAGTCAGCGGCGATTTTCGCCCTGGTGGTCGCCATGCTTTTGGTTTTCGCCAATGCGGGGGAAAACGCCTCCTGGCTGAACGTTTCGGTTTATCTTTCCGCAGGCCTGTGTATGGGCCTGGGCGCCATCGGCTCCGGCATCGGCTCGGGTTTTCCCGCCGGCGCAGCCTGTGAAGGCACCGCGCGCCAGCCGGAGACAGGTGGACGACTGGTGACCAATATGCTCATCGGCTCCGCCGTATGCCAGACCCCGGCGATTTTCGCCCTGGTGGTCTCCTTTATCCTCATGTTCACCAATTTCTCGGACAGGCCGGTCAACCCCACATGGGCCGCTATTTTGGGCGCAGGACTGGCCTCGGGTCTGGGCGCCATAGGCTCCGGTCTGGGCGGAGGCCTGGTCGCCCAGGCAAGTTGCGAGGGAGTGGCCCGTAAGCCCGAATGCGCGAGCACCGTGACCAACGTCATGCTCCTGGGCCAGGCGGTTACCCAGACCACAGCCATTTACGGCATGCTGGTCTCTTTTATTCTCATGTTTAAAACCTTTGACCCCGCAGGAACCACCATCGCCCCTGCCGCAGCTCTGCTCTCCGCAGGTATTTGCATGGGCATCGGCGCCATTGGCCCGGGTGTGGGGGAAGGTTTTGCAGCCCAAAGCGCTGTGGGCTGGATTGCCAGGAACGAAAACGCTACTGCGGAACTGACCCGTACCATGCTGGTGGGTCAGGCCGTCGCCGAATCTACGGGCATCTATGCCCTGGTGGTGGCGCTAGTATTGATATTTGTTGTTTAATTCATATTCATTTTTTCAGGAGGTAGGCAAATGGCGATTGAAGGTGCAGACATCATCAAAGCAGCAGGTCTTTTGGGCGCTGGTATTTCCATGGGTTTGGGAGCAATCGGGCCTGGCGTCGGTGAAGGTATGGCGGCAGCCAAGGCATGTGAAGCTATCGGACGTAATCCTAAGGAAGCAGGTCTCCTGACCCGTACCATGCTGGTGGGCCAGGCCGTTTCCGAATCCACGGGTATTTACTCCCTGGTTATCGCGCTCCTTTTGCTCTTTGTGGTTTAATACGGGGAAGAATCCATGGAAGTTGTCAGCAATATCGCCTTGATCAGCATTAATGAAACGCTGTTTGTCCAGGTGATTTCTTTCCTGATCTTCCTTTTCATAGCCAAACGGTTCATTTTCAACCCCCTGCTGGACTCCATGGGCGAACGGGATTCCCAAATCACGGGCGCCAAGGACGACATAGCCCGTGTGAAATCGGAAATGGACCAAATGGCGGACCAGCTTGCCAGGCACGAAGCAGAAGCCAGGAGCAAGGCCATGGACCTGAAAAAGGACCTGGAAGAACAAGGGAAAAAAGAAGCATTGGATATTGTGAGGGCTGCCCGGAAAGACATTGAAGGTATGCGCGATGAAGCCGCCAAACTGGTGGACGAACAAATCGCCCAGGCCCGCACTTTTTTCAAGGCTGAATCTCAGACATTGAGCGTCAGCATTATGGAAAGCCTGTTGGGAAGAAAGGTTTCCTGATAGAAACCGCCTTCCCCGGCTGCGCCGGCGCAAGGAAGGATATGACGGGCCAGGCATGATCCGGGTCTATTCACCGAGCCTTATTCGGCTGTTCCAGAGCAGGGGGTTACTCTAAAACCCGCCTGGAACGATTGCAACAAGGCCCATTGGTATTGGAGAGGCTGATGAAACATTCGGCACAAAAGATCGGGCTGTTCGCAGGAGTGTTTACCCTGTTTTTTGTAGCGAACGCCTTTGCAGCAGAAACCGCAAGCTGGCGCCCTACCTATGACTTTGTCATGCGGTGGGTCAACTTTGGCATTATTGTGCTCCTGGTCGCCAAATACGGGTGGGGTCCCCTTACCCGGTGGCTTAGGGGGCAGGGTGACGAAGTTGCGGCCCAGCTTAAGGATATGGAAGAAAAAAAGCAGGCGATCCTGGAAAAAATGACCGAAACCAAGGACCAGATCCAACAGCGCGCCCAATACCTGGAGGATCTCATGGACAGGACTACGGAAGCCGCCAAGCAGGATAAGGTCCGGATCGTGGAACTGGCCAAAGCAGAGGGCGCCCAGATGATCCAGGACGCCAAACACCGGGCCGATAACCAGATTATGGAAGCCAGGAATAATTTTCGGGCCGATCTTATTGAAGAAGCCGTGGATCTGGCAGCGCAAAAATTACCGGAAATCATTTCGGCCGAAGACGAAAACCGGATTCAGGAAAATTACCTGACCAAAGCCTTGCAGCAATAGGCAGGTTTTTAGTTAGCAATTCCAAGGGGAGCTTTCCCCCCTTTCGAATACGGATAAAAGGCTCCTCCCAACAGGGTGGGGCCTTTTGCCGTTGGCCCATTCCATAAAGGCTAAACCACGTCAGTGTCCCCCAGGCTAAGCCACCATCGGGAGTCGTCAAGCCATTTGGTTTCACCCACAAACCTCCCGGCCAAATGAAAAACCTTCGGAGCGATCCTTTGCGGCACTGCGTAAAAGCCCCATTGGCTTGCCTGCCTGTCCAGGCTACGCGGGAACAAGGCCACGGCCATGGCGCAGCCTCTAAGCGCCCCATAGTCCCTGACAGCCGTTGCAAGGCCGTCCATGGTCTTGGGGTCCAGTATGGGAAAACTATCCACCAGGGAGCAAACCCGGACCCCGGAAATCGTTTGGAACCGCAGGACAAAGTAACCCTGGAGCCGGTTTTCTAAAAACACGCCAAAGGGCTCATACTCAAATCCGGCAACCCCCAAATACCGCCATTGCAGGTAAGCACGGTCCCTAACCTGGATGATCCCGGTTTGGGGCTTATGCTCCCGCCACAATTGATCAAACTCAGGGCCGAATTCCATGATAGGCTTGGCTTCAACTCCTTTGCCCAAATACAGGGGACGCCTTTCTTTTCGCCGATCACCCAAGAGCGCTGAAACTTTGGGCAGGGTGATCCGAGCCAAAAAACACCCCGCACTTTGCCACCCCAGTTTTTTGGTAAAACCGGGCATGGAATTCTCGTTGGGAAAACCCCACACAGAATGAATTCCGTGATTGATTTCCATGTCCTCATAAACGAGATTGGCCAGGCTCACGAAAATCCTCTGCCTGTGATAATCCGGATGGACCATGGTGTCGCAGGAGTAGCCGCAAAGGATCTCTTCCCCATCCACCAACATGCGCACCGGTATGGCCGCATATTGCCCAACGATATCGCCCCTATCCTCCGCAAGCATGATAAACCCGGGGCCTGCGGGATTGCACTGGAATTGCCAGCGCCAAGTATCCAAAAGGGCGCGAACCGGGTCCACCTGTCCGAAAACCGCCCGGCGGAGCTTTAGAATTTCGTGTTCATCCCCTTGTTGGTATGGTCGGGCCTGCCATGTCATGATTTGGTCTCTCCAATGAATGGCGGCAAAGTGCCTGTCAATATCCAATTGAGTGCAAAGTCATACTTAATGCAGGATACTGCCAATGGATTTTATGGCATCCATGCCTACCCTGAACAAAGGTCCGGGGCGCAAATAAAAACGAAAATAGGCTCTGTGAAGGACCTTTTTCAGCAAAATTAACTCGTGATCAAAATAATTGTAGTGAGGATACTGGTGCGCAGGAAAATCGCCTATATTCAGGCCGCATTGTTCAGCCAGTCCAGTTCCCGGAAAGGGAACAATCAGATGAAAGGCCGCATAGGTTGGATTCAGGCTTAAGGATAATTTAATAGTCTCCTCCATTTCATAGGGAAGTTCCCCGGGGAATCCAAAATTCATGAATAAAGCGGTCCTAATCCGGTGTTTCCTGCATAGCCTGAGCGCTTTGTGGCAGTCCTCAACCAGAATCCCCTTGCCTGTTTGTTTGAGAATTCGGTCCGCGCCTGCCTCCACCCCAAAATGGATGAGGCTGCAACCGGATTTAGCCATGATAGCGGCCAGGTCCTCATCCATGTCTGTAACCCGGGTCTGGCAGCACCAGTTTATGAAAATCCCCCGGTCCAGCAACCCCTGGCAAAAGGCCAGGACAAATTTTTTATTGATGGCGAATTCCAGATCCATGAAATAAATGTTTTTCATCCCATGGGTGCGCACCGCCCATTGGACCTCATCAAGAAAGCGCTCCACCTTTTTTCTTCGAACCTGTCTGCCGTACATGCCCATGTAACAAAAATTGCATTTGCCCGGACACCCACGGGAAGCCTCGAGAATTCCAAAGGGTTTTCCCATCACGGGAAAATAATGGTAAGCCTTCATGGGGAGCAAATGAAAGGCAGGATAGGGCAGGGCATCCAGGTTTTTCATATAGCCCCTGGAAGGCGAATGCCTCAGTTCATCCTGCTCCAGCCATGCTAGGCCGGGTATGTCCGTAAATTTTTCAGGGGTAGGGCATAAGGCCATTTCAAGCATGGTTTGCTCGGGTTCGCTCAAAATTGCCGCCCTGGCGCCCGACTCCTTCAAAATGGCTGCGGGCCTCTCCGTCACATGAGACCCTAGGATAAACAGTTTGTCTTTGTCTATATGCCGGAGGGCGTCAAAAAAAAAGCTGATGTCCAGGGAAGGGCATTGCCACCGGTCATAGGGCGTAGACGTGATGAAAACCGCATTGTACCGGCCCGCGATGCGACCGACTTCCCGAGGACTCAATCCTTCCACCTGATTGTCCAGAATGCGGACTTCCAGGCCATCCCGCTCCATCATGGCCCCCGCCAAAGCCAGGGACAGGGGCGGCCACAACCTCTTGAATTGCCGCTGCTTTTGGTTCTTGATCCCGGTCCAATCCGGGTTGATGAGCAAAATTCGCCGATTTTCCATCATGCCAGGCCCCTGAATGAGCAAAGATTCACTCCCATTTTTTTTAACTGTTCCTCCATGCCCGGGGCCGTGCATAAATCCATGTCCTGTTTCCATTCATAACCCCAGTGGGCATATTTCTCCTTTGTATAAAGGTCGCCCGAACCCGGGTGGAGCATTACCTCCAGAACTGCTTCACCGGAAAAATGCCCGAATATTCCAATAAGATCCTCTGCGGTCAACCTTCCTCCCGCTTGAAGAAAACCGGTGCAGGGAATGATCGGCAGTTCGGATGGTAGGCGCGGTTTCACATAGCGTGAAACCCATGTTTTCAGCATGGCCCATTGTAGCGACCTTTTGAGTCCAAGTCCCCGGTGTGTTCTTTCCTTAACAACGGTGCGCATGAATGGGATATGGTATTGTTTTCGGATAGCAAGACATAAGGGAAAAATGCCCGGCAGCAGATGCACGAACTGGTGGCTGTCCAGGTGCGTGGGGGCAATGCCGGAATCCAACACTTTTTCCACCTGAGCGCATAATTCCCGCTTGGCAGCCGAAAGGTCAAGCCTCCCCATAGCCAAGGCAAGGGTAAAGGTTTGGCGGGAGGGCAGTGTTTCCCCGGTGAAAAATGCTTCCATGGCTTGTGTCAGGGGCTTTTCGTCCGTCAGGGTAAGGTGTACCCCCACGTCCAGGCCAGTGTGTTGCCTGGCCAGTCCAATTGCATCGTCAAAGGCATCTCCGCTGGCTACCAGGGATGTGCTCGTTAGAATACCCTGGGAATATGCCCGGACAATTCCCTGGTTCACGCCCGGGGTAAGGCCAAAATCATCCCCATGCACTATGAGTTTCATATTTTTTTCCTGGCAAGCCGGTTCTGTGCCTGCTATCCATCCAGGGCAAACTCGAATTCCCCGGCCTTTTTCTTCAAAATACCTGACAGTTCATCCTTGTGTTGGCCCAGTCCCGGTATGGCGATCTCGCGCATTTGCCCGTCGTTTTCTTGTATGACCAGCCTGAAATCATTTTCTGCGTCTTTAATGCAAATGGACTCAACGGTTCCAAACCGAATTCGGTGTCTTTTTTTCTTTCCGGTCTTCCATTTTATGGAATCCACATCAATTAAGAGCGAGGGAGAATTGCGGCGGATTTTTTCATAAAGCAGAGCTGTCAGGCCGTACAAAACCAGGGGGAAAACAACAATGAGCGCAAACACGCCTTTTTGAAGGCAATACATCAGGGCCAGCATGAAAAGCATGGAATTAAAGGCGAACAAAAACAACCATAAGGCTGGGTTGCTGCGGATATATCTGAACTCCACAACGCGAATTTTCATAGAAAAACTCCGTACGCAATCCGGCATTTACAAGGTTAACTCCTTGTAAGGCGGAGGGTGTCTATGTGATGTCCAGGGAACGCTTTCCTGTTTTCTTCTGGACCTTGCCCAAGAAGGCGTAAAGGCCTGCCGGGGGTTTGACAGGCCTTCCTAAAAGCCTGTGGCTCATGAATTCCAGAACAAAACCGCATTGGCCCAAGGCATCCATGTAAGCGAATTCTATTTTATAGGGCCCCTTCTTTATACGGCCACGAACCCACAACGGGCAACCAGAGGCAGTTAGCCTTTCTGCTGCCTCATCCACATCCGGGACCAGGAAAGCCAAATGGTGAACTACGATCCTCCCTTTTGGATCCAGGGCGCGGCGGTAGAAATCGGACCCCTCCCCGGGCTCCAGAAGCTCCAACTCCTTACCCTGATACAAGGAACTGCCCAATTTACCACTGAAATTCCGGTCTTTGCCATTTTCCGTCCACATATCCACAGGCCCACTGGCCAGGAAAAAAGGCTTGACCCCTTTTTGCTCAAGTCGCCTGGAAGCAGCCTCGGCGTCAGGCACTATAAGGCCAAGCTGATGCACCGGGCCCAACTTCATTTCCTGTACAAAAGGGTGTCCCAGAGCATCCACTGCCCTGGCAAAATCGTCATGGAGCAACAAGTCCTCCAAGTAAACCATAATGCCTCCGCCTTATTTTAGTTTCCCCCCCAAGGGGCAGTTGTATTTTCTTATGTCATACAAGGCTATGCTCCACGGAATCAAGGCAATTTTCCAGCCCAGAGGTAATTCTCATGGAGTGTGATACAAAAATTGGCTCTGGGGGGATGAAATGGCAAAGAGTCCGGGTTAAAAGGGCCATAACTTGCGCATTTTATCCTGATATTCAGGATTGTGTCCTGTTTGGTTGGAATGGTTTCATACCGAAGTATGTAAATTGATATAATATGCTGGAAATATATTATTTTCAGATCGTATAGAATTGATGCAGTTGTGGCGATACCGGGGGAGGATAGGGTTTGAGATAAACACAGAATAGAACAGTAGGAATTAGCATTCCAGATAAGGGGGCGTGGGACGTGAAAAAGCCTGAATATAATATACTTTCTGGTATAAAAAAAGCCACCCTTTTCAGGGCGGCTTTTTTTCATCTTGTCCTGGCATCCAGGATTTTAATGAGGGTGACGGGGCGAGGGTCCCTGCAATGTCTTTCCAGGGAGGGTGGAGGGGGGGGTACACTGAAAACACAGTAGCATTGGACCCTCATCAAACCGGTTGCCCTGACTGGAGGCCTTGGATCCAGTCGGGTGGGCGGTCGGTTCTTGCCCGCGTCGCCATCTGGGTTACATAGTAAGCACAATTTGTGCCAATAGCAACAAAAAAGTTAAGAATTTTTTACAAGCGGCCCAAAGCTCCTGTTCTCCGCCTTTGTGCAGGAAAAAGACTCCATGGGGCCAGCCAATTCCGCTTATGCCGATTTCAATCCTAAACCCCAGGTGTCAATTATTAAGGAGGTCTGACTAAATCTTTGACGCCTGCTCTTGCGACAAACAGGCTGGACCTCTTCGAAATAACTGGGGAACCTTGCTGGTTCCCTTTAAAAAGCCTGAGCTTGATTCATAAAAAAAAGGCCCCGCAAAAAAAGCAGGACCCTTTTTAATAAATTCGTAACTCTACCCGAGGGCTTTGAAAGATTCGTAACGCACCCGGGAATACAGCGATTGAATCTTAGTGCCCGCCGCGCTTGGAAGCCTTCAACGGGTTGATCTTCACGCCTTCCGCCGTTTCTCGTACCACATGGGTGGCCAGATTGCAGTTGCCATTTTTCCACTTTACGCTCGGTTCCGGGCACGAAGTGCAGTACCAACCGCTCTCCAGTTCCAAAACCCGGGTGCATCCCGTGCATTGTTCTGCTAATGTTTGGCAGGCGCCTCCGCGGTAGGAGCAACCCTTCTTGGTCATAAAAGCACATTCTTGGCCGTTTTTGATGGTGGTGCAAAGCATAGGTGTAATTCCCCCTTGCAAATAAATTTAGTTCAAACCCGTTCGCCTGGGTCTGTATAATGATCGGACAAAAGAAAAGCCAGCTTTAAGCAAAAAAGCCGGCAACTGTTTTGCTGCGCGAAAAAAAAGAACGCGACGTACGCAAGCGCACTTTTACCCACGTACCAAAGGCAGTCTAAAATAGGGCCAATCTTCTCCCTTGTCAAGGAAAAATGTCGCCCACCCAAATCCGCGTCAAATCGACCAGGGATTCACCCATGCCAATTTTCCATGGTCTCAAGCCATGCATCTTTTGTTCAGCTACCACCAATATAGTCCTTTATGGGATCTCAATCAACCTTTTTGCGCAAGCCAAACTCGTAGCCAAAGTTCCGCGCCCTCATCCATGTCAGGACCCACACCAGACCCGGGACCACCCATGCCGCTTGCCGGACCACCCATACCGCCTGCCGGAGCACCCATACCGCGTCCAGGACCGCCCATGTCCACCCTGACAAGAGTCTGAATCCCCATGCCCATCGGCCCATTATTGTCCAAACCGCCCAGGCGCTGAAGGCTGATGCGTCCCTCGTAAACAAATAAGCCATCCTTAAGGCCTATGCGCACCTGGATATCCTCCAGGGTCTCGGCGTCATGCAAGTCCATCAGCCGCTTCTGGCCCTTTTCCGGGCCTAAGATTTCCACTTTCGCGGGCAAGGCGCTGGCAGACGGATTCTGCGGGAAATCACCTTGGACAGACCCCATGGCCCCCTTTGCGCCGCCCACCTTGCGTCCCCTATTTTGTGGAGGGATTATCCAGCCTGCAGGATAGCGTACTCCGAATACTTTGTCCTTTCCGCCGTCAGGATCAAACCACAACGTCAGACCAGACCCTATGGCCTGATCTGCAAAAGATCGGCTCCGGGATGACACCCGAACATACAGGTGCAGATCATCATTGTGTGCGCCCACCATGATCCGGTTTTTCTCGTCGTAATGAAGCAGGCAACTTTGCCATTCCTGATCCTGGCCGTCCACATTCACTTCCCTGTCCAGCCACAGGCTTTGCATTTTTGGCGCGGCGCAGCCGAGCAAGCACAGGCCAAGGAGCAGGCCTGCCACTAAAAAAAGTTTTTTCATGATTTGGTTTATCCGCAATAAATGATTGGTAATTGCCGCCTGGGCCGAGCTTCCTATTAATCCTGTCATCTCAGGTCGGAAATTTACGGAATTGGGTTACAATAGAATGGAAAAATTCGGGGTAACCTTATAGACTTTGCTTTCGGAAAATTTTTTTGGAAAAACAAATCACGGTAGGTCGGACAAAGCCTTCAGGATTAGAATGCTTTCCTCCACACCGGTTTTTCCGTCCCCGTCCATGTCGTAAATGGGATACAAACCAGCTCCTCTCAGGCCTGCCTGGATCTGGAGGCAGAACAGAGCATCCTCAAACTCAAGGCGTCCGTTCTGGTTCGTGTCCCCGGGCCAAGGCGCTGTGTATACCCTGGGATCTGTCCCTGAAAGAAATTCCTCCAGGTTGGTAAAATTGTCCCCATCCGGGTTGTCCTGACTGTCGTCTTCCAGGGGATTGAGGCCATAGGTCACTTCCCATCCGTCTTCCATCCGGTCCCCTTCGGTATCCTTTTGGGTGGGGTCGGTGAGATACCGGAATTCATAGGCGTCAGTGAGCCCGTCCTGGTCCTGGTCCCCTGTGCCGTCCGTAACTCCCAATGCCTTGAAATATTCCATTTCATAACTGTCCAGCAAAAGGTCGTCGTCGGAGTCTTCGCTCACGGGCATGTCCACCAGGACGCTCAATGCGCCCACATGCACGGTGCGGGTGATAGGGAAGGCCAGCCCCCCACCGGTGAAGGTCACGTCATACAGCCCGGCGGAGGTGATTGGCATGGCGAAACCTCCGCTGGGAGGCGTGACCGCATAAAATGCACCCCCCACCGGGGTGACGGTAACACTCCCTTCTCCTTCCCCGGAATCATAGTAGCCGTTGCAGTTTAAATCCTCCCAAATCGTGCCCACAATAAACCGGTTATAGTGGTCCGGGTACGTGGTGATGGCCCGGGCAAAGTTTTCCGTCACCACCAAGGGGCCTACGTTGGTGGAAGGATTATTCTCTGGCACAACCGCCACCCCCACGTTATAAAAATCCCCGGCTGTAAAGCCGCCACCCACTACGGCTTTCAGGGACATGGTGTTCATCCGATGGCCCCGGGGGTCCTGCATGCCCCCCGTACCATAACCCCAGTCAATATTAAACCCGGCATGGCAGTAAATGCCGCTTTTGGCGTAGGAATATACGCTGCCTCCGGCCCGATTCCACATAAACCCTGCTGCGTCAATCCTGTCAAATTGGCCAACATGATTTTGTCCGTCAATGGAAATCAGATACAGGCTGTGTTCGTAGGCCGCATTATACAAACGCACGTCAAAGGCCCCTGGCGGCTGGGCCGGGTAGGAGTCAAATTCATCCTGCATCATGTCCAGATCAACGTTAAAAGCGGATATGGCGTTCAGAACGTCCCCATCGTCCAGGGTGGCCAGAAAGTAGCCCTCTTGCGGCGGATTGGCCCGGGCGTTGTTCATGAGCCACATCTGCTGTTGTTCCACCCCGTTGGGATGCTGGTTGTCGGCGGTTTTATGGAAGGTCCACTCCACGGGGGCAGGTTTTCGGCCTGGAGGGATGTCAAAAACCCGGGAAGAACCCTCCCTTTCGTAAACAGGGGGGTTTTCCTCGGGCGCTTCCAGGGCAGGGGCAACTCCTGGAAAAAACGCCAAAAGAATGACGAATAATGTCAATATTCCAGGTCTTGAGGCGTGGCGGAACACGTTTTCATGGCGTATCATGGCGGTAGTCTCTCTAAGGTTCCTAAACAATGACACCTAAGCAACAAACGTTCCAACCAACCCTTTTCCTGGCCCGAAGTTTCTATTCCTCCGGCCTGAAAAAGGGAAGAATCACTGTAAAGGTGGTGCCTTCCCCTGGCACGCTGGCGACCTTGATGTCCCCCCCATGGTCCCGGATAAACCCGTAACACACGGAAAGGCCCAGACCCACGCCCTGGACACTGCCCTTGGTGGTGAAGAAGGTGTCAAAAATTTTGCTCAGATTTTCCTCGGGAATGCCTATGCCCGTGTCAGCAAGGGCAATATGGACAAAATCCCCCACAGCCCGGCTGGTGACTGTGAATGAGCCCCCTTCGGTCATGGCGTCCCGGGCATTGGCGATGATGTTCAAAAACACCTGGCGCAACTGGTTTTTGGAGGCCATGACAGGCTCCAGGCCTTCGGCCAGGTCACTCACCACGGTCACATCATTTTCCTGGAGTTGCCTTTCGTGGAGTAAAAGCAGTTCCTCAACAACCGTATTGATGTCCGAAGCCTGTTTTTCCTCCTGGTCCGGTTTGGAAAAACTGAGCATCTTCCGAAGCATGTCGGCAATCCGCACTGTCTCCGACAAGGCCATGTCCAATATCTTTCTGCGTTTGGAGGTTTCGGGAATTTCCGTTTTCAGCAACTCCAGGGTGTTCATGATGCCGAACAGGGGGTTGTTCAATTCGTGGGCGAGCTGGCTGGTGAGCTTGCCCATGGCGGCCAGTTTTTCCGACTGCAACAACTGCTCCTTCACCTGGTTCAGGCTCTGCTCCATCCGGGCGCGTTCACGCATGTCCACCATTATGCCCACTGTAGCCATTTCCCGCCCTTTGGCGTCATAGATGATGGCCGCCGACATATTGGCCTCAATGAATTCCCCTTCCCCGGTCCGGGCCAACAGAGGGTACGACCGGACCAGATCTCTGCCTCCGTGCTCCGGGGAACGCATCATTTTCATGACCTTCTTGGCCATGCCCTCAGGATAAACATCCACAATGTTCATGCGCCCGATGACATCGTGGGCCTTGTAGCCCAGCAATTCCTCTGCGCCCCGGTTCCATATGAGGATGTTTCCCTTCATGTCCGCCGCCATGATGGCGTTGGGAGAGCTTTGGATTACCTTGTCAAAAAAGTCGTGGGCTTCCTGAACCTCCCGCTCCATGCGGTGGCGCTGGGTCTGGTCCACAATGATTCCCTCGTAGCCTAATACCTCGCCCCGTTCGTCGTATCGCACATGGCCTGCAATCATCACGGATACCGGTTTGCCGTCCCGGGTCTTGAAATTCACGGCATAATCCGACACCATGCCGGTTTTTTCGATCATCTCCATAAAATGATCCCGGTCGCTGGGGTTAAGGTAAATATCCCGGGCGATATCCATGCCCAAAAATTCCACCTTGCTGTCGTAATGGAGCATTTTCAGCAAAGCCGGATTGGCGTCCAGAAAGTTACCCTCCTTGGAACTCACATACACCCCGCAGGGAACCTTGCTGAAAAGCCTGTCATAATCCTGTCTGTGGCTACGGAGTTTCCGCTCCTGCTGCTTGGACCGGGTGATGTCCCGAAAGATGCTCATCTTGGAAACGGTTCCGTCCGCATTGGTCAAAGGCAGTTCCGTGATGTTGAAAATTTTGCCAACCCGGTCCAGGCTCAATTCGTACTGGGCTGTGTGATGCTCCTCAAAAACCTCCCTGGCCTGACACCATGAACATATTTCGTTCGATTGGTTGAGCATCTCGTGGCATTTGCGGCCTGTCTGATCCCCGAAGACCTGGATCATGGCCTCGTTCATGAACTCCACCCTGTAGTCCGCGTTGACCACATAAATGCCGTCCTGCATGGCCTGGAGAATGGAAATAAGCCGGGAAGTCTCCCTGTTTTTCATAAAGCACCTCAATCACAATTTGAGTTCCAGAGCGTGTTATTTATAAGAATTCCTAAATCCCCTGGATCAAGTCAAGCAAAACCCGGTCCAACCAATTGAAATTTGCAGTTTTAACAGACAAATGATATAGTTTTACCTGTCCATCCCAAACAAACCATCCCTACCCAGGAAGGAATCCGCCATGAAACGCTCGTTTTCACTGCTTGCCATGATTCTATTTGTCCTCATCGCCTATTTTCTCCTGTGGCCGGTCCCTGTGGACCCGGTTTCCTGGCCAGCCCCCCTCAACCAGGGTTATACAGGCTCCTTTGCCGCCAATGCAAGGCTTGCCCCCCTGGAGTTTGTAAACATAGGGCCAGGAACAGGACCGGAAGCCGTCGCCATCGACTCCCAAGGGAGAATTTATACCGGCACGAAACAAGGATGGATCGTGCGGCTGGACAAGGACGCCAAAAACCCGGAAAACTGGGTGAATACCGGAGGCAGGCCCTTGGGCATGGCCTTTTCGCCCTCCGGAAACCTGATTGTGGCTGATGCCAAACAGGGCCTTTTGTCCATCGCACCGGACGCCCAGGCAACCGTCCTGGCCGACAAGGTCCAAGGGACTCCCATCGCCTACGCCGACGACCTGGATGTGACTGAGGACGGAATCATTTATTTTTCCGACGCCTCCACCAAGTTCAACCCTCAAACCACGGGGGACTCGGTGGAAGCCTCCATGAACGACCTCATCGAGCACGGAGGCCATGGCAGACTGCTCAGATACAACCCGGCTACCGGCGCCACCACCATTCTGATCACAGGTCTGCAATTCGCCAATGGGGTGGCTGTGAGCCATGACGGCCGGTCTGTGCTGTTCAACGAAACCGGGGCTTATCGGATCATGCGTTACTGGATCAAGGGCCCCAAGAGGGGTGCCATGGAACCGGTCCTGGAAAACCTTCCGGGATTCCCCGATAACATCACTCGGGGTATGGACGGCAGGTACTGGGTCGCCCTGGTGGCCCCCCGGAACGCTCTCCTGGACAAGTTGTCCGACCAACCCTTTGTGCGGAAAATCCTCCCGCGCCTGCCCAAAGCCATCAAGCCCAAGGCCGAGGATTACGGCCATATTTTCGCTATGAATGACACGGGCAAGGTCCTGGTGAACCTCCAGGATCCGGCAGGCATCTTCCCCGCCAACACCAGCGCCCTGGAAACCCCCACCCACTTGATCCTGGGAACCCTTCAAGCCCCCCACCTGGCAAGGCTGGATAAACAAAAAATCCAGGGTTTGGAAGCTCGCGTCCCAATAGAGACCGGAAATGTCAACGCCATATCTCCAGGAAGTGCTGATATGAAAAATCAGGAATAGTGGAAAGGGGGAAGGTCTGTTTTGGCTATTTTGGCTGAGCAAACGGTTCCAGTGGTCTTTAGCCAAGCAGCAACGAAAATCAGAAGGATGGCCGTTTTGTATGTGTCCGCATTTCTAAAAATAGTGGAAATTCTTGGCTTGGGAGTTAAAACAGAAAATGGACTGCAGAGACATTGCAAAGTCCTGTAGAACAATTTGGTCTCTTAATGCGTGTTGGCATATATGGGCGATGAGCCGCCATTTTACGGGAATTTTCTGATCCAAGGGATTACAGGGACAGGAACGGAGAACGCATATTTTGCCTGCAAACCATTATAAATACGAGTTTGTGGACTTTGACGGCGCAACTTATGTAAAGGCGAAATACCCCGTTATCATTTTCAACGGAATGCAGTTGCCTCTGGGCGCTATTTCCATTGACTACTGCGCCAGCGGAAATTTTTTTGAGGATATTGATGACGCCATGTCTCTTTGGTTCTGGAGGTTTACCATTTGTGTCGGTTATTACGCCAAGTCAGAAGAATCGAGAGTGGTGATCCATCATGCCGATATGCTCAAGTCGCTTATCCTTGGGGATAAGGAGAGGGTCCGGGAAATTATCACCGGCAAGTCCTCTTCCTCCGACGAGGCAGATCAAACACTAGTATGGTGGCTGGATACCCTGGATATCATGCTGGAAAGTGCCGCCAATACAAGCATGTCTTTCTGGACCGGTATATTGGATATCGCAACGGCAAAATCCAGAGGCTATTAACAACCCTGTTTTTTTTAGGCTGTTTTGCGCCAACGTGTGATTATGAATTTGAAAATAGTTGACACATATGAAGGCTTGAGTTAAAAATATGCACTAAATAAGGGGTGGACGAATCTACCAGTAAGTAAAAATTTGCGTTGTAAAGCGCATCGCCACAAATTATTTCGGTTAAGAAGGCCGCGAAGGTCGTTCCTGTTTATCAGGAGCCCTCGCGGCCTTTTTTTTTGGGGTGGAGGCAAAAAATGCCGCCATGTATTAACGTTAATGAAAGGAAAAGCAAGTGAAGAAGTATAAGATTTTGAAATTGGTAGTTGTAATTATTGCCGCATCTATCGCTCTTAACGCAGCCCATGCCCAGGAAGACGGGGCGACGAAATTGGACACCATGGTGGTTACCGCAGCTAAAATGGAAACCAGCGTGGAGAAAACGCCCACCAACATAACGGTGATTTTTAGTGAGGATATCGCAAAGATGCCTAATTGCACCACCATCAACGAATTGCTGAGGCAGGTTCCGGGTTTATACATTCCTCAGTATCAGTCAGGGGTTGCCAATGACGGCGTATACAGCGCCCGGGGCTCGGAACCCTCAACCACAGGCCTGCGTTTTTTGGTGAATGGCATTGAATTTAATAAGGGAAACGGATACACCGTGCCCACACGTATCCCTATAAATGATATTGAACGAATAGAAGTTGTGAAGACCGCATCCGCCGAATACGGAGATCAGGCCATAGGCGGGCTCATCAACGTGGTGACCCGAATCTCGGACAAACCCCTGGAAGCCAAGGTCGGGATGTCCTTCGGAGATTTTAACTACAACAACTATTTCAGCGTCATCAATGGAACAAAAGGAAAATGGGAGTACTTTGCCGACCTGTCCTTCTCCAATAGTGAAGGATATCAGGATGATGTCTACTACGACCCGGAAAATATCTACACCCGTATCGCCTACAATATAGACCCTACCTCCTCTTTGGAATTCCATGGCTCCCACATGGCATCCAAAGGAGCCTGGCCGGACAAGTTGAATCAAGTTCAGTTTGACGAAGACCCCTCACAAAACCCCGGGTTAGCCGATGAGTTTGAGAATGACTACAATCTCGCCGCCCTGGCTTATAAAAAAAAGTTCGGGGACGACGAATTACAGGTCAAGCTCATCACCAAGGACGAATGGGTTTGGATGAATTACGGCTTGGATTTCGAGTTTGATGAATGGGAGGTTTTTCCGGCGGTCACATACTCCTTGCGCCATTCCCTTGGGAATATGAAAAACAGTATCCTGTTTGGCCTGGAAGGCAGAAAGCACGAACTCAAAACCGAAATGTGGACTGTTGTGAACGGCGTCAGGAAAACCAAGACAAAAAATACCCTGAGGGAAGATAACTCATACGCCATCTACATTGTGGACCAATGTGCTATTACCGATGCCTTTACCGTGACATTCGGCGGTAGGTTCGACTCCTTTGAGCAGGAACAAACAGGACGGGTTAATCCCGCCAATACCGTGGACCAGTCTGACCAAGCCTTTAGCCCCAAATTGGGCGCCACCTACTCCGTTAATGATTATATCAATCTATTCGGCGGCTTTAACAGCGGATTTAAAAGCCCGGCCCGGGTACCGGGGGCGGCGTATTCTGCAGACCTGGACCCGGAAAGAGTACTTTCCTACGAAGCCGGTGTGAGAGGCGTTCTTACTTCCTGGCTGTTTTACAATTTCTGCGGCTTTTTGAACCAATATAATGACAAATGGGTGAAAACAGGAACTAAAAGCACCGATCCCTTCACAAATTCAGGCAAAACCGAAACCATCGGCCTGGAAGTAGCCCTGGATATGAGCCTGGAAAACGGTCTTTTCGCCAATCTGAACTATACCTATCAGGAAGCCGAGTACGACGAATTTGTGGAAAAGGGCGTTATCTACGACGGCAAACGTTTTCCTAACATTCCGGAACAAATGCTGGGCGTGCTTGTGGGATATAACCATGAGGCGGCTGGTCGGCTTTCCATCACCGCTGATTATATCGGCGAAAGATTTTTCGACAAGGATAACACCCTGCAAGGAGAGTCCTATTGCCTTTGGGGCGCGGGATATAAAAAATCCTTTGACCAATGGCAACCCGGCTTGACCGTTTTCATTAGTGCAAGCAACCTCACGGATGAAGAGAAGGTCGTCTACGGGTCCGGCGCCCTGGGCTCCGAAAGCCTTGTCCCGGTTTATGGAAGACGTGTGATTGGCGGCATTGAAATCAGTTTCTAACACGCATGCCCGAATAGCGAAAAGGAGAAAACCGAACATGCAATTCCTAAAAAGCAAAACAACACCCATCATAACCCGCAAGACGGCAACCCTTATACTGCTTTCCGCATTATTCCTCGCAATGGCGCCCGTGTCATCCCACGCCCACAACCTGTGGATCGTGGGAGACGCCAACAACAATGGCGACGGAGCCGTGAACCTGTACTTCGCGCATTTTGTGGGGCCAGGGGATGGGGCATACAATGGTCCTATTGAACAAAGAGGAAAAACCTGGGTTGTTAACGAATCTGGAGACACCGCCTCCATAGTTATGCAATCAGCAGGTGAGAACGATTTAAAATACTTGTCTGGCAACACCGGAAAAACGCCGGGTTCCTTCGCCGTGGATCATGCCAGCCTCTATGGCATATATCACGGAAGGCTGGATTTTTTTTACGGCAGATACATAGAGGCGAAAAGCCTAAAGGACCTGGAGACCCTGTCCGAGTCCCAACACCTTCCCTTTCAGATCATGCCTCAATGGAGGGACGGGCGGTTGTTGCTTAAATTGCAGTATTTTTCCAAACCCCTTGCCAGAACCAAACTGGCCTGGGTGAAGGCGGACGGCACAGAGGAAAAATTCATGACAGATAGCAAGGGCGAGGTTCTGTTTACTCCTGGCGAAGCAGGAAAGTATCATTTCAGCTCCCTGGCCTTTGAAAACGAGGCGGCCGGGGCTTTTGAATACAAGGCTTTCAAAGGGATAATGTATGCCACGACACTGACCATCAAACTGCCTGTTGAATAACACATAGGGTCATCCAATGGGAACAAGGGAGAGACATTTTTAGTACGCAACAACTTACCTCCTCCTCCAACATACCCATTGGGTGGCCCTTTTCTTACGGAATTTCTCAGCCGGGATTTTAATGCTTCCGGCTTTAGTATTTTTTTTTCCGAACATTTTAGCGGCGCAAATGGTTTTGGGGAAGAATGGTGAAGAGAACTGCACTCTCCGGGAAACCGGACCGTTGTTCCTTAACGGAAGAATTCCCCGGGGACTAACCCTTTACGCCTCCCACCACCGTCCGGTTTCTGCCGCTCTGTTTGGCCATGTACAAGGCCTCGTCCGCCAGCTTGATAAGCATTTCCGAATCGCTTCTCTTGTCCTCCGGGAGCAGGTCCAGGGAAGCCACGCCAAAGCTGGCGGTGACGGAAATGCGCGCTCCGGCCAAGGCGCCAAACTGGTTGGCCTCCATGGTCTGCCGGATTTTCTCCGCAGCCAATCTTGCCTGATCCACGCCGGATTCCGTTAAGATCACGGCGAATTCCTCTCCGCCCCAGCGCGCCGCCACATCGGTCTTGCGGACACTGGCCCTGAGGCGAATGGCGAACTCCCTCAACACCGCATCCCCGGACTGGTGCCCAAAGTCATCATTGACCCGCTTGAAGTGATCAATATCAATGATCATCAGGCTCAGTGGAGAATCATAACGCTGTGCGCGGCCCAGTTCTTCCTCCAGGCGCGTCTGGAAATGCCTTCGGTTATACAGGCTTGTCAATTCGTCCGTGATGGACATGGCTTCAATGGTTTCATAAGCCCTGGACAAACGCCGGGCCAGCCTGGAAACCAGAAACCAGATCACGCCCAGCATGGCCAGGGAAATGGCGGCGGTCAAGGCAAAGACATAGATGGTGTTGGTTCTCATGTCCGTTTCAACGGCGGTAATGTCGAACATTACGCTGATGCCGCCCCGCACCTCGCCCACCTGATATCCCTGTTTGGCGTGGCACGCCATGCAGGATTTCTCCACATACAGCGGGGCCATGTACCGGAAGGTGGCATGGGTGTCCCTGGTAAATGTATCAAAAGTTTCCTTTGCCCCGCTTTCAAAGGAAAGCAGGGCCGCCCTTTCGAAATCGTCGGGGGCGTTGTTTGGATTCAAAGGCCTCAAACTGGTGATGTGATACTGGAAATCCCCCGATTTTTCAGCCAGGGAAGAAATCTCCCGGGTCATCAAGGCAGGATTTTTCATGGTGAAGATCCTGCCGTCCGCTGCAGCGATGTCCGGGTTGTCCAGGTAGGGATTGGACGCGATTCCATGCGCTTTTTCCACATAAACGCCGCCATAACCCGCATTCCACCTTCTGGTCAGGACAATGTTCTTAAAATGGGCACGGGCCGTGATCGTGACCTGGTTCCGGATGATCTGGTTGGTTCTGAATACAAAGCCGACAAAAATGCCTGTCAGGAAAATGACCACTATCAGGCTTATGTTAAAAATAAAAACCTTCCACACCCGGCTTCTGCTCATGCCAATTCATCCTTCCAAGTCGATTGGACCGCCCTTCCCGGATTGCGCAAAAAAAGGTCCGGGCTGGGCCTTCTGACCATGTCTGCCTTGCTTGAACAGCGACAAAAATAAAAACAGCGCAATACCCTTTCTCAACATTAATTCAATACCATATCATGTTGGCCCTCTGAAGCAAACCAGTATTGGCATAGGTCCAAATTTCGGAAAAAGTTTTCTGCTCGCCGGACACAAGCGAATTAGCCTCCTAATAGCAAGATGGGTAAAAAGGCATGCAGGAAATATGTAAAAAAATGCATTTTATTATTGTAACTAGCCCGCCTTCAAAGCTTGTCCCGGATTAGAAGACCGTCTCAGGGCAAGGCCATGAGGGTTTTTTTTCAAATGGGCCATCCCGATTCTAAACAGCGCCGCTTTAAATGCGAAAAAAAATCAAAAAACAAGTAATTTTAAAGATTTTTCCTGTTGAAGATTGAAAAAATAATGCCCTCAATCGCATTTATATATCCCATAGTATTGACCTATGTCCCTTCTCTGTCTATACTTTACCACAATTTTGTAAAAAAATTGGATGAGCATGCTTCCATGGGAAGTATCAGTTGGCCGCCTGTTAACTGATACATGGGTTTCGCCTTGTCCATGTGTATTCATATTATCGCGTTTGTGGCTGAATCAGCCAAAAGGAGTCGTCTCATGCGCGCTGCAGCCCCCTGGCCTTTTCGATTCATTGTAATAGTTGCTTTGGTCCCTGCCATGCTGTGCCTTTGCCCAATCACCGCCTTAGCCCTGGACTGGTCCATAGACCCCGCGTCCTCCATCGGCGGATGGCGGGCCGGAATTGTCTCCTCAGGCGATTACGCCTATTACGGGGAGGCCTATACCCTGCGAGTGGCCGACATTTCCGGCGACACTCCGGTTGAGGTGGCCAGCCTTTCCCTGGAAGGGCAAGCCAACGCCATATTGATTTCCGGCAGCTATCTTTACATTGTCATTTCTCCCGCCCAATGGTTCGGAATCGTGGATATTTCCAATCCATTGTCTCCGTTCGTGGCAGGATTTTGCCAGATTTCCGATTGGTATATTAGTAAGGGCGGGGTTTCCCTGGATGGCCCTCGAGTATATCTTGCCTCTTATAATTCCAATTCCAACACCTTTCAAATGCAGGTGGTGGATGTTTCTAATTCAGCATCCCCCTCTGTCATTTCCACCACCAACGACATACAATCCCGTCGAATCTGTGCTTCCGGCGGGATAGTCTACGCCGGTTGCAAGGACACCAATTTCCGGATATATGATGTTTCCGACCTTTCCGATATTTCCCAACTGGGCGTCTATGCAAATGGCGCCGAGGGACAGACCCTTTCCAAGAACGGCGACTATGTGTACATTTGCTGCGGGGCTGAGTCCCAGCAAGGTGTGCAGATCATGAATGTCTCCAATACCTCCAGCCCTTACAAGGAGAACGAATATACTTATGCGGGAATGCAGGCCCGGTCCGTGGCGTTCCACGGGGGGCTTTGCTATATAGCGGGCTACAATGGGGGAGTTGTAGTGGTGGACTTGTCTGATCCCCTCAGCCCGGATTTCAAGGGCCAGTATTACGACAATTTCAGGGTCGATGATCTTGCACTCGAATATCCCTATGTCTACACCCTTTCCTACAATGACCGGGCTCTCACCCGGGTGGCTGTCGCCGATCCGGCCAACATGTCCGCCTCGGGCAGCAAATTGTCCCCATCCTACGCCAATGTCCTGTTTGCTCAGGACAATACCTTGTTCATGGGGGCTTTTGCAGGCCTGTGGGCCTATGACATCACGGATCCCAACACCCCGGATTTGATCGGCTATTGGCCTGAGTTTGCAGGCATTAATAAAATGGCCGTGGAAAACGGCAGGCTGTACGGCCTGATTAACAACGACATCCAAGTGCTGGATGTTTCTGATGTGGCCTCCGGGGTAAGCTCCCTGGGTACCTACGATCCCGGCACTTATCCCTCCAAAATGGCCGTGTTTAACGGCATTGTCTACCTCCTGGAGGGGGATGGAGACCTGCTGGCGGTGAATGCAACCAACCCGCCCTCCTTTTCAATCGTCCAGGACACCACTCTCGACGCCTCGGTTTCAGACCTGTGGGCAGGTGAAAACTTGGTCCTGGTGGGCGGCTCCCCCGGCGGAATAGGGCAGGCGGCGGTTTACTCCATTGGTGAAACCGGAGCGCTGACCCGCTACAGAACCATCCTTACGGACTATGCCAAAGTGCGATGCACGGCGGTGAATGGCCTAATATGTGTCAGTAGTCATACCGGCGGCACGGTATCCGCCTCCGGCGCCATGGGTATATACAGCCTTACCGAAAACGGATACACCCAATTGGCGAAGACTATAAGTGCGGCTATGGAATTTAACGACCTTGCCGCGGTGCAGTTTTCGGATGGCGAGACGGTGATCCTGGCTTCCGGATTCGAATACACGGCCCGCCGATCAACCTCCGGGTCCATAAACGGAGTCCATACCTATTCCTACCTGCCGGAAGCCGGTACCCTGACAAAGAGTCACACCTGCCCCTCTGAGTGGCCAACCGGAATTACCTCCGCACCGACCTCCACCCCTGACACCTATGTGGTTGTTACCTGCGACTCCTCGGAAGGAAACTATTTGCAAATTATTGGAGGCGGCGACGGACTTTGTTGTCTGGAAACCGAAGTCTCTCCTGTAGAAGCTGGCGAGGACGGATGCACTGCAAGTCCTCCTTATTGGGGCCGGGGAGAGTGCAATTCTGATGTCTCCGTGTCCGCTGAGGAGGTGTCCCCCTGGAATTTTAAGGATTGGACTGGGGCCGCCGCGGGTACAAACAAGGATACAGATGCTATTGCCGGGGGTAATTGCTCTGTGGCCACGGCCCACTTTGTCAAACCTGTGCTTACCTTGTCCCCGGGCGGAGCCAATCCTGGCTATGTGGAAGTGTATGGGCAAAACCCTGTCGACGAAAAAGAGAAAGTGGCTGAGGTCATCATTCTTTCAGTGAACGAGGTTGATGACTGGCTGGTTAACGCAGTTTCATTCACAGCCCAGGGTGCTGGCAACGACAAGGATGACATTACCATTGTGAAGCTGCATCTGGGAGGTATCGGCGGGGCCGTGCTTTCCTCCGGAACCTATACGGCGGACAATGGAAGCATAACCCTTGCCGTAAACCAGACAATCCCGGCAGGGAATTCCATTACCCTTACCTTGACCTATGAATTCGTGGAAGACAAGGCCTGCCCGTGCAATGATTATGCGGCTATCATTACCGCGGCCCAGGTGGCGGCCGAACCCGTTACATATCCTAACTACGCAAAGCTGCCCCCTCCTCCCGAGTTTGTCCAAGGCGGCCCCCTGAAAATCAAACCGGGTTTGCTGCAGAAAATCGACGGCGACCTGCAATACGGCGAAAAGGAACTCCCCCTGCCCAAGGCATTCAAACTCCAATTAACCCGTGAACACCCGGATTGCGTGGACAAGGTCAGATGGGAACTGGGGCCGGAAGCCGCCAGCTTTGGAGCTAAGTTTTCCAACGACGGGACTACCATCGACACCCAGGTGGACGGTTCGGGTAACACGGAAATCCTTCTCACTTTGGGCGAAAAGGTAGGGACCAAAAACCCCTATTACACCCAGGCCACCCTGTATAGTAAAGGGGCCGACTGCGCTACATCCAACCCAATACAAACCTTCACCTCCTACGGAGCAGGGGTGGAGGTCACGCTTAAGCCTCAGCATGATGGCTCGGGGGGAGATGACAGCAAGGTGGCCTCCTTTATTTCAGATATAGAGGCCTCCAATAAACTCACTGTGGAGTTGGATATGGCGCCCACGGATTTTGCCGAGGTCAAGGAAGTCCAATACAAAATCGGGGACTCTGCCAAAACAGGAACCCTGGTCACACAAAACAAAGAATATTTCGCCACGTACGACATGAAAAATTTCAATAAAAACGAAACCATTTCCATAAAAATTATCATGGAAAAAGACGGCGCTCAATTTGAGGTGGAGGAAACCTACCTATTGGGCGCCTATCCCCTGCCCAAATGGTTTGGTTTTTTGTCCAATATCAGCGAGCAAATCAACAAGGAATTCAAAGCGGACGATCAGGTGTACAATATCACCTTTCAGTATCCTACCAATTTCATATGGAGAGATCTGGTGCCATCCAATATCGGGCTTTTGGGCGGCCTGGGTAATGATTTCGGCGTGGAATTCACCGGCGAAGCCAATTATTTCATAACGGAAAATAGCAATTTTGGGGCAAAATGCAGTTCCGCACCTAAGCTCCTGGGTCAGGAATTTTCGCTGGAAGGGTCCCTCAGGGGCGAATTCGACAAAGAGTTCCTGTTCCAGCGAGGAACCGGGACCATCAAGGCAAGCACCGAGTTTGACCTGCCCTCCAAAGGCTATTCCAAAACCTTTGTAGTCTACGCCATTCCTCTCACCGTGGCCGTGGACATTTCAGGTAATGTTGAAATTTATGTAAACGGCACGGCGATCCTCAATAAAAAATTGGAAATCGAAAGGGCGAATGTCACACCGGGAACCACCGTAACCGGTCACCTTACCTTGTCTCTCTCTGCAGTCCTGGGATTGGCGAAAATCTCCGCTACAGGCTCGCCGTCGGTCACCCTGGAAATCCAGATCGACTATCGCAACGCAGGAGGCACAACAACCACCTGGACCGGAGAGGTGGTCGTGCCTATCAAGATTTGCGGCTCCTTGTTCTGGGGCCTGGCCAGCGCCGAATTGTATTCCACGGAACTCGGCCCCTGGAATTTTGGCACAGGCCGCAAAGGTCCCCTTTCCAAAACCCATCTCACCGTGGACGATATATACGTTCCCCGGCTCATGACCACTTCAGGCCTGTCCGCAAACGCATCGGGCCAGCAAATGGTGGTCTGGATCGACGACACGGAACCTGGTGAGGCAAAACCCAATCCGGACGTTTTCTTCCGTTATTTTGACGGGTCGAACTGGACGTCCTCTGCAGCCCTTATCGGAGCAAACAGCCCCAACACCGAATGGGAAACCGATCCCCGGGTGGTGTTCATGGGGGGGCAGACCGCCCTGGCCGCCTGGACTGCTAACAGCGGCGACCCCACCTTGGACAATTTGAACGACATCCTGGCGGCCCAGGACATCGACTACTCCGTATGGGACGGTTCAAACTGGTCCGCGCCCGGCAGAGTGATCGACGACGACAACGCGGACGGCTCCGTAACCCTGGCCTACGACCCCTTGAATAGCAAGGTGCTGGCTGCGTGGGTCCGTGATTCGGACGCCACTAACAGCGTGACCACCCGAACGGATTGGATCATTCAGTCTTCAATCTATGACATAGCAGGCGATTCATGGTCCGAATCTTCCCCCATAACAGGCACAACCGGAGGAACAGCCGATTTCGGGCCAGCATTGGCGACAAACGCTACGGGCCAGGGACTTTTGGTTTGGTGCCGTGACGGGGATGGGCGCTATTATTCGGAACTGGACCAGGTAATCAATGGCTCTAATGTAGATGCCACAAATGCCGATTCCGACGTGTTTTGGGCACTTTATTCCGGAAACCATTTTTCCGCCGGGACCGCACTCACCACCCCCGACAATGACACGGAAACCGCCTGCGACGTGGCTTGCGGCCCATCTAATCTGGCCGTGGCTGTGTGGGTAACCCATACAGACGCAGGCAAAATTCTAAAATACAGTGTATTTGACTTTTCCACCTCTCAATGGGGAACTCCGGGAGTCATTGCCGAAAATTCAAACTATATCGAAGATCCCCGGGTGGTGGTGGATTCCGACGGTGTGGCCACGGCGCTATGGCGCAGCGCCGACGATGTGGAAGGAGACCTTTACTCCAGCCAAGCGGCTGATCTGTCTGACCCCCAATGGAGCGACCCGGAAAAAATCACGGACGATCAATACATGGAAACCAGCCCATCCATCGCCCTGGACTCCCAAGGCAATCTACTTACCGCTTTCAATGCCTATGATATGGGCGCAGGCGAGCCGGTTTCCGGCCAAGGCTTCAGCGGGTCCATGAATGTGGCTCCAGCCAACCCCGGGACTGTGGCCATTATCGGCAACTGGAGCGATACAGGAATCGACCAGGATTCGGATCAGATATACGAAGCTCTGGCAGTCTTTTTTGATTTGGAAATTTTGGAGGACGGGGACTACGAAGTCCGGGTGGACCTGTATTCCGACGCTGGAAAAATCACCCAAGCTGTTACCCAACTGGTGGCTGCCACGACCACCACTCACACGGTGCAACTGATCTTTGACGGGGCCATCCTCCACGATCGCCAGGTCAACGGACCTTATTATATCAAAAATCTGAGAATCCTGGACAACAACGCTTCCTCCATTGTGGCCGCCACCGCCGAGGCCCCCTATACGACGGGAGCATATGAGTATACGGAGTTCATCTCCGGCCCCATAGCCCTGGATAAAGAAAGCTACCAGGGCCTGGATGATACCATGACTGTGACCCTCACCCGGGCTGCTCTCAACACCAATTCGGGAATTGCCGAATCAGCCCAGGTTCAGATCACAAGCACCATGGATCCGTCCGGTTGTGTGGTCAATCTTATCGAGACAGGAGTCGACACAGGCATCTTTACTGGAAACGTCTCTTTTTCCACGGATCAGACAAACCCGACCACACCAGCCATCCATGTGCTGGATCACACGATGGTGCAGGCCATATGGTTTGAGTTCGGCTCGTCCTATCCCTGGATAGATAGGGGCGTCTGGACCTCTGAGATATTGCAGGGAGACCTGAACATGGACGGAACATTGACCATAGCCGACGCCATTGCAGTCATCCAGGCGCTGAGCGGGCTGGAACAGGAGTTTAACATCCTGGGATACACGTCCGCCGAGCCCTGGCTGGGCGAAGAGGAGGCTCTTTCCACCATTGACGCCCTGTATATCCTTCAGACTGTTTCCCAAACCCCTTAGTAAAGAGCTGTGTGGAGGAGAGAGGTGCTTGTATCAAGCCTTCTGCTCCTCCACACATAACATGGAACGGGGACCGTTATTCCTTAAGTTTGGGCTTTCGGGTGTTGATGCGGGTGTAAATATGCTTGGAGGTATGGAGCGCGGCCAATGGGTTGTGGGCCAGCACCCGGTCCTTGACGGCCAGGATTGTCACCGGTGCCTTGGAATGTTTGATGAACAGGGTGTCGTCACCCACGCAAAGCCCCAGGATAATGTTCAACTCGCACCCCTCGTTGTCCAGGACAGCCGCCTGCCCGATGGGGTTGCATAAAGGCTGGCGATGGCCTGGGAAAATTTTGTCCTCATCCGGCAACTCCACCTCATCCGAACTCAAGCCGCCGCACATGCAGCAACATGTAGCAATCTCAAAGCCTTCGTTCAGCAAATAATTGCCGAATTTCTCCGCTTCCTCAGACAACCCGATGCAAAAAGCCACGCCCAGCTTTTTGTATCCCTGAAGTCTGGCGTAAAGCACTGTTTCCTCCAGGCGGGTCAGTTTGCCGTAGTCCTTCCAGGTTCGGGCTACATTCCGCGATGTATTCCTGTTGTCTTCCTTTTTGAGTTCCTCTTTGGCATGCTCCATTTGTTCCACCCTGTGGGTGGTGGGGCAAAATTCCGGGGCTTGGCTGAGATCGCCCACAAAGCATTTCTTCCGGCCACAGTAACTGCACAAGATTCCTTTGTCCGACATCGCTGCCTCCATGGTGTTTGTTTCATGAAATACAATCTTGAAGACGAGCCACAAATGCTACAAATGGCTGATTTATATGCACTATAGGTGCGTTTTGGCGATATGGCGGGTTTTCCGGCGTTTTTAAGGCATCGGGTCTGTCATTTAGCGGAATACCCATTCCACCATAGCTATAATACTTGAAACCCACGAAAAAGTATAGCACCGCAGGTATGTCACAACGCCATTGGAACCTTTGGGTCAAACAAGCCATGAGAATTCCGGCATGCCCGCCTCCCGGTTATACAGAATGTTCGTTGACAATAATTCCGGCAGTCTTGTCTCCCTTGCTTTCCGTCCTCAAAAATTTTGCGCCTATTGGGCTGTTCATCACCGCCATCAGGGCTCCGGAAAAAATGTATTCCACAAGCAGGTAAAAGGCGGAAAATATGGCCAGCTCGTTCATCTCCAGAAAGGTCAGGGCGATCACAATCCCCATGGCGCTGTTATGCAGTCCCACTTCTATGGACAAGGTCAGGACATGCTTTCTTGGCAAACGGGCCGCGGTGCTCACCACCATGCCCATGAAAGCGCTTAGCAGACAGAGGGCCACGGCAATGGCCGCGAACTCGGCGTAATTGTCGGCTATCACCTGACGCTCGCGAAAGCTGGCGATACCAGCTAACAAGGCCAAAAATAGAATGGTCCCACCCCTTACCCATTTTTCCGATCGAGCGGCAAAGCCGGGCGCTTTGCGTTTTGTCCACATTCCTGCGATTATGGGGGGGATGGTAATCACCACAATCCCCAAGGACAGATTCCACACATTCACCTGGGCAGCGGCCTCCGCGCCCATGAAATATCCCAGCGAAAACGTAACCACAATAGGAATGGTGATGACTGTTATGAAGCTGTTCACCGCCGTAAGGCTCACTGAAAGGGCTGCATCCCCTTTGGAAACAAAGGAAACCAGGTTGGTGATGGCCCCCCCCGGGCAGGCGGACAGGAGCATGACCCCCGCAGCCAGGACAGGGGGCAGGTTCAACACCGAGGCGAATGCAAAACCCAAAACCGGCAGGCCAATAATCTGAAGGAAAACTCCGATGGACATGGCCTTGGGGCTGGTCAACACCCGCTTGAAATCGGCTACAGTCAGTGAAAGCCCCATCCCGAACATAATGAAAAAGATAGCCAACGGCGTTATCACGCGGGTTATGATTGATGTTTCCATGTCCGGACTCCTTCACCTGGTATGATTTTTTTTGGATATAATTCCCGGCTCTGAACCATTTACATGGCGGGCTTAAGCCCCCCGGCATGGCATGGCGAGCCACGGACCCCACCCAAACAGGGCGTAAGGCGCGATGAGTTGGGGAAATGCTATCTCCCCAACAACGGGCTGTAATTAACCTATGTTAATTAGCGAGGCGTCCTGAGTGAGAGCAGCAAGGAAGGGGGATCTGACCCGGTGGGTCCGGCAAAGATAGTCCTGGCGCTGAAAACTCCAGGGCCGGGTTGCTGGATTCAATTCATGAAACCCAGCATATTTAATCAGTTGAAATGGTAAAAGGAAAATGGAGGGGTGTCCACGATTCCATCATGCAAGTGATCATATTTCAGAGCAATGCAATCATTTGGTCTTGTGCGGGAAGGCCTGCTTCTGTCGTGTTCTCCAAAGGCCTGCCCTGTCCACACACGAAGCCGCCGGGTTTTTTTTTGCCAATGCCATGGGAGGAAGGCGTCTATAAGGCTCACCTTTGTTTTGGCGCCGGTATAGCCCATGTAGGTCACAGATGAATGTCGCCTGAAAAGGCGGAGCCCTATGATTTGGACTCCGCCTTTGGGGTTTTGAGGCAGGCCGGGCGGCCTGTTTATTTCAATTTTGGGCCATTGGCCGGGTTCTACTGCTTTTCGATGCGCACGGCGCAGGCCTTGTACTCCGCCGTGAGGGTCACGGGATCAAAAGCCGGATTGGTGAGCCAGTTGGCGTTGCCTTCCCGGAAATGGAAAGCCATCCACACCATGCCCTTGGGCACTTCGGGCGTGACTCTGGCCCGCACGTTCACCTCACCCCGGCGCGATTTGACCTTGATATACTCTCTGTCCTCAATGCCCATACTTTCGGCGTCAGCCAGGGAGATATCGGCGGTTTCCTCGCCCAGGAGGTCGTTCAGGCCTTCGCAACGCCCTGTCTGGGTGCGGGTGTGGTAATGGTACAACCGCCTGCCCGTGGACAGGACCAGGGGGTATTCCTCGTCCGCCACTTCAGCAGGGGGGGTCCATTCCACGGCCACAAAGTTGCCCAAGCCGCAGGAAAAATTGCCTTCCTTGTGGAGGAAGGTGGTTCCCGGGTGGCATTCGTCTGTACAGGGCCATTGGAGTCCGTCGTTCTCAATCCGGTGGAATTTAATTCCAAACAGGTTGGGAGACAGGACGGAAACCTCGTTGTCCCAAATTTCCTGGCCGCTGTTGGAGGCCCAGTCGTGGCCCATGCGTTTGGCCAGTTGTTTGAAGATCCACCAGTTGGGCCGGGATTCTCCGGGGGGCTCGCTGGCCTTACGGACCCGGCTGACCCGCCTTTCGCTGTTGGTGAAGGTGCCGTTGTTTTCACTCCATGCGCAGGCAGGGAGGATGACGTGGGCGAACTTGGTGGTCTCGTTCTGGAAAATATCCTGGACCACCAGGAACTCGGCGGAGGCCAGTTCGTGCTCCACCTTGCGAATATCGGGCTCGGTATTGGCCAGGTTTTCGCCGAATATATAAAAGCCCCGGACCTTTTTGTCCACCAGGCCGTCCATCATCTGGGGAATCATGAGACCCACGTTGCCTGGCAGGTTTTCCACGCCCCAGGCTTTTTCGAACTTTTCCCGGGCTTTGGGATCGGTGACCGCCTGATATCCGCAGTAGACATTGGGCAGCGCGCCCATGTCGCAGGCGCCCTGGACGTTGTTCTGGCCCCGCAGGGGATTCACGCCGCCGCACTCCATGCCCATGTTGCCCAGAAGCATCTGGAGGTTGGCCACGGACATGACGTTGTTCTTGCCGCAAGTGTGCTCGGTGATGCCCAGGGTGTAACAGAGCATGACCGGCTTGACCGAGGCCAAACGCCGGGCCGTGTCCACAATCATCTCGGGAGCCAGGCCAGCAATTTTCCCCGCCATTTCCGGGGTATACTCCGCAACCTGGGCCTTGAGCTTTTCAAAGTCCATGGTGCAGGATTGCACGAATTTCTTATCGTACAACTCCTCCTTGATAAGCACATGCATAAGCCCGTTCAAAAAGGCGATGTCCGATCCCACGCGCAAGGGCACGTGCAGCTCGGCAAAATCCACCAGCCTGTGAGCCCGGGGATCGGCCACAATAAGCCTGGCCCCTTTTTGCACGGCATTTTTCAGGAACGTGGAGGCCACAGGGTGGGCCTCTGTCATATTAGAACCAATTACCAGGAACATCTTTGCCCGGGAAAACTCGGCAAAAGAATTTGTCATGGCGCCCGAACCAAAACTTGTCGCCAGACCGGCGACTGTGGGAGCATGTCAAGTTCGAGCACAGTGGTCGATGTTGTTTGTTTTCAACACAGACCTGAAAAACTTCATCATCTGATACGAATCTTCGTTGATGCTCCTGGCGCAGCTCACGCCTGCCAGGGCGTCCGGCCCGTGCTGGTCGATGATCTGCTGGAACTTTGCGGCAACCAGGTCCAGGGCTTCGTCCCAGGTGGCGTCCCGGAACGTGCCGTCGTTATTGCGGATCAGGGGGTTTTTCAAACGATCTTCGGAATAGATGAAATCGTATCCGAAACGCCCCTTCACGCATAAACGGCCCTTGTTGGGGGCCCCATCCTCCACGCCCGTGACCTTGGCGATCCTGCCGTCCACCACATGGAGCGTCTGCTGGCATCCCACGCCGCAATAAGGGCAGGTGGTGCGGATTTTTTCCGCTTTCCAGGGACGATATTGGTACCGGGCCTTTTTTTCCACCAAAGCGCCCACCGGGCATGCCTGTACGCATTCGCCGCAATAAACGCAGTTGTCCTTGGCCACGGGATAGGCCTTGTCCGGGTTGGCCAGGGGGTCTGCATCGAGAAAATCCGTATCAATGGCCAGGTTCACCTGGATTTCATTGCAGGCCGCTACGCAACGCCCGCACCGGATGCAGCGGGAGTAATCGCGGATGATCAGGGGCTCGTCTTTTTTTTGTGGATATTGGCGGACTTTATAATCCTGGCGGCCTCCACCGGTCACCTGATATTCGTAGGCGAGTTCCTGGAGGCGGCAATCGCCCCAGGCCGGGCAAAGCTCCGAAGCTCCGTCGCTGGCCTGGACGGTTTGTTGAAAGTCGCACCAGTCGCCGTTATCGGATGAGCCAATGGCGCAATTATGGTTACCCGAATCCAGAAGCTCCTTGATGCGTTCCTGGCGCAGGGCCAATATGGCGGGCGTTCGGGTGCGCACCACCACCCCGGTATTCACGGGCGTGGAACAGGCCAGAACCTCCTGGCCGTTCATTTCCACCACGCACACCCCGCAGTTGCCGGTGGGGCTGGCCCCTTTCAGGCAGCAGAGTGAAGGGATGGATACGTTGTTCGCCTCCGCGGCTTCCAGGATGGATTGCCCCTTTTCAAATGGGGTATTCCTCCCGTTCAAGATAAAATACGGTTTCACGACACGTTCTCCTTAGAGTTATCAAATCAAAACACTGCAAGGCCTGGCAACGGAAAGCTGTTCAGATTCCTTGGTCAGGGTGGAAGCCGTGCCAAAGGTCATTAATGGCTTCCCGGATTCATTATGCCAAATCTGACATCACGCACGGGCGTTATATCAAAAATGGCACCACGGGATACTTAAATGGAAATCCTTTTTTTGTCAATGGCTATGATGGGCTGAAAGGCCCCCTGAATCCTGCACCTACCCCATACGCTTGTACAACCAGGGCGTTTCTTTTTGCGAGGCGGGCGGGCAGGTCTGGATGATGTCCAGGCTGTCCTCCCGGCCCAGGGGAAATTCCTCGGGATTCTTGGCCTTGATGGCCGCCGCGATCTTGTTGGCGTAGCAGGTGTTGCCCGGCTTGCAGAATTTCTTGCCCGTTTCCTCCCAGATTTCCGCCACGGGTCTTTCCAGGAGATTGCCCAGGGAAAGCATGGTGAAGTCGCACGGGCACACATTGCCCTGGGAGTCGATGAACATATAATTGTAGCCCGCCCCGCACCCGTAAAAATGTTCACTTTCAAAATAATCGTAGGCGAAAACTCCCGGGTATCCGGGCGTTTTGGTCGAATATTTCTGGATGTCGAATATGGTTTTGACGTTTTCTTTGGTCAGGAGGTCGTCGGGGTGGGCGGTCAGCTTGCCGGCCAGGATGGGGGAGGTCAGGCGCATATCATTGACGCCCAGGGACTTGAAAAAATCCATGACCTTGAAAATCTCCTTGCGGTCGCTCACAAGTTCCCTGCTGGGAACAAACGACACCGCCACATAAAACCCCTCCTGCTTGAACAACTCAATGGCCCGTAGCGCCGTATCAAACATGCCCTTACGATTTCGGCCCTGATCGTGGATTTCCGGCTTGTAGTGATCCAGGCTGATGACCGGAATTTTCAGCCCCGCCTTTTTCAAATCCCGCACCCTATCCCGGGTGAGTTCAAACCCTGTGGTGAACATGATGGGCATGGACCGCTCGTCTATGGAGGCGATGATCTCCTCCAGGTCTTTCCGAAGCAAAGGCTCCCCGCCGGTAAGCCCGATGACGCTGGCCCCCAGATCCTGGACCTGCTTAATGGCATCTTTCATGATATCCAGGGTCAGCTTGTCCTTTTTGGACCGATCCGCAAAGGAACAATGCCAGCAATTGCAGCAGCATTTGGCGGTCACGGCGAAATTGGTCACCACAGGCCAGGGCTTGTTCGCAATGATGGAGCGCATTCCCTGCAAAAAGCGGTCATAGGCCAGGGACGGATAAAAGGGGGTGAAGGTGTTAGAGTAGTACTCCCCGCTCAGCTTGGTCAGCTTACTTTGGCCGGAAAGATGGTTCAAGGCCAGTTTTTGCTTGATTGTCAGCCCTTTCATTTGGGGGTGGGTCCCCATTTTCAAGGTAGCCAATAATCGCGAAAACCCGTAAAGCTGCTTGCCGTTCATGGGAGAAACGCTCATAATTCCTTCCTTTCATCCTGTCCTGCATCTTGTGGTTGCCAATCCATTGTCTTTTGAGCTACATATCATATGGGGAGGATTTTTTCATGATTATTCCTCCGCCTGTTTGCACCCTTCATCTGAAGCCTTAACCCATTTTGTTCCCATATCAGGACAATCCCAAAGGAGGTTGCTGTGGCCGGAAAGTTCGTTAGCAAACGAAATATCAAATTCCTCATGAACGAAGTCCTTAACCTGGAATCCCTTACCAAGTATGACCACTTCAAAGGGCAAAACAAAAAACTTTACGACATGGCCGTGGATGCAGCCCTGAAACTGGCCACCGACCTGTTTTATCCCGTTTTTCAGGAAATGGACCGCCACCCCCCGAAACTGGAAAACGGGGAGGTTATCGTTCATCCGTCCGTGGCGGAAATCATGAAGCAAAGCGGCGAGGGCGGATGGATCGGGGCCAATTTCCCCTATGAGCACGATGGCGAACAACTGCCTTTTACACTGGCGCTCCTGTCCCAGTTCGTCTTTTTTTGCGCCAATTATTCCGGCGGCGTGTATCCCATGGCCAACAACGGGGCCGCGCACCTGCTCATTTCCTTTGGGTCCAAGGAACTCATCGACGCCTATGTGCCCAACCTGGTTTCCGGTAAGTGGCAGGGGACCATGGCCCTTACCGAGCCCCAGGCGGGCAGTTCCCTGTCCGACATCCAAACCACGGCGGTTCCCGCCGGGGACGGAACCTTCCGCCTGACCGGCCGGAAGGTGTTTATTTCTGCAGGCGACCACAATTGCACGGAAAACGTGGTCCATCTCATGCTGGCAAAAATCGAGGGCGCTCCCCTTGGCACCAAGGGCATCAGCCTGTTTGCCGTGCCCAAGCTCCGAAACGAAAACGGCAAGCTGGTGCGCAACGACATCAACGTTTCCCAGGTCTTCCACAAAATGGGTTACCGGGGAACCCCCATCACCGAACTGGCCATTGGCGATAAAAACGACTGCCACGCCTGGCTGGTGGGCGAGCCTCACCGGGGCCTGCCGTATATGTTTCAGATGATGAATGAAGCCAGACTATCCGTGGGCCTGGGCGCTACGGGCATTGCTTCCGCGGCCTATTACGCGGCACTGGACTACACCAAGGGCCGGACCCAAGGCCGGAAAATCGACCAAAAGGACCCCGCAACGCCGCAGGTGCCCATCATCCAGCATGCGGACGTCAAGCGTATGCTTTTGTTCTGCCGGTCCGTGGTGGAGGGCTCCCTGGCGTTAATCATGCAATGCGGACTTTATTCGGACCTCATGGAAGTGACGGAAGGAGAGGAAAAGGAACACTATTCCCTGCTTCTGGATATCCTCACCCCCATGGCCAAGACCTATCCGTCTGAAATGGGAATCCTTTCCACCAGCCAAAGCCTCCAATGTCTTGGAGGATACGGCTACTGCGAGGACTTTCCCCTGGAACAATATTACCGGGACATGCGCATTCATCCCATCCATGAAGGCACAACAGCTATCCAGGGTATGGATCTCCTGGGCCGTAAAGTGGTGATGCAGGAGGGCAAGGCCCTCAAACTGCTCATGGAGGAAATCCAGAAATCCATATCCAAGGCCCGTGCTATCCCTGAATTCGCCCCCCAGGCCGAAAAATTGACCCAGGCCCTGGACCGGGTCCAGGATGTGCTCATGCACCTTATGGGGGTGGTTGCCAAGGACGGCGTGGAGGTTTTTCTGTCCGACGCCACCCTGTTCCTGGAAATGATGGGCATTGTCACCATTGGCTGGCAATGGCTGGTCCAGGCTCTGGTCGCCAGAGACGGCCTGGAAAAGGCAAAGTCTTCCTCGGAAAAACGATTCTACCAGGGCAAGCTCCACACGTTTCGGTATTTCTTTGCCTACGAACTGCCCAAAACCCGGGGTATCGCCACGCGCCTTACAGATTCCGACCCCATCACCGTGCAAATGCAACTCGAGTATTTCGAAGATTAATTGCCTACTCATAGGGCAAAGGCATTGGCAGGAGGTACCAAAGTGCAATCCTATGATTGGATAGAAGATTTAAAGACATTATCCCGGACAGATCTGGAAATGTGGGCAGGTGAGGAGACTACCGAAAAAGCGCTGGAACAAAAAGGCCAGGTTACGGATGTGATAGGGGTGGGGAACAATGCCGCCCTGGCCACCGTCCTTGGAGAGGATTCCAATACCACCATGGTGGCGTTGACACCGGACGGTGATATTCTCTGGGAATGCACATGCTCTTATTGGGACAGCCCTTGTAACCACGCCGTGGCCCTTTTGCTGGTTTGCATCGATGCAGCCAGGGATGGTCAGATTCTTCCCAGGGCGAAAACCCTGGACATGCGCCTGACCGAGTTGGAGTGGTACGACCCGGATGAAACCGAAGACGCATGGGAAGAATCCAGCGAGGAGTGGGAGGGTTTTGAGGCAATCAGGATTCCCCCTTCTTTCAGAAGCGCCCTGGAGAAAATGAAGAAGAAGGATATCATCGATCTTATAGTGCGGGCGGCTTCATCTGATGAGGATTTATACCATGCGGTAAAGGATTTCATGGAGTTGGATTCAGGGGACCCGGCCCGGATAACGGCTTTACTGGTAAAGCAAATTGCTGAAATCGTGGATGGCTTTGAGGACCTCTGGGATTTTGGAGCCCTGAGTTCCGAGATAATTACCATCCAATACACGATGGAGAAACTCCTGGAAATGGGGGAGGCGGATGCTGTCGTCCGAGAGGGCATGGCGTTGTGGCAGGCTCAGGAAAGCATTATCGCCATGGAAGATGATGATGAACTCAGTTTTTTGTTGGAGGACTGCTTGGCTGTGTTCATGGAGGCCGCGCTCCGTTCTTCCATGTCCTCCCGGGACCGGTTGGTTTGGTTGATCCATAAATTTTTGGAAGATGACTACGGCCTTTTGGTGAAGTGTTATCCGATTCTGGACAAGGAGGGCTTCACACAAGAAGATTGGGCTTTCGCGGCATCGGCAATCACAGACAGGATGGCGGCTGGGGCCGGCGAAAGCGGTAAACACGGCTCCGCGGATCCATACCGGACGGAAAGGCTCCTGGACTGGTTGGCCCAAGCCCTGGAAAAAAGCGGGGCAGGAGGAATTGAAGATGCCCTGGAACAGGCGGCCAAGGCATCCGGCGAATACGACCGCTTGGTAGAGCATTATGAGGTGGCAGGCAACCTGGAGAAAACCAGGCAATGGGCGATCTGCGCCTTCAATGAGAAAAAGGATAGTCGGCCCTCTTCAGCTTGGCCCATGTTTAACAAACTTGTTTCCATCGCCGAAAAGCAAAAAGACTTCAAACAGGTTGCCGCGCTTATGGTGGAAAAGTTTTTCTTCAGGCCGGATATGGACAGTTTTCAGGCTATCAAGGAAATAGCCGGAAAGCTGAATACCTGGGCAAGTGTGCAACAAGGCCTTTTGGCGTTCCTGGAAACTGGAATCCCTTCCCAGGATCTTTTTGGCGAAAGTGGCTCAAGGCCATTGCCGGAACCCTGGGTTACCCCCCCAAAAAACACGAACTGGCAGGCAGATTTTCCCTACTATAGGCTGCTGATTCAATTGTTGGTGCTGGAGGAACGTCCTGATGACGCTTTAATGGCATACCGCCGGTACGAAAAGTTGGGAGGCCAGGGGCCGTTGGACTCAGGCCTTTTTCTTGCCCAAGCCCTGGAAGACTCCCATCCCCGGTTTGCTGTCGAGATATTCAGGCCACGCGCAGAGGCCTTCATAAACGAAAAAAAATCAAAATCATACATGATGGCGGGAAAGCTCCTTGAAAAGGTCAAAAACGCTTATCGTAGATTGGGTGAAGAGGAAGAGTGGGAAGCCTACCACCAGGATTTATACCAACAAAACAAGCGCAAGATTCGATTGGTGGAGGTTCTCCAAAGCCTGTAATACAGGCCCTTTTTCAGCCGTTGGGCTTTGCCCGGAAACAAAAACCCGGGGTTTCTGGTCCTGCCAAGGCCATTTTGCAGCTCAAAGGGATGTGTAGGGGTAATTTGTCTGTGGTTGCCCCATGAACCGGTGACAACAAACCTGCAGGCAATTGTTGGTAGAAAGCCAATAAGAATAGGTATTTGGAAGAAAAAAAGCCGGGGCGTTTTTTCCGCCCCGGCACGGTATTTTAAAGTTTGTCCAACATGGCCAGGACAACCTTTTTAGCTTCATGGGCGTTTTCAAAGGGTGGGGTTCCATCCAGGTCGGCCTCGATGAGGGCGTCGTCGTAGGGGATGAAGCCCAGGAAATCAAAATCCGGCAGGTTTTTTTGCAGGAATTCCTTGTCCTTGTCGTTCCGGATCTTGTTTCCCACCACGGCGATTCTGGACAGACGGATTTCCGAGGCAAGCTGACGGATGTGTTTGGCGGTTTCGATGCTCCGTTGTCCCGGTTCCACCACCACTATGAGCTTGTCCACAGCCATGGCGGTCGCCCGGCCCAAATGTTCGATACCGGCTTCCATATCCAGGATAACCACTTCGTCCCTTGCCAGGATGACATGGTTGACCAGGGCTTTTAGCATGGTGCTTTCGGGGCAGATGCAACCTCCCCCGCCCTTTTTGACTCCGCCCAGGCGCATGAGTTTGATATTGTTGAGCTTGGCGGACAAAGCCTCGGGCAGGTCGTCCACCCGGGGGTTCAGCTTGAAAAAACCGCCCACGGATCCGGCTCTGGCTTCGGTTCTTTCGTAGATGAGTTCCTTCATATCGGAAATGGGAACGATCTTGTCTGCGCCGGGGACTCCCACGGCAGAGGCCAGGTTGGCGTCCGGATCTGCATCAATGGCCAGGACCTTTTTCCCTTGTTCGTCCAGGGTTCTTATGAGGAGGGCTGAGAAAGTGGTTTTTCCCACGCCGCCCTTTCCGCTCACTGCTATTTTCATGGCATGTCCTTTCTTGGCATCCAATTGGGATTTACAAAATATATCTTGGAATTAATATAGGACCCATTTACCGGAATGGCAAATCGAAAAAGCAAATGACCCAGAGGATCATGGATTTGAGTTCTATGGTGTTTTGTTGCTGGTTTGGACAATTGTATGCTATGAATATGTCCTGAAATGAAAAGGATTTCCATCAAAAAATGGCAAGTCGCCCTGTTTTTTATCGGACTCTGCCTGTGTTTATGCCAGGCTGCCCGGGGAGGACCTTCTGTTTACACGGACAAAGTGGAGACCACGCCGGACCTTGGGCAGCGGGACGGCACGGGCTATCTTCCCTTTGAGGGCCAGGGGTATTGCGCGCCTGTGGCTGTTTCCAACGGACTTATGTGGCTTTATGAAAACGGGTTTCCCGGACTGGTTCGGGAGGCCGGAACCAGGGAACTTACCCATCTTCGTTTGGCCTCTCTCTTGGGGGGCGCCCGGTACATGCACACCGATCCGAAAAAGGGAACCGGCCCGTCCCATGTGATGGCTGGTTTATTCCGGTATTTGACGGACCAGGGATACGAGCGGGCGGTTGTCCAATACCAGGGGTGGCGATCCCATCCAAAATTTTCCCATACCGGGGTGGTTTATCCTGACCTTGCCTGGATTAAGGAAGGGCTTGTGGGGGGGGGCGCTGTTTGGCTGAACATCGGGTGGTACAATTATGACGGCAAGTCAGCGACCTATACCCGGGTAGGGGGGCATTGGGTGACCGTGGTGGGGTACGGGGCGGACCGGGAGGGAAACCAGGACCCGGAAACCCTGGCAATTTTAGACCCTGCCTTGCAAAAGACTGTGAGAGGGTCTATGCCCGTGTATGTGAAGGCGCGAAAAATCGAGACTGCGGCTTCCGATCGGGAACCCATGATTTCGGTTGGCCCCTCCATAGGATACATGGATAAAATGGCTGGGTTGGAAAATGAAACGGTTACAGAGGACCAATCGGCCGTTATGAAAGCAACGGGTTTTCTGAAGTTAACCGGGGAATTAAAAACGGCCAACAGGGCGGATTTTGCTTTGGTGGACGGAGCAGTTGTTTTGCGTATGGACAAGGACCGGCGGCGGAGAGCCCGCCGTTAAACCAGTTTTTGTTTGAATGTCGGATGGACCTGAAATTGCGTTTGGATGGAGAGTTTTATGCGTTCTATAGCCCGTTTTGGAACTTGCGTATTGTGTGTTTTAGGAGTCTTGCTCTGGGTAGCCCCCGTGTCCATGGCCCAGGAAGTGAGCCGTACCTCCTTTTTTAACCAGAAATGGCTGGACACAGTGGTTTCTATTGAAATCGCCAAGAATGACACGGATGCCATGGCTGCGGGAACCGGTTTTCTGGTGTTGACGGAAAACAAGCATATTTTGCTAATCACAGCCAAGCATGTGGTGGTGAACGAAGAACGGGAAATCCGGAAAAACATGGCATACCGTTTTAACATACAGGGCGGAGACAGCATGCTCATTCCCGACGCGAACATGGAAAGCAAAGGTTTGGGCCGGTGGTATGTTTCAGGCCCCCATGATTTGGCGTGCCGTTTTGTGAGCATTAAGGGAAATTTTGAGGCCACGGCCATTCCTCAAAGCCTTTTTTTGGCCCGCCATGAAGTACAGGCGGGAGCGCCCATCATGATATTGGGCTTTCCCTTGGGGTTGAGGTCGTTGGGCAATTCCAAGGCCATTGCCCGGGGGGGCATGGTAGCCCGGTCAGATGAAACCGGGATCATAGCGGACGCCTTTGTGTTTCCAGGCAACAGCGGGGGGCCTGTGTTGTACACGCCCTACCTGAAAGTGGGCGGCCCCTTGACCACGCCGGTGATCAATGAGGAAAGGCTGGTGGGGTTGGTCTATGGCCTCATCCCCTATCTGGAACCGGCCATCAGCGAGATGACCAAGCGAAGGCGGGTTATTTTTGAAGAAAATTCCGGGCTGTCCAGGGTAGTGCCTGCGGATGCCATATTGGAACTCATTACCCGGGATGATGTGCTTGACTTTGAAACCACCATTCCCGAGAACATAGATATAGAAGGGCCATGATTCTATCGGAGGGCAGCATGGAAGAAGTGTTTTTAAGCACCAAACAGGTTGCCGAATTCCTGGATGTCAACGAAAAGATGGTGTACACGCTCATCTCTGAAAAGGGGCTTCCTGCCACCAAGGTGACGGGTAAGTGGCGGTTCCCCAGGCAACTGGTGGAGAAATGGCTGGACAGGCATATCGTCAACCACCCTGGGCCCGGCCCCCAGATTTCCGTTTCGGGTTTGCTTGTGTTTGCAGGGAGTAATGATTTGCTTTTGGACCGTACCATAGCCTTGTTCAACCGGACTTTTCCTGATTACCTGGCTGTGTTTGGCAATGTGGGAAGCATGGGAGGCATTACGGCCCTGAACAAGGGTCTGTGCCATGTGGCTTCGAGCCACCTGATGCAGGAGGGTGGAAAGGAATATAATTTTCAATATGTTCCCGTAAAGTTCGGAGGGGAGACGCCTGCGGTCATAAATTTCGCCATGCGGGAGCAGGGTATAGTTATCGCTAAAGGCAATCCTCTGGGAATACAGGGGATGAGCGACCTTAAAAAAAAGGGAATCCGGGTGGTCAATCGTCCGTTGGGCACCGGGACCCGTCTTTTGTTCGACACCGAGTTGGAGCGGGAGGGGATTGACCCGGCCAGCCTGGCGGGTTATGAACATGAGTGCAGGAGCCATCTGGAAGTCGCGTTAGAGATAGCGGCTGGCAAAGCCGATGTAGGTGTAGCGATCAGGCCTGCCTCCAATCTGTTGGGATTGGATTTTGTGCCCTTGCGTTGGGAGCGTTTTGACCTGCTGGTCGGGCGGGAGCGTTTTTTCGAGAAAGGCATCCAGTCTTTTTTGGGATTGCTCCAGGAACCGGAATTCCGGGATATGGCGCAATCACTTGGAGGATATAACTTGGACATATGCGGTAAAATTGTATATCCTCAGCCTTCCCGCAAGCCATTGGAATAATCCTCGCTGTCCAACCTGGGAGTAAGGGTTTGAACAGATATGAAATCAATCAAAAGGTTAAAACCTCGTTGGTTCGAAACGCGGTGGACCTGACCCAAGTCAATTATTCCTGCACCACCACAACGGTCCATATATGGGGCCTTTTGAAGAAAGACCCCGAGGGGGATTTCTCTCCGGCGGGCGTGGAGTTGCTTTTGAAGGAGCTGTCCCGGATTCCTGAGGTGCGAAGGCTCCAGGTGGACCTGGATAATTGGGATGTCCAAAAAGGGGATGGCGCATGGGTTGCCACTGGAACAAAAAAGAGGGCTGAAAGAAAGCCCGATGCTGTTCAGGCACGGGTTTTGGGGGCTGGCACAGAAAAAACCCTGGTTGTGGATAAACGGGAGAACATAGAAAATGTGCTCAAGGACCTGGACAAGAAAAAAAAGGACGTATCTTCCTAAGTGTTTCTAAAACCCATATATCAAATATTGATTCTGGCCCTGGCAACCATTCTTCTTTTTGCGCCTGCACCGGTTACGGCAAAGATCCAGAGTTGGTCCGAAGCCGGGCTGGAGGAGCTTGAACAAGGCCTGTACGATGAGGCCATAGCGTCCTTTACCCGGGCTATTGAAATTCACCCCAGGAACTGGCAGGCCTATAATAACCGGGGCATTGTATACGGGATTAAGGGACAACAGGACCTGGCCATTGCCGACTATGGCAAGGCAATAGGAATCAATCCCGATTATGCAGATGCCTATAGCAACCGGGGTGCGGCATGTTTCTACAAGGGCAAATGGGCTGACGCCCTGGCGGATTGCAGCAAGGCATTGAGCCTGGACCCCGGCCGAATTTGGGCGCAGAATCAACTGGCATGGATATTAGCCACCTGCCCGGAGGCGGATTACCGCAACGGAAAAAAGGCCGTGGATTTGGCTCAAAAGGCCTTGAAAGTGGAAGACAACCTGCTTTTTTACGACACGCTTGCCGCGGCTTATGCAGAATGCGGCCAATTTGAAAAATCTGTTGATTTTCAACTAATCGCTATCGATCGATTAAGAAAGTCGGACCAAGCCCCGCCTGACACCCTTGCCTCGTATGAGGAGAGGCTGCGCTACTATCAGGCTGGCCTTCCCTGGCATATCGGATCCAATCAGATTCCTGACAGGCAATTGCAACAGGCTGTCAGCCAGGAGAACCTACGTCCAAAATCACCGAGACAAGAGACAAGGCCACTTCAGATAGAGATAGAGGGGTCAATGGAGAGGCGCCAGCAGAAGCAGGAGTCCAAGTCAATCCCTACTCCGCCGAATCCGGAGGAGTTTTCCATCCAGGCAGGAGCTTTTTTATCTGTTGAGAATGCTTCCAAACAGATGGCTTTTCTCAAGTCCCGGGGATATCCGGCTCGGGTTCAGCCCCTCCGGTCCGCGTCCGGCAAAGTCTGGCATTTGGTTCTTGTGGGCAGCTATCCTACCCAGGAACAGGCCAAGTCTGCTGCCGGAGACTTGACTGCCCGGGAAAACGTGGCCACGGCAGTATTTCCCGTAGTCACCCAATAGTTTCGCCTCAGTCGTAAACCAGCGCGTCTGAAAAATCCAGCAAGGTGCTTGACAAATAGGTTTGCATATCTGCCAGGGCCTTGGCAGCACGGGGGTCTTGGGTGGATTTGTAGGCTCGGAGCCTTTGGTTAAGAAAATCCCTGGTCCAGGGAAAGTGGGGGCCGAATTGTTCCATGGCGGCGACTGTTTCCCGGTCTCCCAGGATCAGGGATGCAGCCAAAAAAGTTTCCAGCCTTTTTTCTTCCAGAGCCATGAGGTGGAAGGGGGAGGAAACCATATCCGCAACCCTGCGGGCGAAATTTTTGTCGGTTTCAGCCATTTCCCGGGCCAGATCCAGGCCCCATTCCATGGCAATGAGCCAGGGCCAGGAATCATTATGCAGGCTTTCAAAGGCCTCTTGCAGGGATGACAAAGCCCGGGTCCTTTCTCCCGTATTCCAGTAATACCTTGCCTGGCAGACCTGTGACACTTGAGGCCAGGATTGGGCAAGGCCCGGGGCAAGGTCAATGGCCCGGGGGTTGCCTTCCATGGCCAGGGCATAGGACACCATGGCCTGTTCCAGGGGGGATTGGGGTTCCAGGCCAAGGTTTTCCCATTGGCCGAGGAACATGAAATAATTCCGCTGCTGAAAGGAGCGGCACGCCTGGACCAGGGGTTCCATGTCCGGGGAAAACAGGGAGGAGGCAATGGTTTGATAGTTTTCCAGAACGTACATTTCCACCTGCCACTCCCTGGAACGCCTGATATTAACGTTTCCCTGGGTAAAAAAAGGTTGGTGAGTGCGCTCCCGCTCGTTCTTATCCTGGATGGTCAGGAAGGAGGACGGCCTGTTTCTTCCCTGACTAACCGTGTAGAGGGCATTGGCTTTTGGGCTGATGTCGGTATTTAGAATATCGTTCCAGATTGCCAGGCTCGCCTGGTTGCGGGCAAAACCCGGGCCGGCAAGGTAGCGGCTGAAAAAACCCTCCAGGCCGCTTACACCCCAGGTTTTTGTCATGGCTGTGGCGTAGGGCTCGGATGCCAAGCATTTTCGCAAAGCATTTTCCCTGAATTGGATTGCGTCTTGGGAGCAAACCAGGAAAAGGGTTTCTGGGTCGGGCCAAAACGTTTGAATGTGAGGAAACACCTCGTTCAAAGAACCGTATAGGGACTGGACCGTGATGGCGTCCATACTGCGGATGGAAAGCGCCAGGCAGTATAGGCCTTGCGGAGCAAGGCAATTTGCGGCGAGGGCAAAGTACTCTGTGGTAAAGAGACCGGGTGTCGCAATGAAAGGTTGTGCGCCCGGCCCCTGGATCAGGAGATCATACTTGTTTTGGGTAAAAACCAGGGTTGGACGAAAACTCCCCAAACGAACCCGGATTTTAGGATTTTCCATCACCTGGAAATTGGCTGACGCACAAAATCGAGCCATATCAAGGCTTTGGAGATTTTCCTCCACAACTTCCACCTGCCTGACAGATTCCACCCGGGCTAGCCAACCTGCGGTATTCCCGGAACCCAACCCCAAAACCAGCGCGTTGCCGGGCTTTGGGTGAAGCGCGGCGGGCGTCAGGCCCAGCATTACGTCCCTTGCCGCATCCAGCCGAACGTTGGAGCGGGTGACGCCGTTTTCCACCAAAGCCAGGCTGTTGTGCGCCCGGATTGCTGTAGCTCCCACGGGGCCGTTGATTTCCACAATAATAGGGCGGCGAACGGATCGGAGCCAATCCAGCATGGAGTTGAAATCTTTTCCCGCCATATGAGTTCTGCCCTGGTTGATGTCGTGCTGGGTCCATACGGCCGTGGGGCCCGGGTAGCGCAGCATCTGGAAAGAAGCCAGACCCAGGATAATCAGTGTGGCAGGTATGATTACTCCCCTTTGGGTTTTAAGCCGCACAAGGGAAAGCGAAATAGAGGAAAGTACCAGGGCCAACCCGGTCCCCCAAAAGACCTTTGCGGTGGCTGTTCCGCAAATAACCAAGCCAGCAAACAGGGCAACACCCAGAGCCGCTCCCCAGGCTATCCTGGCAATGATTGCTCCTTCCTGGCTTGCACGGCACGGGGAAGTTTTTGCCGGATGTAGTGTGCAAAAAAGAAAGCCCCCTGCCATACCCAAAGGTAAAACCATAAGAGCCGCCACAAAGCCTTGAGTGGCAAAAAGAAAATTAACGCCCTGAGACTTTATGGGCTCCAGGCCGTCAGAGAGGATGACGAATTTGTCTCCCACGGCCCAGGCCAGGGCCAGCCAGAATCCCATGAGGCCCAGGCAGGCTGAAATTCCCGGCAATCCCGGCCTCCCGCGAAGGCTGAAAAAGGCACAACCCAGGGCAAGGCTCAAGAGAATGCAAAAGGATACTGCCAAGGGGGTAAAAAATCCCATGCCAAGCACAGGGCCCAAGAGGCGAATCAGGCACAGAGCCAATACCGCCCAAACCATGCCTGACGCCATAATGGGCAGAGATTGTTTTATGGGAAGGTGATAGGGCTGATTTTGCAGGATAACTGCCGGGGATATCCTGGCCAGGTTGTTGGCCCCAATGGCGGTCATCAATAGGGCCAACAATGGCGCCCACAGACCATGTTCGGTGATAAAAACACTAATCACGCAGGCGCCAACCGGCCCGAGAGCCGCCCCTGCAAGCCATGAGGCATGGAAAAAGCCCTTGGCCTGCCTGTTTTCTCCTGTCAGGGCGGCGGCGGCGGGTATGGATGCGCCCCATAGCAGGGCTGTGGGAAGGAGTGCTAGGCCTGCCAAAAGCATCTCCGCCATGCCTGTTCCACAGGGTAGATTGTGCACAAGCCTTCCGATTGCAGGGTACAGGTATTTTGCCAAGCCCATCCATTGAGGGCATAGCGCGGCAAAGACTCCCCCAGCCAACGCCAACCTTGCCAAATATAACATGGGAGTTTTGCGGGTTTGGGCCAGGGTTCCTCCCAGAGCCGCCCCCAGGCCTGCCAGACCAAGAAATGCTCCATGGGCCAGGAAGGGCAGCGTCCATGCATCAGCAACAAAAACGGATAATTGAAAATATTGCGTAGTAAAAATGAAAGAGTAGCATCCCACCACAAGCAACAACAGGCCGCAAGAGACGGCCAGTTTCCACCAGGGTGTTTCTGCGCGCCCCGAATTAGGTGATTGCCGGGCATATTGTGGGTTTGCAAATGCCATGGTGGTTTATGGGCTCCAATACTTAAATTTTCTCAGGTCCCCTGCTGCTTTGTCCAGCAATGGGTCTGCGGTAAAACCATAACAGGTCAGCCGGTTCTTCAGGAATTCCAGGTTCCAGGGAACGTAAGGTTCAAAGGCTTTGAGGGACTCTGCTCCCTTGCCGGGACCTTGGGTAAAGGCCGCATAGAACAGGGCTTGGAGCCGGGTTTCTTCCATGGCGTTGCCTGCAAAGGAAACCTCCAGGACGGGGCTCATATTTTTGGCGTACACCGCTCCTTCCTTGGAAAGTTTTGTAGAAAGGTCCAGGGCTGCCTGGATCTCCAGAGGATGGGCCAAGGGATCATTTTGCATCCTGACAAGGCTGGCCGAAAGACGGTGAAGTGCATTTTGGGTCTCCCCAACGCGCCAATAATACCATGCTTCACAGATTTGCGCGGCCGCAGGCCACAGGGCCTCCAGTCGACGGGCCTGTTTCAGGGCCAGCGGGGAACCATTCTCTGCCAGGGCTGTGGCTGAGATGAATATGTCCAGAGGATAGGGAGAGTCTCGAAAATACCTTTCCTGCCGGGTATAAAATAAAGAAAGGTTCCAATCCATCAGGGTGTTATAGGATTCCCGCCTGCGTTCGTTTAAGGGGGAGAGGCCTTGCAGTTCGGGTACTTTTTGTTCGCCCAGAAAAAAAATCAGGAGCCGGTTATGATCCACCTTTTCCCAATCAGGGAAAGGATCGGCCAAAACCGGACGGTGGGCCCTATTCAGACAGGCAGTATTGTAAATGTCGGTGATTTTCAAACCCGAAGGTCTGGCCCATGCCCTGGAAAAACCGGCTTCCAGAGAGGGTTGGTTGCGGGTATTGGCCCAGTTCCGGGACAGGGCTTTGAATCCGGCAGTCCGGGCGAGTTTGTCCGAGGCGATAAACCGGGCCAGAACGCCTTCGGCATCGGTGACGCTCCAAGCCTTGGTCAGCCGGGTTTTAAAGGGCTCGGTTTGAATGGTTGCGCTCAGGCGTTCCATATTCAACGGTTTGATTTCCCTGGAACACACCAGCGCCAGATCATTTGGCCCCAACATCCAGGTCTGAACCGATCCAAAGGCAGTGGTTAATGACCCGTAAAGTGTGCTCAGGGACAGGACGTCCCAACAGTCCAGGTGTATGTGCTGGATAAAAAGGGCATGGGAATTCATTCTTTTTGAAACCGCCTGAAAGAAGGCGGGTGAGTATAAACGTGACATGCCTGAAACATGGGTTTGGGCAGGAGCGCTGATGATGAGGTCATAAGTGTTTTTGGAGCAAAAAGCCGCTTCAAGAGGGCCTTGGTCAATAAATTGAATTTTGGGATGCCCAAAAACCTGTCCAGGGAGGGCTTCCAGGTTTAAGACCATGGCCTGGGCTGCTTTTATATCGCACGCCACCTGGATGGATTTAATGGCGTCAGCCAGGGCCAACCAAGCTGGGGTTTGTCCGCTTTTAAAACCCAGCACCAGGGCGGATTGGGCTTTAGGCTGAAGCAAGGGGCCAAGCAGGCCTAACATTCCCCGGGTAAATTCCTCATGGCGGGCAGGTGTGCGGGCGTCACCGTTTATGATCACTGTGGGGCCGGTGCGGGAGTCCAGGCCTACAAAACCCTGGGAGGATTCGGTTTCCCAAACCAGACCTCGCCGGATGCCGTTTGTGAGATCTCTGACCTCATTTTTATCCAGTCCGGTCAGATCCATACCTCCCGCGCCGATACCTCCGTGCTTCCAGACTGGCCCGGGTCCAGGGAAAGCCAGGGCGGCCATTGCCAATACACTGGCAACCAGGGCAAATGCCCGGCCTGTTTTAGCCGACGGCGGGAAAGATAATAAAAGGAAAAGCAGGATTGCCAGCAGGCCTGTAAATCGCAGGTTAAGCGCTGTACCGGGACCAAAGAAAATCAAAAGATTGAAGACGATAAAACCCGCCAGGACGCCCCCCGCAACCCAGGAAAACAGGCTTCTTCCTGGCCGGCTGTGCAGGGCGGAAAAGGCGGGCAAACAATAGCCCAGGGCAAAGCAGGGCCAGAATGCTATGGTCAAAGGGTAAGCAAGCCAGGCTAACAGATTGCCGGAAAGGCCCAGGCTGCCCAGAGGGCGGAGCAGGGCTACCAGCATTGCGGAGCTGTCGCCAGCCGTAAAAAGCGCTCCCACATAGACGGCAAAAAAAAGCAGGGCCAGGCCGGGGGCTGTTGGGGTGGCGCCTTCCGCCCGGGGTTTCCAAAGATAAAAAATGGCGCCCAAGGAAAGGCCTATGCAGGCGACCATGGGAACCAACCACAGGGCCGGTAGATATCCGTCCACCAGAGGGACGAAGTACCGGATAGTCCAAAGAAACAGGATAGACAGGAGCATCCCGCAGGCGCCAACATAGACATGGGCAAAACGGGACAGGCGGCTGCCAGAGCAAGACTCCGGGTAGGGGGCTTGGCTTTGGGAGGGCCGGAAAAAAATGGCGCCCAGGCAAGCCATTCCTGACAGAATTCCAGACACAACCAGGGTGGTGTTGATTCCCATGAGCGTATATACATAGGAAGGTGCAGCCCAGGCAGCCAGGGCTCCGCCAGCAAAGCAGGGCGCCAGGATTTTTCCGGGCATTCGGGGATCGTTTTTTAGGGGGCCTGATAAAAACACCGGCATAGTTCCGGCTGCAAGGAACGCAGGGGCCAATCCCAGGATCAGGGTCAGTCCGGCCCATGTTGCTCCGCCTGGCCTGGCATAAAGGCCATGGGCCAGTTTCAGGACCCAGGGGCCAAGGCACAGGCAAACGGCTAATATAAGGGCGCTTCCTGTCCCTGCTTTTTGTTGGGAATGGCTCGGGCGAACCAGTCCCGCCCATAGGAGAGGTCCCAGGCACAGGCAAAAAAGCCAGCCTGCCTGGGTCCCTAACCACTGAATAGAGTATGGATCGAATGCCTGCCTTAAGGCCTCGGTTAGGGAACCGGCGCCCAACATGAGGCCGGTTCCCAACCAAAACAGGCTGAATGTGAAGAAAAAAGATCGGAAGTTCACAAATCTTCCCGGCTTAGGAATCAGTTAACAAAGGGACGTCTTAAAACCGTGTTTTTCTTCCAGCGTTCATCGTTTTTATTGGGATACTCAATATTGTAATGGAGGCCCCGGCTTTCCAGGCGGCGCAGGGCGCACCGGATGATAAGCTTGGCCACCAGGGCAAGATTCCTCAACTCCACCAGGTCGGAGGTAATCTTGAAATCCCAGTAGTACTCGTTGATTTCCTGGGCGATGTTCTCAGCCCGGTTCTGGGCCCGTTGCAGGCGTTTGTTGGACCGTACAATACCTACATAATTCCACATGAAACGGCGGATTTCGTCCCAGTTGGCGGTGACCATAATGGCCTCGTCGCTATCCGTGGTGCCTACTTCGTCCCACTTGGGGAGGTCGGGGTAGGGGGAAAGGGCGCCCGATTCCAGTTCGGCCACGGCCCTTTTGGATGCCCGGTCCGCATAGACCAGCGCTTCCAGGAGGGAGTTGCTGGCAAGGCGGTTCGCTCCGTGCAGGCCTGTGCAGGCGGTTTCCCCAACTACATAGAGGCGGGCGATATCGGTCCTGCCGTCCAGGTCGGTTGCCACGCCGCCGCACATATAGTGGGCCGCAGGTACTACCGGGATGGGACCTTTGGTCATATCCACCCCAAAGGACAAACATTTTTCATAAATATTGGGAAAGCGTTCCTTGATGAAACCCGCGTCCTTGTGGGAAATATCCAGGAACACGGAATCGTCGCCGCTTTTTTTCAGTTCGGTGTCAATGGCCCGGGCCACCACGTCGCGGCATGCCAGGTCTTTTTGGGGATCGTATTTACCCATAAAGGCGTTGCCCTGGGAGTCCAGGAGGACGGCGCCTTCGCCCCGCACGGCCTCGGATATGAGAAAGTTCTTGGCGTCGGGATGGTACATGCAGGTGGGGTGAAACTGGACGAATTCCAGGTTGGCCACCCGGGCTCCGGCCCGGTACGCCATGGCGATGCCGTCTCCCGTGGCGATATCGGGATTGGAGGTGTACAAATAGACCTTGCCCGCGCCGCCGGTTGCCAGGAGGGTGATTTTTCCGGCAAAGGTATGGACCTGGTTATTCACGTTGTCCAGGACATAGGCTCCGCAGCAGGCTTCTTCGTGGGAGGTGACCACGATGCCCCGCTTCATGCGCATGGAATAGGTAATGAGGTCGATGGCGATATGGTTTTCGAAAACCGTAATGCGTTCGTGCCCGCGAACATTTTCCACCAGGACCCGTTCGATTTCCCGGCCTGTCATGTCCTGGGCGTGGACAATCCGTTGACGGGAGTGTCCGCCCTCCCGTCCCAGGCTCAGTTTGGGTTCCTTGCCTGGCTCTTCCTGTTCCTGGCGGAGGTTGAACTGGACCCCCATGTCGATGAGTTCCCGAATGCGGTCGGGGCCGCCCTTCACCACCATTTCCACCACTTCTTCATCGCAGAGGCCGTCGCCTGCCGCGTGGGTGTCCTGAATGTGAAGGTCAAAGCTGTCCAGGGTGCTGAACACCGAGGCCACGCCGCCCTGGGCGGCCGCGGTGCTGGTATCGGCAATTTCCTTTTTTGTAATAATGGCCACGGTTCCGTATTGGGCGGCCTTCAGGGCGAAGGTGAGTCCACCCACTCCACTGCCGATAACCAAAAAATCAAAATTGTATTCCATGCACTAGGCTCCTTGTTGGTTTGGATCGCATCACGGGATGCTTATCGCAAAAGGTTTGAAGAACGCCTCCTTTTGCTGATGCTGCCAAGAATAATCCCAAAAAGAAGGACCGCGGCTCCAGACAGAAACCATCGCCAGTTAGCATCCTTTCTAAGCTCCTTGAGCTCCGCTTCGGCGCTTTGTGCAATTTGCTCTTGTCGTTCGTTTTCGCGCTGGGCAGCCTCCAGTTTTTCTTTTAGCGTAAAGAAGTCGGCGGACTCGGCCTGGAGGGAGTCCAACTCTTTCCTTAGTTTGGAGGCTGTTTGTCCGCTTTGGTCGGCTTCCGTTTGCAAAAGAGCGTTTTGCTCCTTTAATTGGGCGTTTTTGTCAGAAAAGGACATGAGCTCCTCCTGGACCCGACCCAGTTCCTGCTGGACGCTTTCCAGAACGCGGCGGCAGGGCTCCTGGTCCGTGACCAACCTGGACAAAACCCAGCCTTCCTTGCCGTCGTCCAGGCGGATTCTGGCCCATCCCTCTTTTTGTTCCACCAGTTCCACTTTCTGGCCTGTGGTCAATATGGAAACAATGCGGTAGTCCGTGCCCATACCGCTACGCATATTGATTTTGGAATAGTCGCTGATGTAAACCGTATCCGCCAGGGAAAGGGTTGCACCCAGAAAAAAAAGGAAAGCCATGGTCCATGCAGTGTATCTCATTAAATTCACTCCAAATTCTTGGCGATTCAAGTTGCCGGACGACCCTGTGGGCCGTACGCCGAGGATTTTCCGCCTTATAGGTGGGTGAGGATATGGCTAACTAGCGAATCTGTCAATATAAACGTTGAAATCCGAATGGGCTGTGTTATATTGTTAAAAGGAATAAAGTGGGAATCGGAAAAAGATTCCCGGCAAACCCCAATGATTCAACAAACTGGCGCCCATGATCATCTTTGACCTGCAATGCATAAACGGGCACGCTTTCGAGGGATGGTTCGACGACCTGGAATCCCTGGAAGACCAATTGGCCCGGAGACTTGTCAACTGCCCGGTCTGCGAAAGCACCGATGCGGTGCGCGTGCCCTCCACCTTTGGAATCAAGTCGTCTTCAAGCACATACAGGGATACCCCGCCCCCTCCCAAACTGACGGAAGAGCAGATTTTCAAGCAATTGGCCGAATACGTGGATAAGAATTTTGACAACGTGGGCAGCCAGTTTACGGACGAGGCCCTGAAAATCCACTATGGCGCCGCCGAACCCCGCAATATCCGGGGCACCAGCACCAAGGACCAGGAAGATATGCTGGAAAAGGAAGGGGTCAATTTTGTGAAGTTTCCCTTGCCTGTGGTTCCCAAAGACGACACCGACGCATAACGCCCGGGCATCGCACTACGATTTACACTTGATGGCCAGGTAAAAAGTCATATGGCGGAATGAGTCGGGCATAGGGGCTCAATAGGCCAAAAACTGCCCGGAAAC
>JAEINP010000119.1 GCA_016342355.1 Desulfatibacillum sp.
CTTGCCAAGTCTCACATGAACATTGCCATGGCAAGACAACTGAGAGGACCCGCCGAGTTTTTCACCGATGAATTGGCCAGGATTATTGAGGAATATTCCGGGGACTGCCTGTTTTTCACACGGCACCAGGGCTGCAAAGGGGGATGGGCCATGGGAAAACTAATCCGGGACGTGTGCCGACGCTCCGGGCTTCCGGTCCTGTTTCTGTCCACGGATTCCTTTGATCCCCGGTTTACGTCGGAAGAACAGGTAAAACGGGAGATCGCGGAATTCTTTCAAAACAACGGGCTGGCCTGACCCCGGTTTTATCCGAAATCCGGAAACAAGGGGCAATAATGGATTGTTATTGTGGAAAAATCGCCGTCATAACAGGCGGGGCCGCCGGAATTGGCCGTTCCCTGTGCCTGGCTCTGGCTCGTCACGGCGCCTTTGTAGTGGTGGCGGGGCACCATGAAGACCGGGTGGAAAAAGTGGCCCGGGAAATTCAGACCCGAGGCGGCAAAGCCTCATTCGCCATGGTGGATGTGTCTTGTGAAGAAGATGTGAAGCGGGTGATTGAAGATACTGTGGCCGGGCATGGCAGGCTGGATTATTTTTTCAATAACGCGGGCATCAGCATTGCCGGGGAAATGCGGGACCTTTCCCTGGACGATTGGCGCAAGGTGCTGGATGTGAATCTCATGGGCGTGCTGTACGGCACTCATTACGCCTACCAGGTTATGGTGGGCCAGGGATTCGGGCATATAGTGAACGTGTCCTCCCTGGGAGGGCTTTTGCCCTTTCCGGTCAAGGCGCCCTATTCCACCACCAAGCATGCTATTGCAGGACTCACGTCCACTCTTCGGACCGAAGCCGCCCGCCTGGGGGTCAAGGTCAGTCTGGTATGTCCGGGCCTTGTAAAAACGGAAATCTGGGACAAGACCCTTATTCACAAGGCTTCCAACAAGGATGTGACCGATATCTTTGTGGCGCCCATGCTTGACGTGGATAAAGCAGCCCATGCCATCCTGAAAGGCGTGAAAAAAAACAGGGGGATCATCACCTTTCCCCTCCATGCCAAAATCGCCTGGTGGACATATAGGGTATGGCCCCCGCTGTTGAATCCCTTAGGCTGGTATATGATGCGCCGTTTCAGGAAAATTCGACGGGATGAATGACCCGCAATTCGCAGGAACATCCGATGCAAGGTCCGCCAGGGAGGGTGGAGAACCCATGCGCCCCACATCAAAGACGATTCCAAAACGCTTTCCCGTGGTCCTGGAAGACCGGATACTCTACTGGATGCAAAAATCCCATTGCTCCAATTTCGGGATCATCGCCAAATTCCGGGGACACCTGGATTTTGACCGTCTCCAAAAAGCCATGCGCCTGTGCCTGGACGCCGAGCCCATCCTGGGTTGCCGGTTTGTCAATCGCCCGGGCAGGCAGTATTGGGAAAGACTTCCCGATTTGGACGCCCAGGAAATCTGCACCCTGACGCTTAAATCGGAGTTCCAGGGAAACCCAGCCCGATTCCTGGACACCATGCCCGGCATTGATGTGCATAAGGGTCCCCAGGCAAGAGCCTGGGTCTTGCGGGACAAAACCGACATCCTGTGCCTGCGCATCAACCATGTGGTGGGAGACGGGGGCGGGGCCAAGGATCTGGCCTACCTTTTGGCGGATACGTACAATCGCCTGGAATCCGATCCAGGCTATGTTCCTCCGTCGAACTCAAAAGGCGACCGGAGCCTTGGACAGGTGATCCGACATCTGAACATGCGGGATTATGTAGGATTATGCCGTCGGGCGTTCCAGGATGCCTACGGTTTTATAAAAGGACGCAGCCCAAGAAACCATCCCCTGCCCTTCTGCCAACCCCGGGGATATTCCCTGTTGACCCGGGTTGTTGACCCTCAACGTTTTGCCCAACTGAAGGCCTACGGAAAAAGCCGGGGCGCCACGGTCAATGATATCCTGGTGGCCGCCATGCTCAGATCCTTTTATACAGTGGTGAATCCCGACCCCGAGGCGTTCCTGCGCATGGTCACCACCGCCGATCTCCGCCGTTATATTCCGGGTGAACAGGCAGAGGCTGTGTGCAACCTCTCGGGCTTTTCGTACATAAACATGGGCCAAACCCTGCCCGATAGCTTCGACAGCCTTCTGGGACTGGTTTCCCGGACTTTCAGCACGCTCAAACAGGATTATATCGGCCTGGGCAGTATCCCCCTTACGGCTGCAACTTTTAGAACCATGCCATTTTCCATGGGATTGTGGCTCCATGACCTTATGGGAGACTTCCTCAAACGCCGGGCAGCGTCCACCGGGGATGTGGCCCTGCTATTCACCAATGCAGGAAAAATCAACCCGGAAAAATTCCGGTTCGGCAACCTTCCCATCAGTTGGGCGGGCGTTACAGCCACCCGCTCCACCCCTCCGGTATTAACCGTGTGCATTTCCGGATTTTCGGACAGCCTCCTTATCACGGCGGGATTTTGCCAAAGCACTTTAAGTGAAACCCGGGCGGCTATGCTATTGGAACGCCTGGAGCATGAAATGACCCTTTTAGAGGGGAAGGCTGTTTAGGGGAACAGGGTTCGCCCTAAATTCTTGACAGTTTGCAGTGGCTGCAATACAAATATCGGCATCAATTATCTTTTTCTCATCAGGAAGGGAGTGTCATGGATAGCAGGATTTCCCAACTGGCTCCATCCGGGTGGACCTATTCCCAGTGGCGCAAATTCTTTGTGATTGCAGCCCTGTGGAATATCCTCTCCGCGGTTCCCGCCACATTGTGGCCGGAATTCAATATGAAAATTTTCTACGATGTCCTGTACGGCGATGACTACGCCGTCATGCTCAATCGTTGTTTCTGGATTTCCGTGCTTATTTTCGGCATAGGCTACGCCATTGTTTCCAATGCGCCGGAAAAAAACCAGGGCATCATTGTCATGGGTGTTTTGGGAAAGATCGCCGTAACCATCAATTGGATCAGTCTGGTTTTGGACGGCGACGCCACATTCGTGGCTTTTCTGGGTGCGGCGGGAGATTCCATCTTCACCGTTTATTTTATCTACTTTCTGGCTTCAGGCCCCCATAATCCCCAAACGGACTCGTAAATTCCCTTGCGGGCCGGGTGGGCATTTCACGCTACCCGGCTAAATCAGCGGGAACAAGCTACTTTTTTCATCCCTCCCGGCGTTCGTTGCACCTTCTCTCTCATGGGCTGAAACATCTCTGTTGTTTCCTATTCAGGAAAAAAACTGAATCCCGGTAGGACCGTCCATCATGTGTGTCAGAGCCAAAGGACGGTTCGTTCAATTGATATGCAAAAATTTCCGAGCGTTCGCTTGATATATTCCAAATATATTAGTCATTTTACTTAATATATTAAATCAATAACAGCATGTTATACTACCTTTAGCATTTTGAATAATTGTATACTTTATAAAACTTGACACGACTAGGCGACTGGTCTATTATTACCCAGTAGACAATTGGTCTAGTCGGACGGACCTTGCCCTTTCCCCCCTCTAAAAAGGAGATGCCTCATGTCCCAATTACTGGAAATGCTCGGATGCCAATACCCCATCATCCAGGGCCCCATCGGCGAGTTGTACGACCCCGCCATGGTGGCTGCCGTATCCGAAGCCGGCGCCTTTGGCGTCCTGGCCCTGGGGTTTGTTTCCGATGTGGAGCAGGTCAGAACCCTGGTGGCCCGGGTTAGGGAGCTTACCGACAAACCCTTCGGGGCCAACCTCATGATTTCCATGAACCCCAACAACGACGCCATTCTGGAAATTCTGCATGATGCCGGGGTTCGCACCGTGACCACCTCGGCGGGCTCGCCCAAAAAGATTTATCCCAAGATCAAGGAACTGGGCATGCAGGGACTCCATGTATCCCTGTCCGCGCCCTTGGCGGTCAAGTCTGTCCAGGCCGGGGCTGACGGCGTAGTGGTTTCAGGGACCGAATCCGGCGGCCTGCGGACCGTAGGGCCGGAATCCACCAATTTCATCCTTATCCCCCTCACCTGCGATTTGGTGGATGCGCCCGTGGTGGCGGCGGGAGGGATCGCCGACAAGCGGGGCTACAGAGCAGCCCTGGCTCTGGGCGCCCAAGGCGTGCAGATTGGAACGGCCTTTTTGGCGGCAGAGGAAAGCCCGGCTTGCCAAGCCTGGAAAGAGGCTATCATGGGTTGCGGCGATGCCGGAACCGTGCGAGTTCCTCTGGGCCCCATGGCCATGCGGGCCATTATCAACCCCAAATTGGGGGACTTGTTGACCAAAGGCGCGGATATCTCCAAGGAGTACAATCTCATGAACGCAGGCCAAGCATGGAGAGGCGGAGATTTTGACTTGTTTCCCGCAGGCGCGGGCCAGGTGAGCGCCCTCATTTCCAAAGTTCGGCCCGTCAAAGACATCATTCAGGAAATGGTTTCCTAAGAGGGCAGGTATGAAAAGTCCCCGTAATGAAGATGCCAAAACCCGTCTGCTCAGGGCGGCGGCTAAGATCGTCATAACAAAGGGTTTCAACGATACCGGGCTCCAGGAGATCCTGGACGCGGCTCGGGTGCCCAAGGGGTCCTTTTATTTTTACTTCAAAAATAAAGAGGATTTTGGGCTGCAGCTCATAGACTTTTACGCAGATTTTTTCAGACGCAATGCTCTGGTCCTTTTTTCCGGGGACGAGGG
>JAEINP010000037.1 GCA_016342355.1 Desulfatibacillum sp.
AGCCGGCCTTAGCAGCCTATCCTATACCACCGAGGGGGTCTCCTTTAAAAGGCAAGTACTTATGCATTCAAACACGACTCTTATCTCTTGAAGCAACGATAACAGCTAATAAATTTGAATAGTTGAGATAAAGATCGTGCCCCCCCAATTCGTGGAACTTAATCAGTTAACGGCACTTTGGCATGAGACGATATGCTGCCGCCTGCTTTCCCCAACGGATAAATTCACACTTCAAGGATATTTACCGGCTACCGCCTGGATAAAGGCGTCCTCCATGGCTTTGCGATGGGTTTTGATGGTGGATATGGCCTGGTCCAGGAGGATTTTTTTTTCGCGGGGCATGCGGGAAAGGCGCAGGGTCTGGGGCGGGCAAAAATACCAGAAGCAAACGAATGGCCGGGACAGGCGATCCAGCAAGCATCCCCTGTGACCCAAGTACAGGCAAGAGCCTTCCTGGCCGGATCGCAACTGGGTTGGAGGAATGGGAAGCCTTTCCAGGTGCAAAAACAGGAGATCGCGGAAATCCAGCCACACCTTGGCGTGGGCGCAACAGGGCTCGGGGCAATGGGGACAGGTGGCGGAGCAAAGATCCCCGGTGAGTTCCCTGGCCGACTCCAACAGGCTGCGGATTTGCCGGGAATGGATCCTGGCCCCGCTTAACGCGGGGCCATGGATTTGCAGGGCATGGTTCAGGCTGACGTTGGCTTCTTCCCAGGCGGATGGCGTGGCCCAGGGGATGTCCGGGACCGAACCGGGTGCGCTGAAATCAGCGGCCATGGCTCCACTTGAGCATGGCTGCCGTGGCGTAAACACAGTCCTGGATGGTGTTGAACACTGCCAGTCCCCCTTCCCGGAGCAGGGAAAACATCTCAATACGGACTTTTTCCATTTCCAGAACGTCTTCGGCGAATTTGGAGAGGATGGGAATCACCGGCTTGTTCATCTTATTGACTGCGTCGAGAATGATTCCAGGTCCGCTGGAAGCCAGGTGGGGCGCAAAGGATGTGATGAAGTCCAGGGAAAAATAGGGCATGATCACGTCAATGTTTTCGTCCTGATCCATGGCCAGCATGGTGTGGGCCATAATGCCGAAATCAAAGCCAAATGCGCCCAGGTCCACGGGATTGGCCGTGGAGGTGTTCACATTGGGGATTTTTTCGCTGATGCGATCCTGGGTGACCCGGGACAAGGTGGGCATTTCCAGGCCTGCCTTGGCGGCCAAATCGGTAAAACATACCGAGGTGCCGCCACCGGCGCCCAAAAATCCTACCCGGGCGCCTTTGGGAAGACGGCTTGAAGTGGCAAGCATCATGAGGTCCATCATCTGCTCAAAGGTATCCACGATGATACCGCCCTTCTGCCCCACCACCGAGGAAAAAATTTTAAAGTCCCCGGCCATGGCTCCGGTATGGCTGGCCGCGGCCTTGGCGCCCCGCCGGGTGCTTCCACCCTTGAGCAGGATCACCGGTTTGGTGCGGGTGGCCAGGGACAGGGCTTCCAGGAAAGCCGGACCGTTTTTAACGTCTTCCACGTAGGCGGCCACAGCTTCGATTTCCGTATCCCGGGCGAAATAGGCCAGGAAATCCTCCATACGAAGGTCTGCCTGGTTCCCGTAGGATACGGCCTTGTTGAGTTTGATCTTCCGGGACTGGGACATGCGGACAAAATTATCGCTCACCCCGCCTGACTGGCCCATAAAGGCCACGTTGGCCGGGCCGTTGGGTTTGAAATCCATATTAAAGGTTATGCGGGACTCGGCGCACAGCACCCCGATGCAATTGGGGCCCACAAGGCGCACATTGCAAGCGTGGGCGGTTTCCACCAACTCCACTTCCAGGTCCTTGTTGCCCACCTCGGAAAAACCCGAGGTGAAAAAATGGATAAAGGGAACGCCTTTTCTACCTGCCGCCCTGACTGTGTCCAGGGCGTAGCGGGCCGGTATCTGGGCGATGACCAGGTCCACGGCCTCGGGTACGTCGTCCAGGGAAGGATAGGCCTTGACCCCGGAGATTTCTTTATGAGCCGGGTTGACCGGATACAGGGCGCCTTTATAGCCAAGAAATTGTAAAAATTGAAAAAACGGCATCTTTCCGCCGTCAAATCCAGGGGAAGCCCCCACCACCGCGATTTTTTCGGGATAAAACAGCCTGCGTAAATCCATATATCCATCCATTCTTATAACCTATCGAAAATAATTAGCATCCAAGGTTCCACCGGCGATATGGTTCTCTGTAAGCCTGTTAAAGGACCGCCAGTCGGTAGGAAACATGACGCAGGGTGACACTGGTGTCAAGGAGCTTTTGTCAGTTAGGGGAACGGCGGGATTTTTTTTTATGGGTGCAAAAAAAAACTTGACACGGATGTTTATCGAGTAGTACACAATACATAACCAAGCACCCAAACCCGTTTTTCAGGCCAGAACCCAGGCAAGGGGCGCTCGTCCCCCATGGCAAGTTTTGGCACGGGCCGCACAAAACCGGCGCAACCCAAACAAAGGAGGGCAACATGGCATTTCCTACTTCCGTTAACAACCAGATCACAGACGCAGTAACCCAGGTCAATGTCAAGGTCCTGGGAGACGCCCCGGCCGTAGCCATGGGCAACCTGTACCAGGCCACAGCCCAGGCCCTGGCCAATGCGGCCCACAACGCCACCACCAGCCAGCAGCAGACCAATGTGACGGCCCAGGCGGCAACCACCCAGGGAGTGGCGCTGCTTTACTCCCTCAACACGGCTACCGCAGGCATTGCAACGGTCAAGGTGCTTGGCGCCTGATCCCTAACCTTATTATGAAAGGAAATACACAATGGCATTCCCGACATCAGTGAACAACATGATCACCGATTCCGTCACCCAGTCCAACACCAAGGTATTGGGGGACGCCCCGGCCGTGGCACTGGGCAATCTGTATCAGGCCAGCGCCCAGGCTTTGAGCAATTCGGCGCACAACGCCACCACCAGCCAGCAGCAAACCAACGTGACGGCCCAGGCCGCCACCACCATGGGTGTGGCTATCCTCTATTCCCTGGATACCGCGTCCGCGGGTATCGCCACCACCAAGGTTTTGGGGGCTTAACTGCGGTTTCTCTTGATAAAGAGACTCACCATTAAGAAAGGAGCGCGACCATGGCATTCCCCACGTCTGTCAACAACCAGATCACCGATTCCGTCACCCAGGCCAATGTCAAGGTCCTGGGAGATGCCCCAGCCATAGCCATGGGCAATCTGTACCAGGCCACGGCCCAGGCATTGTCCAACGCGGCCCATAACGCCACCACCAGCCAGCAACAGACCAACGTGACGGCCCAGGCGGCAACCACCATGGGCGTGGCCACTTTGTATTCTTTGGATACCGCCGCCGCCGGCGTGGCGACCACTAAGGTTCTCGGCGCTTAGGAGCCGATGAAAGGAGTTAAGTCATGGCGTTTCCCACTTCTGTGAACTCCATGATCACGGATTCCATCACACAGGCTAACCTGGAGGTCTTGGGAGGGTCTCCGGCCATGGCTATGGCCAATCTGTTCATGACCATTTCCCACGCTTTGGGTAACGCCGCGCACAACGCCACCTATTCCCAGCAGCAGACCTATCTGACGGCCCAGGCGGCAACCACCCAGGGTATTGCGACCCTGTTCTGTCTGGAAACAGCAACCACAGGCCTGGCCACCACCACCATCATGGGCGCCGGGCAAAACCCATCGTGAAAGGAATTGAACCATGGCGTTTCCCACTTCTGTCAATGATCAAATCACCGATTCTGTCACGCAGGCCAACACGGAGGTGGTGGGCAGTTCTCCGGCCATGGCCCTTGGCAATCTCTACCAAGCCAGTGCTCAGGCATTGGGCAATTCAGCCCATAACGCCACAACCAGCCAGCACCAGACCAATGTGACGGCCCAGGCGGCAACCACCCAGGGAGTGGCATTGCTCTATTCCCTGAACACGGCCACTGCGGGCGTTGCCACCACAAAGGTTTTTGAAAGCATGTAACAGACCAATGCAAAAAAGGAGTTGAAGAATGGCATTTCCCACGTCAGTAAACAATCAGATCACAGATTCTGTTACCCAGTCCAACGTGGAAGTGGTGGGATCTTCCCCGGCCATGGCCATGGGGAATTTGTTCATAACCACTTCCCAGGCCCTGGGCAACTCGGCCCATAACGCCACGACCAGCCAGCACCAGACCAATGTGACGGCCCAGGCGGCCACTACGCAAAGCGTATCCACGCTGTTCTGCCTGGACACGGCAACCACAGGGCTGGCCACCACCAAAATTTTGGGACAAATCTGATCGAAAGGAGCTAAATCATGGCTTTCCCCACATCTGTCAACAACATGATTACAGACTCGGTCACCCAGGCCAACACGGAGGTGGTGGGCAGTTCCCCGGCCATGGGCATGGGCAATTTGTTCATGAGCACCTCCCAGGCCCTTAGCAATGCGGCCCATAACGCCACCACCGGCCAGCAGCAAACCAATGTGACAGCCCAGGCTTCCACCACCCAGAGCGTATCCACGCTGTTCTGCCTGGACACGGCGGCTACCGGCAAGGCCACCATGAAAATATTTGACGCCATGGGCACCAACGACAACCAGGGTCTTTAGGCTGTTTTGCCAAGACTAATCCCCATGGAACGCGGGGAAGGAGGATAGGGCTATCAGCACCGTCAACGATCAAATCACCGATGCGGTCACCCAGGCCAACGCCTTAAGCGTGGGCATTGGGCCGTCCATGTCCATGTCCATGATTTATACGGTCATGGCCCAGACCATCGGAATGATCATGCACAATGGAGCTGAAACCCAGCATGGCATGCAGCAGATTGCAGAGGCGGCAACCACCCAGGCCTGCGCCTTAATCCTTGCCAAAGGCGCGGCCAGTTCATGAAACACCCGCAGGGCAAGGAAAGGAAGGGTAAGGTCCCATGGGCAATAACGGGCAGTTGAATCCCCAGGTACTGAACACCCTGGGCGTGACCCGGGACTATACATTGTGCGCCAAGGTGGTGATGGTGGAGGGCCAGGGCAAGGCTTACCAGTCCGTAGCCCAGTCCGTGGCCATCGCCGTGCAGGATGTTACGGACTATCTGCGCAATGTGAGCACGGTGAGCGCCACGGCCCAGGGGGTGGCCATGGCCAAGATTCTGGAAAACATAACCACCGCCGCCGAGTACGAACCCGCCATTGATGCAGCAAACACCATGGTGCAAGAGGCGGCGGGTTTGCTGAAAACCATAGGAGACAGCGGGGCTGACGTGCTTTCGGGTTTTGCGCCCAGCGGGTCGTGATTGAGCCGGAGGCCCGGGCATCCTGACAGGATGCAGAGGACAGGATTATGCCAGACAACGTGAATTCCCAGGTGACGGACGCCCTGACCCAGGTCCAGACAGCCACCATGGATCCCAGTGTGGTGATCATGGAAGGCAAGGGTAAGGCCTTTCAATCCATCTCCCAATCCATGGCCATTGCGGTCCAGGATGCAGTGGATTACATGCGTAACGTCAGCACCATGAGCGCTACGGCCCAGGGAGTGGCCATGGCCAAGTTCCTGGAAACGAAAAATCCACTGTACCTGACCCAGGCCATGAAAGACGCCCAGACCATGGCGGCCAATGCCGCGCAGTCATTCGCCCTGATAGGAAGCAATGCCAAAGAGGTGTTGGGGAAATTCGACCCGTTGTCCTAGGACACAACTCCCCCCGGAGCATTCCTGCCGCCTGGATGACGGAATGCAATGCCGACAGCATGGGAGGTGAGGATTTGATATATGTCGCCAACAAATTGATGGAGAGCATGGGGGCCTTTTCCCACAGGTTCCGGCTCATCGCCGAACTGGTTGTGGGTGGCCCCCAGTGGCTGCGTTTCGCCATGTTCAGCCACACAGACACCTACATGGTTGGCAGTGAGGCTGAGTTGCTGGCGTTGATGCAGGAAGGCCTCCATGCCTCAAGCCAAATGCTTCTCACGGAACTGAACCTGCTGACGGACCCCTTTAAATTGTGGAGCCTGCCCGAAGAGGATCTGGCTCTGCTGGGAACAGCCCGCCGGGAACACAGTGTTTTGGACATTCTTGCAAAATACAATCTGTTTGACTTCAACAGCCTCAGGGTTGGTGAGGTTTTCCTGGAATCGCTTGGCATCTTGGACAAAGCGGTTTTTCAGGTCATGAACCTTTCGGATCGTCTGGCTCTCATGGACCTTGCTCTGACAGCCGGTAACCAAGATGCCGATAAAATTGACATCCAGGCCAAGGAGGAAGCCAGTCAGTTCGCCCTCCAGCATAGCCAGAACGCCCGGGAGTTTGTGGCGGGGTTTCGGCTATATTTCGCGGTTCTTGAAAAATTCCCGGCCCGAACCCGCAAGACCAGACTGAAAAGAGTCCAAATCGTATGGGAGGACTACAATGAGCTTTGCGACAGCTTGGTTGAGACCTTTACCTTAGGCAAGGGATATGATTCCAAAGATTTATCCATGGAAATCAAGAACGCCTTGGCAGGCCTTCGACAGATTGGTTTTTCCAATAAATCGGATGCGTTGCGCAATCTCATGCAGAACACCTTATTAAAATGTCAGGATCAGCCCCTGGCCCGAAAAATCGTAAGTGACTATATGACTGCCACCGTCAATTTAATTAGCACCGGCAAGGTGGAATCCAGGGAAGTGCTTCAGGACGGCGTCACCCGGTTGTCCTTTGCCTCAGCCCTGGCCGCTCCCGGAGGGATGGCCCTGGTGGACATAGACCGCCAGGGTTTGGTGACCCTGGCATTAGCCATTGTGGAGAATATTTTGTGAAAGGAGTGAGACCATGGCCGACCATTCGGTAAACAGCCAGATTACGGACGCCATCACCCAACTCAATTCCCTGATGGTCGGAAAGTCCGCCCCCCAAAGCATGGCGATCATGAGCGCGGTCATGGCGGACACCATGGGCATGGCTTTGCACAACGCGGTTTCCACCCAGCATCATGCCCAGATGATTGGAGGCGCCTCCACCACCTCCACCTGCGCCAGAATGCTGGGAGTGCTGGCGCCGCCGCCGGTGAAAATCACGACAAACACGCTTGCGCCCAAGTCTCCGCCAGGATCCAGGTTTTTTGATTGCGACTACTGCGCCGGCACAGCCTCAAAAAGAAAAGAGACCGTGGAAAAAGACGAGAATAGAAGCAGCCAAGCAGGGTTGTTAAGCAAATTTGCGGAAATGTTTAGAACGCATCACAAGGAAGAGCATGAACAAATGGTGGCGGCCCCGCCTCCTCATGGGGAGGAACGCGCCTCTCCTGCGGAACAAGCCGGGGAGGACGCCCCGGGTCCCGTGGAAGAAAAGCGTTCGGATCATGAAAAAAAACACCGGATTTTTTAGCAAAGGCAATCTTGGTCAGCCGGCATTTTTGGCAAGGCCGTATGAAAGGATGAAAGGTCATGAAACACATCGGTTATTATGAAGATTATGGAAGCCATGGCAATCTTCAAGAGGAAGCCATGCAGGAAGCGGCCGAATCCCAACTGATCGCCGTGGAAAAGGCCATGATTCTGACGAACGAGGCTTGCGAGTCTGTGGACGAGGCAGCCAATCTGGTGAACGAGCGCCAGGAGCAGTCACAACATCGCATCCAGGACATCAATGGACATTTCAAGCCCCATAAAGAAATTCCCCTGGAAGAATTTTTGCTAAACCTGAAGAGGGATTTTGAGGGTTTGCAGGAAGGCGCCCTTAAATTTTTTGAAAAATGCCAGGAGTTTCTTGTGGAAATTTCCATTTTGCTGGACCTGGAGCGCAAGTCGGAAAAGGAAAAAGTAAAGGAATAGGCTGCTATTCCTGGGGAGTGTTCTGGGATGCGGGTATATTCGTTCTCACGAGTCATGAAAAGGAGCACAATATGTTAAGCAAGCCAATAGCGGATCTTATCCAGGCCATGGCAAAATGGGGAAAGACCAGGGGAGAGGCGGTTCAGCAAGCCTATTTGTTCGAGGGGGACTGGTCTCCCTGGGCTCAGGTGGAGCAGGCTCTCCAGTTCATGAACTCCTTCCGGAACGTCCAGGTCACCAGGGGCCAAACGATCCATACTAATCCCGATGTGAAGGCGGATCTGTTGATTTCCGGCGGAGGAAACAAAAAGATCGCCATCAGCCTGACTTGCGAGCTGTATGCTGACACGGAGCAGGATCCCAGCCCCAGGCCTCCGGGAGCGCCCGCCCAATACGGGCTTGGCTCCGGGGAGGCTGTTGCGGACAAAACCTGCGAAAAAGTCCTGGCTTGCTACCAGGCCATGAAGGTGGTGGACCTGAGCCTGTTCAGTCCGGTTGTCATGGGCATGATGGTGTCCAAGGTCGCCAATGACGCGGCTAAATATTATTTGTGCGACCACACGGGATTTCAGGCCCAGACATTGTACACCGGCAAAAGCGGCGACATGGTAGGATTGTATTATAAGGCATTATAGTCGGATATAATTTGTCACAACAAGAGTCCCAAGGTCCGGGCCGAAGGCGCTTTATTGACAATTCTGGCGCCAGGGGAGGCCAGGGCCATTTTATAATGTCCTAACATTTTTCAAGCATAAAATCATATTTACTGTTATTTCAATACTGTCCTTACCCCATAAAAGTCCCTTCTGAAAAAGAATTCCAACTTCGTGTTATTTCTGGCCTCGGGGTCTTTGACTCCGGGACAGGATTATGCTAAAGTTCTAATTTGACAGTGCAATGGGCCTTTCTCCATTTCTGATTATTCCATGCAAAAATGTTGGCGGAACCCTAATGAGCCAGAAAAAACAGTACTTTGTGTTCATGCTTGATGAGCAAAGATACGGCATTGATCTTCAAGCCGTGGAGCGGGTGATACCCGCCGTAGAACTCATCACCCTTCCCGAAGCGCCGGAGATGATGTCCGGGCTGATTAACCTGCGAGGCAGAATGATCCCGGTGGTGGATATCCGGAAAAAGTTCAGGCTGCCCCCCCGAGATATGGGGATGGAAGACCGGATCGTTATTTTCCGCACCTCCACATGGATAACGTCCATCGTGGTGGACAAGGTGGAAGGGGTCATGGAGTTTGTTCCCAGAGATCTTGACGATGCGGCGGAACTCTTTCCCGAAATGGGGCAATTCATGGAAGGTGTGGGAAAATCCGAAGACGATAGCGTCCTGATCTACGACATCGACAGCCTGTTTTCCAGACAGGAAATCCACAAGGTGAGCAGCCAGGTGGAAAACCACTCACAGCCTTAAGTGCTCCATGGCCCAAAACATTGAAAATAATTTATTCGCCCGCCTGAGCGAATTGATCCAAAAAAAAATCGGCCTTTTTTTCCCCAAGGAAAGATGGCACGATTTGGAGCGAGGGGTGCGTGCCGCGGCCCTGGAATTGGGCTTTGAGGACACCACCTCCTGTATACAGGGTTTGTTGGGTTCCCCCGTAACCAAGGTTCAGCTAGACACTCTGGTGGCGCACCTGACTGTGGGAGAGACATTCTTTCTTCGGGATGAAAGCCATTTCAACGCCCTCCAGCATCAGATCCTGCCAGGGTTGTTCGAAAAATGCCTAAAAAAGGGCCAGGCGCCCCGTTTTTGGAGTGCCGCGTGTTGTACAGGGGAAGAACCTTACACCATTGCAATGATTATAGACCGCATGAAGCCCTTTTGGACCCAAAAGGACTACTCCATTCTGGCGACGGATATTAATTCCCGGTTTCTTGAAAAGGCTCGCAAGGGGATCTATACCAACTGGTCCCTGCGCAACGCCCCGAACTGGATGGTGGAAAAATATTTCACCGTTCACGGGAACAACCGTTTTGAGGTGGAAAAGGGCCTTCAAAAATCCATACGGTTTACGAACCTCAATCTGGTAGACCCGGTGTATCCTTCGGCCGTGACCCACACCGAACAGGTGAACGTGGTTTTTTGCCGCAACGTCCTCATGTATTTCAACCAGACGCTGAGGGAAACGGTTATTGAGCGTTTATCCTGGGCTTTGGCGGATGACGGTTGGCTTTTTGTGGGCCCCAGTGAAGCAGCCTTTGTGAATCATCCGAACCTGGGCCATACCAGATATCCAGGGGCCATTATTTTTCAGAAACAGGCTGCCAAAAACAAGGTGCAAGGGGCTGATCTGGACAATTCATCCTGGGCTGCCCCCCTCCCTGCTTCACAGGAAAAACCCCGGTCCAGCCTCCCGACCTGGAGACCCATGCCCCGGCCTGAAACCAGCCCTGTGACCAAGGCCGTCAGACCTGCGGAAACCCGTGACCGGAGCATGGAGCTCTGCAGCACGGACCAAATGTTGGAAAAGGCGCTGGAGCTTGTGGAATCGGGAAAATACAATGAGGCGACAGAATGCCTGTTGGATCTTATTTCCCGGGCAGACACCCGGGCTGGCATGACGCCTGACAGCCGCGCCATGGCGCTTTTGGCCAGGACGTACGCCAACATGGGCAAGCTGGAAGAGGCACGGAAGTGGGGGGGAAAGGCTGTTGAAGCAGACAAACTTAACCCGGGACACCGATATCTTCTGGCCACTGTTTACGAGGAATTGGGCGATGCGGTCAAGGCGGCGGACCTGCTCCAGGCGTCGCTATTCCTGGATTCCCGATTTGTTTTAGCCCATTTCACCCTGGGCAACACGGTCAAAAAACAAGGCAAGTCCAATGACGCAAGGAGGCATTTTAAAAACGCCCTTTCCTTGCTGCTGGACCTTGATACAGATGCGGTGATTCCCCATTCCGGGGGAATGACGGCGGGACGGCTCACAGAGATCGTTCGTTCCATGATTTTGGGAGATTGATCCACATGAATAGGCAGGGACAAAAAAGTATGGACAAGGTTGACCTTTCTGTAGAGGAAAGATGGGCTGAGGTCCGGAAGCAGCTGAACGCCGCACGGGCATCCTATGAAGAAGCCGGAGAGCTGACCGGGGATGAAGTGAAGAAGGCCCTTAAAAAGAGGGCCAAGGCCCTGGCGTCCAGATCCAAGGACGAGGAAAAAGAGGCCAGCGCCAACCTGGAAGTGGTGGAATTTTTGCTTGCCCACGAAAAGTACGCCGTGGAACTTTCGTGCATCAAGGAGGTATATCCCTTCAGGGATTGCACCCCCATTCCGTGTACGCCTTCCTTTGTTCTTGGCGTGATTAACGTAAGAAGCCGGATTCTTTCCGTGGTGGATCTCAAGAGCTTTTTCGATTTGCCCAAGCAGAAGGTTTCAGACAACTCCCGGGTAATCATCCTGGCCGACGACGACATGGAATTCGGTGTGCTGGCGGACGAGTTGAAGGGGGTCAATTCCATTCCTATAGAAAAAATCCAACCTTCCCTGCCCACGTTGACAGGAGTGCGCGCCCAATATCTAAAAGGGGTTACGGCAGGAGGCTTGGTGATTCTGGATGGTTTTCAAATTTTGCGTGACAAAAGGATAATTGTGAGCCTGGAAGTGGACTAAGGTTTCTCTCAAACTCTCAATCAGGGAGGTGGCATGGGAAGCATTAAAAAACGAATTTTAGTATATTTTTGCACCAGTGTAGCAATTATAATCCTGGCAATACTTCTGGCGGTTCACATTACCTTGCAGGGGGGGATTGACAAGCAATTTGTAAGCATTGTGCAAGACATCAAGGCGCGGGAAGTGCAACGTCTGGATACATATCAGCGGTTCCTTAACAAACACATTGGGTATATTGGCAGGGAAATTGTCTCTGCAACGGTGGATATCTCCGCCAACAAGGACCTCAGCGAGAATATTGAGTTTGTTCAGCTCAGCGTTCTGAGCCATAACGATTTTCAAACAAAAACCGAAACCATCATTGAAAAATTTGCTTTTTCCGCCAGCATGGAAACCGCCAACGCAAACAACGGTGGTCAAGAAGATCAGGAGGAGTCCCAAAATTTTGAGGAGACCGGCAAAATTGATTTTGCGATAGTTATGGATCTCCAGGGCGACATATTGGCCGCCTACCCTAAAAACGCAAACCCCCAGGTTTTGGCGCCTTATTGCAAAAAGTGGAATTTACCTCTTCTTGCCCGGGACAAGGCCGGTATGACTGAGGCCAGGCTGCTCCCCGGAGAATTCCTGTCGGCCATGGGGCTTACTAATAGGGGACGGAAATACGAACAAGGGACGGCAACCCTGGTTTGCGCCAATATCATCCGGGACGAATTTGAGAACATCAAAGCCTTTTTGCTGACTGGAAAACTGTTCGATCGCCTGGGCTACAACCTTCAGTCCTTTTTTGAGGCAACGGGAGCCCCGGCCGTCATTTACCTCGGGAACAAACCTGTCTGCTCTGCCGGAATCATGACCCAAAACAGTCAGGCCGACCTTTCGGGCCTTGTCCTGGATGATAAGACCATGGAGGAGTTGGGAAACAAGGGATTGAAAGAGGCGGTGGAACTGAAGCTGGCGGGCAACGATTTTTTTGCAAAGGCAGTCCCCATTGTTTCAGGAGAAGGGGAGCGCTTGGGCCTTGCCGTTGCGGGACTCCCCATGGAGCAGATCAGGTCCCTGGAGGCAAGTTTGGCAACACATGGCCTGACCATGACTCAAAATGTTGCCAGATGGATTGCCGGGATAGGCATCCTGGCCATGGGCGCCTTTATCCTGCTTTCCCTGCTCATCGCCGAAGACATTGCCAGCCCGGTCAGGCGCATAGCTTTAATGGTCCGGGATATGGCCGAGGGCGCCGGAGACCTTACGATCCGTCTGCAGGAAGGCAGACGGGACGAATTGGCTGACCTTGCCAGGTGGTTCAACATTTTTATGGAAAAATTGCAGGCCATGGTTCTGGACATCAAAAAGGGCTCGGAGATTCTAGCCGTCTCATCCAGCCAGATTTCAACCACAGCCGCCGAACTGGCAAGCAGTTCGGCCCAGACGTCCAGTTCCATTTCCCAAATATCCACGACCATGGAGCAGGTTAAGCAAACGGCGACTCTGACAAGCGAAAAAGCCGAGCAGGTGTCTCATGCAGCCCAATATGTGGCCAGGAATTCAGAAACCGGTGAAAGGGCCACCCAGGAAGCGGTCCAGGGCATGAACCGCATCAAGGAAGAGATGGAGTTCATCGCAGAAAGCATTGTCAAGCTCTCGGAGCAAACCCAAAGCATTGGGGACATCATTGATGCCGTAGGCGACTTAGCTAATGAATCCAACTTATTATCTGTTAATGCATCTATTGAGGCAGCCAAGGCCGGGGAATATGGAAAAGGCTTTTCCGTTGTGGCCCATGAGGTTAAAAACCTGTCGGATCAGTCCAAGCAGGCAACTGCCCAGGTGCGAACTATCCTGAACGATATTCAGGGGGCCACCAGTACAGCGGTGATGGCCACGGAAAGAGGCAGCAAAGCTGTAGATGCAGGAGTGGGCCTTTCGGACCAATCAGGGGATACCATAAGAGCATTGGTGGGGAGTGTGAATGAGTCCTCGCAGGCAGCTGCCCAGATTGCCGCCTCCAACCATCAGCAATTAGTGGGTATGGATCAATTGAGCAAGGCCATGATGAGTATAAAGGACGCCAGTCTCCAGAACGTGGAAGGCGCCAAACAACTGGAATACGCCATAACGGATATGCATGAACTTGGACAACAAATGAAGGAACTGGCAGGCAAGTTCAAGGTTTGAAGGTGAAATTATGAATGAAGATGAACTGTTAAAAAGACTTCGAAGCGCGTTTAGGCAAGAAGCTGATGAACGCCTGGCAAACATGTCATCCGGGCTCCTGGGGCTGGAAAAGGCTAAGGACCCTGCCAGTCAGGCGGCCCTCGTGGAGGAAGTTTTCCGTGAAGCCCATAGCCTGAAAGGGGCTGCACGGGCCGTTAACCTGAAGGAAATCGAGTCCTTGGCGCAAGTGGCCGAAAGCGTCCTTTCGGGCATTAAAAAACGGGAAATAGAACTATGCACAGAACTTTTCGACACCCTGCATGATTCTGTCAACGCCTTTGAAAGCTGCCTTGCCAATATTGACGATGATCCCAACGCCAACAAAGATGAAATGGCTTCTGTCATTAAAAGGCTCATGGATTGGCGGGACGGGAAAGGAATGGGCGAGGAGGCTTCCGAAGAGGAAACGGAAGCACAGGCAACGCCCGATGCCCAGGATTTCCAGGCTGCGAAGGAAGGCGGGCAGGAGGAGGGCGATGATGACGATCTCGATGGCCTCTATGAAGATGATGACGACGATGACTACGGTGACTTCGACATAGACGAGGAAGATGATTTCCCTACTGTGCCGGAACCCGAGCCGGAACCGGAACCGGAACCTGAACCTGAACCCGAGCCTAAGCCAAAGACCGCAAAAAAAACCAAACCGGCGGCAAAAAAGTCCAAGGTTGTCAGCAATGAGGCCACGTCTTCCTCCACAACCCAAGTCAGACCGGGAGAAGCGGCGGCGGTCAGGACCCAGATGGCGGAAACCGTGCGCATTGCCACGTCCAAGCTGGACTCCATTCTGCTTAAGGCCGAGGAGCTGGTGTCCCTCAAGCTGGTATCTTTACAGCATTCCCAAAATCTTAAGGACGCTTCCACCAAGATTGAATTATGGGATAAAAAATGGGCGCGGTTCAAGACGGAAATCCGGTGGTTGCGCAGGGAAGTGCAGCAGCAGGGCCAGTTTGGCGAAAATGATCGAAACCATGGGCATCTTTCCCAGATAGTGGAATTTCTGGACTGGAACCAGGATCATGTCCTGAATCTGGGCCATGAAATCAAAAATCTGACCAAGGCCTCGGAACAGGATCATAGAAACCTTTCCCGATTTGCCGATGACCTGCTTGACGAGGTGAAGCGGGTTACCATGCTGCCCTTTTCCACTTTGTTCGACGGCTTTCCCCGGATGATCCGGGACATATCCCGCAACCAGAACAAGGAAGTGGACCTGATCCTCCAGGGGGGAGAAATTGAAATAGACCGCCGGATTCTGGAGCAGATGAAAAGTCCCTTTATTCATCTGCTGCGCAATTCCGTGGACCATGGCCTGGAAACGCCCGAAGACCGTTTGGCATTGGGAAAACACAGGGCGGGGACCATCAACCTTACCGTTTCACAGGATGAGGGCGGCAAGGTTGAAATTTTTCTGAAAGACGACGGAAGCGGCATTAATTTTGAAAAACTCAAGGAACGGGCTGTCAAAAAGGGAGTCATCTCCCAGCAGGAAGCCGATCAGATGCAGAATCATGAGGCGGTCAGCCTGATTTTCCGTTCCGAAATTTCCACCAGCCCCATCATTACAGAAATTTCCGGGCGGGGCCTTGGTATGGCCATTGTGGCTGAAACCGTGGAAAAACTGGGGGGCGTTCTTTCCGTAGAGACGGAAACAGGAAAAGGCACCCGGTTTAAGATCGGCCTGCCGGTAACCCTCGCCACATTCAGGGGAGTTCTCATTGAGGCTGAAAAGCATCCTTTTATTGTGCCTGGCGCCCAGGTGGAAAGGGTATTGCGTCTTCCCAGGGGAGAGATTCAGACCGTAGAAAACCGGGCCTCGGTCACCATAAACGATCAGGTTTTATCAGTGGCGGACCTGGGGGGAGTCCTTAGTCTTGAGACCTCCCTGGAAAAGGACCGGGAACCTTTGCTAACCCTGGTTATCATGGCTGCCGGGGATAAGCGCATGGCTTTTTCCGTGGACCAGGTGGTTTGTGAGCAGGAAGTGGTTGTAAAAGGTCTGGGCCGCCAATTGGCCCGGGTACCCAACGTGGCAGGGGCAACCATTCTGGGTTCGGGCCGTGTGGTTCCCGTACTCAATGTATCCGACCTCATGAAGAGTGCTGCCATGAGTTTCAGGGCGTCCATGGGAGAAGCCCTGGACGGCGGCAAGGACTCGGGACGGAAAAAGACCATTCTCATTGCAGAGGATTCCATCACGTCCAGAATGCTTATCAAGAACATTCTGGAAGCTGCGGGTTACATTGTTACCACGGCTGTAGATGGTCTGGAAGCGTACAATGTATTTGAGGCAAGCAGTTTTGACGCCGTGGTTTCGGATGTGGAAATGCCCCGGATGAACGGGTTTGAACTGACATCAAAAATTCGGGGGCATCAGTCCCGGGCCGAGACGCCCGTAGTTCTGGTTACCAGCCTGGATTCCCGGGAAGACAAGGAACGGGGAATCGAGGTGGGGGCCAATGCTTACATTGTCAAAGCCAGTTTTGATCAGAGCAATTTGTTGGAAGTCATTGATCGATTGATCTAATGGAGAGTTTCGGATGATTAAAGTACTGGTTGTGGACGATTCGCCCACTGTGCGGGAACAGCTTGCCGCCATTATTGAGTCTGACGGTGAGCTGAACCTGGTGGGTATGGCCCATAATGGCATACAGGCTGTGGAGATGGTTGCAAAAATGCGGCCGGATGTGGTCATTATGGACATCCACATGGATAAAATGGATGGATTTGAAGCCACCCAGATCATCATGGAGCAAACCCCTGTTCCCATAGTCATCAACAGCACCCTCTTATCAGCGGACCATGTGGAGAACACATTCAGAGCCATGCAGGCCGGGGCAGTGGCGGCCATGGAAAAGCCCAAAGGCCCCGGACATCCCGAATACGCCCAAACCTGCCGGAAACTTATTTCCACCGTAAAACTCATGAGCGAAGTGAAGGTGGTACGCCGTTCTTCCAAGTTGAGAAAGGTCAGGCCTGAATTGCCTCCTTCTCCTGCTCCGTTGAAAGCCAGGGAAAAGGCTGAAATCAAAATAGTGGCCGTGGGCGCCTCAACGGGAGGGCCTCCGGTCATCCGCACTATTTTAACCAATATCAGGCCTGATTTCCATTTGCCCATCCTTTTTGTCCAGCACATCTCCCTGGGCTTTTTGACAGGCATGGTGGGGTGGTTGAATAAGGAAAGCACCCTGCCTGTGGAAATTCCCGAGCATGGAAGCATGATCAAACCCGGGCATGTATATTTTGCCCCGGATGACTTCCATATGGGGGTCATGAAAAGCGGAAAAATTGTCTTGTCCAAGGCCTCCCTGGAAAATGGGGTTCGCCCCTCCGTGTCCTTTCTGTTCAATTCCGTGGCCCGGAGCCATGGAGACCAGGCCGTGGGCATCCTCCTTTCCGGCATGGGGTCGGATGGTTCCGCAGAGCTCAGGGACATGCTCGATAAAGGCGCCATCACCATTGCACAGGACGAAGAATCATCGGTTGTGCATGGCATGCCCGGCGAAGCAATCCGCCTGAACGGCGCCAAGGAAATCATGACGCCCATGGAGATTGCCGCATTTTTAAATTCCCTGGCAGACAAAAAGTAAAGCCCAAAAAGCACCTCGGAGGGACAGTTATTATGAGTGGAATCAATAAAGCGGAAACAAAAATTCTTATCGCGGAAGACAGCCCCACCCAATCTCTTAAACTTCAGATATTGCTTGAGGAACAAAAATATCAGGTGACTGCGGCGGCCAATGGCAAGGAGGCCTTGGAAGCCTGTCAGGCGAATCCCCCTCATATGATTATCACGGACATTGAAATGCCTGAAATGTCGGGCTACGAATTTTGCGAGGCCGTCAAAAACGACCCGGAACTCATGCATATTCCCGTCATTCTCCTGACCTCCCTGTCCGATCCCGTAGATGTTATCCGGGGCGTCAACGCCCGGGGCGATTGTTATGTCACCAAGCCCTATAACGGATATTTTCTTCTGTCCAAAATGGAGCACCACCTCAATACGCCCATTATAGGCCCCGACCCGGACACCATCGATCCCCTGGATTTTTCCTTCAAGGGCAAGGACTATTCGGTCAAATCCACCCCTTCCCAGATGCTGGGCCTGTTGTTGTCCATCTATGAAGACGCGGTGCTGAGGAATTACGAACTGACCCAGACCGAGGAAGCCCTGGAGGAAATCACCCAAAAGCTGGAAAAAAAGGTTTCCGCCCAGGAACAGGCGGAAAGGGCTCTCAAGGAACTCAACGACAGCCTGGAACAAAAAGTGGTGGAACGGACCGTGGCGTTGGAAATGGAAATCCTGGAGCACAAGGCCACCACAGGCAAGCTCCGGTCCAACGTGAAGATGCTCCGCAAAGCCATGGAAGGAACCATCACGGCCATGGCCAACACCCTGGACATCCGCGATCCCTATACGGCTGACCACCAGCGTCGGGTTGTCCAACTGGCCGTGGCGATTGCCGAGTCAATGGAGCTTTCCCGGGGCAAGATGGACGGACTCAGGATGGCCGGCGTCATCCACGATATCGGCAAGATCGCCATTCCCCTGGCCATCCTCAACAAGCCGGGAAAAATCACGGATACGGAGTTCACCCTCATCAAGACCCATTCGGAAGTGGGCTACGACATCCTGAAAAAAGTGGAATTTCCCTGGCCCATTGCAGAGATTGTCATTCAGCATCACGAAAGGCTGGATGGCTCCGGATACCCCAGGGGGCTTGCCGGAGATCAGATTCTTATGGAAGCCAAGATCCTTGCCGTGGCGGACGTGGTGGAAGCCATGTTTTCCCACAGGCCCTACCGGGCCGCTTTGGGCATGGACAAGGCTCTGGCCGAGATTATTTCCAAAAAAGGCACGGCCTTTGATGCGGCGGTCGTGGATGCCTGCGTGAAGCTGATAAAACACAAGGGGTTTAAATTTCCGGAGCAATAAGCAGGTTGCGCCAACATGCCAGGGCGGGATGGCTACCCGCCTGCCCACAGGCACCCACAGACAAGGCGGGACGCGCCGCCATCCCGCCGTTGGATTAGGCTGGGATACGCCAGGTATCCCGACCGGTGGGCCTTGCCATGGCGCCTTAATTGCATAGGATTCAGCGGGCACTACGGGTCCGGCACATCTCCGTCCCGGACGGAAAAGGCCGGATAACTTGTTGAAAAGGCTAAAATTATGTTGCAGATCATCAGGGAGGAAGGCCGATCGGCGGCCCCGGAAGCGCCTCCCTTGGCCCCCAAAGGGCATTTTTTTTTCGTTCCCAGGCATAGATTTTTTCTCTTTATGGCAGCCTACCTCATCCTGATTCTGGCTATGGCTCTCCCCTGCCCTGCCCTGGCTGATAACGCCTTCAACCTTTTTGAAATCAAAATCACCGATATCTCCAAAACCCAGGCCAACCAACTGGCCCGAAGCGGAATCAACATCATCAACCGGCGTGATACCACGGTCTGGGCCGATGTGACCCCGGACCAGTATCAAGGCATCCTGGACCAGGGCTATGCCGTGGAAATCGTGGTTCCGGAAACCCGCAAAACATCCACCCCTCTTCAGGCGTCAGGGTATCCCTCATACGACGATGTGGTTACACAACTGAACGCCTTCCAGTCCAATTATCCAGACATTTGCAAGGTTGTAGACATTGGTCAGTCTTACCAGGGACGTGATCTTTTATTCCTGAAAATCTCGGACAATGTGAATATCGAAGAGGACGAGCCTGAGTTCAAGTACATTTCCACCATGCATGGAAACGAACCTGTGGGTACGGACCTCATGCTCAAGCTCATAAACTATCTGATGGATAATTACGAGAGCGCGGACGACGAGGGACAGAGGGTGACCAATTTGGTGGACAACATGGAAATCTGGATCATGCCCCTCATGAACCCGGACGGCTATGTGATCGACTGGCGCTATAACCTTCAGAGCAAAGATCTAAACCGGACTTTTCCTGAGAGAACCGGAGACAATGTAAATACTCTGGTAGACAAAACTGGCATCCCTCGTCCCACGGAGGTTCAAAGGGTCATGACCTGGGCATTTAACCATTCTCCTGTCCTTTCAGCTAACTTTCATACTGGAAAAATTGTTGCCAACTACCCGTTTGACTCAAATTTTTCAGGGACATGGGAATATACCCCAACTCCCGATGACGATCTCTTTAAAGAACTTGCCCTCACCTATTCCCGTCCGAATAATCCCATGTACACGAGCTTGGAGTTTGAAGATGGCATAACAAATGGGGCCGACTGGTATGAAGTTTTAGGCGGCATGCAGGATTGGAACTACGTGTGGATGGGTTGCATGGAAATTACGATCGAACTATCCAACGATTTTGCGCCAGACTATTCATTAATGGGCGATTATTGGGACGACAACCGTGAATCCCTCCTGGCCTATATGGAATGGGCTCTCAAGGGGGTCCGGGGCGTTGTGACGGACAAATGCACGGGCCAGCCCATTTCCGCAACCATTACCGTGGAGGGCTCGGACTTTCAGGCCTATACCGACCCGGACGTGGGCGACTACCACCGCATCCTGTTGCCAAGCGCCAATCCCTACACCCTGACTGTGAGCGCAACCGGCTACGAAACCCGGGTCATCACCGGCGTCATGGTCCTGGAGGGGGACGCCACCCGCCTGGACGTTGAACTGGAAACGCCTCCCGTGCCCGGCGACATCAATTGTAATGGATGCCTGGGAGTGGAAGACGCAATCATCGTCCTCCAGATCCTGGCTGGCATGGACCCAACCATAGGCGTTTGCCCGGAAGCCCAACCGGTTTTCGATGCAAAACTGGGGCTGGACGACGCCCTATACATCCTGCGGGAGACGGCCCAAATACCCTAGCCGCCCAAAGAAGCAGCCGGATATCCTGACCTGAAAATTATCCTCAAAAAACAGCGTGATGCGCACAACCACGCACCCAACCCGACTCTGGCATTTGGCGGGGCTTTCCCATTTTTTTTTGTCAGAACAACATTTTTGTTGACCCCGAGTATAACACTGTTATACCTATCAGGCATAACCTATGACTCCCATAGAATATCTATCTGGTAAACCAAACCATGCCAACACAGGGAACCCAAAGCCAGGAAATCAACCGGCAACGCATTTTGGAAGCGGCCCGGACCATTATTTTGGAGAATGGCATGGCAGCCCTTTCCATGCGAAAATTGGCCCAGGTATCGGGACTGGCCCTCAGGACCCTGTACAATCTGTACGGCAACAAGGAAAATGTGGTGCTGGCTGTTTTTGACCATGGCACCCGAGGAATAGAAACGGCGCTTTCCGAGCTTGAACATGCCATGTGCCGGGGAGAATGGAAAACCAGTTATTACATTTCCATGATCCGGGTCATGGAGCATGTGTTTCTGGACAATCAGGAGATTTTAAAGCCGGCCATGCAGGCGAGCGCCTCCCTGTATCGGATGGGTTCGGGAGCGGCCCATGCCATGCATAAACGGCGTATAAAGAAATTTTTGAACACCCTGGAGACGGCAGCAGAAAAGAAGTTGATTTGGGGGGATCTGGACCTTGAGGTGGCGGCAACTCTCTTGTACCGGAATTTTTTTTCCGTCGCGGCCCAGTGGGCGGCGGGAGAACTGGATGACCGGGAACTGGTGGTGCACGGAAGGTATAATATCCTGACCATTCTGCACACCTTGATTACCACCCCTGAAAGACAAAAAAACGCCCTGGATCTGCTGAGGGAGTTGAAGGAATAGTTGAAAAAAATGAGGCCTGAGAAGGCATTGTTCCGTATAGATTTTCCGCAAAATTTTGGAGAGAACCATGAAAATTGTAAAAATCGTCATGTTTGCCCTGATTGTCGTTGTCTTGGCGGCAGTGCCTTTATACCATTTGTTTTTCCGCCTGCCCCTGCCCAAGTATTCCGGGGCCCTGGACCTGGAAGGCCTGACCGCCCCGGTCACGGTGCATACGGACGAGTATGGCATTCCCCATATTTACGCGGAAAACGAAGGGGATTTGTTCCTTGCCCAGGGCTATGTGACGGCCCGTGAAAGGATGTTCCAGATGGACTTGGCCCGGCTGGCCGGGCGTGGAGAGTTATCTACGGTCATGGGAGAGGTCACCCTGGAAAAAGACCGGTTTTTGCGCACCATCGGGTTTTATCGCCGGGCCAGGGAGATCATGACCACCATGCCTCCCCGCACAGCACGGGCCATTGCGGATTATACCAGGGGAGTGAACGCCTATATCCAAAGCGCCGACCACTTGCCCCGGGAGTATTTTTTTCTTCGCTCCAAACCCCGGGCATGGACGTCAGAAGACAGCGTGGCCATCGCCCTTCTCATGTCGTATAGCCTCACCCGTTCCAAAAAGGTGGATCTGGTGTTGCACCGAATAGGCCAAGTGGCAGGCCCGGAGGTTTTGGAGGCCATAATTCCCGGCTATCCTGATTTTGCCCCCACCCTGACAGGCAAACCGCCGGTGAATTTCGCCCCTGGCCTCCAAGGCGCCTTTTTGGCGGATGCAGTTTCACTACCCGGAACAGGGGACGATTTCATGCCGAATTTTGAAATCCCCGCCAGCAACTGGATGATTTTTTCCGGCAGCCGGACCGAGTCGGGCAAAGCCCTGTTTGCGGGAAGCCCGGACCTGGAGCCCACCCTCCCGGCCCTGTTTTTTATCATGCATCTCCAGGGAGGGGAATATGACGTCATGGGCGGCGCCTTGCCGGGCTGCCCAGGTATTGGCCCCCTGGGGTACAACGGCCACATTGCCTGGAGCGCGGTGAATGGCCGGGGGGACGAACTGGATTTTTTTGTGGAGAAAATGAATCCGGACAACCCGGATCAATATTTGACCGAAGAGGGGTACAGGAATTTTTCCAAGATTTCAGAGGTCATCAAAGTCAAAAATGGCGATGGTTTTCGGGAGGAACCCCTGGAGGTGCGCATCACCCGCCACGGCCCTGTCATTTCCCAAATCATGCCTTTGGCCCCGGAAAATTGCACCATGCAATGGGCCGCCCTGGACATTGAGAAAGCATGGGATCTCCACGGCCTTCTCGCCATGAACCGGGCCGCCAATTTCAATGAATTCAGGCAGGCCCTGGAGCATGTGAAGGCCATGAACCTGAACCTGGGATACGCGGACAAGAACGGCAACATTGGCTGGCAGTTCACGGCCAGCCCGCCCGTGAGAAAAAAGGGCAATGGCTCCCTGCCCGCGCCCGGCTGGACCGGAGAATATGATTGGACAGGTTTTGTGCCTTATGAAGATCTACCGTTCGACTATAACCCGGAAAAGGGATACACTGCGTCTTTTAACAACGATCCAGGGAATGTCCCTTACCATCTGACCAATTACTACCTGTTTGAACGGGCCATCCGCTTTGAAGATATCATGAGGGACCTGGGCGACGAAAAGGTGAACCAGAAAAGGCTAATGGGGTTCCAAACCGACACCATCTCTGTGGTGGCCCAAAGGTGGAGGCCTTGCATACTGGCCGCCTGTGAGGAGTCCGTGGAGTCGGGCAGGTATTCGGAGCTGTTCAAAAAATGGGACTGTTCCATCAATACGGGCAGCAACGCAGCCACCTTATTCAACGCCTTTTATTATAAAATGATGGAAAACACGCTCAAGGACGAAATTGGGGAGGAACTTTGGACCCAGGAACTGGCCCAGCCTTACCTGTATTATATTCCCGACCTGCTTATGACAAAAATTGTGCACCAGCCAGACCACAATTTTTATGACGACCAATCTACCCCGGATGTCAGGGAAGATCGGAACGCCATCATTATAAAAAGCCTGAACCAAGCCTGGGAAATTCTCGAGACCATCCTGGGTGACGACCCGGGCCAGTGGCAATGGGGCCGGGTGCATAAAATGCGTTTTAACCATCCATTGGGAAGCAAACTCCCCATGCTTAACTTAAAACCCATCCCCACCCAGGGTTCCCACCACACCATCAATTCCGGTTTCTGGGACTGGGATTCCGCGCATCCTTTCCGCATGAAATCCGGGGGAGTCATTCGCATGGCCGTGGATTTCAGCAACGGGGACCAAGCCACCATTGTAAGCCCTCCCGGGCAGTCGGGCCACTATTTGAGCCCCTATTACGCCAATCAGGCCCATTTGTGGGCCGATGGCCGACAATTGCCCATGCACTATTATGATGGACAAAAACTGGCCCAGACGCTTGTTTTAAACCCCGCACCCCATTGAGCGGGGCTTATACCAAGTTGGGTTCACAAAAGTAGATTCGAATTAGGGGGACACGACTCTTATCTCTTGAAACAACGATGATAGGTAATAAATTTAGATGGTTGAGATAAAGATCGTGTCCCTCCAATTCGTGAAACTTACTCCGTTAACAGCAATTTGGTATTAAACAGCAGTGGGAGGATTACTCGGCGGAGGCCACGGCCTCAATTTCCACCAGTCCGCCCTTCGGCAGCCGGGCCACTTCAAAGGCGGCCCTGGCTGGCGGGGTTTGGGCGAAAAAAGTGGCGTACACCTCGTTCATGGCCGCAAAGTCCTCTATATTGTCCAGGAACACGGTGGTTTTCAGCACCTTGTCCAGGCTGGAGCCTGCCGCTTCCAAAATATGGCCCAAATTTGCGAGGACGGTTTTTGTCTGCTCCCGGATGTCCCCTTCCACCTCTCCGGTTTGGGGATTGATGGCCAACTGGCCGGACACAAAGACCAGACCATTGCATTTGATGGCCTGGGAATAGGGTCCGATGGCGGCCGGGGCTTTGTCCGTAGTGATCTGTTCTTTCATGGTAGTGCTCCTGTCTTTGTTTTATCCAATGTTGTGCAACAAGGATGCCTTCCACGGGAGGTATGCTCCCCTGTGTCTCTTGTCCTGACTAAACATACCTGAGGCGTTTTTTATTTGAGCACAAAAACAGGTTTTTTTCACCATCAAATATTATGGTGCGACGAACCTTTTCCCGGAGCCAGGGAGGAAAAGCCTGGTTGCGATTTTGGGATGGGTGATCCGGTTGTATATTCCACCAAAAGGAAACTTGACCATGGGGGTGGGGCCGTAGGATACTTGCCGCAGATGGAGATATTACAACCCTTTGGATTTTTTCCTATGATCAAACCTTAAAGACCAATTGGGCCCGGACCCGATTTGGCAGGGACTCCAGCAGCGAAGAAAACTCTCCTGGTGCAATATCCTGGCCCTTCCATTCCAACCTGGAAATACCTGATTCAAAACTGTTTGCAAGGCCCGCCAGTTCCTCGGAGCCCAGAACTATCCCGTGCTCCAAAAGGGACGGCCCCACCTGGGAAAGAAGCAGATTGAACAGCTTGACCGTGACGCAAAAAGCCCCTTGAATCGTCTCGTGCTCCTGCTCTTGAAAAGTGATGTGCCCGCGCATGGCCGCGTAATAACCGCCCCGGCGCATGACCGCGCCCAAAGCCCCAGGCATGGCTGCGGACAGGGCCAGTTCGCAATCCGGCTCCAGAGTTGCCGCCTTGATGTCGTCCACCGGGCGGCCGTCCAGGAACACGGTCTGGATGCCGTCCAGGATTGTTGCGCCCGGGAAACCCGGCAGGGAAAGGAGAAAAGCCTCCACGCTCAGGGGCTTGGGGCATTGCACCAGACATCCGCTTTGAAGCAAGGGAAAGAACGCGGAAAAATGTTTCCTGCTCAGGGAAAGGCGCAGGCAGGGGAACAGGCCTCCGGGATTTTGGTTGTCATGGGCGTTTTTGGGCACGTTGTATTTCCATAAAAAAAGCCCGGCGCTTCCTCCAGGGAAAAAGCGCCGGGTTTGCGGGTTTTTTAGAAATCAAACACAGAGTCCAACTCCTCGTCCGTGACCTGGAAGGTCACGTTGTGGGGCGCCAGAGGCATCTTTTTAAAGAATGCGGGAAGCCGGTCGTCGTTTTTGGTAAAACCAGCCTTGGTGTTGAATTCCCGTTCGTTTTTGAGGATGGCCGTGCCATAGGCCCCCCAATCATCCCCAGTCCAGGAATAGCCGTAAAAAGCATTGATCATATCCAGAAGAGCCTGGAAGGTCTCGGGCTGGTCCAGGATGGCGAAGGCGATGAACAGGCACATGCCGCTGGCGTCGATGGACGCCGTGGCGATCTGGAGATTCCGGGAAAGCTCGGCATTTCCTTCGGGCTTGAGGGGGTCCACGTCGCCGCCCACTTTCATGAGGTTGGTGGCCACGGCGTATCCCGCGGTATGGTCGGCGCCCTGGGGGCTGGTGGCGTAGGTCACGCCAATGCCCTGGACAGCCCGGGGATCATAGGCGGGCAGAGCCTGGTTTTTCACGACAGGCACGTTTTCCACGGAAAAAACCCGGCCTACGGTTCCGGCGCCGCTACCGATTATGCGGCCCAGAGGGGTGCCCTTGCCCACTTCCTCCAGGAGCTTGAGGGCTGCCGGGCCGTCGCCGAAGTCGGCCACGCCAGCGTCCATGGCCACGGCAATGGCGTTGCCCATTTCTATGGTGTCCAGGCCCAGGTCGTCGTCCATGCGGTCCAGCTGGGCGATGATATCCAGGTCGTCAATGCCGCAATTGGCGCCATGGGCCCATACGGTTTCGTACTCGACCTGTTTAGTGAGCCACTTGCCGTCCGGCCCTATGTAATCGCCGGAGCAACGGATAACGCATCCCTTGTGGCAGCCCCGGGTGACCACGCCGCCCCTTGCCGTGGTTTGTTCGGCCATGGTTTCGCCGCTGATTTTGGAGGCGTTTTCAAAACGGCCTGTCTTAAAATTATTGGTGGGAAAACCGCCTGCCTCGTTCACCACGTTCACCAATACGTTGGTGCCAAACAGGGGAAGCCCCTGGCTGGTGACCGGATGGGAATTAAGACCCGCCACAAAGCGCTTGTTGGCGTCCTTGAAGGCCTCGGGGTCCTTGGCCTGACGCCGGGACATGCCCTCGTCGTCCAGGACAATGAGCTTGACGCCCTTGGAACCCATTACCGCTCCCACGCCCCCGCGTCCGGCATGGCGGGTAGGACGCATTTCAGGATCGGAAAAAGCCACGGAGGCCGCGCCCAGCTTCATCTCACCCGCAGGGCCAATGGATATGGTGGCCACCTTGTCGCCAAATTCGGCCTTGACCTTTTCCACCACAGCATAGTTACCCAACCCGGCCAGAGTAATGTCTTCGGTTACCGTAACCCCGTCCTTGTTGATAATCACCTTATAACAGGAATCACCGGCAGGCTTGCCTTCCAGAATAATGGCGGCATAACCCAACCTGGCCAGGACCTGGGCTGCCTGGCCCCCGGAGTTGGCTTCCTTGATGCCGCCTGTCAGGGGGCTTTTGCAGCCCACGGAAATCCGGCCTGTCTGAGCTCCCAGAGTTCCGCTCAGCATGCCCGGGGCGATTACGAGTTTGTTGTCCGCTCCCAGTGGATGGCAATCCGCCGGAACCTCCCGCAGCACCACCGCGGAAGTCATGGCCCGGCCTCCCAGACCCTCGTATTCGCCCACGGGTGTTTCCGTTACCTGGGGACCACCTTTTCCGCCCATGTTGATTCGTAAAATTTTATCCATACCTTACTCCTTTCGTGAAAACGGGTTTTCAGGAACACCAATCCCGCACTCGGAAACACAAGTTTCCGGTCTATGAAAAAAACTCAGGATTTCTTGATTGATTTGAAGAACCCAGGAGTACTGGCGGATTGCGTCGTGAAGAGCGTTGGGCGATTTAGACATAACGGCGTCAGCCTCCTGAACCTTGCCGACGCTGTCAAGGTTCAGGCAGGCCTGTGAGAGCGCCTGGCAATTATTCCCCTTCCACCATGTTTAAACTATGAACTGCTAAGAAAATAAGGTCAAGAAAAATCCTGACAGCGATCAGCCCGACGGTCTGATAGGCCTTGTTTGATAGGGGCGGGAGGCAGGCCGCCCTCACGAAATATTGAGGGGCAGGCATTTTGATTTCTTGAAGTTTTTTACCGGATGTTAAATACTATTGACATGAAAAATAACGGCTGTTATATAACGGGCGTGTTGAATGCAATCTTACTATCCCCAGAGGGAGACCTCCATGCCGCCCAAAGCCAAATTCACCCAAGCCCAAATACTCAACGCCGCCTTTGAAATGGTACGTCAGGAAGGTATGGACGCCCTCTCCACCCGGGGGGTGGCCAAAAAACTCCGGTGCTCCACCATGCCGGTTTATACATGCCTGAAATCCAAGCAAAACCTGGAGGACACCATTGCGGCCCGGGCCCTGGAAATTTTGCTCAAATACGAGTCCACTCCCCGGACCGGGGACACGTTCATCGACATGGGTCTGGGATACGTGCTCTTTGCCCGGGACGAAAAGCACCTGTTCCGGTGCATCTGCAACGAGGAACACGCGGGCCTGTTCAAACGGGTTATGCAAAAACAACTGGACGCCCTGGTGGAGGGGCTGGCCGCCTATCCTCTGGTGGAGGGAATGCCTATGGAGGACATATACAATTTTGTGCATCAGGGATGGGTGTACGCCCACGGCCTTGCCCACCTGGTGAACACCGGCTTTTATCCGGATTTGGGGGATGAGGAAATCCAAGGGCTCATGGAGTACACGGGCCAACGCTATATCAGGGGCTTTGAAACCCTGGAGAAAGGGAGGGAGTAGCATGGGACATCTGGCTGTTAAGGATATTTACGAGGAACTGGGAGAAAAGATGGATTGTCTGTGGGTGCGTGTTCCCCAGAACAAGGCCCTCATGACCGTGCTTAAGGAACTCTATTCCGAGGAGGAAGCCCGGATCATCGTCAAGATGCCTTATTCCTTTGCGGATATCAATCGCATCGCCCAATGCACGGGGTACGACCCGGCCAAGGCCCAGCTGGTGATAGAAGCTATGGCTGACAAGGGCCTGGTTATCGACATCCATACCAATGGCCGGTATTACTACATGCCCTCTCCCATGATTATCGGTTTGTTCGAATTCACCATGATGCGGGTCAACGACAGCTTGGATTTCACCACGGTGTCCAAGTATCTCCACGACTACATGATGGGCGACGACGCGTTCTTTTTCTCCAATTTCCATTCCGACACTCAGGTGTCCCTCATGCGCACCATGCCTCATGAGCAGGCTCTTTCGGAAAGGGTTTACACGGAAATCCTGGATTACGAAAAAGCCTCCCGGCTGGTCATGGAACAGGATTATTGCGGCGTGGGCGTATGCTCATGTAGGCACAAGACCCACCACCTGGACAAAAAGGAGTGCGACACCCCCCTGGAAACATGCCTTTCCTTCAGCGTGGGAGCACGGTACGCGGTGCGCCACGGCTTCGCCAGGGAGGTGAGTCACGAGGAAATCCTGGATCTCCTGGCGGTCTCCGTGGAAAAGGGGCTGGTCCTCAATTGCGACAATGTGCAGCAACGGCCCCGGTTCATCTGCCAGTGTTGCGCCTGTTGTTGCACCATGCTGAACGGCATCAGCACCTACGGATATCCCAACACTCTGGTGACCTCTTCCTGCATAGCCGAAATCGACGAGGACGCCTGCGTGGGATGCGGCAAATGCGCGGACGCCTGCCCCATCAACGCCATTTCCCTGGCCCCGGTTAAAGGCCAGGGCAAAAAAAAGAAAAAACCCATCGTGGACGAGGCGATCTGCCTGGGTTGCGGGGTGTGCGCACTGGCTTGCAAGCCCCGGGCCCTGAAGCTGGAAAAACGTCAGCAAAGGGTCATTCACCCGGAAACCACCTTTGAGCGGGTCATCCTCCAGACCCTGGACAAGGGCACGGCCCAGTTTCAGTTTTTCGACGATCCTGAAAAAATCACCCATCGGGCCATGCGGGGCATCCTGGGAGGCTTTTTGCGTATGCCTTCAGTCAAGCGGGCCTTGATGAGCGAGGCCCTGCAATCCCGTTTTCTCAGTGCCGCAAAAGTGGGCGCCACCGCCATGGGAAAAGGCTGGATCACCAAGGTGTAAGACGCATCATGAAATGCGGCCTGTTGAATGTTCCATGCGCCCGGGGAGCGGGAAACCATAGTTTGGGTCTCCCGTTCCTCCCTGGAAAATCAGGCGTCAGAGGGCCGCGTCATAGAGGCTACAATATAAAGTAATGCGGCAATCAGGGTCAGGGATCGGATGCCAAAGACCATGGTGCTGTATTCCAGGCAGCCTCCCAGGATGGCGCCCAGGAGATTGGAGGCAAAGCCCATTTGCGGATCTTTGCATTGTCTGAAAACCAAGGGGAAAATCAACCCGGCCAAGCCTATGGGGACCGCCACCAGCAATCCGCCCAGCAACCATCGAAAAAGGGGATGATGGCCAGCCACCCAGGAAACGGGGGCAAAAGCCGATGCTACCAAAACAATTACCAGGATGAGAAACAGCCGTTTGGTATTGATCTGCTGTTTGGACCTATCCCATTTTAAAACCAGCAGGTTGCCCAAAAATAAAACAAGCAGGATGGAGGAAAACACCAGCAGGTTGACCATCCAGGTAGAGCCGAAAAGCAGGGAGAGTTGGGTCACGCTTTTGGTTTCCAGCAACAAAAACCCTGCCCCAAGCAAGAAAAGGCGTAAGTCAAAATTCCTTATTTTACCACGGGTTACAACCATGCTTCCAAACAGTGCAATGAGTATCATCCCGATAATCACCTGTCCATAATGCCAGGGCAGGGAGGGCTTTTCAAGATACAAAAAGGGCCAGTCATCGGTGGAAATTTTCAGGCTATTAAAAAGGTCCTGATCTTTGCCCCGGGTGGGGGTCCCTGGAATTCCCTCGCCCTGGAGAAACAGGTAGTTAAATAATGTGGGTTTTTCAACCTCCAGCATCAGGGGGGGCGGGCCACCGTTTGCTGTGAGAAGCAAATGGATCCTCTTGTATATATGCTCCTTGATGGACATATGGAAAACAGCTATCACCCCCCTGGATTTAAGCAGATTTCTGGCTTCCTGGAAGGCCTCTACCGTGTAGATATAATTGTCCATTCGGATGGAAGACAAGTGCCCCATGAGGGCCTGGGAATCAAGAGTTCCAAACACGACGAGATCGTATTTCTTTTTGCAGGTTTTAAAATAGGCCCTTGCGTCATTAATGTGAAGCGTTACCTTGGGTGAGTCATAGGGGTGTTGTTTATGATACTTGCGCCCAAGTACGGGAAATACAGGATCAATCTCCACGGCGTCTATGTGTTTGGCGCCCATGGAGAGGGCGATGGCGACATCGTTGCCGCTGCCGGCTCCCACAATCAGCACATCGTCAAGGGAATGGGCCGCCTTATAGGCTGTTTCAAATAGCCCCCTTGTTTGCTGAATACTACTGTTAGGGGAGTCAAAATCCACCATGACCTGATGCAGTGTTTTATTTACATAAATGACTTGCCCATCGGGATTACTTGAATCCAACTCGACCATATAATACGGGGACCAAATTTCATTGCTGCCCATGGACCAAACCATCATTAACAGGCACACGCTTAAAACAAAACCTGCCACCTTTTCCTTCCATCCCCGGCACATGACAAACAGAATAATAACGGATGCAAGGCCAAACCAAAGCATGGGCGTGGCGCCCAACGCGGAGAGCACGCCAAAGGCGACAACTCCTGTCAGACTGCCTCCCAAGTCCAGGGAATAGGCGGAAAGGCGGGGAAATTTGGAAAAATACCTGCCCATAACCTGCCCTACCGGAATAAGGGAAATGGCAACCAACAAAAAATGAATCAGGACCACCAGGCCGATTCCCATTTCGGGACCTGTGGTGGTTGCGGCATTTTTATAAAGGTTAATATGCAACCAAAATGGCTCGGCGCCGTTTGCGCGATTGACAGTGAGCACCGTTGAGAAAAATCCTGAAGCATAAACAATAAGAATTATTAACGGGAGCAAAAATTTTTCAGTTCGGATTTTTTTTGAAGCAATCATGAATCCCAGGCCAAGGCCCAGAAAACTGGCGATGAGCACGACATTGGTGTAATAGCCAACCACCCTGACATGGGCAGGGATAAAACGGATATAAGCCAGTTCAATGAACAGCCCCAAAAAGCTGGCAAGGTAAAGACGCAGACGGTCCCACTTTTCAGGGGCTTGAGATGCCGTTGCTGTCGGCGTTGTTTTCATGTCTTCTCTGTTTGGCGAAGAAATATCCTGATTTTCCGGAAGTTTTTCTGACATGGCAAGGGAGGCCTTTCTTTCAATGGTTGGCAAAAACGTCAAAATTGCTTACTATAACTAACTTTACCTGTCAATTCTTCATACTATGAACCCGTTCATTTCCAGCAATTATACGTGAGCTGCTATCTCATTGTTGCCAGACAGCCGATTTTACCTAAAATTGAGAATGAGAATGCATTTATTGCCCTGGCCATTGGAACAGCTTTTTGGACAACCCCGGTCTTTGGCCTTGCTCCCAAGGCCCCCTGATGGTAACAATACTGGCAAGTTCCTGGATCCTATTTCCAACACACCGCAGCAGAAATACCGTTCAGGGGGAAACAATGCAGAGATCGGACGAGGAGATACGCGCCCTGCTTGCCGGGGTGGATGCCTTTTCACGCAAACTGGTGGTTGTTTCACCGGATTATGTTATCCTGGGCGCCAACCAATTTGTTCAGGACAGATTCAAGGATTCTGTCGTCGGAAAACGCTGTTACGAATTACTCCACCAAAGCGACACCCCATGCACCCTATGCCCGGCCACCCAGGTTTTCAGTTCAGGCTCAGCCGCCTCGGTTCTGGGAGACGAATTCGTGGGTCTGGACATTAATAGCTGCCTCCGCGCTTTGCCTATTCAACCTGAAGGAGAGATAAAAGCGGCCCTGGTCCTGGACCTGGATGTCCCTGCCCTGGGAGGGCTGGAGGCCCAGTTGCAACGGTCCAACTCCTTTTTGCGCAATCTCATCAACAGTTCGGTGGACGGCGTGATTGCGGCGGATAAAACCGGCAGGATCATTGTCTTCAACCAAGCCGCATCGGATATTTCAGGATATGATCGGCAACATGCCCTGTATGAGCTGGATATTCGGGATGTCTACCCCGGGGAAGGGGCCAAAAACATTATGGCCAAGCTCCGTTCCGAAGAGTATGGGGGCAAGGGCAAGCTGAAATCCTACCCTGTGGACGTGGTGAACAAAAACGGGGACTTTGTTCCCATCCGCCTGAATGCGTCCATTATTTACGAAAACGGCCACGAAGTGGCCACCATCGGTTTTTTTCACGATATGCGGCAGGCTTTGGAAATCCGCCAGGAACTGCACAAAACCCAGGTCCAGCTTTTGCAAGCGGAAAAGATGTCCTCCCTGGGCAAGCTGGCTGCCGGCGTGGCCCATCAGTTGAACAACCCCCTGGGAGGCATCATCCTGTTCTCCCAATTGATTTTGGAGGAATACGAACTCCCCGAAGGGGCAATTCAGGATTTAAAACGCATTTTGGAAGACGCACAGCGTTCCCGCGACATTGTCAAGGAGTTACTGGAATTCGCCCGGCAAACCCGTCAGGAAGTCCGGCCCCATGACCTTAACCGGGCCATATCTCGCACTCTGTTTCTTTTGGAAAACCAGTCTGTTTTCCAGAATATTGTCACAAAAAGGAACCTGGCTGAAGACCTTCCCCCGGTTCCGGCGGATATCCAGCAGCTTAACCATGTTTTTATGAATATTATATTGAACGCCGCCGAAGCCATGGAGGGCCGTGGAGAGTTGCGCATCACCACATTCAAGGTGCCCGGCCGGGATAAAGTGGCCATTGAAATTTCGGACACGGGACCGGGCATTCCCGAAGAGGTCCTGCCCCATGTGTTCGAGCCTTTTTACACCACCAAGGAACAAGGCAAAGGAACGGGCCTGGGTCTTTCCCTGGTATATGGCATTGTGGAAAGCCACCGGGGCCGGATTATGGCCTCCAATAATCATGAGGGCGGAGCCGTTTTTCGAATTGAACTGCCCTTGGAGCAGGACTCCGATCAAAGCGACACGGATGAAGGTTAGGCTATGAAAAACAGTCAGCAAATTATGAAGATTCTGGTCGTTGACGACGAAAAGGACATCCGCGACGGATGCGAACGCATTCTCATACGCATGGAATGCGAGGTGAAAAAGGCCTCCCGGGGCGAGGAGGCCCTGGAAACCATGGAAACATGGCGGCCCTCCATCGTATTTCTGGACCTGAAAATGCCGGGAATCGATGGCATGGAGGTATTGCGCCGGATTCATGAAAAGGATCAGGACATCCTGGTTATTGTCATCACCGGCTACGCCACGGTGGAGACCGCCATTGAGGCCATGAAGAAGGGCGCCTACGACTTTGTCCCCAAGCCGTTTGAACCAGCCCAGCTTCGCATTGTGGCGGGACGTGCCATTGAAAAACTCCGGCTCCGGCAAGAGGCTTTGGAACTGGAACTCAAGCGGCAACGCACCCTGGCTGACCTGGGCAAGGAACAAAGCCGCACCCGGACCATCATTGAGGCCCTGCCAAACGGGGTGGTGGTCACCAATACGGAAGGCCAGGTGGTCCTGATGAATCCGGCCTTTATTCGCCATCTGGGTTTGCCTCCGGATACCCAGCCAGGCAACTTTATGAAAGACTATGTGTCGGATGAGGGCGTGGTGAACCTTGCCATGGAAATTTCCCAGGGAAAATTCACAGAGCCCGACCAGGCGCCGGCTGTGGAGTTTGCCCTGTCCGAGGACAAGTACCTCATGGCCCGGGGCAGGCCTGTACTGAGCGAGGATGGGGAATGCCTGGGAGCGGTGGTCGTAATGCATGATGTCACGGCCATGAAAATGTTGGACCGGCTCAAGTCGGAATTCGTGGCCAAGGTGTCCCACGAACTTCGGTCTCCCCTGGCCACTATCCGGGAGCAATTGGCTTTGGTCATCCAGGGGGTGGTGGACGAGGCTTCGGAGCAAGACCAATACCTCCTGTCCCGGGCCAAGGACAAAACCCAATCCCTTATAGACCTCATTGGCGATCTGTTGGATGTGTCCCGGATTGAATGCGGTTCCGTGGCCCAACAACCAGTGCCCCTCCAAGTGGAGGAACTGCTTGCCAGCATCGTGGATTTCATGAAGGCCAAAGCCGGGGCGAAAAAGCAAAGTCTGGACATCATCCTGCCTCCCGCGCCTCTCCCGAAAATGCGAATGGACCCCATGGCCCTGGAAAGCGTGGTGGGGAATCTGGTGGCCAACGCCATCAATTATACCCCCGATGGAGGGGCCATTACCGTGGAGGTGGGAGGGGATGAAAAAACCATCAAGGTGACGGTGGCGGACACGGGTTTTGGCATTGAGGAAAAACATCTTGCAAGTATTTTCGACAAGTTTTACAGGGTCAAGAATGATAAGACCCGTTTCATCACAGGAACAGGCCTTGGTTTGTCCATTGTAAAAGGAATCCTGGATTCCATGGGCGCAACCATTTCCGTGGATAGCGAAGTGGGAAAGGGAAGCCGGTTTACCGTGCTTTTGCCATTAGAAGAGTCATGCGATTAGAACATAAAAATATAATTTTTTGCGATTTTGACGGAACCATAACGGTGCAGGAAACCTTTTCCACCATGCTTATGGAAATGCTTCCGGATAAAGCGCGGCAGGTCCTGGAACAGATTTACGCAGGCAAATCCACACTGGCTCAAGGGGTGCGCATGCTTGTGGAATCCTTGCCGTCCAGCGCCTATGGCGATATCATAGATTTTTGCCAGGGCAAGGAAATCCGCCCGGGTTTTGTGGAGTTTTTGGATTTCCTGGACCAACACCAGACCCCCTTTGTTCTGGTTTCCGGAGGGCTCCATGTCATGGTTCAAGCGATCCTTGGCCCCCTTACCAAACGACTGGCCGGCATTTATTCCCTGAGCCTGGACCTGAACGGACCCTTCATGAAAGTGTTGGCTGATTTTGAAGAAGGGGACGAATTGCTTGCCAAAGCCAGGGTGATGCAAATGTACAATTACCGGAACAGCATAGCCATTGGCGATGGGGTGACAGACCTCAACATGGGCCTGGCAGCCCAGACCGTGTTCGCCCGGGCTAGCCTGGCCAAATATTTTCGGTCAAACCAGCTGGACTATATTCCTTTCGAGGATTTCTTCGAGATAAGAGACCACTTGTCCCAAATGTGGTCCAAGTAGGAGCGCCATGCTTGTCTACGCTGTGGCGGATATCCACGGAAACCCCCATCATCTGGAGACCATTCGCAACACGGTCCAAAGAGAGCAACCGGACGTTTTGGTTGTCGCAGGGGATTTATCCAGCCATTTCGGCTCCGGCGCCCGGGAGGTTATGACGGCCTTGGGGCTGCTGAACGTGCCTGTTTTTGCCATTCACGGCAATACGGACGGCAAATCCACCCGGGAACTCATGGCCCAAACTCCTGGGATTACGGATCTGCACCTGAAGTTGGCGCATGTGAACGGTGTTACCTTTGTGGGGGCTGGCGGCACAGTGCCTGTTCCTTTTCGTTCCCGGCTGGCCTTGTTTGAAAAAGGAATGGTCCGACAATTGGAAAGATTAATGACGCCGGGGTGTGTATTGGTTGTCCATCCGCCGCCATTTGGCGTTACCGACCGTGTTTTGGGGCGTTTCAACGCAGGCTCCCGCAGTGTGGCGGCCCTTGTAAAAAAACAGGAACCTTCCCTGTGTATTTGCGGCCATATCCACGAAAATGCCGGTTCAGCCATGCTGGACGGGACTTTGGTGGCAAACTGCGCCATGGGCAGGGCCTCAGCCGGGGCTTTAATACATCTGGAAAACGGACTGATACCGGATTGCCAGATGGTAGTACCCTAGTGAATCCGCACCCCATGCAGTCGTGCTACGGATAATCCGGGTTGACAGATTGCGCCTGCTTGTGGTCAAATTCAGCATAAGATGTTGCATTCCTATTCACGCATTGCAATGGAGGTGATGATCGTGCCGCCAGAAAGTTTATACGACAAAGCCAGGATGGAAGTCTTCAAAAAGGACTACAGGCGCATCACGGTCCGGACATCCGACGGGTCCACCCTAATGGGTGAAGTGAACATAGGCATCAAGGAAAGGGTCTCAGACATCTTTACCAAGGGAGACAGCCAGTTCATCGTGCTTACCAATTGTGAGAACCGGGGGTGTTCCGGCAAGGTCCTTTTCATCAATAAGGACCATATTGTATGGGCTGAGCCTGAGGACTGATTCCAGCCTTCCCGCCTCACAGACCCTATCAGCCCGGGAGGCTCCCGGATTCAAGGACACGGCATAATGCGCTCCAGGAAGATCGGTGTAATTGTAACTCTGGTAATCATGGCATTGGCTTGGCTCAATTATTTCGAACACGAAAAGTTGAGGAACGCCCAAAAGCAGATCAAGTTGCTTTCCGCCAAGATACACCGCCTGGAAGCCCTTTTGGAAGAAGCCCGTCTTCCAGTCATCACAGAGAAAACCGCCAACAAAGAGGATGAACGGATTAGTCGGGGACGAAAGTACCAGGCTGCCGTGGAGGCTTTTGAAAAGCAGATCCAGGATCTTCAAGAGCCGGACAAGCCGGCGCCTCCCCATAAAACAGAACCCGACATACTGGAAATTCAGGCCATAGAGAAAATGAAACAGGGAGGCGTTTTGCGGACCCGACACAGGGCGGCTGCGAACATGCTGGACAACGCCCTGGACGACATGTTGGACCTGCCGCCTGAAAAGGCCCAGGCTTTCCAGTCCCTTGTGCGGGAGAGGCAGGCTTCGGCCAATGAGTATCTCGTTCAACTGCTTTCCCAAGACCTTACGGAAGGCCAGCGCGCTGAACTGGTGGAACAGGCCAATGCCGTGATCCAACCCCTGGATAACGCCATTGCTCAAACTTTGGGCGAGCAGCTAAATCGGGTGTATCAGGAAGTTGAAGACTCGCGGATGGCACGCATCCAGCATCATTTGGCCCTGCTGGCTCTCAAGGACGCTGACGCAGAGTTGAACGGGGTCCAGGAAGAACAATTGCTGGACCTTATGATGCAACAGATTCAGGAATACCCCTCCCTCTTGTCCACCCGCACTCCCCAGGGATTTGCCCGTGTGCTGCAAAACCCGAATATGGCAGCACAACGGGGCGAGGATCTGGAAACCTTTCATCATGAAATACGGGACATGGTGGATGGGTTGTTCAGACCGGAACAGGTGGCTATTCTGAACGCCAGCCTGGAACTTCAACGGGAAATGCAGGAAACGGGTCTGGCCATCATGACCCAGACCGTGCCGGGAACCGAATAGGCAGGCAGCTTTCCGTCACAAAGTAAACGAACATTATAAGCCAGTCTCCGGTAGGAATCTTCAAGGATTCTCTCCGGAGACCGGCTTTTTTATTTGAAAATTACAGGCCCAGGTAGGTTCTTCTTATCATTTCATCTTCCAACAGTTCACTGCACTTACCCTGGGCGATGATCTTGCCTGAAGATAGTACATAGCTTCTTGACGCCATGCTGAAAACCGACGCGACCTCCTGCTCCACCAGCATGATAGTGATGCCCAGGTTCTTGATTTCCAAAATTTTGTTAAAAACCTCCTTACGCATGAGAGGCGCAAGGCCTGTGGACGGCTCGTCAATCAGCAAGAGCTTGGGCCGGGACATGAGCGCCCTGCCCACAGCCAGCATCTGCTGCTCGCCGCCGGACAAGGTGCCCGAGACCTGATTCAACCGGTCCCCAAGCACTGGAAACAGCTTGAAAACCTTTTCCAGTTCTTGCTGGACATCCCATTTCTTCATATGGAGATAAGCCCCGGACATGAGGTTTTCCCGGACAGTCATTTCCTTGAACGGCCTGCGCCGTTCCGGGCAATGGACAAGTCCCCTCCGCACGATTTCGTGGGCGGGGGTTTTGGAGATATCCTTGCCGTCAAAGACAATATTGCCCTTTAGGGTGATGTCGCCCTCGGCCGTCCCTTTGAGGGTCATTTTGTCCCAGGCCACCAAACCGGTTATGGCCCGAAGCAAGGTGGATTTTCCCGCTCCATTGGGTCCTACAAGGCTGACCATCTCTCCCTCTTCCACATAGAGGGAGACGTCGTTGATCAACATGGCCCTGTCGTAACATACAGTCAGGTTGCTAACGTCTAAGAGCACGATGTTCCTCCATCTCCCAGATAGGCCTCAATCACCTTGGGGTCATTAACCACCACGTCGGGGGCGCCGTCGGCCAGGATGGTTCCGAAATTAAGCACAATGATGCGGTCCACGATCTTCATGAGTTGTTGCAGCTTGTGCTCGATGATGATCATGGCCGGACCTTCGCTGTGCAGGCGTCCAAAACGCCCCCCCCTGTGCAGGCGAGCCACGGATTTGGCCATGAGGTCGGTTTCCGCAGGACTCAGGCCGCCAAAGGGTTCGTCCAGAATTAAAAGTTCCGGATCGGTTGCCACTGCCCTGGCGACTTCCAGGCGCTTAAGATCGCCCTGGGACAATGTGGACGCCTTTTCAAGGGCCACGTCGGAAATGCCCGCAAACTCCAGGGCGTCCATGGCCTTTGCCTCCACCTTTTTCACCCATTCGCCACCCCTCATGGATCGGGGGCTAAGGCAAGACACCATGACATTGGCCACAATAGGCAGGCGTCTGAAAGGGCGCATATTCTGAAAGGTGCTGGCCACGCCCATGTTGACAATGTCCCAGGCCTTGGAACCGGTTATGTTTTTTCCCTTAAAGGAAATGCTTCCGGACGTGGGCTTTAGGATGCCGGCGATGAGGCGCAACAGGGTGGTTTTACCGGCCCCGTTGGGTCCTATAAGACCGATGATCTCGTTGCGGCCCATGCTGAAACTGACGTCATTGGTCGCCGTGAGCCCGCCGAACTCTTTGCGCAGATTTTTTACTTCCAAAAAAGATTGGGCCATTTTTAGGCTTCCTCCACTTCCTCCCGAAGTTCGCGTCTGGACACTTTGCCCACGTCAGTTTTTGGCAATTCACCCCGGAATTCAATGATCTGGGGCACTTTATAATGGGCCAATTTGGTTTTGCAGTATTCGATGATCTCCTCCTCGGATATCTTGCCGCGGGCTTCGGCCTGGAGCACCACATAGGCCTTGATGAGCTGGCCCACCTTAGGATTGGGCACGCCCACCACACCGGCGGCCTTGACCTGGGGATGATCGTAAAGCACCTCTTCCACATGCTTGGCGAAAACCGAGTAGCCCTTGTGTTTGATGAGGTCCCGTTTTCGGTCAAAAAAGTGAAAATAGCCTTCCTCATCCATTGACACCAAATCACCCGTGCGCAACCAGGTCATTCCCCCCAGTTCGATCATGGTTTCCTTGTTGTCTTCCGGGCGTTGCCAGTAGCCCTCCATGATGCTGGGGCCGGAAAGAATCATTTCCCCCACCTCGCCCACGGGCATGAACTCGTCGCCATCCACGTCAATAATGGCTGCCGTGATGTTGGGCAAGGGGATGCCAAAGGAGCCTTGCTTGGGCCTGTGGGGGGGGTTGGCATGGCTGGCGGCGGCGGTTTCGGTCATGCCGTAGCCTTCAATAATGTGGCTGCCCGTGCGCCGCTCCCAACCCTCCACCGTGGTGTCATGGAGGGTGTCGGCTCCGCAGACCACCAGTTTGAGCTTTTTCCAGTTTACCCGGCTGGTCTTGTCATATTCCTTGAGGTACTCGAACAGGGTGGGCACGCCATAAAACGCCGAGGCTTGGTATTGATCCACGGCGTTCAGGATCTTGTCCATGTCCGGAGTGGTGAAGAGCACGAGGTTGAACCCGTGCACCAGACCGGTGAGCATGATCACCACCTGGCCGTAAATATGGAACAAAGGCAAAAAGGCAATGATGGTTTCGTTGCCTTCGTCCAACAGATGCCCCCAGAATTCCATGGCCTGGGCTTGGCAGGAAACAATGGTTTGGTGGGTGATCATGGCGGCCTTTGGGTGGCCCGTGGTGCCGCCGGTATAGGGCAGGGCCGCAAGATCCTTGCGGGGATCAATTTCCACCTTGGGCGGGTTGGGCTGATTTTCCTTAAGGAGAGTCTGAAGACTAATCAGGCCCTGGCTTTTCATGGCGGCGGCGTCAGGGGCTTCCACGCCTCCATAGGCTTTGCCCAAAATGCCTTTGGTAAACAGTTTTTTCAGCCTGGGCAGGTATTCGTTGATTCCGGTAAGAATCACATGTTCCAGTTCCACCTCGGCCTGAACCACATTGTTATACAGAAAATCCTGGCACACCAGAACTTTGGCCCCGCTGTCCGTGATTTGATGGCGGACCTCGCTGCTGCTGTACACCGGGCTTACCGGGGTCACCACAGCGCCCACCGTCAGGATTCCCATGTAGCAGATAATGAATTGGGGGCAATTGAGCAAATACAAGGCCACCCGGTCCCCTTTTTTGACTCCCATCTGATCCAGGGCGGTTGCAAACCGATCTGCCTGATCTTTCAATTCCTTGTAACTGATATTCCTGCCATAAAAATTCACCGCGGTTTTCTTGCCGTATTTTTCCGTCACTTCATTAAAAAGCTCCGGTACGGAGACGTTGGGTATTTCCAATGTATGCGGGGCTGTTTCCGGATAATGTTCCAACCACGGCTTGGATAGATATGCCTGCATCGCGTCCATCTAAAATTTCCTCCCTTATTTCCAATGTATCTGGGCTACATTTTTCAGGTCATGGCGGCGTTGCATATACGGCAACTTCGCCTGAAAGCAACATTCCGCACCTTGCACCGGGGGCATTCCGTCTCCACTTTGTCGCGCAACCAGGGAATCAGGCCTTCGGGCATGAACCGGAGCGTGAGAAGCACCAGGGCGGCGAAGATGAACATTCGCATTTCGGGTAGACTGGGAAAATTATCCAAAATGACCCTGAGGACTTCCATAAACGGGTTAAGAATATAAACCCCTGCAATGGGTCCGTAAATGGAGACCATGCCTCCGAAAACAGACCAGATGATGACCTGGAACGACAGGCCGATCTCCAGGGTGGACGGGCCTGCCAGGCGCATGAAATGAGCGTAAAGACCGCCTGCAATCCCCGCAAAAAAACCGCTCAGGCAAAAGGCGAGCAGCTTGTAGCGGGTGGTGTTGATACCAGCCGCCCGGGCCGCCACTTCGTCTTCCCGGATGGCATGCAGGATGATGCCGGTATTGGAGTCGGTGATCTTCCACATGATCCCGCCCAGGACCAGCATGAGGATGCTGGTGACATAATAATCATTGACCCGGGACCCTGTGAGTTTGGTCAGGCCCGAAAGCCCAAGTTCCCCGCCGGTGATGCCGGGAATGGCAAATACGATTCCCATGAGGATAATGGGAAAGGCAAGCGTTGTGAGGGCCAGGTAAGAGCCTTTAAGCCGGAGGCAGGGAATGCCCACTATGAGCCCGGTCAACACGGCTCCCATGGCCCCCAAGGGAATGGAAAAATAAGGGGGAAACCCAAGATTCAGGTTCAGCAGGGCCGTCACATAGGCGGAAACCCCGAAAAAGAGTGCATGTCCAAAATTCATTTGCCCGGTAAAGCCGGACAGCAAATCCCAACTCGCTGCCAAAATTGCGAAAATCGACGTCAATATCATGATGCGCAGAATATAATAATCCTGTGTCACCAGAGGCAACGCCAATATGGCTATGACAAAGACCAGCACCGCCACACGGCTGGGCAGCACCAGCACCTCAGAGCGCAGGATTTTTAACATTCTGCGGGTATAGGCGACCACAATACGCATCCTAACGTTCCTCCTCGAAGGATACTCCGAACAATCCTTCCGGTCTGATCAGCAGCACCAATATCATGATGGACAGGGCTACCGAATCCTTGAGAAATGACCCCATGGGCACCATGAAAACCACCAGGGATTCGGAAAATCCCAGGATGTAAGCGCCAACAAAACTGCCCTCTAAGCTACCCAGACCGCCAAGCACCACAATGGCAAGCATCATAACCAGGGGATGCATCCACATGGTGGGCTCCACGGTCACCAGGGGCACCACAATGGCCCCGGCGATGGACGCCAACCCTACAGAAACGGCCATGGTGATCATGGCTACGCCGTTCACATTCATGCCCATGAGGTTCGCTACCTCGCGGTCCTGAGCCGTGGCCCGAATGGCCAGGCCCGTACGGGTTTTCATCAGGAAAAATCTTGTTGAAATCAGGACAATAATAGCCAGCCCCAGCGCCAACAGGTGCTGGTTGGTGACCCTCACTCCCAAAACAGTAAGATAGCCGCGCACAAGGGGATTGACTCCCAGATAGTGGCCGCCAAAAATCATGAGAAACACTTCCTGAAGCATCATGGCCACGGCGATGGTGGAGATGAGCATGGCGGCCTCGTGTTCCTGGATGGGCCGAATGAAGTAATTGTAAATGAGCAATCCCAGGAGGATTGTGAGGAACACGGCAGCCACCATGGATACGATGGTTGGCAGGCCCATCATTTTGGTTCCCACATAAATCAGGTATGCCGACGTCATATAAAGAGCGGTGTGGGCGATGTTCACAATGCGCGCCACGCCAAGGACCAAGGAAAATCCAATGGCCAGCAAGGCATACACACTACCCTTAATGAGGCCGTCGATAAGAATATCAACAATCATAAATCACCTCACAAGTTCCCGCAGGCGCACCCCGAAAAATTTTGTGCGCCTGCGGTCACTCGCCATATGGTTGTGGAAATCGTCCCTCCTCCCTGGCCACAGGGCCGGAAAGGGGGACAAAGGAGCGCATTTTATTTCTTCCAGTATTCCACCATCCAGGGTGGCAGCTTGAAAGGCACGGAGCCTTCGTAGGTGACGCCCTCCCAGCCATAGGGCCACACACACTTCATTTCGCCGTCCTGCCACTGGGTTCCCAGGGCGGTCACATAGTCGGGTCCCCAGGTGACATCGTGAGACTTGTCAAACTTAACTTTGCCTGATGCGGCGATGAATTCGATCTTTTCGAGCTCGGTCACCACGTTGTCAGCCTTGATGGTTCCGGCGTTTTTAATGGCTTGGGCAAGAATCTGGATGGCATCGTGGGTGCCTGCCGTGTAGTTTGGCGCTTCTTTGTAAAGCTCTTTGTATTTGTTGTAAAAAGGTATGGTTTTGTCAGTAATTTTGACCGGGGCGTATGTGTTGATGGTCAGCACATAATTGCCCGCCCCGTTGGTGGCTTCCCAAAAACCGCTTTTTTGAGCTTCCACATTGATGCCAACCGGGGCGGCTGGAATCTTAAGTTCGCCCATTTGCTTGGCGAAGGTCAGACCAACGGAAGAAGAAAAGGTTGTGAAAACAATTTGGGCGCCTGCCCTTTGAATAGCGGCGAGTTCAGCCGAGCAGTCTGTCGCCACCGGCGAGGGGCGCCACACGCCCACCACTTCCATGCCCATCTTTTCGGGGATTGTCTTTTCAGCAGCGGCGACAATGGGATCGGCCCAGGCGGCTTTTTCAGCCACAATGGCGACCTTGACTTTTTCAATTCCCAATTGTTGCTTGATGATAGCTCCGGCCGTGCCCAGGAGGATAAAGTCCACCTTGCCCAGGAAGCTGGAGTTGATGGGGGTCAGACGGAACCAATATTTATAGGTGTCATAGTCGTCCATCACCCGGGTGCAGAGTTTGGGATGAGCTGCGCCGCAACCTATGAAGATTGTTTTTGATTCCATGGCGATGTCCTGCATCACCAGGACGGCCTCGGTGCGGAATCCGCCCATGAGGAAGTCCACTTTGTGGCGGCTGACAGCCATTTCCATAGCGTTTGTGGCGTCAGGAATGCTTAGGAATTCGTTGGTATCCACCTTGACTAACTCAATGAGCCGTTTTTCATCGCCCACGGTTATGCCTCCGGTCGCGTTGATTTCCTCCGCAGCCATAGTGGCGCCGTTCCAGTGGCCTTCCCCCTGGGTGAAAGACATGGGGCCCAAGATGCCTATCTTAATAGGTTTTGCAACTGCCGCCGTCAGGCCTAATCCCCAGGACAGGGCCAGTCCGACCATAAGAAGTAAGACGGTCTTGCTTGACTTCATAACATCCCTCCTCATTTTGTGGGTGAACCACGCCTCTTGTGTGGCGAGCATTCACTCCACCGCACTAGCGTGACAATTTGAAAATACTGTGGGCGACTTACATGTAACAAACCGTATATGACCGGGATTGGCCGCAGAAGGAGACAGGGCTTCAAAGCGGCAGGGTGTTGGGGACTCAGGACCAGAGGGAAATTATGGACCATGCGTCGGGTTAACACTCCTGGCGATGACATGGGAATGGGAGGTTTTCCAATGATTCCTCCAGGCCTTATCAGCAGGCCTCAACCAGCATTCCAGCATGGGATGGCATTCAGGGCCACGGAATTCATCCGATTGTGTAAATGCCGTCCAGCCGTTCCCGGCTATGAACCTTCGATCTATTGCAACCAAGCGAAGGTTTGTATTTATGGTTACCAAGCCTGAGTGTCCGGCGGCTCGGATTAGGATCATGCTATTGGGACTTGCCCGATTTTACGGGGCTAAGGAAACGAAAATGGAGCAAAAAGAACCGTATAGAGTATATGCTCGCTATACGTTTAGTTGACGTATATGAAACTTATGCTTTATTTTTATTAAACAGTAGGATATATTGTCAAGCACTATTTGATTTGATAGTGAATTTCATAATCTGATTTTACATTTTTTCAGCGCCGGGACGGGTTTCAGGCCCTCCCGCAAGTCCTCATTTTCACCCCTACGCGCCCTTGACCCTCTCGAGGCCTCCCTTCCGGGATACGGTCAAGGCCAGAAAAATATATACGCCGGTTGCACTGGTGGTTCCATTCCGGCATAGCGTTTTGGTTTAGGGCTATCATCGGCCCCAAAGATAGACAGGAGGCAGGATTTATGAAAATTAGTGAATTGGTCAATCGCACGGGAGTGCCCAAACAAACCATCCATTATTACATCAGGGCCGGTCTTTTGCCCAAACCGGAAAAAACGGGCAGTAACTCCGCTGATTATGACAAAAGCTATGTGGAACGGATTCACCTGATCAAGGAATTGCAGAACGATTTCTTTTTTCCCCTTCCCACCATTAAAAAGGTGCTGTGGGAACACAGGAGCGCCAGCAAACAAGCCATGCTCAAATTGCGCATGGAGTTTTTCAGGCCCATGGAGCATTACCTGGGAACCGGCGTCATGGGAGACGAGGCATTTTTGCAAGCCACAGGCCTGGCTGCCAGATGGCTCCCCCAGCTTAAGGATTGGGGCCTCATTAGCTCTAAAATAGAAAACGGCGAAAACGTATACTCCCAGGATGACGTGAGCATTGCCAAAGTCATGGTCACCATGGCCAAGTCGGGAATCAACCGCAAGTCCAACTTTCATCCCGAAATCACCATGCCCATGCTGGCCAAGCAATTCTACGGCATAGCAAGGATCCTTATCGACGACTTCCAGCAGGCCACTATAGACACCAAGACCGGCGACAAACAGGAACTGGCCATGCGCGGGCATGAAGTCATGGGTGTTTTATTTTATCATTTATATAGAAAATTCGCCCGGGAGTATATTCAGGAGACATCCTCCAACGGCAAGTAGAGCCCTCTTCCTGGTGCGGGAGAGCGAGAACGGCCAATATCCGGAAGTTTGATCCTATTTCCAGACAAAAGAATCAATCATGCAGGAAACATACTCCAAACACGCTTCCCAATACGCCGCGGCTTACGAACTGGCAAGCCCGGAAGAGGTCCACGCCTCCTGGCTGCATCTTATCCCCAAGGCAAGGTCCCGGGTCCTGGACGTGGGGGCAGGGTCGGGACGAGACGCGGCTTGGCTGGCGTCCAAAGGCCATCATGTGACAGCCGTTGAGCCCTCGAAAGCCATGCGGGAAACCGCCCGGAAACTTCATCCCGATTCTTCCGTACGTTGGATCAATGACGCCCTTCCGGCCCTGGACACAGTGCATGCTTTGAAAATCAAATTTGACCTGATCCTTGCCAATGCGGTGTGGATACATGTGTCTCCCCCAGACCGTACCCGGGCCATGGCCTCCCTGGCATCGCTCCTGGAAGATAACGGCGTCCTGATCATAACTCTCAGACATGGACCTTCCCCGGACAAACGGATCATGCATGACTGCTCGGAGAAAGAGCTTGCCCGATTGGCCCAATCCCAAGGCCTGGAAATCATTTTGCAAGCCGCCATGGCCGATGCTCTGGGTCGTAAGGAGGTCACATGGACCCACATGGCCTTCATCCCCCGGGCAGACATCCATGAAAAGTAACGGATAGTCGCTTGGTTGTGAAATATTTTACCAATTAGTGTATTGAAAACCATTGCTCCCAAGGGTTGCCCTGGCAGATATTCCTTTTTACACATTCTATCAATAGAACGAGCGTTCGTTTTTTCTTGACAAAATCCGCCCGCATGATAAGCCAATAACCCGATGGAAAATCAATACCAAAACCCATAGCAAGGAGGCCCCCCCATGACAGTCAGCTTTTCTCTGGAAGGAAAAACAGCCCTTATCACCGGCGCCAGCCGCGGCATCGGCGAGGCCGTCGCCCACACCCTGGCGGAAAACGGAGCCCATTGCATTCTGGTAAGCAGAAAAGCGGAAGCTCTGGAAACCGTGGCGCAGGCCATTAGGGAAAAGGGCGGCAAGGCCGACGTAATGCCCTGCCACATGGGAGACTTGGGGCAAATCCAGGCTTTGTTCCAGGAAGTGGAAAAACGTTTTGGAAAACTGGACATCCTGGTGAACAATGCCGCCACCAATCCCTTTTTCGGCGCCATGGCCGACGCAGACGAGGGCGTTTGGAACAAAACCTTTGAGGTCAACCTCAAGGGACCATTTTTTATGTGCAAGTACGCCTCCAAGCTCATGCAAAAGGGCGGCGGGGGCGCCATTGTCAACGTGTCTTCCATTAACGGCGTCAGGCCCGCCTTGTTCCAGGGAATCTACTCCATCACCAAGGCGGCGCTTATTTCCATGACCCGCGCCTTTGCCAATGAACTCGGGCAATATAACATCCGGGTGAACGCCCTGTGCCCCGGGCTGACCAGGACCAAATTCGCCCAGGTGCTTTTTGAAAATGAAGAGGTCAAGGACTCTCTCATGAAGGATGTCCCCCTGGGCAGGCATGCCGAACCCGAAGAAATGGCGGGAACGGTCCTCTATCTGGTTTCGGACGCCTCCTCCTACACCACAGGCGCCAGTGTTATTTGCGACGGCGGATTTTTGGCATAACCGGATTCCGAATTTTCGGACCATACTTCCCTGGAGGGATACAGTGTGAACAGCGAAGACATCCAAAAGGTACTGATTCTGGGAGCTGGCACCATGGGCCACCAGATAGGCTTTTTGTGCGCCACCCATGGTTTGGAAGTGGCAGTATTTGATATCAGCGAAGAAAGCCTTACGGCCGCCCAAGGCAAGGTTCAAAAACTGGCCAGGCGGTTTGTGAAGATGGAAAAGCTGGACCAGGCCGGGGCCGAGGCGGCTTTCAACCGTATGTCCTTTACCTCGAATCCCCAACGCGCCGCAAAAGACGCGGACATCATCAGCGAGTCCGTGCCGGAAAACCCGGAAGTGAAAGGAAATATTTTCAGGCAGTTCCACGAGCTGTGCCCGGAACATACTTTGTTCACCACAAACACCTCCACCTTAGTGCCCTCCATGTTTGCGGAGGCCTCGGGAAGGCCGGAAAAACTGGCGGCTCTGCATTTTCATGATGTGGCGTTCAATAACGTGGTGGACATTATGCCCCACCCGGGTACGTCCCCGGACACCGTGGAAAAACTCAAGGCGTTTGCCGAAAGAACCGGCTTGATCGCCATTGTGTTGAACAGGGAAAACCCGGGTTATCTATTTAACAGCATGCTGACTGAATGGTTTCGGGCCGCCCAGTCCCTGGCTGCCAGGGAAGTGGCAAGCCCCCGGGATATTGACCGGGCCTGGATGGGAGTCATGGGTGTGGGCGCAGGACCCTTTGGGATTATGGATTCCATAGGCCTGGACACGGTCCATAGCATTACCCGTTTCTGGGCTGAAAAAACGGAAGACCCCCGAGCCATGGAAAACGCGGCATTCATGAAGACTTTTGTGGACAAAGGCGAATTGGGAGTTAAAACTGGCAAGGGGGTTTACACCTACCCCGGCCCGGAATTCAAACACCCGGATTTCCTGAAAGGCCACAAATAGAAAAGGCTGTTTCCCGGCTCATTTGACTGAAATTTCGATTTATGGACCTCCCCTCCTTGGGAAAACCATGGTTGCCCGTCCTCTTTCCCGGGACGGGGAGGTTCCCATCTTTTTTCTCATCTTCCAATTCCCGTCTCAAGTATGCCCTTTAGCTCCTGTTCCATGCTTAAACCATTTTGGGTATTGACACCAACACCCTGCCCCTTTATTGGAAGGGGGAATGTTCCATGGTGCCCCTAATTCGATTCTGCTTTTGTGAACGCAACTTGGCATCAAAAATAGTTTATAAAGGTACTTTCAATGAAAATCCGTTGCCCCTGGTCCGGAGATGACCCGGATTATATAACCTATCATGATGTGGAGTGGGGTGCGCCTTGCCACGATGACCTGAGGCTGTTTGAGTTTTTGCTCCTGGAAGGCGCCCAGGCCGGACTCTCATGGCTAACTATCCTCAGAAAACGACCCAATTATCATCGGGCCTTTGACGCCTTTGATCCTGAAAAAATCGCCCGGTACGATTCTCAGAAGCAGGAAGCCCTGGTCCAGGATTCCGGGATTGTCCGCAACCGCCTGAAGATCCGTTCCGCCGTGCAAAACGCCCGGGCTTTTCTGGATGTACAGGAAGCGTTCGGTTCGTTTGATTCCTATATCTGGCGATTTGTGGACGGGGTTCCCATCCGAAACGCCTGGAAGGCCATGGAGGAGATTCCGGCCCAGACGCCCCTGGCCCTGGCCATGAGCAAGGACCTTAAAAAGAGGGGATTCAATTTTGTCGGTCCCACCATTTGTTACGCTTACATGCAGTCCATGGGTATGGTCAACGACCACCTTGTGGATTGTTTTCGATACAGTGAAGTCTGATAATGCCAAAAAAAAATGATCGCTTCAAGCCGCCCTTTTCAGCAGAGTTTATGGACCTTCTCCAGGTTTTGCCCAATTGGTATTTCAAGCCCCTGATTTTTGGACTGGACAATGTGGACGCCTCCCGCCCCCACCTGTATGTAGGCAACCATACCATTTACGGAGTCATGGACGCCCCCCTGTATACGGTGGCTTTATACAAAAAAACAGGCGTGTTTATGCGGGGTCTTGGCGACCGTTTTCATTTTGAAATTCCGGGGTGGAAACATTTTCTGGAGGCCTTTGGCGTGGTGGAAGGCTCCCCGGAAAACTGCGCCAGACTCATGGAAGCGGGAGAGGACATCCTGGTCTTTCCTGGAGGCGGCAGGGAGGTCTGCCGCAGAAAAGGCGAACAGCACAACCTCATCTGGAAGGAACGGGCAGGTTTTGCCAGGCTGGCCGTGGAGTACGGATATCCCATTGTTCCCATCGCCTCCCTGGGGCCGGACTATGCGTTTTCCATCCTCCTGGACGGGGAAGACGTCATGGAATCCCTGCCGGGAAGGTTGTTGACCCGTATTCCCGGATTCAGGGAATTGGTCCGGGACGGAGAGGCTATTCCTCCCCTGGCAAGAGGCCTGGGTCTCAGTGTTTTGCCACGGCCTGAGCGGTTCTATTTTTATTTTGGTCAGGCAATTGAAACAGAACCCTTTGCCGGCGGCGCAGATGACCCCCAGACGGTATTGGAAGTGCGGGAAAAAACCGCCTTGGCCATCAACACCATGATGGAAAGCCTTAAAAATTACCGGAAATCCGATCCCGAACAAGGACTGGTGCGCAGGATACTTAACCGGTTTTGATGGTGGCCAGCCACTTATTTTTTGTCCGGCCTCATTATTTTCAGGGATGGCGCCATGGGCGCATTCAGGGGGCGTCCGTGTTTTTGTATAGGCATAAACGAAAACCCACACTGTTTGAGCGGGTGCTTGGGGGGCGCTTGCTCCGGTAGGCGCTACGGCAGATTTTTTCGTCGTTAAGCCAACCTCCTCCCCGGCAAACCTTTTCAGCGCCCTCGGCGGGGCCGGCGGGGTTTTTCAGGCTAAACTCCTCGGGGTAAGGCGCGTACCAGTCGCTGCACCATTCCCACACATTGCCGTGCATGTCGTAAAGGCCCCAGGCATTGGGGGGGTATTTGGCGACCGGGGCGGTTCTTTCCGGGTACTGGCCCTTGGGGCAACCCGGGGAGGGGAAATTCCCGTCGTAGTCGGCATTGTCACCCAGGCAGTCGCCGTAGGCAAATCGTGTGGTGGAGCCTGCGCGGCAGGCATGTTCCCATTCCGCCTCTGTGGGCAACCGGTACCAGTCCACGTTCTCCAGTTCGTTGAGTGTTCGGATAAATATCTCCGCATCCTCATGGGAGACATATTCCACAGGGCAGGAATCGCACCCGGAAAACCACGAAGGGTTCTGGCCCTCCATGACAGCCTTCCACTGCCCTTGGGTGACCTCGGTGGTCTGCATGTAGTAATCGCGAATGAGAATGACGGTGTGCTGCTTTTCCTCCTTGTCCCGTCCTTTTTCCCCCTTGGGGCTTCCTCTCAGGAATTCTCCCTTTTTGATAAAGACGAACTCCATGCCCAGGCTGTTTGTAATGCGGGATTGCACCTGCGTGTCCGGGGACTGCAAGGAATCGGAAAAACCAGGAATGCCCGAGTCAAGTGGCTCGGGTTCGGGCTCGGGGGTCTGGGGAATGGTGAAAAAGTCTGAATAGTGGCGAATCCCCTTTTCGTCCACCCAGGACCGCATTCCTTCCTCGGCAAGGGCAAGGCTTAACCATCCTCCAGCCAGGAGGCAAATCAGAACAGCCAATAAACCCATATTGTGCCATGTACGCTTCATATTGCCAACAATTTAGCACAATCTCCACGGGGAATCAATTTACATTAACACACTGGTTTGGCCATGACCACCAGGAGGCTTGTAGGGAATAGTCAAACTGAACGAGGCCCCTTTTCCAGGCCCTTGACTATGGACGGTAAGGCTCCCGCCCATTTCACTAGCGGCCAGACTTCCGCTGTGGAGGCCAAATCCATGGCCTTTTTTCCTGGTGGTGAATCCGTGCGTAAAGATTTTGTCCAGGTTTTCCGGGAGTATGCCCACGCCATTGTCGGTGACAGTAATAATGATCTTGGCCTCCTCATCCTTTTTCACCGAAATATTAACGAATCCGTCGCTTATATTCGCGCTCTTTATGGCATGCTTGGCATTGGATAGGAGGTTCACCAAGATCTGCATGATCCGGTTCCTGTCCGCCAGAACTGGAGGCAGGTCTTCATACTCATAGTTCGTTCTGATCCCATGGCGGATAAAGGCGGTTTTATGGATGGTTGCGGCAGACTCCACCACTTCCCGGATATCCAATATTTCCGTGAGGCCTGCGGCTTTGCCAAAGGACTGCTGCAGGCTGATTATGCTTGCCATATGTTCAACGTGTTCCGACAATTGTTTAGCGTCTTTTAACATTTTTTGGCGTTCCCGGAATACGTGCTCAGCCAGTTCCACCAAATAGGCCGGAAGTTTTTTCCCTTTCGGATCTCGGGTCAAATAGTCATCCATGCCATCTATATGCTCTTTAAGCATAGCCCCAACCCGTTCGAAATTGGCTACCCTGGAATTTTCCATACGATCCCTCAGAGAACCGGCTGTAACATGCACACTGTTCAGGATATTGCCCACATTGTGCAGGACGCCTGTGGCCACCTCCGCCATGCCCGCTTCCCTGGCCGCCAACACCAGTTGCTTGTGGGTTTTCTCCAGTTTGGCTTCCATCTCTTTCTGGTCCGTAATATCTTCCTGGACCACCACCACGTTGACGACTTCTTCATGGCGCTTGATGGGGTACATGGTGGTCCTCAACCATAGTGTTTTGCCAGCCCCGAGTTTACCCTCGGCGGGCTGGATCAGAATGGGGGCGCCCTGCACAATTTCCCCGGCGAAGACCTTTTCCACCGAGTTTGTCGCCCGCATGTTCGCTTTCACAGCGGGGTCCTTCCGGATATTATATTTCCCCACCGCGTCTTCCCTGGCGACCCCCCACATGCGGCAATGAGCAGGATTGTTCTCCAATAGGGTTCCGTCCATGGCATAATATTCGTAGGCAATGGGAGACTGGGCAATCAGAGACATAAATCGCTCTTCACTTTCAATCAGCGCGTCTTCTGCGGCCTTACGCTGGCTGACGTCGATGATTGCCCCCTCCATGCAATCGTTTTCCGGGTAAATTCTCAGCGAATAGCTAGCCCAAAATTCCGACCCATCCCTTCGGAGCATCTGTACCTCATAATTGTCCACAAAGCCATCTATCAAAAGTTTCCGGCGCATGAGATCCCTGTCGTCTGGATTTTTATAAAACGCATAGGCTTTTAAACCCAGCAGCTCATCCCTGGTGAACTGGAACATCCTGGCGCATAATTCGTTGGCTTCCAAAACCTTGCCGTCCCTGATTCGGGTGCGCACAAGCCCAACCTGGGCGTTATGAAACAGGTTCCGGTACCGTTCTTCGCTGCTCCGCAGGTGCTCCTCCATCATCTTCCGGTCAGTGATATCCACCAAAATGCCCTGGAGGCCGGTAAACCCGGATTCCGACTCCATTCTTTTTGCGTTGGCGCGAATCCAGATGGCGGCTCCGTTTTTATCCATCATACGGTATTCTGTGACCAGATTCTCCCCGTCCATTACTTTTTGGAACTGATCTATACGATTTGTCAGATCTTCCGGATGGACAAATTCCACAAAATTCCGGCCTATAACTTCCTCCCGGGTGTATCCGCTGAAAGCCAGAATATTTGGACTGATGTAGGTAATCGTGGCGTTTTCATCGGTGACGAAAACAATTTCGTTGATGTTCTCCACAAGGCTTTTGAATTTTTCTTCCAGGAAGGAAATTTTTAAGGGATCTTCAGCATCGGGATTCCCTGGCGCCGTATCGGTTGCATTGCCCGCGTTGCGGGCCAGTTCCTGCTCCAGTTCCCGCACTCTTTTTTCCAGGTCCTCATAGGAGGGTTTGTAATCCATAAAAGCCTCAAAGCAATAATATTTAAGATAATCCCCCCGGAGGGAGTAAAAAACAGCTTTGGAAGATATTTTTGCAAAAAGCGTACCCTTACCTATGCTATAAAAGAAGAATATGGGAAAAATGATTCAAACTGGATGGGAAGCAACCGCCATAGATTATTCCGACGCCACCCCGGATATCGCATTCACATACGACCGACTGGGGCGTCAAATAGGCGTGACCGATGGCTCGGGCCAACGGAATTTTACCTTCAACGAATACTTGCAGCCAGAATCGGAGATCATTACCGGCGCGGTGCAGGCGGTTATAACAAGGGCCTACGATTCCATGGGCCGAGGCGCGGGATTCTCTACGGATTCCAACTACGCCCTCACCTACGGGTACGATAGTTTCGGAAGATTCCAGAATGTGGGCTACGCCGTGGACGGCATGGCGGGCGCCGCGTCTTACGATTATCTTGCCAATTCCGGGTTGCTGGAGTCCGTGTCCATGCTCCAGGACGGGGCGAATACGGCAATCACGGCGACCTACGGATACGAACCCCACCGGAACGTGAAAACCCTGGTCACCAACCAATTCGGCGCGGAAAAGGTT
>JAEINP010000120.1 GCA_016342355.1 Desulfatibacillum sp.
AAACTTGCCGGAGAAACAAATGGATCACAAAAATGAAAACAGTCACTCCCCGTTTCAATAATCACCGAGCACCGGCGAACAAACAGTAACCCAAGTCCTTCCCTGGAAAGGGAATTATTTCTATTACAATCGAATTGTCCAATTATCCTTGCTGTGTTCCCTGGAAGTCAAGGGATTTTTGGACGATCATGAATGTCCGCCTCAAACAAAGGACTATAAAAAATAACTGTATTTACGTGGAAAACTGGCTTCATCACCACGTATCAAATTCTAAACCTTATCAATGCCCCAACAGTGCGGGGTGCGCCATCTATGGCTAACTCGTTCACACCCCAGGCGTACTTGATTTTTTCATATTCCTGGTCGAAAAGATTTTCGCACCACACAACCACGTCAAAATTTGTGGCCTCGTACCCTGTGCGCAGGTTGACCAGTTCATACGCCCCTTGCTTTGCAGTGTTTTTGGCGTCCGCGTAAAACTCCCCGGTAAAGAACACGTCTCCTCTTACAAAAAGGCCCGAGTCGTGGCGATACATGGCCCCCAGGTTGCCCGTATACTTGGGAGCATTGGGCAGTTTTTTATCTTCATAGTCATATTTGATTAACCCGCTGCGGGTGCTGTTGAATTCTGTAGCCACCCACTCGTCAAACCTGGACTCCGCCCAACCCAGGCTGCCGAACACATCCAGGCCCTGCACAGGCCGTACCCTGGCTTCCACCTCGAACCCCGAACTGTGGGCTGAAGCAGCGTTTCGGATTTCCGTGGCGAAAATGACGGGGTCCACTTCAAAAACCTGTTTGTCATTAATATCAATAAAAAAGCCTGCAAGGCTGAATGTAAACTTGCCGTCAAGCAGGGAGGCCTTTACTCCCGCCTCGTAGTTCCAGGTATATTCGGGCCCATAGGTGAAGGAACTGGCTGTGCGTGACATGCCGTAATTATATCCACCTGCCAAAAAACCCTTGGCCGCCGAGGCGTAAACCATGGCGGTTTCGGCCAGGTCATAACTCAGGGAGACCTTGGGCAGCCATTCCTCGTGATCCATGCTTTCTTCAAATCCCTTTTTAGTGAAAATATCCCGCAAGTCGCCGTCCATCTCCTGGGTGTCCAGGCGAATGCCTCCGGTCAGGTGCAGGGAATTGGTAACAGACCATGTGGCCTGCCCAAAACCCGCAAGCCCTGTGGTTTCCATATGGGTTATGAGATGCCAGTTGGTTTCCTGGTTGTAATCCACGTCCATTTTATCGGAAAATCCGAACCCTCCCACCATCCATTTCAAGGGACCGGTTTTATCCGGGGAGGCCAGACGCAATTCCTGGCTGAAACTCTTGTCCTCGTAATTGAATTCCGCGCTTTTCTGAGGCAGGGGCGAAAAATCATTATCCGTGGAGAACTTGTGCTCATAGGCCCTGAGACCGGTTATGGACGTCACGCGAACAGACTCGCCTTGATAATCCATGGAAAGGGTCTGGCCATTCCCTGACTGGGACGAAAACAGGTCCGCGTCCTGGTTGATCCGGTTATAATCCGTCGTATGGGGGCCGGTCATGTAGCGGTACACGCCCATGCCATCGTCGGTCTCCATGAGATCCGCGGTCAGGGAAAATTCCCAGGCTGCGGTGGGCGTGGCCCGCAGGGAAAGGCGGCCGGTAAACTGGTCCTGGTCCGCGGTTTGGTCGTCCCCGCCATGAATATTTTCCATAAATCCGTCCGAATTGCTCTGGAGCAACGCCAAGCCTGCCTGAAATTTTTCCTTCACAATGGGACCCGATACATTGCCCCCAAACCTAAAACTGTTAAAGCTGCCGTATTCCCCATAGGCCTTTGCGCGCAGGGTGTCGGAAGGCTTTTGGGTGATGACGTGCACAAGGCCGGATTCATTATTCCTGCCATACAGGGCGCCCTGGGGGCCACGCAAAACCTCCACACGCTCAATATCCAGCAGTTCCATGTTGTACATGTAATGGAGAGGCAGGCTCACCCCGTCCACATAAAAACCCGCAGGGGAAAACAAAGCCGTGTCAAAAGATGAAATCCCCCGGATGGTCAGGACGTTTTCGGTTCCCGTGGCGCCCATGTAAGTATTGGGAATGAACCGGCTAATGTCCTGGGCGTCCCGAGCCCCGCTGTCCTCAATCTGAAGCGCACCTAAAGAAGTGACCGATAAAGGCGTTTTAAGGGGATTTTCTTCCCTTTTTTCCGCAGTCACCACCATGGTTTCCAGTTCTATCTCCTGGCACCAAGCCATGGAACCTGGCAAAAGGATAAAAGACAAAGCAAGCAGGCAGGATAAACAGTTTCTTATCACCTTGTGTTCTCCTATAAAAAAAACTGTAAGCGGGGATTAGGGGTATGGTATGCTGTCATACAAGTTGCCAAACACATATAACCCAATAATTGAACCCAATGATCGTGGGGACTGTATGCCATTTTCGCCCTTAAAAATTTTTGTAAGATACCTCGGACGGGGAACCCTTGTTGCTTTCTTGTCCGTTGCCATTGCAGGAATGGCTCTTGCCGGTTCCGGCTCTGCGGAAACCACTCCAACAACCGGGGACACTATTGTCATGGGACCCATCACCATCAACAAAATCAACAAGCATGTCAGCATCAAGGCCAGGACTGCCATCGACCAGGGAGTACTGGAGTACCTGTTGGTGGAGGATCGGGGAAAAGCCTATGAAAGCGCCTTTAAAGTGGAAGCTTCCCTGCCTTCAAAACTCAATTTTTCCCTGCTTCTCCTTGGAATTGAGCCCTTAGACTACAACAAAGTCCTTTTCCTGGCAAGCTATGAAAAGGGCCGCGAAACCCTTTTGTCCGAACATAAAAACAGCCTTGTCGCCATTAGTTTATTCAAGGACAACAAAGAAGTGGGATTGCCCCGAGTGGTCCGGGACAGGGAGGAAAATGCGGGAGAACTGCTTTGGGTGTTTACGGGAAGCCGATTCACCCACGACGGAAGATACGCGGGCGACATCAGCCTTAGCCACATCGCCATCTGGCCCGACGACTCCGCAGTGATCAACCTGTTTTCAACCAGGGGAAACCCCTATCGGGGGGACTTCGGTTTTGTCATGAACGAGAAAAACCCGTCCCTGAAAAAAGATCAGGAATACGAACTGGTTCTCACGCCTTACAAGCAATGAACCCCATGGCTTCAGGCATGGGAAATAACGGAGGAAGCCCCATGAAAGCAAAAACCTTTGGAATCCTGTTTATTTCCATTTTCTTCCTCACCAGCGGTCTGGGCCTTTGTGCGGGCCAACCGGTCAAAATCCCACCAAGCCGGATATCCCCGGTCAGCATTTCCCTGGAAAAAACCGCCGCCAACAGCCTTAAGCAAGCCACGGAATTTCTTGTCAGCGATCAGGCCGAGGACGGCTCCTGGAGCCGGGACCCGGCCATAACCTCCCTGGTGGTGTACAGCCTCCTCCTGAGTCCGGGCTACGACCCGGACGGCAAAACCGAGGCCTCCATCGCCAAGGGGGTGGATTACATCACCCAGTTTGTCCAGCCTGACGGAGGAATATACAGGAAAGAATACCGCAACTATGTTACCGCCGTTTGCCTCATGGCCCTTACTCGCACCCACGAGGCCAAGTATAAAAAAATCATTGCCGACGCCAAAGATTTTCTCATCAAATTTCAGCTTGACGAAGATGAGGGCATAGATAAATCCAACCCCTACTACGGGGGAATAGGATACGGCGGGGACGACAGGCCGGATATGTCCAACACCCAACTGGCCATGGAAGCCATCAAGGCTGCGGAGACCTATGAACACCAGTTCTCCGACGTGTTGCTGGCTCAGGCCCCCGCCATGGAATTCGACGAAAAGGAGTTGGGCCTCCATTGGAAAAAAGCCCTTGTATTCGTCAACCGTTGTCAAAACCTGCCGTCCGTCAACGACATGCCCTATGCCGGAAAGGACGGCGGCTTTATCTATGAAACCGGGACCTATAAACAGGACCGCAGCCATTCCTATGGCTCCATGACCTACGCGGGAGTTAAAAGCCTGCTATACGCCCGGGTGGATAAAAACGATGAGCGTGTGCAAAAGGCCGTGGAATGGATCCGCAACAATTATACTTTGGATTTCAACCCGGGCTTCGGAACCTATTCCGTATTTTACTATTATATGACTTTTTCCAAATGCATGGCCGCCCTGGGGGACGACACCCTGGTGGACGCCATGGGCCAGGAACACCATTGGCGGGAAGATCTGGTCTCCAAGCTGGTATCCATCCAAAAGGAAGGCGGGTATTGGCAAAATCCCAGCAACAGGTATTGGGAGAACGTAAAACCCCTGGCCACAGCCTATTCGGTCATTGCCATGAAATTCGCCCTGGATTCCAATCAGGGATTTTAAACTAAATCGGGCAGGGGGGATTCCTTGCGGGGGGGGGGGGGGGGGG
>JAEINP010000121.1 GCA_016342355.1 Desulfatibacillum sp.
TGATGACCAGATCATGGGCAGCTTCCGCAAGGGTATCCACCGGTATGCTGGCGGCAATTTCTTGTGTTGTTTCCATTAGAACATCTTCCTCTTCAAAACATTAAATGGTTGGGGACCTAAATATCCTGGATGGGCTGGCCGGTTTGCTCACGGCCTCGCAAGCGCGGCAGCCTTAATTAATAACCCGCGGCCCGCGCAAAAATGAATCCGCACTCAGGTAACAAGATTACTATTTTGTTGTCAAGAGAAAAGTCTGGAGTCCAGGGTGGTGGCTAACACCACGTATTTTTAAAATATTTAAACAGTTATATTCTAATTCTCTAATTTTATACAGCTACCTCACGCTGTATGCACCTTTCAAACCACACCTGTTTATGAACAAGCCCTCAGCATCGCGCTGTGTAGGTAACAATTGAATAATACTGCACAATTCTTAAGTTTTTCCTTGTATTGTACGAGTCCGTGCTATGTGATATAAATTGGTACGGGTAGGATAGTCCGTTGAGAAGGACGTCATATCCTTGGTTTGCCCGATCAGTTTTTTTTATATAAAACAACAACCTGACCATATCAGGAGGAAACATGGCTTCATCCAGCCTGAAGGAAATGATTGGCGATGCAAAACCCTTGCATAGCAGAAAATTAAAAATTACCACTTATCCAGTTTCAGACCACAGGGTGGTTGTGGAAGGGTGGCTGAATGACGAACGCCTGGTTGAAATTTATCGTCACTGGGATGGCGGCATGCGGGCGGTAGGACCTGTTCATGGAATGTGCGTACGTTTTTTGGTGGGTGGGTATCCCATAACAATATTGGATGCTGAGGCGGAAATGCCTACGGTTCCCAACGAGCATTGCACAGAGATCAAGGACAGCGTCAAAAAGGTGATCGGCACAAAAATCACCTCCGGCTACAGCGAGCACATCAGGCATTTGTTAAAAGGCGCCAAAGGCTGTACGCACCTGACCCATTTGATGGTGGTCATGGGGCCTGCCGCGCTTCATGGCTTCTGGACGCTTTTTGCCCAAAGCCCCAGAGACGTGCCTAAATCCATGGACGAGGTGGAGGGCCTGGAATACCTTATAGACAGTTGCCATTTATGGGCCGAGGACGGCGTACACATGCAAATCATCCGTGAGGCTGTGGAAAAGGCCTCCCAAGAGAACGAGAACTAATATGGCCTTATGGGGCCGAATCAACCTCATCCTGTGAAGCGCAGGGCGATAAAAAAACCAATCAGGCCCCCGGAAAACTCTATGGCTACCAGGATCCACAGTTTGCGATAGATGGAAGGCATGTCCGCGCAAAAATATGTCTGGGTCAGAGCCAGGCATGCATGGATCGGGGAAGCCAGCAGTCCGGCGTATCCTGAACAATAGGCCAGGATGGTGTAGGCGACAATTTGGTGATTCAGGCCTGATGCGTCCAGCAGGGCGTACAGGATGGGAAATGTGGCCCCTACAAAGGCCATACATATGCCGGTGAGCGCCCCCACAATCATGGGAAGCACAATGGCCACCACGGCCACGGGCACATGCCCGTCGGCCAGGCCCTGGCTGATTTGTTCCACGGAATGGCTTGATTCCAGGATTCCGGCAAAAAGCATAACCCCCACTGTCAGGTAAACCATGGACCACAAAGCAGGCTTTTTGAACAATTGGGCGATGGCGCTCAGGTTCAGCCTGTGCCTGACCACAATCCACAGAACGCCTGACACCAGGGACGCAATCAGAGGCATCTCCATGGGCAGATGGGGAATGATCCCCCTTTCCGCCGCCATGGAAGCGGCTTTCCCCAGGATGCCCGCGCCAATCACCACAATGAGAATGGGCGACATTTCATTGATAAGATTAAGCCAGTCCCCTTTTCCCAATTTGGGTTGCCGCACAAGTTTGAGGGGGGAGAGAATGATCAGATATCCCGCTCCCACGGCCAGAAGGGTCATGGGTCCCATTGCCAGAAAAAATGTTCCCAGGCTGATGCCGCTCAGCGACAAAGCCAAAATCACCCCGGGGTACAGGGGCCAGCAATACTCCCAAATGTGCCGAAACCAGTAATTGATCAGAGCCTTGTCCGCCTGGGTGATATCGTGCTCCTTGGACATGGCGTCCACCATGGGTGCGGAAAAAACCGCTCCCCCGGGCATGGGCAGCAGACCTATCAGGGCAGGGAAAACCGTGAGGTTTATCCGCACATTGGTGCTGATGCCCTCAAAGGATGAAACCAGGCGCTTCATCTGGCCGGTGGTTTCCATGAGATGGCTCAGGATAAGGATCAGGCTGACCACTGTCGCCAGCAGTATGGTTTTGGGCAGAACCATGGTATGGGCGAAACTGACGATGATTTCCCATGGCATCATCCGGGACCACAACCCCAGCGCAATAGCCCCCGCCACCAAAGAAGTTCCCAGGGAAACCTTCCGGTAAATGAGGACCACAATCAGAACAAATATGGCAAGTAGCTTAAAAATGGCTAAAATTCCTTATATAATTAACGAGTAAGCCTTGCAGGGCTGCTTTGCCCTGACCGGCATTCAAAGCAGGATTGCCTCAATATTCATAAAATGGCAAGGGCAAATTTTATTGTCGGCTCTGCACACCACTCCCAATCTTTTTATTGCCGTGCCATAAAGAGGATTGTTACACTTAGCACAGCCACCACTCACCCAATCCAAACACCCATCATAAAATTTAGGAGGCCCCATGTCTTTTGAAAATCTCATCACAGAAAAAGGAGAGGACTTTGTGGGGATGATCACCCTGAATCGTCCCGAGCAGTTGAATACCTTTAGCTGGGATCTGGCCAGGGAATTGAAACAAGCGCTGGGAGAGATGGAAAATGATCCTGCCATACGGGTTGTTATGGTCACGGGAGCGGGCCGGGCCTTTTGCGCTGGCATTGACCTGACCGGTTACGAAGGAAAAAGTACGTCCGAGTACGAACAATGGGTCGGGCATATGGAAGAGCCCCTGGTCTTTATAGGCCAGATGAGCAAGCCGGTAATCGCCAAAGTGAATGGTGCGGCGGCGGCAATCGGCGCTGGCCTGGTGGCGGCGGCCGACCTGGCCATTGCGTCGGAAAAAGCCCGCATAGGCTTGACTGCCATCAATGTTGGCCTCAATTGCGTGGGGCCTGTCATCCCCGTTGCCCGCACCGTGGGGAGAAAGCAAGCCCTGGAAATGCTTTTATTCGGGGAAATGATTGATCCCAAGCGAGCCTTGGAAATGGGCCTGTACAATCGGGTGGTCCCTTCGGATGATCTGGACAAAAAGGCCCGGGACTGGGCAGCCGCCCTGGCCCAACGGAGCCCGGTGGCCGTAGCTAACGCCAAGACTGCTTTCTATGCCTCGGAGGACATGGCCTATGCGGATCAATTCAAATATATGAATCAGGCTTTCGCCCAACTTTGTTCCAGTGACGCCGCAAAAGAAGGGGTGGCGGCGTTCCTGGAAAAACGGAATCCCAGTTGGAAAACCAAATAGAATCAGGCTTGTTTGTTGGGAATTTTGGCCACCCACGTTGCCGTACCCATGGACGCAGCCAGGGAGATTGTGCATGCCAGTGTCACCCCTGTCCATCCCCAGGATACCCAGACAGGCCCCAACAAAGTGGCGGCCGCGCTGCCGCCTCCTATGCAGAACATGATATACATGGAACTGGCGCAACCAGTGTTCTCAATAGGAACCGACTGGCTGACCTCAAAAAATATGGACGGCTGGGTGCTGTAAGCTCCCAGGAAAACCATCAGGATTCCCACGATCAAAGGCAGGAGGGATGAGGTCCAGCCCATGACCTGAAAGGAAACCAGACACAGGCTTAGCCCGAAGATCGCCACCCGGTACCAGCCGAATTTCTGGGAAAAAGCCCCGGATAACGGGGCTCCCAACAGAGATGTCAGGCCTGCCAGGCTAACCAGTCCGATTTCTCTTGCCGTGTAATAAAAAGGGGCTTGGCCCAGACGGTAAGTGAGAAAGGTCACCATACCCATGAATCCGAAAAAAAGCAGAAAGCCAGTCAAAAACAGGGCGCTGATCCTGGGGGTAGCCATAAGTTTGAATGGTTTGGATAATGCTTCACAGATGCTGAAATCCTGTATAACAATTCCTGTCACGGGTTTAGGCAAAAAAAACAGCACAGATATCCCTAAAGAAAGGACTATGGCTGCCAAAACCCGAAAAGCAACCTCCCAACCCCACCATGCGGTCATGAGGCCCATGGCCAGGCGGCCAATAATCACCCCGATGGTGGCGGCAGCCAGGAGCGCGCCCACAAAAACGCCCACCCTCTGCTGGGGGGCGGTATGCACCATATAGGTAAACATGGCGGCGGGAATGGCCGATGCGGCC
>JAEINP010000122.1 GCA_016342355.1 Desulfatibacillum sp.
CTGGTTTGGTCGCCTTAAGAAGTATACTGCTGGCCCACTTTGTCAAGCCCCGGCCCCCCTCGGGGGGCCGGGGCTTGTTCCCCTTCCCCATCCTTGGAAGACCTTAGACGAATTTACAGAAAGAAAAATACACTACCCAGTTCCAGTTCCTGGTCCGTATATTTGTAAGGCGTGGGCGTGGATGCGGTGCCCGTGTAAAAGCGCGGGTGGCACCGGCAATGGGTAGTTGGGTGGCGCTGGCAAGGAAGTTTATTGCCAGCGTGCAAAGCACAGTAGGGTCGACCCTGGTCCCATCTTAAACCAATGATCCGCATCGAACCCTAATTACGGTTATTATCGATCACATGTCCGGCGATGGGGATGAGTCGCTTGCCAGAAGAATTGCCGCTTTTGCTGTGGAGAAGGGCTACTATCAGCGCGCAAAGGATAATAACATTGGAAGCAATCTTCTGCCAAGGATAGGTGTCGCCTTAATGGTCCTGGACGGAGAGGGGGAATTCGACGGTTCTCGCTATCAGTTTTCGATTGATGAATTGACTAAGGGCGGCAAAGCATAACCAAGTTTTGACCTCTGCCTCTAATGGGTGACGCGGGCGGCCCTTGCAGCGTCCTAAGCTGCCAGGGTTCGAAGAACGGTTTTAGGGCAAGGGCTCACATGCTGCCAGGGGGATCCGCATAAACAGGAAATACCGGCAGAAAAAGGATGAAAAACAACAAAGCAAATTTCCGGAGCATCGGTTTTATACCAAGTTGCGTTCACAAAACTATATTCGAATTAATGGAATTCCAAGGCTTTAAAGTTCGATGAACCACTGACTATTTTGTCTTTTTATACACCAAAAGGCGCTGGCCCGGGTGGATGGGATGCATCAGGTTAATGCGGTTCCACATGGCCAGGGTTGGCAAGGGAACCCCGTGGGCCTCGGCTATTCCGGTCAGGGTATCCCCAGGTTTGACAATATAGATATTCCCGGCCTTTGCCTCAAACCATTGGGCGAAAAGGGTTTCAAAACGCTCGTTAAACCCCTGAGCCGCTCCCTTGGGAACCATGATTATATGTTCCCCGGCCGCCAAATCGTACCCCCGCAGATGGGGATTGAGATCCTTCACCTGCTTGAAAGAGGTTTGGGCAGCCTTGGCCACAAGGGTCAGGGGCGCCTTGGCCATGGTGACAACCTCCACGTTCTCCACTTCAATCAGGGGATAATAGTCGTCCGGTGCCAGGGAAAAGCCGAATTTTTCAGGATTTTCCATGAGGATTTTGGCGGAGAGAATCCTGAATATGTACCGTTGAGTCTCCAATGGCAGGTACAAATGGTAATAGTTGATCTGCTCCTGGACAAGGATCTGGGATTCCAGCCCTTCCTCCCCCATATTATAGGCGGCGGCGGCCAGGGTCCAGGAGCCGAAGAGCTGATACAAATCCTGGAAGTACAATACGGCGGCTTCGGTGGACCGACGGATTTCCCGGCGCTCGTCCACGTCATTGCTGATTTCCAGGCCGTAGCGTTTGCCCGTGCCTTTGATGAACTGCCAAAAGCCCATGGCGCCCTTGGGTGAACCTGCATGAGGCCGCAGGGCGCTTTCCGCCACAGCCACATACCTGAGGTCCCGGGGCAGGCCTGCATCTTCCAGTTTGGCCTCAATAATGGGCATGAACCTTGTGGAACGCTTGATCCAAAGCAGCACCTGGGGCCTGTCCCACAGGGAGAGCATGAGTTCCTTTTCAAGGCGTTCCCTGACCTCGGGATTATCCAGGGGAACCGGCTCTCCGCAAAAGGACAAGGGGCCCCGAACCCGCAGCACCTCCACCAGGGATGGTATGGACTCGTTGCCGTGAACAGCCGCCGCAATTTCCTCGACAGGCTCGTCCACCGGGACATAAACAGAAAACTCTTCGGCGACCGAGGGAAAATCCACACCCGGGTCCCCTGCAATCGGCTCCCAATCATCCTCTTCCGGATAAAGGGGTTGGGCATCTTCATCAGGGCTGATTAACGCCTCCAGCGTTGGATCGATGCCCGCCTCATCTGTTGGATTTGGCGTATCTTCCGCCGGGCGGATTGGCGCGTCTTCAGCGATTTTCGGCTCCATGGCCCGGGCCAATCGCACGGTCAGATCCCCGGGCAGATCCCCGGGCAGGAAAAACCGGTTGCTTCCCTGAAAAAACCCGGACGCCCCCAGGCCCAGGTAAAAAGCCGTTCCCAATCCGGCCAGGATCAATATCAATGACAATTTTCGCATGGTCACCCAAAGGCGTTCATATTTGGTTTCGGGCAATCCCTGCACCCGATTTTGTTAAAAGGAGATTCTTTGGGAATCATACCACAGGCCCGGGCGGGCTTGCCAACTGTTTAAGGAAAAACTGGCCGGGATCTTTAAATATCGGGTGCAGCAGCGCCCCGTTTTTTTTTGGGGGGGGGGGGGGGATTGTCGGGGAAGGAAGGAAAACCAGTTTGAGGGAAATGGGGCCAATGCAGGGGCGGGCGAATCTCCCGGTGGCGCTAAAAGCAGCCCGGTCGGGCAACCGGGCTGCCGTCCCGGTGTTTACTTGTTCAACCCGGCCATGCCTTCGGGGGTATAGCGCTCCCCCGCAATGACTCCAGGTGCAAAGGCCTGGTTTAAGGCTGCGATTTCCTCCGGCGACAAGGCGATATCCAATGCCCCCAGGTTTTCCTTCAGATATTCCAGACGGCGGGTTCCGGGAATGGGGACAATATCCTCTCCCCGGGACAATAGCCAGGCAAGGGAAGCCTGGGCCGGTGTAATGCCCCTGGCATGGGCCAGATCCAGCAAAACCCTGGTTCGGGCCATGTTAGCCTCCAGGTTGGATTCCGAAAACCTGGGCAGGAATGGGCGAAAATCCCCTTCCCTGGCAATGCTCCGGGTATCCAGCTTGCCGGTCAGGGCACCCCGACCCAGGGGGCTGTATGGCACCAAGGCCACGCCCAGTTCCCGCATGGCCGGAAGCATTTCCGCCTCCACATCCCGTGTCCAAAGGGAATATTCCGACTGGACAGCGGCAACGGGATGCACGGCATGGGCTCTCCGTAAAGTGGCCGCCGCAGGCTCGGACAGGCCAATATACCGGACCTTGCCTTCCTGCACCAGCCCCGCCATGGCCCCCACCGTATCCTCAATAGGCACGGTTTCGTCAATTCTATGGGCGTAATACAGGTCTATGGTTTCCCTGTCCAAACGCTTGAGACTGGCCTCGCAGGCCTCCCTGACATACTCGGGCCTGCCACAAATGGTCCTGGCGTATTCCCCGGGCTTACGCACGATCCCGAACTTGGTGGCCACAAAGACCTCGCCGCTCCATTCCTTCAGCATCTTGCCGATCAGTTCCTCGTTATGGCCTGAACCGTATTGGTCCGCCGTATCCAGCATGGTCACGCCCTGTTCCAGGGCTGAAAGAATCACGGTTTTGGAAACCGTATCATCCGATGGCCCGTAAAACTCGCTCATGGCCATGCATCCCAATCCCAGGGCCGAAACCATGGGGCCTTGTGTTCCCAACTGGCGTTTTTTCATGACAACTCCTTTGCAACGGGTTTCTGCTTAACCAACGCCGGGAGCATATCGGAATTTTTCTTGACCTTCATCAGAAAAAAAGCCATTTTATTCCTGATTAAGGACAAAATACTGCTTGGAGAATTGGAATGGAAAAGCTCATGGCGCAAATTAACCTCACGGCCCATGGCATGGATGTAAGGACCCTGGCCGGAACCATGGCCGAATACTCCACCGAGGGCCTGCATTCCCACGGGCGCCATCAGGTGCTTAGGATCCGAAGCGGGGTGGCGTTATTGGTGGACGAAAACCGTAGGCAGCCCATGTTTGGTGCCTTGACCGCATTCATACCAGCTGACCTTGCCCACCGTTCCGTGGTTCTGGGCCAGCCGGTGAGTTATAAGTCCATTTATCTTGCCAGGGATCTTTTGCCTTTTCCCGGACAGGAACTCAGATTGTTTTTCATCAGCCCCCTGGGATCCGCCCTGTTTGACCGATTGCAAATATGGGGACTCCAGGATCTTTCCCAAAATCTCAACCGGGAATGCCTGGAGTTGTTATTGAAGATTTTGCCCGAGGACATGGAAAAACCGGCGGATCTTGTGCGCCTTCCCGAGCCCGTAAGCGCCTTGGTGCGGGATATTGTCCGGTTTGTGGAAGAGCGCTACGCATCCCCCTTGTCCATGGAGGATTTCGCCAGGGCGCTCCCCTATTCCGGGCGGCATCTTTCCCGGCTGTTCAAGGAGGAGATGCAAATCACCCTGTTTGAATATTTG
>JAEINP010000123.1 GCA_016342355.1 Desulfatibacillum sp.
CGGGCAGTTTTTGGCCTATTGAGCCCCTATGCCCGACTCATTCCGCCATATGACTTTTTACCTGGCCATCAATATTGACGCCCTAGGGCAGTCGGTAGCCGTTGAAATGAAATTCTCCGATATTCAACTGGTGCAGGAATATCGTAAAACCGGATAAAAAGGGCATCATAGCAAGGCTTAAAAACAAAAAAGGTCGGATAAACCAGGGGTTTGGTCATTTCCGGCCTTTGGTCTTGATCATGAGGTGCACAATAGTTACATGGTCTGTTGCACCAGTTTTGTGTAAGAAGGATTACTAGGCGATAGTTCCAGAGCCTTATTATAGTATTCCCTGGCCTTCGCCTTTCTTCCCAATTGCTCACAGGCCCTGCCAGCTTGGGCATAAAAGGATGCCCGGTCAGAATTCAACCTGATCGCCATTTGCCAGTCCTCAAGCGCCCCTTGAAAATCCTGAAGGCTCCAACGCACGTTGGCCCTGTGATTGTAAAGCCAGGGAGATGCCTTCCCTTTACAGGCGATTGCCAGGGAGGCTTGCTTTTCAGCACGTTCGTGTTTTCCTATCCTTTGCAGCACCTGAGAAAACATTAAATGGTATTGTGCGTTTTCAGGTTCCAAAACCGTAGCTTTTTGGATATACAATTCCATGGCTGGCCAGTCCTGATTTTCTCCGGCGATTCTTGCCAACCAATACCATGCTTCCCCGTTTTCATTCCCGCTGGCCAGGTCTTCAAAAATTTCTTGGGCTTCTTTCCAGTTCTTGAGTTCAAACAAACTTCTGCCCACAAGCATTTTAATGCGAGGGGATACATAGTAGTCCTTCACCACTTTTCTGTAAAATGATCCAAAGTCTTTTAAGGCCTTTTCCCTGCGGTAGATGTTGAAGATTGTTTCCATGTCTCTTTCCAGGAATTGGCTGTACGACAGGGCGGAAAAAAACTCTTGAAAGGCCTCTTGGGGCTGCTCGTTTTTGAGAAGAAGGCTGCCAAGACGGATAAAATGGTTGGAAGAATTTTCAAAGCTGAGAAATGCCAGGGAGTCCTTGTAGTGTTTAATAGCCCCCGGATAGTCGCCTTCCTTTTCTAACACGGAAGCCATAGCCTGGTGAGCCTGCCTGGGTAAGTTCTCCTGCCGGATAGCTTCAGCCAAGCCCTGTTTCATACTGGGGACCAAGGTCGGACTCCAATAGCTCTCCCTAAGCATTTGGTAAATGCACGGGGGATAAACGCTTGCCAGGCGCCTTACCACCAGTTTCAGTTCCTCATCTTTATGGCAGACACCAAGCGCTTTTGCCAGGTGGAGGTTATAATTCACCCCATTGGGACGCAATATCACGGCCTGCCTGAAGCAATCCAGGAACGCGCAGGGCTCCATGGATTCCGGGAACAGTTCCGCCAGGACGGCTTGGGCTTTGCCCAATCCGAAAACTGCGCCTACGTCCAGGGGATTTTCGGCCACCGCGGTTTCAAAAAGCTCCAAAGCAGCCGCGGCACGGTCCTTTGCCGTCTTCCTATTTCTGGAAACCTGAGAGGCTGTCAGGCAGGCGTCCCCATAGGCCTGGGAAAGGGAAAGGTTATGGGAATCATGTTTGTGGGCCTTTTCCATGGCTACCATGGCCAACCCGAACCTGCCTTTTTCCGAAAGGCTCTTGCCCTGCTCATAATAGATCTGAGCAATCAATTTGTGACTCAACAAATACGAACCGATGGAAAATACGGCCATCAAGACGCATACAAAAACAGCTCTGCCCATAAAAAAAGCCCCGCTGGGGGCTTTTAAGAAAAATGTTTGACCGGGAGATGGAGTCACAAGCATCCTTTCCCCGAAACCAAACTCAGGGTTCGCGCTTTATGAGCCATAATAGCTTGAATAGTACTTTTCATAATATTTGTAATAGCCTTCCCTGTGCACGTCCACCTGATTCAGAACGACGCCCACCAAATTGGCCTTGGCGTGTGCAAGCTGATCCACGGCCTTTTTCACCAAATCTCGGTTCACGCCTCCGGCCTTTACCACAAAAAGCACTCCGTCCACATGGGGAGCCAGGGTAAGGGCGTCACTGGCAGGCAGAATGGGGGGGGAATCCAGAATAACCACGTCGAAAAGGTCCTTGAAGCGGGAAAGCAAAAACAACATACGTGCGGACCCTAATAGCTCCGAAGGGTTGGGAGGCAAAACCCCCGAAGGGAGCAAAAAAAGCCCGGGCTGGGGCGTCTTGAGTATGGAAGATATGATTCCGCCATTAATAAAGGGGAGGGATTCCTCATCGGATACCAGACGCAGATAAATATTCTTAAGATCAATGGCGAAAAGAGCCTTGGGCTCTGCCCTGAATTCGTGGGTGCTTTTGAAAAGAAACTGGCCTTCCCCCATGGCCAGTGCCATGCGAAGGGTTTGGGCAAGCTGATTTTTCAATGGCCCCCGCAACTGCTTCTTCGCTAAAATCCCAGCGTTTACCAAAACCATAGGCAAATTTTGCCCTGTTTCCAATGCCCGCTGCTTGGCCTGCTTAGACTGTTGGCTGCTTATAAGACCAAGTTGTACCAGATGGTTGGGCAGGCTGCGCTCTTCAGGGCAATTCTCCCACACGCAATCCACCAGTTCTCCGCTTAAAAAGTACAGAACAATTGCCTTGTTATCTTTTTGGGAAGAAAGGTTGAGCATCCCTGTTTTTTTTTGAAATTGGAGCAGACGGATGAGATCGCTCACGCTTTGCTTTCCCAGCATTCCTTCTGTAACAGGAGCCCCCAGCACCCGGGACAACAAACCCGTTACCCCCATGGCTTCGGGATTGACCATCAACTTGCTTAGGGAGGGTTTCCTCAGGTCTGCGTCCACCATCAACACACTACGCCCGGACTCCGCCAGGTTGTAGGAGTAGTTGGCCACGGTAAGGGTTTTTCCTTCCGCTTCTCCGGCGCTGGTGACTAACAGACATTTCATGTCCTTTTCCATAAAGGAAAGGTCCACGTTGGTGCGGAGGGTGCGATAGGCTTCGGCAAACCGGCTTTTCCCCTGATAATTTGACAAAAACAGGGAAATAAGGTCCAGGGTTCTTTTTTGCTTGTTTTCTGATTTTCGTTTCATCCACATTCCTTTGAAAACTATTATTGCAGCCTTAACGGGCGTTTTTATTTCCTTTTAGGATTGCCTATCGGCACCACAGTCAAAACAGGGATCCCCAGATATTGCAAAACCTCGTCTTCTGTTCTGAATGTCTGATCCAGATATTCCTGGAGAAAGGAAAGCCCCAGTCCTGCCATCAGACCTAACACCACGCTGAGCATTATGTTCAGGCGTTTTTTAGGACGAATGGGGGCCACGGACGTGAAAGCGGGTTCCGCAATACGAATATTGGAGGTGTCCACATCTTCCACAACGTCTGCTTCCTTTAGCTTTTCCAGAAGGGTGTCGTAGAGCTTTTGGCTGGTGTCCACATTGCGTCGAAGGATGCCATACTGAAGTTCCTTTTTACTGGTGTCCAGGGCGTCTCCTTCAAAATCCCCAATGGTTTTCTGGAGAGCGTTTTCCTTGGAAATCAGCACGGAGTGCTCCGCCTCCATACTTTTCAGCTCTTTGGTGATTTCGTCCTTTAACTTAGCCCTGGTCTCATCCAAGGCCGAGCGGGTCTGGATGATCTTAGGATGCTTATCTTTATAAGTTTTGGAAAGAGTGGATAGTTCGGTATCCAGGCTAAGGAGTTTGGAATACAGGGTACTGATTACCGGACTGTCGATCAACGAACGGACCTCCACACCCCCGTTTCCGGACCGGATCATTTCCCTTAGCTGGCCCAGCTTTGCATCCAGTTCCTGCCTCTTGTTCCTGGTCTCCAAGTAGGCTGAGTTATATTCCTCAATTTTTTGAGTGATGAGGTCAATCTTCCCTTCGATGGAAAAAAGCAGGTTGCTCTGCTTGTATTCCACAAAATCCTGCTCCGCCTCTTCCAGTTTTTGTTTCATGGAATAGGACTGATCCGCGATCCAGGCCAAAGTGTTGCGGGAAGCGGCCATGCGATTGGCGGTATTGAATTCGATATAGGACTCTGCCAGGGAATTGGCTATGTCCCGGGCCTGTTTGGGGTCCCGGTCCTCCACACCGATTTTCAAAAGCCGGGTATCGCGCACCTGCTCAATGGATATTTTCAATTTCAGGGCTTCGGTTAGCTCCAGCATGATTTCGTCGGGAGTTTTGGGAGGAGCCGCCTCAACCAGAATCAGACTGATATTATGTTTGATCTGCCCCAAAAGTTGCCGGAGGGGACTGATTTCCATGTCCTTGGAATATTCAGG
>JAEINP010000124.1 GCA_016342355.1 Desulfatibacillum sp.
AAAATCAAGGCCAAGGCCGGGGTGGAAGTGATAGAGGGAACCCATCCCTATATCCCGGAAAACATATACGCATAAACGCCCGGCGTGGCTTTATTGCATAAGATTCAATTTCGGGGAGTGGCCGGATCGCTTTTAACCACTTGTCTCCCGGCGATCATCCTGTCCAAGGCGAGGCCGCTCCCCGATATCCTTTTTTGCACTAAAATAAAATGGGGGTTGTGATGGAAAGAGAACCCATCCCCGAAAGAGCAAGCCAGGGGTTTGACCCTCGGTTGATGAAAAAGGCGGGGTATTCCCCCAAGGCCATACAATACTTTGCGGAACAGCCTAACCGGGGCGTTCTGGCGGACGCCAACCAAGTGACGGAAATGGCTGGTCCATGCGGCGACAGCATTACTATTTACCTCCGTGTTAAGGAGGGACGGGTGGACGACGCCAGGGCTTTGGTCACGGGGTGTCCCGGGGCTATGGTGTCCGCCATGGCGGCCATGGAGTTGGTAAAGGGTAAAACCCTTAACCAGGCTCTTGCCATTGAAGAAAAGGACATTTTCAGAGCCCTGGAAGAACTCCCGGACGAAAAGCAGGATTGCGTCCAATTATGCGCCAGGGTCCTGCACCAGGCGGTGGAGGATTACGTGTGTTCCGGACCTTCGTTAAGCAATCGGGAGTGATGCAATGCACTTGTCATCCGGGGCGAAGATGGATTTGGACCAGGAAAACGACGCAGGCCCGCCCTCGGGCGAACGGCTGAATTTCAAGCAAGCCAGACAATTGTGCGAAATGATTTTCGAGGAATTCACCCACGAAGAAATCACGGTGGTGGATTCCTCGTTTCGGATTGTTGATGCCAGCAATGTTCCATTGAAAAAATACGGCCTCACCAGGAAAAGCGCCATAGGCAGGCGTTGCCACGAAATTTTTCATCACAGCAAATCGTGCAACCCGGGTCCCAGGCATTCGTGTCCCTTTGCCGAAGTAAAAAAAACACGCAAGCCCCACCGGTGCGTCCACATCCATTTGGATAAGGAGGGGCGCAAGCTCATTCATTCCATTTCGTCCTACCCTATATTTGAGGGAGGCTTGGTGGCGGGCATGGTTCAGTTTTCCCGGGATATCACCTGGGAGACCAATCTTCAAAAACATTTTGGGGACCAGGAAAAACTGGCGGCCGTTGGCAGGCTGGCCGCTGGAGTGGCCCACGAAATCAACAATCCCCTTACCACGATTCTTACCAGCACCATGCTTATCCAGGAGGAAATCTCCTCGGACAATCCTCAGTATGAGGAGTTATCGCTCATTGCCAAAGAGGCCCTGCGCTGCCGAAATATCGTGAGCAATCTGTTGGATTTCGCTCGGCAGTCCGAGCCTTGCAAGTCGGCCCAGGACATCAACGATATTGTGGCGGAATCGGCTGCCCTCATCAGAAAGCCCACTAATTTCAAGGACATTCGTTTGTGCTGCGACTTATGGGACAAAGAGATCAGGGTTTATTGCGATAAGAGCCAAATTCTGCAATGCCTGGTAAACCTGGCTCTCAACGCTGTGGACGCCACAGAGCCGGGGGGGGCCATCACCTTTGAGACAAAGCTCTTGCCGGAAGGAAACTGGATGGAGGTATCGGTTTCGGACACCGGGCCCGGGTTGCCGGAGAGCATCATCGACAAGATTTTCGAACCCTTTTTCACCACCAAAGAAACCGGGACGGGACTTGGCCTTGCCATAACCCATGGATTTGTGCGGCAGCATCGGGGTTTTATAAGCGTGGACAACCACGCAGGAAAGGGAGCAACCTTTACCATTCGACTGCCCGTCCTCAATCAGGCCACCCAAGCCTTTTCCATACAGAAAGTCATCAGCATTCCCTAAGCCGGAATCCCATAAAGCACATCGGAGAGGATAAAAAGCCCCGGCCTGAAACCAGACCGGGGCTTGGCAAAGAGGGGTTCCGGGGATCTTAGGGTCCCCGGTTTATTCTTAGATCATAAAGTGCGCCTTACGTTGCTTGTGGATCATGTTAACCTTTCCCTCGGTGGCCATATCCATAAGCATGGCGGCAATATAGTCTTTGTCCTCTTCCAGAGTGAAGGCTAAATCCTTGATGGTTTGGGGTTCGCCCTGGGCCCGAAGAGCCCGGGACAAACGGGTCTGCGCCAATTCCTCAGCCAACACCGCCGCGAATTCCTGATCATATTCCAGGGCATGGCGTTGCGCCCCGCGGTAAACGCTTTCCCACGGCCTACGAAGCGCGGCGGACAGCAGCAAACGCACCCGGGAATTCCTGGTGGTGTCGAACAGGCTTTGGAGTTTTTCAATATTCTGGGGAGAACGTTCAATGGGCTCCATACCGCCAATGAGGTCGGTGTACCCCTGGACCGTTCTGACAAAGCCTGCGGGATCGTTGAAATCCGCATGGGCCAGAGCCACACGCCTTCTGTCAAATCCGCACAATCCCAGGAGTTTCTTGAGCATGTTCACCCGGCTCCATCCATGATCCACGCCAAAGGAATGGTGGCATTCCTCAGGCACGCACCCAAAAAGGATTACGCCGTTGGCGCCTTCCACCAAAGCCTTGGCCATGACCGTAGCGTCGATCTGGCCCACGCAGGGCACATAGATCATGTGCAGGCGGGGGTCCATTTCCAGGCCTTCTTTAGCCACGTTGTCAGCGGCCGCATATCCGCCCCACGTGCAGCCAAAGGCCACCACTTCGCCGGGGGCCAATTCTTTGGCCAGGGCGCCCGCACCGGCTTCCCGCTGAATGGTGGAGGCGTTTTGCAGGTACATGGCCTGTTCGGGGCAAGCTGCCGCGCCTGTGCCGCCGCCCGTGCAGATAAGGGGATCAACAGCCCGGCCATAGGCGCCGCCGATGCCTTCCACCACCTGGATGGCGCCGCATTCGCACAATTCTTCACACTGTCCGCAGCCCACGCATTTTTCCAGGTCAATCACGCTGACAATGGCCGGGGAGAACAACTTGCCAGCCCGGGAGAGAGTGACGGTTTCCAGAACTTTGGCCGCCGCCCTTCTGCCCTGGGACAGGGCCTGGCTGAGATCGCAGGGATAGGCGGCTGATCCGGCCAGAATAGCCTCTTTCCGGCCCACGCTCTCGGGCCGAACCTGGGCGTGGTACGCCCGAAGGAAGCGACCTTCCTTGTGATCCAGGTTGAGCAGGGAGGCCACCTTGATGGCGTGCCTGCCCACAACCCGCACGGGAGAGAGAATAAGCTGATCCCATGCAATCTCTCTTTCCATGCCGTCGCCTTTGATCAGGTAGGTGATATGCCTGTTCTGCACAGTGGGGCATATTTTCCCGTCATAGGCCACCCATTGGACTCCCAAATTCCTGGAAATACGCCTTTCTTCAGCAGACAGGGGCAAGGGGGTGTCCTGGTTATGAAAAATGGAGATGCAGCACTTGTCCGTTCGCTCCACCATGGCCCTGGCCAAAGACCAGGCGCCGCGCATGGACAGATGGGCGAATTCAGGGAATCCGGCTTCCACATCATTGATCCAAAAAACGATGTTACCCTTGTAGGGGCCAACCGTCCACAGGTGCTCGTCCGCCTCGGAATGGCACACCACGGTGGAGCCGTTGTGGCCGAACTCCGGTCCGGGGCTTTGCATTTCGCCGTCCAGGCAGGCCATGATTAGGCCAGCCTCCACGCTGATGGGGGTTCCCCCTTCGGGGTTTTCAAAGTTGACGGCGTAATTGCCGGTTCTGCCGTTTTTGACGATGGGGTCGCCCACGGTCACCCGGGTGACCAGAGGACTTTCTTCCACGGCTTTCATAATATTCCGGACCCGGCCGAAATTCTGCCGTTCCCCGGGGTATTTTTCGTGGAGAAGGCGGATTTCCTCTTCGTCGTCCAGGGAAAGGGCCATAATGCTTTCCACGCCATTGCGGGCGAACTGCTGGGCCGCGGCGTAGGTGGCGATGCCGTCGCCCATGATGAGCACGGGTTTGTCGATGGATACCTGAAAACGGAGTCCGGGGACCATGGCGGCCAGGTCGGCCACGGCGCTTTTAATAAGCTTGGCGCCCTTGGCGGCCATTTTATCCGGCGTCAGAGAATGGACTGCGGCCACGTGGTCGCGCAGGTTGACCAT
>JAEINP010000125.1 GCA_016342355.1 Desulfatibacillum sp.
GGGCGCTCCCCTATTCCGGGCGGCATCTTTCCCGGCTGTTCAAGGAGGAGATGCAAATCACCCTGTTTGAATATTTGAGGTTATACCGAATTCTTATGGCTTCCCTGGCCTTGTGTGAGCCTGACAGGGCCATTACGGAAATCGCTCTGGATTGCGGGTATGAATCCCTTTCATCCTTTTACCGGGATTTCAATACGGTTTACGGGGCGCCCCCCAAGTCCTTTCGGGAAATCTTTTCAAATAAAGCCGAGCAGTCCTAATCCCGGGCCGGACTTTAATATTTACCGGGATCGGCCATTCCCTTAAAAACCTTTGCCTGGCTTGCACTGCCTATGATGGCCACAAGATCCTTTGCCTGGAAGACAAATAGTACTTCCGGGTTGGGATACAGGATGCCGTTGCGCACGACTCCCACCACCGAGGCCCCGGTTGCGGTGCGTATTTGCAGATCCAGGAGGGTTTTTCCAGCCATGGGACTTTCTTCGGGAATAGTGATCCAGGTCAATTCCAGCAGGTCCGTAGCCCGTTCCAATTGGACCAGAAGGGAATACTCGGCGTGGTTGCTAACCAGGGGGGCGTACATATCCAGGCGCACGGCATTGGTGAAACGCTGGATTTCCGTTGCCGGGATATGCAAATCCATCAGGGCCTGCCTTGCGAATTCCAGCCCGGCCTCATATTCCGGCATAACCACCTCGCAGGCCTGGCAGGCATGGAGGGCTTTCATGTGGTCAAGGGAGCCTGCCATGGCAATTATGCGCAGGGAAGGATTCATGTGGCGGGCCTGCCGCAGCACGGCCCTGGAGGTTACCAAGGCCGGGGTGGTGACAAGCAGCAGGCGGGCCTTGTCCACCCCGGCTGCTTCCAGGATAATCTCACGGGTGGCGTCTCCGTAGACCATGGGCATGTTTGCCGCCTTGACCTGCTCGATTTTTCGGGAGTCCTGTTCTATAATTATGAATTTTTCTTCCATACGTTTCAGGACATGACCCACGTATTGCCCTACATGGCCCCCTCCCACAATCACCACATGGTTTTCCATGTCCGCTTTTGGCAGAAGGATGGTTTCCATAGGTTTGTCTTTGCTCCATCGTTTCTGAAAAGCGTAAATGGGAACGGTCAAGCGGGAGACTAACGGCGTCATGACCATGGTTACAATGGCTATGCTTAAAAACAGGGAATACAGGTTGGCATCGATGGATTGCGAAGCCACGCCCATCCGGGCCAGGACAAAGCTGAACTCTCCCATTTGAAACAGGCCCAGGCCCACGGCAAGGGGCACCACGTTTCCGTATCTGAAAATATACGCCAGGGAATAAAATACAAAAAATTTACCAAGAGAGATGAGGGTTGCCAAAAGCAGGACTGTCTTAAAATTGTCCATGAGAAACCGGGGGTCCAGAAGCATGCCCACGGAGGCGAAAAACAGCAGCCCGAAAAGGTCCCGGAGAGGGATGATATCGCTTAAGGCCTGGTAGCCGTAATCCGACTCGCTCAAGACCATGCCAGCCACAAAGGCGCCAAAGGCAAAGGACAGGCCGAAAAGGTAGGTCCCGTATCCCACGCCCAGACCAATGGCCGTAATGGACAACAAAAACAGCTCCCGGGAGTTCCATCCCGCCACGTGCTTCATGACCCAGGGCAGTAGCCGGACGCCCACCACAATCATGGCGCCCAGGAACACAACCGCCTTGACCGCCGCCGCGCCCAGTATGGGCAATCCCGCCTCGGGGTTGTTCAATTGGGGCAGGATGATCATCATGGGCACCACGGCCAGGTCCTGGACGATGAGCATGCCGATCATCACCCGGCTGGACAGGGTTCCCATCCACCCCTGGCTTTCCAGGGTTTTCAGTAAAACCATGGTGCTGGACAGGGAGGCTAGCGCCCCCAGCCACAAGGAAGGCGACCACCCCCAGCTCAAAAGGCGGCCTATCCCGTAACCGTAGGCCATAATCAGGAGAATCTGGATGGGTGTACCGATGAGGGCGATGCGGCTGACCGGTTTGAGTTTCTTAAACGAAAATTCCAGGCCCAGGGCGAACAAAAGGAGAGCCACCCCGATTTCCGCCAGAAGTTCTATGTTGTGGATTTCCTCTGGACTGATCCTTCCCAGAGAATAGGGTCCCACCAGAACCCCGGCCAGGATATATCCCAGGATAAGGGGTTGGCGAAGCCTTTGGGCAATAAGCCCTCCTGCCAGGGCCGCCACCACAATGATAATAATATCCGCTGCAATTCCCATTCAAAACCCTCCGGGGGATTTCTCAGAATGCATTCCATTCCATTTGGATTAGTCTTCATAATACCACATATTAGAGCGGCAAAACAAATTTACAGAAAACATAATCCCCTCTCCCAATATGCTTGTCGGGAATGCGAAGGGAAATGTGTTTTGTTCCAATACTCATAGGGTCGGCGGGGCTACGTCCGGAGGCTTGGAATATAAGGACTTTGACTGTATTGTTTTGTGGAGATTTCTTCCCGGGAGCATGAATACCCAGAAAATAAAAATCCGACCCCGGAGGGGCCGGTTTTGGGATTAACCCCTGGAAGGGGACAAAAATGCTTTGCCCTCTGAGAGGGCAAAGTTGAGTTGCCCCCATTATTCTATGTTATTAGTAACGGGGTTTCTCGGATTCCCGTTCCTTCTTCTCTTGGTGTTTGACGTACTTTCGAATCATTTCCGAATCGAGTCCTACTGTGTCAACGCAATAGCCCCTCGACCAGAAATGATTGGCCCAATAGGGTTTTTGTTTCAATTCTCGGAACCAGTTCAATACACGGATAGCCGTTCTTCCTTTGACTGTGCCCACAAACCCAGAGACTGACAATTTGGGCGGAATCATAACCAGAAGGTGAACATGGTCTATCTGCACGTTCAATTCTATAATTTCCGCCCCTTGCTGGGAGGAAAAGGCTCGTACGCAGTTTTCCACTTCATCGGCAATCTTGCCCTTGAGTATTTTGAAACGATACTTGGGCGTCCAGACTATGTGATACTGGCAATGCCAAATGGTTTGTGATAACTTTTTGAAACGACTCATTTGTTACTCCTTGGCTACAGTTGTGGGGACAACTCAGACTCGGTTGTAGCAAATGAGTCGTTCAGATGGCAAAGCCACTGAACTCTGACCTTGCTCAGAGTTCAAGGTTTTTTATGTTGGAATAAATATCATAAAATCAAATAGATAGCAATATCTATGATTTCAGGGCGCACCGATCCTGCGGCATTTCTTGATCTATGCCCTGGTCTTGGATTGGCGAGTTTCCCACCATGGCGCTTCCCTGGCCTCATCGTTACCAGTATCCGGCGTCCCGCACCTTGTTTTCAAGTGTGCGGGCGGCGATCATCCCTTATCCAGGCTCCAGGAAGCAGGTGGGAGGCCCTGATTGTCCCTCCAGGGGTCCGCAATGGCCCCGGCTCTCCTACGGCCCTGGCAGTCCTCAGTGAGGGTGGCCCAAGTTTGTCATCCCCGAGGTAGTAGTCGGGGATCCAACGTCTTGGAGGTTTGGTGTTTTATTGCGGCGGCGATGATTCCCTTTTCGCTCCAGGACAAAGGACTGGATTCCCAACAGGGACATTCGGGAATGACGGTGGGTAGGGGGCAGTGCTTGCCCTGCCCTTGTTTTGGGTAGCCGTGCCAACTTGTTGCCGGGGCGCGAAGCGCTGTAGGTGCGACCTATAATGTTTATTGAGGCCGGAAAGATGGGCGCCGACCGGGAGGTTTTTTGAAGCCCGGTTTTCAGTACATTATTGGGTTCGCCACAGGGCATCGGTATTTATACCAAATTGCTGTTAACTGAGTAACTCAACTTTCGGGATCAGGATTCACTAGTGATAACTGCCAGGGAGCAATGCCGACATATTTCAAGGCCGTCCTG
>JAEINP010000038.1 GCA_016342355.1 Desulfatibacillum sp.
CTGACACGGTAGAAGTCGTTGGTTCAAATCCAATCGTGCCTACCAAAAATTACAAGGGCTTAACTCATCAAGGGTTAGGCCCTTTTTTTGTCCATTTGTTTTGTTGCAAAGAGGGTATGCGTAGCTGGAGAGTCCTTTCATGAACTCATGGAGCGGGGCATTACACGGTTGAAGCCACCCGGACCAGCACATACATGTCGCCCTGGCCGTAGGCGGAAACCCGGCCCTTGCCCTTGAGACGCAGGCGCGTGTTGTCCCTGACTCCGGCGGGAATATATACTTTAAGGATTTCCCGGGGATTGGTATGATGGAGGGACAATTCCACTTGCTTGCCTTCCATGGCTTCTTGCCGACTGACCGAGAGGTTGTAAGTCACGTCGTTGGATTCCAGCATATTTTTCTGGCTGGATTGGATGGCCTTTTTCAGGAGATATTTTCCGGCTTTTTGGCCAATTCGGGACAAAAGACCGGGTTTGGCCTTAGTGGCTACCCGTGCGGCGGTTCCCGCTCCCTGCATGGTTGTGCCAAAAAGTTCCTTCCAGGCGCCTGCCATAGCGCCGAAAAAAATGGCTCCGCCTACGAGAAGGGGGCCGCTACGGAAAAAAACCTGCTGGAAGAACTGGGGGTCGGTACGCAGGCCCGCGTTTTCAAATTCACGGAAAAGGTCCCGAAAAATCTGGCTGGCCTGGGGATTGTTGAACATATCCCGGAAGATTTCTTCCTGGGAATAGGAAAAGCCCTGCCCTCCGCCTCCAAAGGTTTGGGCCCGGTCGTATTGGGTCCGTTTGCCCTCGTCCATTAAAACAGCATAAGCCTCTGAAATCTTTTTGAATTTATCTTCAGCCAAGGGATCATCGGGGTTGCGGTCCGGGTGGCATTCAAAAGCCAGCTTTCTATATGCTGATTTGATTTCCTTTTCCGTGGCATCCTTTTTAATGCCCAGGATTTCATAATAAGTCATGGGGTGGCGTGCTCCGATTTCGAGTCTGTTTTTGGCCTTTGGCTGCCCATTATTTAGCGGAAGGGCGTTAAAGTGTCAAAGCCATAATACACCGCCTCGGGCTGCTTGTTATATTGGGATTGCAAAAGACGGGGTTACACGGTATGGTTTTGACGGTTAATTCGATACTTTCAGCTAAGGAAAGGCGGGAAAAAATGGTAAGAGTGACATGCCTGGGTGCAGCAGGAGGCGTTACCGGTTCCAATCATCTGATCGAAACTTCGGACGGCAGAAAGATATTAGTGGATTGCGGCCTGTTCCAGGGCGGAAAGCAAATGGAAGCCCGGAACTGGGATAGCTGGGGTTTTGACCCGTCTCAGATAGACTTGGTCATCGCCACCCATGCTCATATTGACCATATAGGCCGGATTCCCAAGCTGGTCCGGGACGGATACAACGGGAAAATTATCACCTCTCCCCCGTCCATAGATCTGGCTGAGATACTTCTTTTAGACTCGGCCCATATCCAGGAAATGAACGCCGAATGGCAGACGCGCAAGAACAAGCGCAGAGGCAGCAAGGATATACTCCCCCTTTACACCACGGCGGACGCGGAAAGAAGCCTTTCCCATTTTCAGGCCCTCCCGAGGGACGAAATGATGGAACTGGACATGGGCGTAAAAATCCGTTTGCGCAACGCCGGTCATATTTTGGGCTCTGCAATTGTAGAGATGTGGATCAAGGATGGCGACGAAGAGATGAAAATCGTCTTTTCCGGGGACATCGGCCAAGCCTCCCAGCTTATCATCAAAGATCCCTATGAGGTTTATGCCGCGGATTTCCTTTTTGTGGAGTCCACTTACGGGAACCGTTTGCACAAAACCCGGGAGCAAAGCCGCGACGAGCTTTTGGAAGCCATCAAGTACAGCACCGCCGCCGGGGAAAAAGTAATCATACCGGCCTTTGCCGTGGAACGCACCCAGGAGATTCTATACATATTGGGGGAATTCCAGAGAGCCGGACTGCTTCCCGACATCCCGATTTACCTGGACAGTCCCCTGGCCATCAAGGCCACGGAGATTTTTCGTAAGTACAAGCAACACTATGACAAGGAAGCCCTTGCCATTGTGGAAAAGGGCTTTGATCCCCTGGACCTGCCCAACCTCAAATTCACGCCCAACACGGCGGACTCCATTGCAATCAACGAAAAGCCCGGACCAGCCATTGTCATGGCGGGTAACGGCATGTGCACCGCAGGCCGTATCAAGCATCATCTCAAACATAATTTGTGGAGGCCGGGCGCCAGTTTGGTGATCGTGGGCTTCCAGGCGCAGGGAACTACGGGCCGCAGGATTGTGGAAGGCGCCCAGGAAGTCAAGATTTTTCAGGAAACCGTGGCTGTTAAGGCCAAGGTTTTCACGATTGGCGGATTTTCAGCCCATGCGGATCAAAACGACCTCTTGAAATGGGTGAGCCACTTTGCCGAATCCAAGCCCAAGGTTTTTCCCATACACGGGGAGCCCGAGGCCTGCCAGGTCCTGGCGCAAAAAATTCGGGAGCAATTTGGCATGGAGACTCATGTGCCCAGATGGCGGGAATCCATGCTTCTGACCCCCAAGACTGTGGATTATGAGATCCCGGCTGTGGAAGAGGCGACAGAGCCTGATCATTTCTCGGAAATGAACAACGTCGTTGTGGGCCTGGAGAAAAGCATCAAGGATCTGCGCAGAACATTAAAAGACAGGATGGCGAAAGAAAAAGACGGAGACCACGACCTGGAGCGCCTCCAGTTCCTTCAAGAGGAATTGCAAAGCATTTTAAAAAACGCATGATGGCCATTCAAGGATGAATAACCAGGCAGCCACGTTCAGGATTGAAAACAACGGCGATGCAGGCATGTGTATGCTACTGCAAGGGCCTTTGGACCAGAGCGCCTATTTTTCCCTTGCTGGATCTGCGAGGGAGGCTGTGCGGAAAAATTGTTCCGGCAACTTGGTGATTGACCTGGGTGAGGTCTCCCGGGTGGACGATTTCGGAGCTCTGCTCCTTGCGGATATTTATAAGGCGGCCAGTTCGGTCAAATGCCCTTGCACCATGGAGGCGGCCCAGGCCAATGTGCGAGAGGTGCTTGACCTTCTCCATTTTCGGGATTTGGTCAGTGCTCCAGCCTTGGAGTCTCGGAAACCGGAAAATCCCCTCACGGCTCTGGGCGGCGCCCTTATAAGCAAGATCTATGGAGCCAGAGAGCTCATAGATTTTACCGGAGATGTTTTTCTGTGCGTGGCTATTGTCCTCCGCCATCCCTCTACCATGCGGTGGGATGACACCCTGCTATCCATGAGGCGGGTGGGGGTGGACGCCGTGCCCATAGTGGGGCTCATCAATTTTTTGTTGGGCTTTATCATGGCCTTCATGACCTCGGTGCAGCTTAAACAGTTCGGAGCCAATATCTTTGTGGCCCCCCTGGTCGCCATTGCCATGGTACGGGAACTTGGCCCCATTATGACAGCCATTGTGGTGACAGGCCGTTCCGGCTCCGCCTTTGCCTCGGAAATCGGTACAATGAAAATTTCCGAGGAAGTGGACGCATTATCCACCATGGGGTTTAATCCCGTGGTTTTTTTGGTGATGCCCAAGATGCTCGCCGCCATGGTTGTGATGCCTATCCTCACGGTTTTTGCCTGCCTGTTCGGCATATTGGGGGGGCTTGTGGTGGGGGTGGCATTTCTGGATTTGACCCTGGCCAACTATCTGAGCGAGACCATCAACAGCCTGAGCATGTATGCGGTAAGATGGTGTTTTTTCAAGGCTGTGGTGTTTGCGTTTTTAATCACCTGGGTGGGATGCCTGAGGGGCTTCCAGGTGCGGGGAGGATCGGCTGCTGTGGGCCAGGCCACCACCTCAGCGGTGGTGTCCGGGATTTTTCTCATCGTCCTGTGGGACTGTATTTTTGCCTTTATCCAGTTGTACTGGAGTTGATCCATGGACCTGGAACCCATCATAAGCGTCAGGAACCTGACAGCCGGTTACGGGGAAACCCGCATCCTGGAAGATGTTTCCTTTGATGTGACTCCAGGCGAGATATTGATGATCGTGGGCGGAAGCGGTTGCGGCAAAAGCACTCTGCTCAAACACATGATCGGGCAATTGGCGCCTGTCAGTGGAGAGATTATGGTGGACGGCTGCAATCTCATAAGCAGCACCACCGCCGAATATCAGGCCCTGCTAAAACGCATAGGGGTTTTGTACCAGGGCAGCGCCCTGTTAAGCTCCCTCACCGTGGGGCAGAACGTGGCCCTGCCCATGCTGGAACATACGGATCTGCCCAAGGATGCCGTGGAAAGCCTGGTCCGGATCAAACTTTCCATGGTCTACCTGGCTGGCACGGAAAACCTCCTGCCTTCCGAACTGTCTGGCGGTATGCGAAAAAGGGCCGGTCTGGCCAGGGCCATGGCCCTCAACCCAAGAATTTTGTTTTTTGACGAGCCCTCGGCGGGCCTGGACCCCATAACGTCTTCGGAGCTGGACAGGCTGATATTGAGGCTTAATAAGATATTCGGCACCACCATGGTGGTGGTGACTCATGAGTTGCGCAGCATATTCGCAGTCGCCCAAAGGGTCATTATGCTGGATAAGAAAACCCGGGGAATTGTTGCCCAGGGTCATCCGTTGGACCTTAAAAACCAAAGCCCCCATCCCCAGGTGAGGGATTTTTTCAATCCGCCGGGACAGGATAACTGCGACTAATAATCCCGACCCGGCAAAATAGGGTATGGAGATAACCAAGCATGGCTTCCGCGCAAACCAAGTTCATGGTCGGGCTTTTTCTCATAGTGGGCACTGCGTTGACCGTAGTGGTGGTCATATGGGTGGGCATGTCCGGGTATTTGGAAGAAGGCAAGAATTTTGTCATGTATTTTGACGAATCGGTCCAGGGATTGGACCAGGATTCCACCGTTAAATACCGGGGAGTGCCCATTGGCTCGGTACAGTCCATTGGGGTGGCCGAGGACGGAAAGCTGGTGGAGGTGGTGGTGAAAATCCGGAAGGGGGAAATCCCTTCCGAACCCGTATCCGCCCAGCTAAAATCCGTGGGGATAACCGGCATTATGTTTATCGAGCTGGACCTTTCTGCAGATAAGCCCGCAGACATGCCCCCGCTCAGTTTTGAGCCTCCTTTTCCCCTCATTCCCACACGTCTATCCGGGTTCAACCAGATTTTCCGCAGTGTGGAAACCATGCTCCACCGTTTTAAGGAAATGGACGTGGAAGGGGTTATCTCCCGGCTTCAAAGGGATTTGGACTCCCTGGACAAGGTGATCAATAATACGAATACTGCGGCGATTTCCGAATCCATTGTGGTATCCCTGGACAGGTTAAACGCAATTCTGGACCCGGACCGCTGGGACCGGATTCTTGCCTCTGTCCAAAGCGTGGGGCCGGAAGTGGAACACACCGTGGCGGACGCCCGAAAAATGTTCAACCGGGCTGAAACAGCCCTGGAAAAACTGGATGGCCTGTTGGGCCAGAACCAGGATAACCTGACCCTTGCCATGGAAGCCCTGAAGGAAACCATGGAAGCGGCTTCCGTTATGGTCAAGGAAGGGGGAAATCTGGTAGCGGGAACAGACGACAAGGTCGCTCATTTGCAACAGCATCTGCTTGTCTCAGTCCAGAATATGGAAAAGGCCACGGAGAACCTGAATCGACTGTTGGAAAGCCTGGCCCAGGACCCGGCCCAGATTCTTTTGGGACAGCCCCCTTCCCCCAGAAACCTGCAAGGGGGGCGGGAATAGAAAGGTGAAAAACTGCAACCACCAACAAGGAGAATTCTTGTGAGGCCTGGAAAATACTCGCCATTGCTTTGTTTGGCCATGGTGTGCCTGTTGGCGGCCTGCGGGATTTCACGCACCGCCAGTACGCCCATCAATTATTACACCCTGGAATATGAAACTCCCAGGCTGGAGAAAAAAACCGTCCTGCCCTATGTGGTTCTGTTCAAACGGTTTTCCGTTGCGCCGGATTACAACATGCTGCCCATAGTCTACCGGAACAAAGCCTTTGTGAGAAACACCTACTCCTATCACAAATGGCGGTCCAACCCTGGCGACATGGCGACCTATTTTCTGGCAAGGGACTTCAAGGCACAGGGGTTGTTCGGGGCTGTCCTGTCCTACGATTCCAATCTCAGGATGACCCATAGCCTGGAAGGGGTGGTGGAGGAGTTTTACGAAAAGGATTCGGATGAGGCTTGGGAGGCGGTCTTTGTGCTGGGAATCACCCTGATCAAGGAGCAGGAACCCGACATTACCCGGCAGGTCCTTTTTCAAAAACAATATCGCCTTGCCCAAAAGGCGGATGAAAAAAGTCCGGAATCCATCGCCAAGGCCATGAGCCAGGCCATGAGTCAGGCGTCCCTTTTGGTGATGGAAGACGTGTACGCGGCCCTTGCTGCTGCGAACAACCGGTAAGAGTGGTGAATTGATGGAAGACATTCAACGCATACCCCTGCCCAACCTGAAGGGATATAATTGCTTTGCCTGCGGCTCGGCCAATCCCATTGGCCTGCACATGCATTTTTTTCTGGAAGGGGAAAAAGTGGTCTCGGACTTGGTTTTGGATAAAAATCTGGCTGGCTGGGAAAATCTGGTCCATGGAGGCATCATCTCCACGCTCATGGACGAGATTGTGGGCTGGACGGTCATCACCCTGAAACGCAGGTTTTTTGTAACCCGCAGCCTGAATATCCGCTACCTGCGCCCTATCCCCGTAGGCTCCAAGGTGCGGGTCCAGGGAAAATTCCGCTCCGAGTCCGACAACGGCCGGGCCGTGGTGGACGCCCTGCTATTGGGACCGGACGGGCGGAAATCCGCCACGGGAAAAGCGGAAGTGGCTTTTCTTTCCGAAAAACGCATCAAAGAGATTCCCGAAAATCATCGTACAGACATGATTTGGCTGTTTGAACAGCTGGAGGCTGTATTCAAATAAAACGGGTTATGTGCCGGGCGGTTTGCTTCCCCGCAGGAGCAGGTTGCCTGCCAGGGCCGCAAGCCCCATAATCCCAAAGGTGATCCCCCAGGACCAGGCTGTCAGGCCTCCGCCGGAAAGATCCAGCGCCACTCCAGCAACCACCGTACCCACAGAGGCCGCCGCAAATCCTCCCAGAGACTGGAGAGCCATTGCCGAGCCACGTCGTTCCGGCTTGGCGGCATTGATCACCCCGGAATGGATGGCGGCGGAATCCCCCTGGAAAAACACCGTATAAAATATGCACAGGCCCGCCACTGCAAGATAGGGTAAATGAGCGGCGAAACCCATACTGAGTGCGGTCAGGCACGAAATTGCCATAATTCCCCGCACTGCCCGCCTGCGGCCAAAACGGACGGCCAACTCACCCCCCAGGATGCTGGCAATCGTGCCAAATATTCCAGCCACAGCCATGACTGTGGTGGGGGCCGGATGATTTTTCGCAACTTCATGCAGCCCCAAAGAAAAGGCCAGAAAGGCCACCATCCAGGAACGAGCTGCGAACATTTCCCACATATGGCACATATAGGCCAGGATGTAGGATCGGGTTTGGGCATCCCTCCACGCAGGCCTGAAATCCAGGATTTCTTTCAAGGATGCCTTGGCCTGATCCTTATCCACCGGCCTGGGCGTCAGCATGAAGAAGAAAAGCACCAAGGCAACCAGAGAACCTACCGCGGCCCCTCCAAAGGCGATACGCCAGCCAAACCCCTCAAATATCAAGCCTGTGACATAAAAAGAAAGGCTCAACCCCAGGCCGAAACTGGCTGTGTAAAAAGACACTGCCCGCGGGTGGAAAGAGGAAGGCAAGCGATCAATGAGTGCTTTTAAGCCGGGAATAAAGGTGCCTGCCAGCCCCAGGCCCGCAAAAGCCCGGAACAGGAGGGCCAGCCAGAATCCGTTTACCGCCATGGCGAATCCCAGGTTGGCCAAAAAGCCTATCAGGCAGCATGCCATGCAGATTTTTCGGGCGTCCATGCGATCGGTAAGGCTGGTGAGGAAGAGCACCGCCAGGGTGTAACCCACAAAATAAATGCCGTTGATCCAGCCTGCCTGGCTGTTGGACAGACTCCATAACTCCCGGAAATGGGGAAGCAGGGCGGGAAAGGCGAAAACGCCCAGCATTCCGCACACCTGGGCCGCGCACATGGCGAAGATCAACGGCGCTCCGCTATAAGACTGGTTTTTTATTGAGGCGGATTGCCCATTGAATTTCGTGTGGGTATTGTCTGCTTCCAATAAATGTCCCTTTCCTGTCTGGCGTGTTTCAAACCAATTCTACCACATCAGGAAAGTCTCTGAAATAAAGAGTGGCCGGAAAACAATCTTTCCGGCCACCAATGAGGAAGCAACTTTGATTTTACATATTCCTGCGGTATTTTCCGCCCACGTCAAACAAGGCCTGGGAAATCTGCCCCAGGCTGCAATGGCGGACGGTTTCCATCATTTGCGCGAAAATATTTCCTCCGCCCAGGGAGATCTCCTGGAGTTTTTTAAGAGCGGCGGCGCATTCCTTTTCATGTTCCTTGTGGAATTCCGCCAACCGATTAAGCTGGGATTCCTTTTCATCTTCCGTGGAGCGGGCCAATTCCAGTTCCTGGAATTGTCCGTCCTTACCGGCATTGGGATCAATGAACATATTCACGCCCACCAGGGGCAGGCCCCCGGAGTGCTTGAGGGTTTCGTAATAGACTGACTCGTCCTGGATCTTGCTTCTTTGGTAGCCCATTTCCATGGCGCCCAGCACTCCGCCTCGGCGGGTGATGCGGTCGAATTCCGCCAGCACGGCTTCCTCCACCAAATCGGTCAGTTCCTCCACGATAAAGCTGCCCTGATTGACATTTTCGTTCTTGGCGAGGCCCCACTCCCTGTTGATAATCAACTGGATGGCCAAAGCACGGCGCACCGATTCCTCGGTGGGAGTGGTGATGGCCTCGTCATAAGCATTGGTGTGGAGGCTGTTGCAATTGTCGTAGACCGCGCACAGGGCCTGGAGAGTCGTGCGGATATCGTTGAACTGGATATCCTGGCTGTGCAAAGACCGGCCCGATGTCTGGATGTGGTACTTGAGCATCTGGGAGCGCTTGGAGGCGCCGTATTTCTCCCGCATGGCGACAGCCCAAATCCTGCGGGCCACCCGGCCGATAACCGTGTACTCCGGCTCCATGCCGTTGGAAAAGAAAAAGGAGAAATTGGGCGCAAAGTCGTCTATGTCCATGCCCCGGGAAAGGTAATACTCCACATAGGTGAAGCCGTTGGCCAGGGTCAGGGCCAGTTGGGTGAGGGGGTTGGCCCCCGCCTCGGCGATGTGGTACCCTGAAATGGATACGGAATAAAAATTGCGCACATTGTTATCAATAAAATACTGCTGGATGTCGCCCATGATCTTGAGGGCGAATTCCGTGGAAAAAATGCAGGTGTTCTGGCCCTGATCCTCCTTGAGGATGTCAGCCTGGACCGTGCCGCGCACCGTGGACAAGGCTGTCGCCCGGATTTTTTCATATTCCTCCCGGGTGGGCTTGCGCACGTTTTCAGCCTCGAACTTATCCACCTGCTGGTCGATGGCCGTGTTCAAAAACATGGCCAGCATGATGGGCGCCGGGCCGTTGACGGTCATGGATACGGAAGTGTTGGGCGCGCAGAGGTCAAATCCCCCGTATAGAACCTTGACGTCCTCAATGGTGCATACGCTTACGCCCGAGTTGCCTATCTTGCCGTAAATGTCGGGCCTGCGGTCCGGGTCCTTGCCGTATAGGGTGACCGAGTCAAAAGCCGTGGAAAGACGTTTGGCCGGATAGCTTCCTGACAACAGGCGGAACCGTTTATTCGTGCGGAAAGGATCGCCTTCGCCCGCAAACATGCGGGTGGGGTCTTCGTCCGCCCGTTTGAAGGGGAAAACCCCGGCGGTAAAAGGAAAGAATCCCGCCAGATTCTCCCGCCTGAGCCACCGGTAAGTCTCCCCGGGGTCTTCGTACTTGGGCAGGGCCACCTTGGGGATCATGCTCCGGCACAGGGATTCGGTTTTTAAAGGCACCCTGTATTCCTTGTTGCGCACTTCGTAGGTGTATTCATCCCCGGAGTATTTTTTCTTTGTTCCAGGCCACGAGGTGATGAGCTTTTGGGTTTCCTCATCCAGGGCGGCAAAGGCTTGCTTGGCTTCTTCCGCCAGTTTGGCCGAAACCTTTTCATCTTTGGTTTTCATGAATTCCGCAGCCTTTTCAAGCTGCCACGCTTCCCGCAACGCTCTTGCCTGGATTTCCGTGTGGGCGTGATAATCCCGGATGGCGTCGGAAATTTCGGTAAGATACCGGTCCCTGTCCGGGGGGATGATGATCGTCTTGGACGTGGACACATGGCCTTTTGGCCTGGGCAGGGAGGATTTCAGATTCAGCCCGGTTTTTTCGTTGATGACATCCAGCAGAGCCAGGTACATGGCGGTTACGCCGTCGTCATTGAACTTGGAGGCCGAAGTTCCGAAAACAGGCATTTCCTCGGCAGGCACATCCCAGGCCTCGCGGTTTCTCTGGACTTGCTTGCTGACCAGCTTGACCGCGTCCTCGCCGCCGCGTTTTTCGTACTTGTTCACCACCACCAGATCGGCAAAATCCAGCATGTCGATTTTTTCCAACTGGGAGGCGGCGCCGAACTCGCCGGTCATGGCGAAGACGGAGACATCCACCAGATCCACAATGGCGGTGTCGCCCTGGCCGATACCGGCGGTTTCGGAAATCACCAGATCATAGCCTATGCCCTTGAGAAAGCGGATGATGTCGTCCACGGCGGCGGAAAGCTCGGTGTGGGACTCCCGGGTGGCCAGGGAACGCATGTACACGCGGGGGCTGTCAATGGCGTTCATGCGGATGCGGTCTCCCAACAGAGCGCCGCCGGTTTTCCTGCGGGAGGGGTCCGTACTGACCACGGCGATGTTCAGGTCTTTGAAATCCCGCAAAAGCCTGAGGATGAGTTCGTCCGTGAGGGAGGATTTCCCGGCCCCGCCTGTCCCGGTAAGACCGATGGCGACCGCCTTGGTATCTTTTTTAACCACGCTCCACAAAGGTTTGAGTTCTTTTTCGTCCCATTTTTTCTTTTGCTCCACCATGGAGATGCAACGGGCCACCAGGGGTTTGTTCTGGGGCGAAACCGCCTTGAAATCCAACTTGGGGTCCTTGATGGTGGGGAAATCCAGGGATTCCACCATGTGGTTGATCATGCCCTGGAGGCCCATTTTGGTTCCGTCCTCCGGGGAATAAATCTTGGCGATTCCGTAGGCCTCCAGTTCTTTTATTTCCTCGGGCACAATAACCCCGCCCCCACCCCCAAACACCTTGATGCCCGGCGCGTTCCGCTCCTTGAGAAGATCCACAAGGTACTTGAAAAACTCCATGTGGCCGCCCTGGTAACTGGAAATGGCGATGCCTTGGGCGTCCTCCTCGATGGCGGCGTTCACGATCTGCTCCACCGACCGGTCGTGGCCCAGGTGAATGACCTCCACGCCCGTTGCCTGAAGCATGCGCCGGATAAGGTTGATGGACGCGTCATGCCCGTCAAAAAGGGACGTTGCCGTGACCACACGTATAGGTTGGGTGGGCTGGTAGACTTTATCTTGCTTCATGTTTGTCTCCTTGTGCGCGGCCTCCGTTGGTCGCGCAGCTATCCAGGATAAAAGCTGTCTGTTGTTCTATGTATTCCTCAATGGTGTAGTGCCGGGACAGGTACCATCCCCGGTACGCCCACATATGGCCCCACACCGTTATGTTATGCGCCATGACGTCCAGCCTTGCCTCATCCATGGAAGGCAGAATGCCCTCGCCCACAAGTTGCCTCAGGGCTATGACAAACAGGCTGGTTATGCGTACTTCGTTTTCAAGGACCTTTTTCCGCCAATGCTTGGGCAGTGATTTGGCTTCCTGGTATATCAGCAAAATGTGGCGGTCAAGCCTATTGCATACCAGAAAATATTCCCGGATCATGGCAGGCAGAACCTCCTTGGAGCCCGAAGCCCGATCCAGGGCCAGGGTGACCCCCTGCTCCATGTCGGCGTGAATGGCGTCGCACACCAGAAAAAGAATGTCCTCCTTGGATTTCACATACTCATACAACGACCCAATGGAAAAGCCAACAGCCCGGGCTATTTCCCGGGTGGTGGTTTTGTGGAAGCCCTTTTCCATGAACAAAGTCACGGCGGCGTCCACAATCTGGCGTCGTCGTTTGGCCACCAGATCCTGATCCTTGACCTGGGTGGGTATGAGGGAGTTATTGTTGGTTTTATCCAGCATCTTTTCCTTGGTTGACCAGTCAGTATTCTCACTTCTTCATAGACTGAACGAGCGCTCAGTCAAACAAACTTTCAATACCAAGCCGGGGGCGTCTATGTCAAGGGATTTTAATGGAGTAAAGACCGCTACCCAATTCAGGCAGGACTATCATGCAACGGGCCGCATGATTTCTATCAGGCGGGTCCACGGCATTACTGGCGCATAAACATCCCTCGCCAATGGGGAAGGGAATTGACCGATTGCCGCGTTGCGGCTGATTTATTGAGTTTCGCGGGGCTCAACCAGAACATGCATATTCGGGCTGGTCTTTTGTGGAAGTGGGATCAACGTCGGGTTAAAGCAGAATTAAATCATCCCCCAATGGTGGACATACCCCGGTCGCAGCCGGGTCTTTCGGCGCCGCCCGAGTCCAGGCCTTTGGGCTTTTGAGAGATGGCCCGGGTAAAAAGGGCGTCCAGGTCGGCGGGCGCAGCTCCGTTTCTTAAAACCGTGCGTACGTCGATTTCCTTGTCTGAAAAAAGGCAGGGGCGCATTTTGCCGTCTGCGGTGAGGCGCAGCCTGTTGCAGGTGCTGCAAAAATGTCCGCTGATGGCGTTGATAAAGCCGATTTCCCCCTTGGCGTTGGGGAGGGTGAATCGCCTTGCCGGGCCGTCCAGGGGACCGTGGCCTTCCACGGAGCTTAGGCGACCCAGGTCCTTTTCTATCAGGTTGCGGATTTCCTGTGAGGATATGGACTTTTCTTTGGCCCAGTGCATGTTTTTGCCTATGGGCATGTATTCGATAAAGCGGATGGTCACGGGTTTTTGAAGGGTCAGTCGGGCAAAGTCCACGAATTCCGCATCGTTGACGCCTGCCACGGCGACCACGTTGATCTTCACCGGGTTCAGGCCCGCGCCCAGGGCCGCTTCGATACCGTTTATGACTTCCCGGCAATGGTCCCTGCCTGTTATTTTGGCGAAGACTTCGGGCCTCATGCTGTCCAGGCTCACGTTGACCCGGTGCAGCCCGGCGTTTTTCAGGTCTTGCGCCATGTGGGCCAGGCGGACTCCGTTGGTGGTCATGGCAAGGTCTTCAATGCCCGGCATGGAGGCGATGCAGGAAATCAGGTCCGTGATTCCCCTGCGGACCAAGGGCTCCCCGCCTGTGATGCGTACCTTTTTGATGCCGTGGCGCACCCCGGCCTTCACAACAGCGACGATTTCTTCGTAGGAAAGAATAGCATTATGCCCGAGAAGGGAAAGCCCCTCCTCGGGCACACAATAAAAGCAACGCAGATTGCAGCGGTCGGTAACCGAAACCCTTAGATAGCTGATGCTTCGGGAAAATCGGTCCGTATTATCTAGTGTGTCAGTGTTATCGTTCGTTGGGTTAACCTCACCCCTTGCCTATTTGGCGGGGTCTTTTTTAATCCTGAGCGCCAGTTCCGCCAATTGCTCGAAAGACACTTCCGACGGGGCGTCCGTAAGCAGGCACGAGGCTTTTTGGGTTTTGGGAAATGGGATGATGTCCCGGATGGAATGCTCGCCGCTCAACAGCATGATCAGGCGATCAAATCCAAAGGCCAGGCCTCCATGGGGAGGCGCGCCGAATCCCAGGGCTTTAAGCAGGAACCCGAATTTTTCTTCGGCCTCTTCCTGGCCCAGGCCCAGCATGCCGAACACTTTTTCCTGCATTTCGGTCTGATGAATACGGATACTGCCTCCGCCCAGTTCCGTCCCGTTCAGCACCATGTCATATGCCCGGGACCGCACAGCCAGGGGATTGGTTTCCAATAATTCCAAGTCCTCTTCCATGGGCGCGGTAAATGGATGGTGCAGGGCCACGTAGCGTTTGTCCGCATCGTCGTATTCCACCAGGGGGAACTCGGTCACCCACACAAACCGGAATGTATTGTCGTCAATGAGCCCTAATTGTTTGGCGACCTGGTTTCTTAAATGTCCCAGAGCGTCGTTGGTCACCTTGGTGCTGTCCGCCACAAAAAAGATAAGGTCGCCGGGCGCCATGTCCAGGGCTTTGGCCAGAGCGTCTTTTTCGTCGTCGGTAAAGAATTTTGCGATGGGAGACTGCCAGGAGGCGTCCTCTTTCACCTTGATCCAGGCAAGGCCCTTGGCGCCGTACACGCCAACGAATTCGGTCAGGTCGTCTATGACCTTGCGGGAAAAATGACTGCATCCCTTGGCGTTGAGGGCCTTGACCATGCCGCCTTTTTTCACCACCGAGGCGAACACCTTAAAGTCCGACCCTTCCACAATGGAGGAAACCTCGTGCAACTCCAGGTCAAAGCGCAGGTCGGGCTTGTCCAGGCCGTAGCGGTCCATGGCCTCCTGGTAGGTCAGGCGGTCAAAGGGCGTTTGGACTTCCTTGCCCATGACGTCCTTGAAAACCCGGGCGATCATCTGCTCGGCCACGGCCATGACGTCCTCTTCTCCCACAAAGGACATTTCAAGGTCGATTTGGGTGAATTCGGGTTGGCGGTCCGCCCGGAGGTCTTCATCCCGGAAGCACCGGACAATCTGGTAATAGCGGTCATACCCGGCCACCATGAGTAGCTGCTTGAAAAGCTGGGGGCTTTGGGGCAGAGCATAAAATGTGCCCGGATTGACGCGGCTGGGCACCAGGTAGTCACGAGCGCCTTCGGGTGTGCTTTTGGTCAGGACCGGCGTTTCAATATCCAGGAAATCGTTTTCGTTCAGGAACTGGCGCACGCAAGCCCCCACCTGATGCCGGAGAATGATATTTTTAGCGATTTTGGGACGGCGAAGATCCAGGTAACGGTATTCCAGGCGCAGGTTTTCCGAGACTTCCACGTTGTCTTCCATCATAAAAGGCGGGGTCTTGGACTTGTTCAGGATTTTCAGGCCGGAAACCATGACCTCGATTTCGCCCGTATCCATTTTGGGATTGACCATGCCGTCCGGGCGTTCCAGGACCTCGCCTTCCACGGCGATGACCCATTCGCTCCGGATGGAGTCCGCCAGTTGATGGACATCGGCGTTGTTTTCGGGATTGAAAACCACCTGGGTGATTCCAAAGCGGTCCCGCAAGTCGATAAAAATGACCCCACCATGGTCGCGCCACCTTTGGGCCCATCCCATGAGCACCACTTTTTTGCCAATATCCGCCTTTCTCAGGATCCCACAGTTGTGGGTTCGCCTCATGTCTCCCAGTAAATCAGCCATTGTATGCTTTCCTCATAAACTATTGAATGAACAGGTTTGTATGTCGCCTACTTAACCGCCGGGCTGGCCCGGCTCACTAATCAGGGTGTCCCGGAGGCTATCCCTGGTTTATCAGGGCGATGACCTGATCCACCAGGCCATCCAGGGCAACCTCCACCTGCTCTTTGGTATCCATATTCCGCAAAACAGCTTTGTTGTTTTGCAGTTCGGTTTCTCCCAATATCAAAACATGGCCGACCCTAAAGCGGTTGGCCTGTTTCATCTGGCTTTTCAGGCTTTTGCCTTCGTAATCCATTTCAGCCCGCAGACCTTTTGCGTTGAACGCGCACAGCCAGTCAAAGGCTATTTTCTGGGCTTCCGCTCCCAAGGCTGCGACAAACAGGGGCGGCGGGACCGTGAAGTCCTTTTCCTCCGCGCCAAGCAGGGCCGCCAGCCTGTCAAAGCCTATGGCAAAGCCTATGGCCGGGGTATCCTTGCCTTCCAGGATTTTCACCAGTCCGTCGTACCGGCCCCCGCCAGCCACGGCGTTTTGGGCGCCCAGGAGTGAGGTCTGGACCTCGAAGGTGGTGCGGGTGTAGTAATCCAGGCCCCTTACCAGCCGGGGATTGATTTCATAGGGCACGGACAGGTTGTCCAGGCCTTTGATCACAGCCTCAAAATGCTCCCTGCAATCCTGGCACAAATGATCCTGGATGGAGGGGGCGCCTTCAACCGCTTCCTTGCAGCCGGGAACCTTGCAGTCAATCACCCTGAGGGGATTGGTTTTGGCCCGGCGCTGGCAGTCGGAGCACAAACGGTCTGTTTTGTCCGACACAAAGGCGGTGAGGGCGTCCCGAAACTTGGGTCGGCACTCCGGGCAGCCCAGGGAGTTCACGTGGGTCACCACATCGGGTACGCTCAGGCCGGTAAAAAACAGGTGCAGCATGTACATGATCTGCACGTCCGCCAGGGGGGACGCCACCCCGTACATCTCGGCGTTGATCTGGTAAAACTGGCGATAGCGGCCTTTCTGGGGCCTTTCATGGCGGAACATGGGGCCGATGGTATAGAATTTCTGCACAGGGTCGGACCCGGCGAAGCCGTGCTCGATATAGGCGCGGACCACCGAGGCCGTGGCCTCGGGCCTTAGGGTCTGGCCCCGGCCCTTGGAGTCGGGAAAGGAGTACATTTCCTTTTCCACAATGTCCGTGTCCGTGCCAATGCCCCGGGAGAAGAGGTCTGTGCTTTCCATTATGGGCAGACGGATTTCCCTGAACCCGAAATTCTCCAAAAGCACGCGGGCTTTGGCTTCGATATCCTGCCACAACTCAACGTCGCCGGGGAGTATATCCCTGAATCCGCGAATTAATTTGATCATTATTTGCTCCGGTATAACAATTCCCGGGCATAACCCGGTAAACCACCATAATTGACAAAACATTGGAATTAAATCAAGGGAATAATTGACAAGGGGATGGATTGGAAGGGCCCGGCCCGTTTTTTAATGTGCTAAGGCCGGATTATTCCTGAATAATAATAAAGCGCAATTGCCCGGCCTGTCAGTCCAGTTGGATGAAGCTGGAGTCCACGGGGCCGTCCAGGAGTTGGATGGAGCTTATGTGGACCCGGAAGAATTCCGTGTCCTCCTGTTCCAGAAGTTCTTTCAGGCGGGGATGGGTAACCAGGAAAGACCTTTTCAGTTCCAAAAGATCCCTGGGATCCTGGGGCTCGCACACCCCACTAACGGTAAGGGCCTGGATGTGCTCCCGCTCGCTTTGGGCGGCGCTGGTGCGGGTATCGACCATCAGGCACACGTTGGGGTTGGCTTTCATATTCCGGTATTTGGCGGATTTTTTTCCGGTGACCATCACCAAAGCCCGGCCCTGGCGGTCGAACATGTAGGCCATGAGGGAGCAATGGGGTTTTCCTTCGTACTCCGTGGCCAGGACGCACATGTTTTCCCGGGCCAGGATGTCAAACATTTTTTCCAGCATATCAAATCTCTCAATTTTAGGGGGAGAGGCCATTTTATGGTTTGGTTTCGCCTACCCGGCCCTTGAGTTCTTTTTCCAGGGCCGCAAAAAGGTCCTTTTTGCGTTGTTTTTCGTCCTTGGCCTTTACCGTGATGTTAGCCATGCGTTCTGCCTGTTGTTTGGCGAATTTTTCCACCTCGGCTTCCATATTGGGGCCTTGGTTTGCCCGGGGCAGTTCTTCCATGGGCAAAGGGTTCTTAATATACATCCTTTCCACATCCCCGGCCAGGACAGCTTTTAATACTTCCATTTCTTTGAGTTTGTTACAGATGCTTTGGGATTCCTCTATGGAATAGCCCGTGACTTCACTTATTTGGGAGACAGTGGGGGGGACGCCGAACTTGTGGTCTGCTATCCGGGCGGCGGCGACCACCAGATGCGCTTTATAATAAGGAGAATTGTGATCCATATTTTTTTCCCTTTCGCGGTCAGGCGATTCTTGACATTCTATCCATTGATTAGGTAGCATCCAATCAAAATTCTTGTCAATAATGTCCATGGCGCCGCCATGGATGTTTTAACCACGGCGTAAAGTGGTTGCGCCGCAAAAACCCTCATTATCGGAGGCTGTCATGACTCAAATACTGGAAGTAACTGCCAGGGAAATATTGGATTCCAGAGGAAACCCCACGGTGGAAGTGGATGTGCATACGGAATGCGGAGCTTTCGGGAGAGCCGCCGTACCTTCCGGAGCATCCACCGGAACCCGGGAGGCTTTGGAACTCAGGGACACGAAATCCAAACGGTATGGCGGCAAGAGCGTTGCCAAGGCCGTACAGAATGTGAACGAGATCATTGCTCCCCTGGTTATCGGCATGGACGCCACGGATCAGGCAGCCGTCGATCTTGCCATGATCGAGGCGGACGGAACGGAGAATAAATCCAAGCTGGGCGCCAATGCCATCCTGGGGGTTTCCCTGGCTTTGGCCCGAGCTGCGGCCGATGCCTTCGGATTTCCCCTGTACCGTTACCTGGGCGGCGTGGCTGGCCAAACCCTTCCCCTGCCCATGATGAACATTATCAATGGCGGCGAGCATGCGTCCAATAACCTGGATATCCAGGAATTCATGATCATTCCCAAGGGCGCCAAAACAGTGGCCGAGGCGGTGCGCATGGGCGCGGAGGTTTTCGCCAGATTGAAGGGTTTGCTAAAAAAAGCCGGCCACAACACGGCCGTGGGAGACGAAGGGGGTTTCGCCCCGAACCTGGAATCCAACGAAGAGGCCTTCAAGTGCATCATGGACGCCATCAAGGCGGCCGGTTACAAACCGGGCAAGGATATTGTCCTGGCCATTGATGCGGCAGCCAGCGAGTTCTGCGTCAAGGGAAAGTATGAACTCAAGGGCGAAGGAAAGAGCCTCACCACCACCCAGATGATCGACTATTACGAGGAAATGGTCTCCAAATACCCCATCGTCTCCATTGAAGACGGCTTGGCCGAAGGGGATTGGGACGGCTGGGGAGAAATGACCAAGCGTATGGGCGCCATCCAATTGGTGGGGGACGATATTTTTGTGACCAATCCTGAAATTTTCAGAAAAGGGATCGAAAAGGGCGTGGGAAACTCCATCCTGGTGAAGCTCAACCAGATCGGCACCCTCACCGAAACCCTTCAGACCATAGACCTGGCAAAGCGGTCCGGCTACACCACGGTGATTTCGCACCGGTCCGGTGAAACCGAAGACACCTTCATCGCCGACCTGGCCGTGGCGGTTAACGCGGGTCAGATCAAGACCGGAAGCCTTTCCCGGACAGACCGGGTCGCGAAGTACAACCAATTGATCCGCATTGAGGAGGACCTGGGCAGGGCAGCCATCTTTGGCAGCCCCTTTGACAAAATTACGGCCAGCAAAAAATAGCCATAGCACCAAAAGGGGGAAGCCTGACGGGCTCCCCCTTGTTTATGGAACGGGCGACGCCCGTTTCCCCGAGGATTTCATGAAGACTTTTTCCCGATGCATGTTGATTTGCGCCCTGGCATGTTTTGCCATGACCGCCCTTTCCGCCCAGGCCTATGTGCTGCCCGCGGAGCAGGTTCTGGAATTTATGGACAAAGCCCTGGGGCCAGCCAAGGGGCTTACCGTAACCGAGCAAGTCACCATGTATCCATCCCGGGTCATGGGAAAGCCCGGGGATGCCGAAAGTCCGGAGTCGGGACCTGTTCAGGAAAACCAGGAACAGGAAATTACTCCAGCGCCAGTGGTGTTGGAAGGAACCATATCCTACAAATTCCCGGAGAGTTTTCGGGAGGAGATTCGCAACACCGAGGGCGCCAGCATTGTGGTCATATCCCCCGCCGGGGTCGCCAAAGTGGCGGATAGTTATCTCATAGCGGAATCTGAGGACCAGTTCGATTTATTCAAGGAACCTTTGCTATATAGAAACCCCCAGTTGCTCATGGCCCGCTTGCGTCTGGCGGGAGTGAGGACGGAAATCTGTTCCCTGGGGTATTGGCAGGGCAAGGTGGCCTATGTTGTCGGAGCCCAATATCCTGACGAATCAGTCCCCCAACTCTGGATAGAAAAAAACACTTTTTTGCCCATACGATTTATCGTGACCCGCTGGGTCCCCGGGCGATCCCGGGACAGCCTGGAAGTCCGTTACGAGGACTGGCAGGGTCTTCTGGTCCAGGAAGGAAAAAAAATCCAACACCGCTATCCCGGCCGCATTGCATTTGTTCAGCAGGGTGAGGTCCTTAGCCAGCGCACCTTGGTCAATTACGCCATGAATCCTGCCTATCCATCAGATACCTTTGATGTGGAGCGCGTAAAAAAGGCCTATGAATGGGCTCCTTATCTCCGGGAGGAAACTCCTCTTTCCAGGGAAATGGAAGGAGTCCAGGACGCCATGGAGGATTTTAGAAAGGCCACCCAGTAACCGCTGGGCCTTAGGGCGTCCCGGCTCCGTTCGTATCAGGCGCTTAATTTCTCCGCTAATTTGGGGACCACCCATCCCCCAAGACTTTTTTCCAACTCCATAGCCACGGCGATGGTCAGGTGATCGTTTCCCGGCGTCCCCACCACCTGAACCCCCATGGGCAGGCCTTTTTTACTCAAGCCCAAAGGAACCTGTGTGGCGGGAAAACCCATGGCATTGATGATCGCCGTGTACACCCAGTTGTCGTAAAGCAAAAGAGGCTCCAAATGCCTGGGAGCAGGCTTGCTGTACGAGGGGTAAAGCATGACCCCGTCCGTCCCAATCAGCTCGATCAACTCGTGGCGCAATTCCCGGCCCATCTTTACAAATCGTTCCACTGGCGAGGGGAATTTTTCCAACAAGGCTAAGCCCAAAGCGGGCAGGGTATGGTCGGAAGCCCTCAACGCCCATTTGAACAATTCCCAAAAAACAGGAATCCGTACGCCCTGGCCCAGTTGAACCCCAAACTCCGTTTGCTGATGGTTTTTCAACATGCTCGACCATATGGGCAGGGAGTATTTTAGTTTGTTGACGGTTCGGTGTTTGACTGACGTGCAGACCTTTTCCAGGGCGTCAGCCGCCATTTTTTGCGCCACCACCAACTCGTGATTGACCCGGACCGCCCTATTCTCAGGAACGCTAAGAACCTTGATTTTGGATAAATCCACCTTGCCAGGATCGCCAATTTCCATGGCGGCGCATTCAGGGTCATGGCCGTCCGGGCCAGCCATGATTTTCAGCAGGGGCATCAGGTCTTCGGCCTTGCGGCACAAGGGGCCGGTGGTGCAATAAAATGCCACGCGGCCTTCAGCCATGGGCATCTGGCCGCTATTGGGAACCAGCCCGCCGGTGGGTTTATGGCCGAATACGCCATTGAAAAAAGCAGGCATACGTATGGACCCGCCCACGTCCGATCCCAGGCCAAAGGGAGAGGCTCCCGAGGAGACAATAGCCCCTTCCCCGCCGGAGCTGCCCCCCACAATGCACCTGAGATCGTAGCAATTGTTGGTGACGCCATACACATTATTGCGGGATTCCATCCACATGCACAGTTCCGAAACATTGGTGACGCCGATGGGTATGCACCCGGCGCGGCGCAATCTTCTCACGGCGGTGGCATCCTTTTTGGCTATAAAGCCTTTTCGGGCGACCAAGCCGGAGGTTTGGGGCATACCTGCCAGGGAAAAACATTCCTTGATGGAGCAGGGCACTCCATGGAAAGGGGGGCATTTTTCAGGGCCGTTTTCTTTCAGGAAAGTGTCGGCCCGGTCTGCTTCGTCCAGGGCCTTTTCGTAGCGCTCAGCCACAATGGCGTTGATCCAGGGATTGATTTTTTTGGAGTGCTCAATATGAGTTTCCACGGCCTGGCGCGAGGAAATCTTTCCCTCCCGGATCATGGCAGCGATTTGTGTCCCGGATAAAGTCAGGAGTTTGTCCATGTGTTCCCCCTAATTACGAATATGTGCTGGTTTGTTTGCAGGCGCAACGGATAATAGCAGGATGTCCCTTTGTCCACCCAAAAGGCATCGTTTAGGATAATGATGATGGGCAATTTTTTCAACAATTTTATGATACAAACCTTTGGAAGGTGCTTGGCGTCGGGCCCTATGTCAAAATTTTGCCGTTTGATATATTCCATGACGGTCCGCCCTCCTTGTCCGCCATAATGGTAACATGGCATCCGCGCCCCAACGGGCGCCCAAACAAGCCTTCCATAATCCGCGTTCCAAGTACCCCCCGGTTTTTGAATTCAACTTTAAATAATTCCCAAATGATTCTCCGTTTGGCAGGCTCTATGCAAAGTGATTACAGGCGGTCAATAGGAGCAAAAATATCCTTTTGAAGCCGAAAATGGAAAACTTAAGGAAGACGATGCATTTCGGGTAATTACAAAATATTTATCGGGCATGGAGGAGAAAAGGACATGTTAATGGCAAGGGGCTATATTCCAAAAGAGACTACGAACAGACGTCGGGATTATAAACATGTGCTGGTCTGGGCAATCGTGTGTATCCTGCTGGTCACATTAGCGGTGGGATGCGACAACACCGACGAATACCCTTACGCAGCGGACAAGAAGACGGTTCCCACCACGCTTGACAGGATGTTGTCCTTTCCATTGGTCATGTCTGCTGTAACCACCAATTTGCTGGCGGTTCCCCCGGACAGCCCTAACGGGTCGCCAGGCCTTGCCGCCACCGAACTTTGCAAGGTGTCGGAATATGACGCCTTGGGCTATGGCGCCTGGAAATTTGGCGCGCCCCTTCCCTTAAAGCAGCGGTTGGACATTATGGCTCCGGGCTACAGCAAGCCCTCGCCCACCCATCGCAAAAGGCTGCTGAATTTTTTTACCATAAGCGACATCCATATTACGGATGAGGAAGCCCCGAACCAGTTGATCTATCTTCAGCAATTGGATGGTCCTAACTCAGGGAGCAACACTTCCATATACTCACCGGTTATGATGTATACCACCCAGGTTCTGGATGCCGCCATAAGGACGGTGAACGCCCTGAACGAGGAAAAGCAGTTTGATTTCGGAATTTCCCTGGGAGACACCTGTAACAGCACTTCGTACAAAGAATTAAGATGGTATATGGACGTTCTGGACGGCCTACCCATCACGCCCAGTTCGGGCGCCAATGACGGAGCCGACGATATAGACTATCAGAAACCTTTCCAGGCCGAAGGGCTTGATCTCTCGATTCCGTGGTACCAAACCATGGGCAACCATGATCATTTTTTTATAGGTTCGTTCCCTGTGGATGCTGATCCTGCCCTTGGCCTCCGGGATTCTTACGTTGCCGATACGGTATGGAATGTAGCAAATATACTCCAGCCGGACATGCTGGCATTTCCCGTCCTCTTTGACATGCAAAACCTGCTCAACCTGCCTTCTTACTACATGGGCGTTATTGACGGAACCACACCTTATGGCGATATTATCCATGCCGGTGATGTGACGGACCCTGAATTTGCTGGCGGCGCACCCACCGTGGCGGCTGACCCGGATCGCCGTTCCCTCTTAAGGATGGAGTGGATACAGGAGTTTTTCAACACATCATCCTATCCGGTTGGCCATGGTTTCAATCTGGTTGACCCTGCCCAACCAGCCGACTTTACCTGCTATAGTTTTTTGCCAAAAGCAGACATTCCTCTCAAAATTATCGTACTGGATAATACCCAGTCGGAAGATGACGGTTCCAACAACATCCACGGGCATGGCTTTCTGGACGCTAATCGCTGGGCATGGCTTCAGGCCGAGCTTGCTGCCGGACAGGCTGCCGATCAACTCATGATAATCGCCTCCCATACCCCCATCGCGGTTGCAGCCATTGGCTCTGAGACAGAATGGTGGGAGGGTGAGGCCACGACCGCTCCGGAATATCAAAACGCGGTGGCCCTGGAGGAGTTGGTGGATACGCTTCAAGACACTCCCAACCTCCTTATGTTGATAGCCGGGCATCGCCATATGAATACGGTCAAGGCCTTTGTCTCGCCCGATCCGGACAAACCTGAAAATGGTTTCTGGCAGGTTGAAACCTCTTCGCTACGGGATTTTCCCCAACAGTTCCGAACCTTTGAAATATATCTGAACAGCGACTATACCATTTCAATCGTGGCGGTGAACGTTGATCCGGAAGTCGAAGCAGGCTCGCCTGCCGCCACATCGCGCAAGCATGCGATTGCGACTCAACAAATAATCCAAACCGACTTAACCCTGAATAACGCGAATGTTTTATTGGCCGGCGGCGTTATTCCTGTTGTGAGCATGGACCCGACCCGGCCCCAAGGCACTCCCACCGACACCCACCCCTTTACCGATCCGTCTATTAGCTTTGTAGATTTGTCAGACGTGGGCGTGCCATACAACGCATCGTACAATGCGGAATTGTTCAAACAGTTGAGCCCGGAGATGGTAAGTGCCTTACAGGCGCAGTTTCCCCGATAGGTTCCGGAGCTTGGACGCGGAGCTTAGGTATAAAGCCAGGCAAGCCATGCGCCTATAAAGCATTAGTGAATGCCAGGGGTTTTACAAAGGTCCGGGAACAAAAAACAGCAATGGGGCTGGCGGAATAGAATTCCGGCAGCCCCATTTTTATTAATAGGAAAGAGTCATTGCTGTTCCAGGAGAGACCGTAGAGATTCAAAATGGGAAAATCTTAATAAATGGAAATTCGTTGAAGGAAGACTACATGCAGTTCCTGGGCTTAAAATCGAACCAAGGGCCTGGATTCCTAAGGGATTTCTGCCTCATATAATTCAGCCCGATTCCCTTTTTGTCTTGGGAGACAACCGGGATCGGAGCTCTGACAGCCGTTTTTGGGATTTGTGCATATGGATCATGTGATGGGGAAAGCACTTTTTATATATTGGTTCGAAACCGAAAAAACGCTACGAATTCGCAGGACAGGAAAATCCCTTTCACAATATTAGAAATGATACCCAACACCCGCCGCGCTGCATTTACCTTTGCCTTTCCTCTCGATTTTGTGTATCGCCTTGGGAACAAGGTGCGGAGCCTATTGTAACCGTGATCTGCCCGTTTAAAAAAAATCCTGCCGCAAACCAAGGAGAACCGATCATGTTGATAGCAGTGATGAGCGACAGCCACGACAATATCTGGCGGATGGAGGAGGCCGTGTCCCGGGTTCGTAAGGAAGGTGCGGGGATGGTCATTCATTGCGGGGATATGGTGGCGCCATTCATGCTGTTTGAACTGGGAAGGGTAAAGGTGCCGGTGCATGCTGTTTTTGGCAACAACGACGGGGACCATTTTCTGCTCATGAAGGTGGCTGCGGAAATGGGCAACGTCACCTTTCACGGCCTTTGGGGCAAGGTGGACGCGGGGGGAGACCCCGTGGCCTTTACCCATTACCGGGAAGTGGCCGACGGCTTGGTGCATCGTCAAGAGTTCAACCTGGTTTGCTATGGCCACACCCACGCGCACCATGCCGAAAAAACAGGCAAGACCCTGCTCTTAAATCCTGGCGAGATGATGGGTATGCAGGGCAAGTCCGGTTTTTGTCTGGTAGAGACCAGCACCGGGGAATTTGAAGAAATTTTGCTATAGTCCGTCAGTTGATTATCGGCAGTGGCTAAGGATCAGTCGTCCATGTAACTCCTGGCAAGGACTTCCCTGGGCTTGACCCCGTCCGAGGGTCCCACCACGCCTTCTTTTTCCATCACTTCAATGATACGGGCCGCCCGGTTGTATCCAATGCGCAAACGGCGCTGGATCATGGAAATGGAAGCCTGGCCGGTTTCCGTCACAATGGCTATGGCCTCGTCATACTTCGCGTCGTAATCCTCTTCCGAAGCCCCTGCGCTGCCCGTGGATTCGGGGGCATCAGTAACCGAGGTGTCGTATTCCGGTTTCTGCTGGCTCCGCACATGGGCCAGGATACGCTCCAACTCCCCTTCCGACACAAAGGCGCCGTGCATGCGTTTTATCTTGGCGGCTCCGGGGGGCAGAAACAGCATGTCGCCCATGCCCAAAAGGGTTTCGGCCCCGTTGGAGTCCAGAATTGTCCGCGAGTCCGTTCGGGAAGACACCTGAAAAGACACCCTCGTGGGAAAGTTGGCTTTGATGGTGCCGGTCAGAACATCCACTGACGGTCTCTGGGTTGCCAGGATCAAGTGGATACCAGCAGCCCTTGCCATCTGGGCAAGACGCTGGAGAGCTGATTCCACGTCCTTGGAGGCCACCATCATGAGGTCCGCCAGTTCATCGATGACAACCACCACAAAGGGCATGTACTCCGGGTCTTTCTTCTTTTCCTCGCCCTCCAGCAAAGGGGCCTTGTGGGACAGGATAGCTTTGACCTTTTGGTTATACCCCCCGATATTCCTGGCCCCCACCTCAGCCATAGCCTTATACCGGCGCTCCATTTCATTCACGGCCCAGTACAGGGCGTTGGTGGCTTTTTTAACATCTGTGACCACGGGGGTGATAAGATGGGGAATGCCGTCAAACATGGATAGTTCAATGCGCTTGGGATCGATCATGACCAGTTTGACCTCATCGGGCGAGGCCTTGTACAGGAGGCTGGCGATCATGGCGTTCAAGGCCACGCTTTTACCCGAACCGGTAGCGCCGGCAATAAGCAAATGGGGCATTTTCGCCAAATCCGCCACGCAGGGGTTGCCTTCAATGTCTTTCCCCAGGCACAATGTAAGCCTTGACTTGGATTTTTCAAACTCCCTGGAACAGGCGATTTCCTTAAAATACACATACTCCCTTTCCAGGTTAGGAATTTCAATACCCACAGCCGCCTTGCCGGGAATGGGCGCCACAATGCGTACGCTCATGGCGCGGAGGGCCAGGGCCAGGTCGTCGGAAAGGTTGGCGATGCGATTGATCTTCACACCCGGTCCGGGTTCGTACTCAAAGGTGGTAATGACAGGCCCCGGGCAAACCTCGCTCACCCTGCCCTGGACGCCGAAATCCTCCAGCTTTTTTTCCAAAAGGCGGGATTGCATTTCCAGGTTTTTCGCATCCGCGCCTTTGGGTCTGGGTGGAGGATCGTCCAAAAAATCCATGGCTGGCAGGGCATAACTTCCCGGAACCATAAAGTTGAATACCTGCTGGGTGGCCTGCCCGGATGCACCAGATAGGAGCTTTTGCTGCTCCGCAGCCTTTTTAATGGCCGGAGGTTTTTGAGGTTTTGTTTTTATCTTTTTAGGACGATTGGGTTTATGTCGGACAATGGTCTGCCTCCTGGCACGGGCTGCCGCCAAGCGCGTTTTTAGCCAGTCCACAATCCGGGAAATTGAACCAACCAGAATTTTAAGTACTTTAGTGACCGATATACCGGTGGCGAAAATCAGGGAGATAATCCATATGGTAACAAGCACCATACCTGAGCCGCTTGTTCCAAGTGCTTTGGCCAGGGCGTCTTCGGCAAGCCCGCCTAAAATACCCCCTGCCTGAAGATTATTCCCAGTCCATTGATCCAGGCCAGCCAGGGCCTGAAGCCCCCCGGTGGAAATAATCAAGCATAACGCGCCCGCCGTGGCCGGAAACCAATGAGGAAGAACTTGCTTTTTCAATAATTTAATGGAGATTTGAAAAAGGAGGATGGGTATCCAGACAGAGCCTAACCCAAAAAGCCCGATGAGTATGCCCGCAAAGTGAGCCCCCGTAGGGCCGAAAATATTACCGATAGCCCCATCGCCGCCCGTATTTAAGAATAAGGCCGGATCCTCGGGGTTGTAGGTCACCAGGGTGCCCAAGGTAAAGAAAATGAAGAATAAAAAGAGTATCCCGGATACTTCCCTGCGCATTACACCTCGTGATCATCTGTCCGATATTAAGGTATCCGATTGCGCCCCCCAACAGGGTGGCGCTGGGGTGGCCCCCTGCCATGCCTTTGAATCGGACAGTATCATCACGCAACGAGCAAAATCAAGTGTAAATATCCGTTTTTGAAAGGCTATTGAGCAATATACGTGGCGCTGGAGTTATCTGATTCCCAGGCTGTCACGGAGTATAGCCGTGTTTTTTCCGAATTAACAGCCTTGGACATTTTATCTGCGATGATCCGGGCAATGTTTTCCGAGGAAGGAGGACAATTAGAAAACATTTCCAATTCATTAAGGAACTTATGATCCAATTCCTCCATAATTTCCCGCAGATTTTTTTTGATAATCCCAAAATCCATGAGCACACCGCCGTCATCCAGGGTATCCCCCTTGATGCATACCTCCACCTTCCAGTTGTGACCATGGAGGTTTTCACATTTATGACCCACCAGGGTTAGCCTGTGGGCGGCTGCAAAATCTGTCTTTACTTTTAATTCATACATGGATCGAGTCCGTTCTTCCTGTTTTAATATGGTTAGGCTTTGCCGCCCAACACCCTTTTTAGCTTGTTGGTGAGCTTTTTTTCTTCCTGGTGGGCGAATTCCTCAAGGAGGGCCTCTTGTTTTTTGCTGAGGTTGGTGGGGGTCTTTACCATGATTTGAATAATCTGATCCCCCCGGCCGTTACCTCGCAATGAAGGAATACCGGCTCTGTTCAGGGTCACGATGTCCCCGGGTTGAGTGCCCTTTTTGATTTTTAAATCCGCTTCCCCTTCCAGGGTTTTCACTTTGATGTCCGCCCCAAGGGCGGCCTGAACAAAAGAAATTGGTATCTGGCAGACCACATCGTTTCCCTGGCGCTGGAAAAACTCATGGGCCTCCACAAAGAGAAACACATACAGATCCCCCGGAGGCCCACCCTGGGGGCCTGCCTCGCCTTCGCCTGAAAGCCGAAGCCGTGAGCCGTTATCCACTCCCGCAGGAATGCGCACGGTCACCTTTTTCCGTTCCTGAACAATTCCCTGACCATGACAATTATGGCAGGGGTGCTCTATGGTGCGCCCCTGGCCCCGGCAGTGAGGGCAGGTGGTCCGCACCGTAAAAAACCCTTGCCTTGCGGTTGCCTGGCCGCTGCCCTGACAGTGGGCGCAAACTGCTGGGCCGGTGCCTTCTTCGCAACCGGAGCCCTTGCACTCCCGGCAGGTTTCGGGTTTTTGAATATCAATTTCTTTTTCAGCCCCAAAGGCGGCCTCCATGAAACTGAGCCTCATGTCGTACCGGAGGTCCGCTCCCCGCACCACACGGTTTCGTCCCCGCCGTCCGCCGCCAAAACCGAAGAATTCCTCAAAAATATCTCCGAAGCTGGAAAAAATGTCGTCAAAGCCGCTAAAACCGCTAAAACCTTGCCCTGAAAGCCCCTCATGACCATATTGATCATAAATACCGCGCTTTTTGGGGTCCGTCAGGACCTCGTAGGCTTCCGCGGCTTCCTTGAACATCTCCTCCGACTCCTTGTCGCCAGGATTGCGGTCAGGATGATATTGCAAGGCCAATTTTCGGTAAGCGGTCTTTAGTTGTGCGGAAGATGCGTCGCGCTCAACCCCCAATATTTCGTAATAACAGCGTTTTTCGTTCATGTCTGACTTGTTGTCTGGTACCTAAATGGATTATTGGAATAACAGAGGCTACATTCACTAAACCTGTCTGGTAGCACCTAAAAACTTAACACATTAACGCCGGATGTCAACGCTTGACAATGTTCCCTTTTTCTCCTGCTGATTTGGCCTGCCCTTCCGTCTTGTAAATAGGGGCAAAAAGTCCACCGGGTGAAAAATTTAAAAAAAACGTGTCACACTCATCCTGTTTTTTGCATCTATCCATTATAAACGGCCGGAATGCAAGGGCAAGGAGACTCAGCAATGAACGAAAAACTCGAAAAGCTGGTCCGGGAAGCAAAACAGGGAGACCGGAACGCCCTGGAAAACCTGGTGCAGGCGATCCAGCACCGTATATACGGACTGGCGCTAAAAATGCTGTATCATCCCCAGGATGCCGAAGACGCCACCCAAGAGATCCTGATCCGCATCATAACCCACTTGGGAAGTTTTGGACACAGAAGCGCCTTTGACACCTGGGCTCTCAAGGTGGCTTCCAATCATTTACTGGGGGTTCGCAGAAAAAAGGCGGCCTTGTGGTACACCTTTGAAAAATGCCAAGCCATGATCGAACCGGACATTCCCGACACTCCGGCCCTGGATTACAATGCTGCGGATCAGGAACTCATCGTCCGGGAAATGCGCCTGAGTTGCATGCAAGGCCTGCTGCAATGCCTGGATTGGGAGCATCGCATTGTTTACATCCTGGGGGAAACCATGGATTTCCCGGGGCCGGAAGGCGGCGCCATCCTGGGCATTCGGGCGGCCACTTTCCGAAAACGGCTTTCCCGGGCCAGGGAAAAAATCCGGGCATTCATTAGCGCCAATTGCGATCTCTACGAACAAGGCAACCCCTGCAATTGTCTGCAACAAGGGGCAATCGCCTTGCGCAAAGGAGTCATGGACCTGGACAACCTGCCCTTTGCACGACATCCCGCCCAGAAATCCCCAGGGCCGGATATAGAGCATAGCCTGAAGGCCCTTGATCGTTTATCCCGGGAGACAGCCATCATGCGCTCCCATCCCGACTACGAAGCTCCCCAGGCCTTTATACAGGCTATCCGGCGCATGTTGGATTCCGGGGAATTCCAGGAACTGAGAAACAATATTCAATAGGAGAAACAACCATGGAAGAAATGGTCGCTTATTGCGGATTAGTGTGCACCCAATGCCCTGCTTTCATCGCCACCCAGAAGGACGACGATTCATTGAGGGAAAAAACCGCCGCCTTTTACGCAAAGGAGTACGGGTTCACGTTAAAACCCGAGGAAATTAATTGTGACGGATGCCTGCCCCGGGAAGGACGCAAAATTGGGTATTGCGCCACCTGCGATATTCGGGCGTGCGGCCGGGAGAAAGAGTTGGAAAACTGCGCCCACTGCCAGGATCTTCCCTGCTCCAAACTGGACGCTTTTCACAATTTTTCAACATTCGCCAAGGACAGTTTTGAAAAGATCAGGCAAAGCCTTAAACAATGAAAATAAAACGCCCGCCCAGGCCAGAGCATTCCGGCCGGGCGGGCGAAACACATCAACGGCCCTTATTCGCAGGGGTTCCTGTTTGCAAAGGCCCCGGGCTTGGGCATGCCGAGATCTTCCATCTGTGCGGAGCTTGCCGGCCTGTCCCCGGAACTTTCGATGGCGCCAATGTCTCCTGCATCCACACCAGCAATGGCACGCTGCCCCTCTCTGACATCCAGTTCTTCCTGGTTTAATTTAGCCCAATCATCCTCTGAAGCCCCGGCTTCCAGGGCGGATGCTTCCGCCTCGATCATGGCTTTCAAGCGCGTCTTCGCTTGGCGCAAATTTTCCCGGGCATCTGCCAGAATCTGCTTGTCAGGCGTCCACAATTCCAAAAAAGCAGCGCAATAACGGGTTTCCTCAGCGGCGGCCTTATTAGCCCGAATCCAGGCCAGTTTGCGTGTCTGCTCCGCCGCATCTTCTTCCAGGGTGGCGTCATTGGCTCTTTGGGCAACCAGTGCAGCTATATTTGCGACCAGGGCTCCTTTTATAAACTCGCTGTTCGTTGCCTCCCTGGGTGGCACATTGTCCGCAACCCCGGCCTTCCATGGCCCAATGGTAAAACTCCGGTCCCCCTCGTCGAAGGAAAGGAAGGCCTCCCCTTTCTGGTTCACGGAAACCAGGGCGGCAATCCGCGTGGTTCCGGAGTCTTCCCGCAAACCGGACACCATGGGCGGCGTGGCGATTTCCGAACGCATTAGCCGGTAATCCGTTTCGATCCACATCTTGCCCATGTATAGGGTAAAACGGCGGCGGGTAAGGTCCGATTGAATTATGGGCAACCCTCTTCGGGTCCATTGCTTTAATTCAAGAGCGGAATAGCGGCAAAGCATTAACCGGGAGCCGTCCTTGAATGCCACTTCCACGGTTCCATCGGTGGTCACAATTTTGTCCCCGGAAAAAACGGGAAGACCGGCAACCATTTCCCCGCCCCAGATTCCCTGGCTTCTTAACAACACCTCGCCGGAAAATTCAGTCACTGTGCCTATAGGGCCATCCTCCGCCAGACACATGCCGGAAAGGAGCAGGAAAACAATAAGAACCGTTACTATGGGAAGTTTTTTACCGCGAATGATGCAACACTTGCTCATCTTATGACCTCTTTGTGATTTCGGGGATTGGCTTGAATACCATAAGAGACTGGTAATTATGCTAAATACTATTGATACAAACGTGGGTCAAGCCCTTTTTCCCTTGCAAGGAGGTATTTGACAATCCCCAAAAATTCTGGTAAAAATTTTCTAAAGTTCCACGCATGGTCAGTTTTTCCTTTTCAAGGTGGCATTTCCGACCCCTTGCATGTCCAGGCATACGCTTTGCAGGCAGGAAAAACAGGTATTGTACAGGGATCTTAGCCAGACTCGCCGGGGGGGCATGAGCGGCAAAAAATCAGATAACACAGATTTATCTTGTGTCAGTGCCAAGTCAAATCCCGAACCCTTGGTGATAGACCCGGCCAGGGTGGAGGAGCTTGCCACACGGCTTGCGGAGTCTGAAAAAAAACTCCTGCGGGAAAGCATGCTCCTTCAGGCCACCCGGGAGGCCTGGGAAATGAGCGAGGCTCATTACCAGGGTCTCATGGAGAGTATGGAGGACATTGTCTTTTCCGCGGATTCCACGGGCCGGATTGTCCATATCAATCCGGCTGTGGAAACAATCTTGGGGTATCTGCCGAAACAAATCATAGGGGACTACCTGTTTGATTATGTGGCACCGGCTGACAAGGACAAGGCAATCAATCAGTTCGCCAAGGTATTTGTGCAATCTCCCCAAAGAGGCGAATACCGGGCCATGGGAGAATCCGGCGCTGCACTATGGTTTCGAGTCACGGCCTTTCCGTTACGCACCGTAACAGGAATAGGAGGCGTGCGGTGCGTGGCCTCAGAAATAAGCACGGAAAAGATGTTGCAGGAGGAGTTGCATTGGTCGCAACAGCAAGCCATAACCGGGCAAATGGCCGTCTTGTTGGCCCGGGAAATATGCGATTCCTGGCAGAAAACCCAAGCCATGCTGGATTCCTTCAATAACATGGCACAAGAGAATCCTGAAATGGCGCCATTTTTTACCCGGTTATCGGATAGTTTTGCCAGCTTTCCCGAAGCGTTGCGCACATTGGCCAGTTTGGATCCCGGCCTGGACGAAAGAGTCAGGGCGGTCAACCTGAACCAAAGCATCTTAAAAGTTTTCCGTCTGCTCAGGCAAAGATTTGAACGATATGGAGTCCGGACCACTCTCAGCCTTTCCACCAGGGTGCCTTTTACCATGGCTTGGCCCAAACGCATGGAGCACGCCTTTTTTGTTTTATTACACCACGCAAGCAGAGCTATACAGGAGAAAAGCCTCCGGTCCGGGCATCCCGGAGAAATCAATGTGACATCCCGGAGAAAAAAAGATAGAATTATTATTGAATTCTCAGACAATGGCCCGGGGCTATCCCGGGAAGATTGCCAGCGTATCTTTGATTTCAACTATTGCCTTGGAAGTTCGACCGCCGGGGGAGTGGGGCTCCATATGTCCCGGTCGATCATTGAGGACCACGGAGGCTCCATTCGGGCCAATGCATCGCCCGAAGGGGGCGCGCTCTTCACCATAGATCTGCCAGTGCGCCATCCCGGGGCTTGAACCATCTGCATCAGATAGCAGGACAGACCATGCCCGACCATTCGATTTTATTTGTGGATGATGACTATTACTCCAGGGAGGCCACGGCCAGGGATCTGAAATCCAGGGGGTACCAGGTCACGACAGCACCTGACGGGGAAACCGCCTTGGAATTATTGGCGAAAAACTCCTTTAACCTTGTTATCACCGACCTGGTGATGGACCAGGTGGACGGAATCGAGGTGCTAAAAACCGCCAAAAACATGCATCCCGACATCATGGTCATTATTCTGACGGGGTACGGAGACATGTCTTCCGCCATTGAAGCGCTCAGGCTTTCGGCCGACGACTACCTACTCAAGCCCTGCGATCCGGAAGAAACCCATTTCAGGGTCATAAAATGTTTGAAAAAGCAGGAGTTCAAAAAAAGAATCCAGGCTTATGAAGAAATCCTGCCAATCTGTTGCGTGTGCAAAAAAATCCGGGACGACGAAGGCAAGGAACCCGGCACCGGACAATGGATGGACCTGGAGGATTACCTGGAGCAACGCGGCAAGTTCGACGTTAACACAACCCTTTGCCCCGCCTGCGGATACGGGGAAACCGGATAAATCGTTTATCCTTCCCCGGGCCTTGGAACACCAATCTGCAGCATAGCGCGGGCTCTTTCAAAATTTACCCACCATTACAAGGAGAATTCCTATGAGAACGCCCTTGATCGTTCTGCTGTTTCTTGCGGTTGTCCTGTCCTTTGCAGCCCCCCCATCCATGGCTGAAACCCAATATGGCGAGTGGGAATTGGTCATGGATAAAAATGGCATCAAAGCCTATTCCCGAAAGGTGGAGGGATCAGGAATCTTTGAATTCCGGGCAGTTGCCGTGGTGGACGCCCCCATAGAGGTCGTGGGAGAAACCCTGCGGGATGTTCCAGCATGCGCCGAGTGGCTGCCCTACTGCAACGAATCCCGTCTGCTGGAAATGAAGGACCGCAACCACTTTTCCACTTACGTTTCCTTAGACCTGCCCTGGCCCCTCAAGGACCGGGATCTGACATTGGGAACAGAGACTGAATACGACCTGGTCCATGGCCGGGCAGTCACTGACCTGTACAATACGGATATTGCTTCCTGCCCCATTACAGATTCACATATCCGCATGCCCTGCCTGAAAGGCCAGTATGTTTTTGAGTTCATCACCAGAGAAAGAACCGGCATCATCCAAACTTACAGGGCGGATCTGGCTGGCAAGGTGCCGGACTGGATGGCCAATATCGCCACAAAGTATAATATGTACGATACATTCATGAACCTAAAAGAAATGTTCAAAAAGGAAAAGTATATTGAACTGGCAAAAAAATCGCCTGATTTGGAAATATGCCTGGATATTCTTGCCAACAAAAACCGGGTCAAGGAAATCCTGGTGGCAAGACTGAAAGAATTCATCAATGATGAAGGCTTTATTGCAATGATCCTTGCGGACCGGGACATCGACCGGATACTACTATCCGACAACGGAAAAACCAGCGAAACCATTCTCTACGGTTGGGGATCGGACGAAAGCAAGAAATCGGCCATTAAAGGCATATTGCGAGCCTATCTTTCGGCACGGGGTCAGGACGAAAAAACCATCAAAACCGTCCTCAAGGACGAAACCCTGGTGGAAACCATCCTGTACGGTCCCAAGCCCTCCTGCCCTTCGTCCGGCCGGATTCTCGAAACCTACCTCAAAGAGGCCAGTGTCATGGCCAGCAAGTGACTTCGCCGTGTATGGACCGGTTTTATAGGCGGAAAAACAATTGTATATCGTCACCGACTTTCCCGGACACCGATTTGCAGAAAAAATATGTATCTAAAGGATTAAATCAATGGCTGGTAAAAACAGGCAGCGCCGCCTTCGGGGGTGGAAGGGGGGCTGCCTGAGGGGTAGGCAGCCCCGGCTTTTGGGGAGTGTGGAGTGGTTCGAGGTGAAAGGCATCAACACATGATGGTCGAATTCTGTGGAATGGATTCCCGGGCCGGAGTGGCCAGGGCTAATCTGCGGCATCCATCACCGATTTCACGCTCTAAAACCAAGGTCGTCCCTGACATTTTTGCGGTTACACAGTTTTTTTGGAAAAAGTTTTTCCATGGGCGCTTGCAACCAACGAATTATCTGTGTATTAGAGAAATCGCTGTGCCATGAGGCGCCATATTTCAAATCGGGGAAGGGACGATGGCTCAACGAAAGAAAATCCTGCCAATAAAACAGGTTTACCAAGTCAAGATCACACTGAAGACTATCCGCCCCCCCATATGGAGACGGATATTGGTCACCAGCGATACAACTTTATCGCAATTCCACACGATCATTCAGCACGCCATGGGGTGGCAAAACGGCCGTGAACATTTATTTGAAATAGAAAAAATGCAATTTGGCCAAAATGACCCCTATGACCCCACATCACCCAAGGACGAAACCAAGGTCCGCCTTTCCAAAATAGTCACCAAGGAAAGTACGAAATTCAAGTACATATACGACTATGATGATTACTGGGAGCATGAAATCCTGGTGGAAAGAATTCTGCCTTTGGAGCAGGGGGAAACCTATCCCCAGTGCATCAAGGGAAAGCGGGCTTGTCCGCCGGAGGAAGTGGGGGGGCCTCCCGGGTATCTGGACCTTATGGAGGCTCTGGAAAGCCCGGAAGACACGGAAAATGGTGAGATCCTGGATTTTGTGGAAGATGATTGGGACCCGGAGTACTTTGACGTGTCTGAAGCCAATGAGTTGCTGACAGCCGTTTAAGTTTCAGTCCTGAATCCCCTTGTGAATCCTGGACCTTTTAGCCATAGCGCAATAGGGGAGATACCATGATTGAACCCAAGGATCGGATCATATTCGCCCTGGACGTGCCCACTTTGGAGCGCGCCAGCCACTATGCAAATCTGCTTGCCCTCCATGTGGGCATGTTCAAGGTGGGCCTGGAGCTTTTCGCCGCAGAGGGACCCCTTGTGGTGCGTGAGGTTTTGGGGGCTGGCAATAAAATTTTTCTGGACCTCAAACTGCACGATATTCCCAAAACCGTGGAGCGGGCCATGGCTGTCCTGGCCGGGCTGGGCGTAAGCCTTGCTACCGTCCATACTTCCGGCGGGCCTGAAATGCTCAGGGCCGCCGTGGAAGGCGCCCGGGGCAAGGTGGGTGTTTTGGGAGTGACGGTGCTCACCAGTGAAGGCGGAAACCCTCAAACCATTTCAGACAGGGTTTTGCAGCGGGCCATGGCCGCCAAGGAAGCCGGATGCGCCGGGGTTGTTTGCTCGGGCATGGAAGCCGGAGTTGTGCGAAAGGCCGTGGGCAAGGACTTTTTTATCGTCACTCCCGGAATCCGACTGGCGGACGACAATTCCAAGGATGACCAGAAGCGGGTGGTCACTCCCGGCAGGGCCATTGCCGGAGGCGCCAGCCATATTGTGGTTGGCAGACCCATCCGGGACGCCTCGGACCCTGTGCAGGCCGCCCTTGCCATTGCCCGGGATATTGAGAAATCAGCCTAAACGACGTTGAATGTCAGTCTCGGGGCAAACCTGCATTAAAACGAAAGATCAAAAAAAATAAAATGGGGAAAACGTCCTTGATTATAGGATGGTTTCCCCATTGTTGTTTCACCATCATGGCAAAGAGTTCGCTTATTCCGCATCCAGTCCAAAGGCTGTATGAAGCACCTTGCAGGCCAGCTCCGCGTACTTTTCCTCCACCACGCAGGAAATACGGATTTCAGAGGTGGAAATCATCATGATATTGATGTTTTCGGCAGCCAGGGTGGTGAACATTTTGGCGGCCACGCCGTGGTGGCTTTTCATGCCCACTCCCGTCACAGACACTTTGGCGATGTTGTCATCTCCCGCCACGGATTCCGCGCCTATTTCACGGGCGGCTTTTTCCACAATAACAAGGGCTTCCTTGTAATCGGTCTTGGGAACCGTGAAGGTGATGTCCGTCATGTTGCTGGCCCGGGTGTTCTGGATGATCATATCCACGGAAATGCCAGCGTCTGCCACGGAGGAAAACACTTTGGCGGCGACGCCGGGTTCGTCCGGAACTTTGCTCACGGTGATCCTGGCATCGGATTTTACAAAGGTGACGCCCGCCACCAGCATACGTTCCATATCCCTGTCTTCACTGACTATCATGGTCCCTTCCTCCTCATTGAATGACGAACGTACATGCACCGGGACATTGTGCTTGGCGGCAAACTCCACGGAGCGAATCTGGAGCACCTTGGCGCCCAGACTGGACATTTCCAGCATGACATCATGGGTCACGCATTTGAGTTTGCGGGCCTTGGAAACCACCCGGGGGTCGGCTGTGTACACACCGTCCACGTCCGTATAAATCTCACAGGAATCCGCATTGAGAGCGGCGGCCACGGCCACGGCGGATGTGTCGGAACCGCCCCGGCCCAGAGTTGTGATATTGCCGTTTGAATCCACTCCCTGAAAACCGGCAACCACCACGATGGAACCCGCTTTTAGCTCCTCGGCGATGGGGTCGGCCTGGACATCCATAATTCGGGCGCTTTGGGAGGCGTCATTGGTGAGTATCCGCACCTGATGGCCCAGGAAAGATCTGGCCTTATAACCCATCTGTTCCAGGGCGATGGCAAGGAGCGCCACGGTGGTTTGCTCCCCGGTGGCCAGCAGTACGTCCATTTCCCGTTTGTTGGGCCGGTCCGTGAGCACCTCCGCCATTTGTATAAGGTGATCCGTCACACCGCTCATGGCCGACAAAACCACCACCACCTGGTTGCCGGCATCAAAGGTTTTGGCCACGCGTTTGGCCACCTCCTTGATGCGCACCAAGTCTCCCACTGAAGTCCCGCCGTATTTTTGTACTATTAAACCCATGCTGTACCTCGCATTAAAGTCAAATTGAAAATTGGAAGCCCTTTAACAGATTAACCATTTGTTGTCCAGTAGGATGGATGAAGATTCTTCTCCGAGTCTCTCCCAAGGGGGTGATATGGATAAACAGGTCCGGTTTAAGATCTTCGAAATCAGAACGATCCGCCCATTCCACAATCACCACGGATTCTGAATCCGCCAGTTCAAAGAGGCCGATATCCTCCAGGTCCACATCGCCGGAAAGCCGGTACAGGTCTGCATGCTGAAGCAGCAGCCTGGCCGGATACTCGTTCACCAGAGTGTAGGAAGGGCTTGTTACTGGCACATCATCAGGCACCCCCAATCCCCTTGCAAGGCCTTGGACAAAGCAGGTTTTCCCGGCCCCTAGGTCTCCCACCAGGGCGATTACGCAGCCCTTCTCAAAAGCCAGACCCAGTTGAAGCCCTAGTTCCCGGGTTTGAGAGGCTGAAGCTGTTTCAAAGGTCCGGGAATACTCAGGCATTTTTCCAAACTCCGTCCAAAGCCCTGGGGACGGAGTTCATGACATCCGTGGCAAGATAACCAACAGGGGCTACGTTTTTAGCCAGCAGATCCGCTGCCGCACCATGGACATACACACCCAACCGGGCGGACCGTTCAGGGCCCAGGCCTTGGGACAGAAAGCCGCCAATCAAGCCGGTGAGCACGTCTCCCATGCCGCCTGAGGCCATGCCGGGGTTGCCGGTGGGATTGATGCACACCATGCCGTCCGGGTGGGCCACGATGGTCCTGGCGCCCTTGAGCACCAAATGAACCTTGAACTCCATGGCGAATTTGCGCGCCCAGCCCATGCGGTCCTGCTGGATTTCCCCGGTACTGGTTTTAGCCAGCCGGGCCATTTCGCCGGGATGAGGGGTCAGGACTATGGGAGATCGGGCCTTTTTGAGAATGTTCGGGTCTTCGGCAATGAGGTTCAGGGCGTCCGCGTCCGCTATTAAGGGCACAGGACAGCCCAGGATAAGGGCTTCCACCACTTTCCCGGTTTCGTCGTGGGTTCCGAGCCCCGGACCGATCGCCAGAGCGGTCTTTCCTGCCAGCAATTTGTAAATGGCGTCCAAGGCGTTTTCAGCCACGCTTCCATCCTGGGTTTCCGCAAGTGGTGCGGTCATGGCCTCGATCACCTGCCCCTCGAATATGGGGCACAGGGTCTTTGGCCCGGCAAGGGTTACCAAGCCCGTGCCAGCGCGCATGGCGCTCATGGCAGCCATGGCCGCCGCCCCGGTTTTACCGGGAGAGCCTGCCACCACCAGTAGGTGGCCTAAATCGCCTTTATGGATGTGATCGGGCCGAATAAGGGCTGGCCCCAACAACCGGGGAGAAACCAGCCTGTGTTTGGCGCCTACGTTTTTGGCGACTGATTTTGGAATGCCAATATCCACCACATGGAGTTCGCCGGTAAGCCCGGCTCCGGGCATGACCGCCTGTCCCACCTTGGCGAATCCAAAGGCGGCTGTGGCGTCTGCTTTAATGCACATGCCGCATTGGCCGGTGTCAGCGAACAGGCCTGAGGCGATGTCCACGGCGAAAACAAAACCCGTGGTGTAATTGATGTATTGGATGACGTCCCCGTATAGGCCTGTCACCGGGGAGGATAGGCCGGTTCCCAGGATGGCGTCCACCCACACGTCATAAATCTGCATGGAGGTGCGTTTTTCCAAAAAGGTGTCCAAGTCCGCGATTTCAACCAGGGGCAGGCCCATTTTCCGGATCAGATCCAGGTTGGCCTTGGCGTCCCCTTGCAATTCCCTGGCCTGGGCCAGCAGGAAAACCACCACATGGACACCCCGATCCGCCAGGCAGCGGGCAATGACGAAACCATCGCCCCCGTTGTTTCCCTTGCCGCAGACGACAGCCACTCTTTTTTTTCTGATATCCTGAACATGGGAACACAGAATGTCCGTGGCGCCCCGGCCTGCGTTTTCCATCAGAACACGCCCGGGAATGCCGAATTCCTCAATGGTGCGGCGATCCATTTCCCGCATCTCTTCTGCAGTTACCAGGTACACTATCACGCCTCCGGTGCATTGCTGAAAGAATTAAACCTGCCTTGCCAGGGCCAGCATTTCCTTGACTGCGGCGTCCAGGCCGATAAACACAGCCCGGCTGATAATGGAATGGCCAATGGAGAATTCCTGAATTTCCTTCACCCCTACGAAATCCTTGATGGAACGGATGTCAATCCCGTGTCCTGCATGGACCTCCAGGCCCACTTTTCTGGCCAATCGGGCCGCTTCCTGGATGGCAGCCATGGCACGGGGAGTGCGCTTTTCGCAAAAATCTCCCGTATGGAGCTCCACCACGTTCGCCCCCACTTTGTGGGCGGCTTTTATCTGATCCACAGAGGGGTCTACAAAAAGACTGACCTTCATTCCTCCGCCCTGGAGGGTTTTTATGGCCTCGGCAACCATGTCTTTATGCATCACCACATCAAGGCCGCCCTCGGTGGTGATTTCTTCCCGCTTTTCAGGCACCAGGGTCACTTGGTCCGGCTTGACCTCCAGAGCGATGCCGATCATCCCGGGTGTGGCTGCCATTTCAAGGATCAATTTACTTTGGACAATTTGGCGGATTACCCGAACATCCCGATCCTGGATGTGGCGTCTGTCTTCCCTCAAATGAACCACCACTCCGTCGGCTCCGGCAAGTTCCACCAATACAGCTGCCGCAACCGGGTCCGGATAGTTGACACCCCTGGCCTGCCTTAAAGTTGCAACATGGTCCACATTCACTGCCAAACCCGCCATTTTATATCCCTTTCTATATATCTTTCAACTTTTCGAATAGTTCCGATTCCCTGACCTGCATGAGTTGGGCTTCCTCCGGCTCTCCATGGTCATGACCCAGAAGGTGAAGAATTCCATGGATCAGTAACTCAAGCAGCCGGGTATCCAGGTCTGTGCCCCCATCCTCGGCTTCCCGGGCTGCGACGCCCGTGCACAGCACCACGTCCCCAAGGATTTCCGGGTTGATTTCGTTAAAAGGCCCTTCGGTCATGGGAAAGGCCAACACATTGGTGGGGCCTTTTTTGCCCACATATTCCTCATGGAGTTCCGCCATGCGAACATCATCCACAATTAGGATGGAAAGTTCGGAATCAGGACAGCCCAAGACGTTTAAGGCTTCCTGAGCTGCTGTTTCCATCCTTGGCAGGTTTATCTCCGTTTTTTGTTGATTGTCCGTTAGAACCGGCATTGGCCTTTTTTCCTTCTCCTTTGGGTGTCGCCTCAATATATTCTATGCGATGGTGGTAGATTCCGGCAAGGATCTGGTTAAAGCTCTTGGCTATCTGGTGCAGGTCCTTGAGAGTCAGTTCGCATTCGTCCAACTGGCCATCTGAAAAAACGTTGTTGACCAGCCTTTGCACCAATCCCTGTATCCTGGCAGGGGTGGGGTTTTCCAATGTCCGGGAGGCTGCCTCCACAATATCCGCCAGCATGACCAGCCCTGCTTCTTTGGTCTGGGGCTTGGGGCCGGGGTAACGGAAATCCGCTTCGCTGACGTTCTCTTCGCCCCTGAGTTGCTTGGCTTTTTCGAAAAAATAGCTGATACGGCTCGTTCCGTGATGCTGTTGGATGGTGTCGGCTATGGCCTTGCCCAGCTTGTATCGGTTGGCCATTTCCACCCCGTCCCGCACATGGGCGATCAGGATAAGGCTGGACATGGAGGGCGCCAGCTTGTCATGCCGGTTTTTCCCGCCCATTTGGTTTTCTATAAAATACAAGGGTTTATTTATCTTGCCGATGTCGTGGTAATACCCGCATACCCGAGCCAGCAGAGGGTTGGCCCCTATGGTTGTGGCTGCGGCCTCCACCAGACTGCCCACAATCACACTGTGATGGTAAGTTCCCGGGGCCTCCAGCATGAGCCTGCGTAAAACGGGCTTGTCCAGGTTCGCCAGTTCCAGGAGCTTGATGTCCGTGGCGAAACCAAAAGATACTTCCACAAGAGGAACAATCCCGGCGGTCAGCACCCCGGCGCCCATTCCACCCACAAAGGCCATCACCATGTCTTTAAACAAAGGATTGACTGTCGGCGCTCCTGTATACAGATACAAAGCAGCCACCAAACCGACATTCAGCAATCCCACCTTGGCCCCGGCCTTAATGAACACGTTACGTTCGCGGCACTCCTTGATCCAGTAGGCCCCCATGGTCGAATTGAGGAAAAAAAACGTCCAGGTCTGGAAAGGATTTTCAAATAGCGCGGAGGCAAAAAAACCCATGGCAATGGCAAAGGGAAGAGCCACCTCCAGCCCTAAAAAGAGGCACAAAATCATGGAGCCGGCTGCCAAAGGCGCCGCGAAAATCGCCGGGGAAGTAAAAGGGGTAGCCGCCGCCTCATGAGGAAAGACCATGGAAATAGTCAGGAAAAGGCGGGCCACCACGAAAAAGCTCAGGAGAACAAGACACACGAACAAGAACTCCCGGCCCTTTTGTTCCTGGGCGCGGCTGGTTGGCCTAAGGTACACCAAATGAAAGGCAATGAGAAAAAACAACACGATAAAGCCCATGCCAATGCTTCGGATGACCGTGCGTTTGCGGCCTTCGTCATCCTGGAGGGCGTTTAGCTTAAGCACATGCTCCGCCGTTACCCTTTCCCCTTCTCTCAGAAGCATTTCCCCGGCCTTAATCTTGTAATGGACCATGGTTATCATGTCCCGGGCGTTTTGCTTTCTGTTCAGGGTCTCCTGCATGTTCAGGGAGATATTGGGCCGGATGAGCTTTTGGGATAGGTCCACAATAATGGCGATGGCTGTGTGGTTGAGATCCTTCAGAATGGGATCGCCCACCACCCGCACCATGGTACGCGCCTGGGCATAGCTATAAAAACGCTTTAGGCTTTGGACATATTCTTCGGATTGGGATTGGAGGCCCCGAAGCATGATTCCCCGGTTGGCTTCCTCAAGGAGGATTTCCTTGTTGGCCACCACGCCATTGCTAATGATTTGACGGGTGATTTGTATTATGTAGTTTTCAACTTCCTGGGGAAAAGACTCCTTGCCCAGGAATTTATAGTCTTCGTCCGAAATTTCCGCTCCCAGAGTCTTTTCAAACTGGGCTTTGTTTTCCCTCAGAAGATCCGTAAGGGGGCGGATGGCGGGCGGAGCGTTCAAAGGCGCGGATGGGGCAGCCTGCTCCCCCCCTGCTGCCTCCCCTGTCTGATTGATGACCCGTGCCGCCTCTTCCAGGGCCTTGGCATGGTCGGATATGATTTTCCGGGACATATCAAAGGCGTCATGTATCCGCTGGATGGTGGCGCTGATCATGGCTTCATCCCGGTCATAGACCGTCAAAACAGCTTCCACCGCCCTCCGTTGATTCTCTTCCGTAGCCTCGGTGTTTTCGATATACAGATCCCGAGGCGCCTTAATGTTCTTTGCCGCAATATCCCCCACGTTATAGGTGCGGGAGGTGACCACCAAGCTAGGGTAAATCAGCAGTGTCACCAGGACAGCCACCGTGCAAAGCACCCAAAAGACCAGGGAGTTGCTATACGACGAAAACTTGCCCAGGATGCGTTCTTTTAGACTATGGAAAAACATGACCTCCTCAACAAAACACCGGCTCCATCGGACTTAAGAAGCAGGCTTTTTTTTCTGTTAACGGCTCGCCATTTTTTCTGCGGCCTTTTTGGCATCGTGCTTTTCATACGCCTGGATGATGTCGCAAACCAAGCGGTGACGAACCACATCCCTTTTTCCGAAATACATAAATTCAATTCCGGGAATGTCTTGAAGCAATTCTTTGACTTCCACCAGTCCCGAGCCCTTGGTGTTGGGCAGATCGATCTGGGTAATGTCTCCGGTGATTACCGCCTTGGAATGGAATCCAATACGGGTAAGAAACATTTTCATTTGTTCCGAGGTGGTGTTCTGGGCTTCGTCCAGGACCACAAAGGAATCATTCAAGGTGCGTCCCCGCATGAAAGCAAGGGGCGCCACCTCTATGATCCCTTTTTCCATCCACGCCCCGGCTTTTTCAAAGGGTATCATGTCGTGAAGGGCATCGTATAAAGGCCGCAGGTAGGGATTCACCTTCTGGGCAAGGTCTCCGGGCAGGAAGCCCAGGGCTTCCCCGGCCTCCACTGCAGGACGGGTAAGGACAATCCGGTTCACCTGCCCCTTGGAAAGGGCCGAAACAGCCATGGCCATGGCCAGGTAGGTCTTTCCCGTGCCAGCAGGGCCAACTCCGAACACAATGTCGGAACGCCTGATGGCTTCAATATATTCCTTTTGAGCCCTGCTTTTAGGGGTGATGGATCGCTTTTTGGACGTAATAAAAATTGTGTCCAGAAAAATGTCCTTGAGCTTTTGGCGGTGGTCGGCCGACAGAATCCTCACGGCATTATCCACGTCGGTATCATAGATGGGGTAGCCCTTCCTGATAAGGCCATACAGCTGGTTCAGGATATTCTCCGCCAACTCCACGGTAATGGGGTCCCCCTGGAGAGTAAGCTGGTTGCCCCTGGCATTGATGCTGATATCAAGAGCCTGGCCAATGCGGATGATGTGGCTGTTGTGCTGACCGAAAAGCTGCCTGGCACTATCGTTCTCGTCAAATTCCAGGGTGCTTTCCTGCCAGTTTTCCTCTGTTTCTTGTGGTCCCATATTAATCGGCTTCCGTTTACTCCTTGCAAGTTATTGGGGCGTCGGGATTCATTATGCTTGATTTTGAGCCAATCCCAAGCCGCCAACGCCCTATTTTTGGAGTCAGACCTGCTATCATATCACCCCATAAAAGGGAATGCAAATTTCTCTTTATTTCAGGGAAATAATGGAAATTAATCGCTACGCTATATGGGCAGGCAATCAGGGCCGGGTGAAGTAGTAGACACAACTTTTGCCGATAAAGGGATTCAGAAGCCTGTCCAGGGTGCGCGTGAGCCAGGGTTTCTTCATAATATCCCAAACCAGGAAACGATGATACAATATCACCAGCCTGGACTTCTCGTTGTCCAGGCCAACTGTGCATTTTAGCCACCAATAGGGGGCGTGGAGAGAATGGGCGAAATGGCTTGCGCGGCACCGCATGCCGGTTTGTTCGATGAGTTTTAACAATGATTTCCTGGTGTAAATTCTAATGTGCCCGCCTTCGGTATGGTAGTATTGCTCCGAAAGGGTCCAACAAATGACTTCGGGCAGATACCGGGGCACACTCACCGCCAGAACCCCGTTGGGCTTTAAAACCCGCACCAGTTCCGCGGCGGCCTTTTTGTTGTTGGGAATGTGCTCCAGCACCTCAGAACAGATAACGGCGTCAAAAAAACCGTCAGAAAAAGGCAGGCGCGTGCAGTCCCCGGAAAAAACCTGCCAAGCGCCGCCGCCGCCCATGTCGGCGTCTTCCATGGCGCAGAGCATGCTACGGGTCTGGGCCACGTCCCTATGGTTCAAATCCAGGCCAACGGCAACAATGCCGGGCTGGGAATAGGCTTCGCAGGTATGGCGGCCCTCTCCGCAGCCCACATCCAGGACCTTGCTTCCCGGTTGGAGCTTGAGGCGTTTGAAATCAACGGTAAGCACGGATGGCCTCCCGATATACCTCAGCCGTCTGTTCCGCGGCGTTTTTCCATGTGAAGAGCCTGTGCACCCTCTCGTATCCGGCCTTGCCCAGGGCTTGGGCCTTTTCCGGATTGTCCAGCAGGTCTATGATAGCATGTTCCAAGGCTTGGGGATCGGCCGGTGGCACTAAAACCCCCGCATCACCCACCACTTCGGGTAATGCTCCGCCTGTGGTGCTGATAACAGGCAGGCCGCAGGCCATGGCTTCCCCGGCGGGCAGACCAAAACCTTCGTAAACCGAAGGCACCACTGCGATGGAGGCCCGGGAGAACTCGCGCACAAAGGCATCGTCGTCCAAACGACCGGTAAAGGTCACAATATCCCTAATGCCCAATTCTCGCACCAGTTTTGTTATGCCGCCATTCTTTTTGGGAGTGCCGATCACAGTAAGTTGCACATCCCGCTTTTTACGCACTTCATGAACCGCTTTTAGCAAATGGTACAACCCCTTAAGGGGGGTGTCTGCGCTGTTGGTAACCAACAGGCGGTTTTTTTCGCGTTCTACGCCGTGCATGGGGCGGAAATGGGTGGTGTCGATTCCGTTGGGAACCACCTTGATCCGTTTGGGCCGGACTGGAAACTCCTGGGCAATATCCTTTTTGCTGGCTTCCGAAACTGTCACCACCCGAGTCATGTGACGCGAAACCCGCTTTTGCATGTCGATAAAAGAATACCAACGGCGGATTTTGAGTTTTTTAAAAGGCGAACGCACCGACTGCACAGCCACATCCCTGTCCACGGTGATGGGATGATGGATGGTTGCCACGGCAGGCAGGAACCTTGTGGCCCCCCATATTCCGTAAGCCAGGCACTGATTGTCGTGTATGATGTCGTAATTTTGATGAAATTTGGACAAAAACAAATAGGCCCGGAGCCCAAACGTAAAAGGCTCAGGATACCCCATGGTGGTCACACCCATCCATTCAATAAAATTGATGGGATCGGCCAACTCGAACGGGCCAGGCATTCTGAAAGGATTTTCAGCATTGTAAAGGTCCAGGTTCTGGAGCTTGTGCAATCCCACCCCTTCCACCAGTTCAGGGTAGGGAGGCCCGGACACCACATCCACATGGTGCCCGATTTCCTGCAATGCAGCGGATAAATATTTGACATATACCCCTTGTCCGCCACAGTGAGGATTGCTCCGGTAGCTAAGCAGGCAGACCCGTAAGGGGCGGTCTCCGTTTATCGCTTGTAATTCGCTGTCAGTATGTTTCTTGATCATTTCATTTAGGCTCTAAAATAGTAATACGATCGGACAATTGTGGAGAAACCGGCTAACATTTGCCCTGGACAAAAGCAACGATTTTTTGGCGGGCGGGCAATTTTCATGCCGGGCATCCTAAAAAGTGAGATTAATTAAACCCTTAAAATAATTACTAACCTATGTAAAGTGCAGGGAAAATCCGTCCAACGATTGATGGAAAAAACTCTTGCAAAGTTATAGTATTTATGTAAACACACATTTGCTTAATAGTCTAGGGTTATCAAGCAGGACTCTCGGTTTTTACCGATTGAGTGAAAGTTTGATATTTCATGTTTTCAGTAAGTTATCCCATAAGGAGAATCAAGGCATGGCACAGGTATTATCTGACAGAAGGGATGTGCAGTTCATACTCAATGAGCAACTTCAAATCGGAGATCTTTGTAAGAGCGAACGTTACGGCGATCTGAACACCAAAACATTCGACTTATTTATGAACGAGGCAAGGGCTTTGGCCATCAAGGAATTGCTTCCCACTCGGGAGGAATCCGATAAGGTCGGTGCAACATGGGAAGACGGCAAAGTAACCGTCCCCCCGTCCTTTCACAGGGTATACAAGCTCTTCCGTGAAGGGGAATGGCTCACCATTGCCGACGATATCGAAGTGGGCGGCCAGGGAATGCCCTACGTGCTTTCCGCTGCATCCCTGGAACTTTTCGCCGCAGCAAACATGGCGTTTTCCATCTATACCATGCTGGGCCATGGCGCCGGAAAACTCATCGAGGTTTACGGAACCGAGCTGCAGAAAAAAATGTTCCTGGGAAAAGTATACACCGGCGAATGGGGAGGCACCATGTGTCTGACCGAACCCGAAGCCGGTTCCGACGTGGGCGCTTTGACCACCTCGGCCGTAAGGAACGATGACGGCACCTACAGCCTTACCGGAAACAAAATTTTCATCAGCGCCGCCGATCACGATATGGTGGATAACGTGGTCCATCCCGTGCTTGCACGCATCGAAGGCGATCCCGCAGGGACTGGTGGCATCTCCATCTTCCTGGTTCCCAAATACTGGGTGAACGAAGATGGCTCCATGGGCGACTACAACAACGTCTACGTGGATCGTATCGAAGAGAAAATGGGCATCCATGCCAGCGCAACCTGCTCCGTGCAGTTTGGCGCCAAAGGCGTATGCCGCGGCCTGCTCCTGGGTGAAGAACGCAAGGGCATGCGCATCATGTTCCACATGATGAACGAAGAACGCCTGAACGTGGGCGTCCAGGGCCTGGGCAGCGCCAGCGCCGCTTTTCTCCTGGCCCTGAATTACGCCAGGGAACGCGTCCAGGGCAAAGAAATTCTGAAATCCCGCGACCCCGAAGCCAAGGGCGCCACCATAGTCAACCATCCTGATGTGCGCCGGATGCTCATCCAGATGAAGGCCTACGTGGAAGGCTTGAGAAGCCTCAATTACTACACCGGCGTATGCATGGACAAGGCCAGGATTTCCGACTCTGACGAAGACAAGGCCCTGTATCAGAGTTTTGTGGACCTTCTCACACCCATCTGCAAGGGCTACACCACCGAAAAATCCGTCCTGGTATGTAACGACGCCATCCAGATATACGGCGGATACGGTTACACCAAGGAATACCCGGTGGAACAACTGGCCCGCGACACCAAAATTCTTACCATTTACGAAGGAACCACGGGCATCCAGGCTGCCGACCTCCTGGGCCGTAAACTTGGCATGCAAAAAGGCCAGGTTTTCATGAAGTTCCTGGAGCAGATCAACGCCACCATCGCCCAGGCCAAGGAAATCGAAGCCACCAAGGCCATGGCCGAAAACCTGGAAAAAACCGTCACAAAGTTCTCCCAAACAGCACTGTCCGTTGGCAAGGCCGCCGGTTCCGACAAGGTACTGGCCGCTTTTGCTCACGCCACGCCTTTTATGGATGTCATGGGCGACGTCGCCCTTGGGTGGATGCATCTTTGGAGGGCGGTGGTTGCCGCGCCCAAGCTGGAAAAGGGCAAGGATACCGCTTTCTACAAAGGCGTTCAGGAAACCGCCCGTTACTTCATCAATGTCATGCTTCCCATGACCCTTGGCAAGATGGATTCCATCCTGGCTCTGGACGATGCAGCCGTTGCCATTGAAGATGCTTCCTTTGGCGGATAATTGATAATTTTAGTCAGGTAACGCCGGGCCATACTGTTTTTTAGGTGGCCCGGTAACCATTTGATTGGAGATAACCAATGGAAACAACACAAGAAATTGCCGCCAGCATACCGGTGGATACCCTTGCGGAAGCTGCCCATGATCTGGTCATCA
>JAEINP010000039.1 GCA_016342355.1 Desulfatibacillum sp.
GCCGCCGAGGATGGAACCACCAAAAAGCAGCCCAAACTTTCCTATGTCAAACTGCATCCGGATACCGGATGGATAGTGGGTACGGGAATATTTGTGGACTCCATTGAAACGGCGGTGGCCCAAAAAATCGAAGCTACAAACCAGCGTATAACCAAGCTCATCTGGACTTTGATTGTGGTGATTGGCGGGACACTAGTGGTGTCCATTCTGTTGATCGGGATATTCATGACTTCTTCGATCGTCAATCCCCTTATCAAAGCCAAGGAACTGGCCATCCATGTTTCCAACGGCAGGTTGGACGAACAGGATGAAGTCACCCGGTACGATGAATTAGGGGATTTGGCCCGGGCCATGCAAACCATGGTCCGCAGGCTTAAAAAGAAGGAGCAACTGGCCCAGTCCATAGCTGCCGGAGACTTGACTGCTGAGCTCAAGCTGGAGTCCAATGAGGATGTCCTTGGAAACGCCCTCATCGCCATGACTGCCAACCTTAATGATGTTATAGGCGATTTGTTCGGGTCCGCCAATCAGGTGGACGAAAGCGCCACCCAGGTATCCGGCGCCAGCCAGTCCCTGGCGCAGGGCGCGACCGAGCAGGCGTCCTCCATTGAGGAAATCAGCGCCTCCCTTACCGAGATTGCGGCCCAGACAAAGACCAATGCCGAGAACGCCTCCCAGGCCAATCAACTGGCTGACTCAGCCAGGGAGGCCGGAGCCAAGGGGGGGGAGCAAATGGATGAGATGGTGGACGCCATGAGCGCCATCACCGCTTCCTCCAGCCAGATTGCAAAAATCATCAAGACCATTGATGACATTGCCTTTCAGACCAACCTTCTGGCCCTGAACGCTGCCGTGGAAGCGGCCCGGGCAGGCAAGCACGGCAAGGGTTTTGCCGTGGTGGCCCAGGAAGTCCGTTCTTTGGCGGCAAGAAGCGCCAAAGCAGCCCAGGAAACTGCGGAGCTCATTGAGGGTTCCGGCCAAAAAGTGGCTGCGGGCAGCGAGATTGCAGAAAGAACAGCCCAAGCCCTGTCCGGGATCAATGACACCGTCACCAAGGTGGCTGACTTGTTGGGAGAGATTGCCGCTGCATCCAACGAGCAGGCTCAGGGAATTTCCCAGATTAATGTGGGCCTGTCCCAGATTGATGACGCCACCCAGCAAAACACCGCCAATGCCGAGGAAACCTCGGCGGCGTCCGAGGCCTTGTCAGCCCAGGCCACGGAAATGCGGGGGCTTTTGGCAAGATTCAAACTCAAGGGTGTAAAAAGGGGCGGCACCTCAAGGGCGCTGGTGAGCAAGGTGGTCCCGGAATACCGCCCTGAACCCCACAGGGCGAGTCCTTCGGGGGATTCCTGGGGGCAAAGCGCTCCCAAGGCCAAAGAGGTCAACCCCGAACAGGTGATTGCCCTGGATGATAACGAATTTGGAAAATATTGAGTGAAAGGCGTAGCAGCAGAGCCCCTGGAGATCACATTTTCCAACGATGAGGATGCGGGAAAGTATTAGGCCATGAATGAAACCATAAATACAGCCCAGATGCCTGCGGAAAACCCGGTGACCAGCATGATGCACCTGAGCGACAACGAGTTCGAGTCCATCAGGAAGCTGGTTTACGACCGCTTTGGCATCAACCTGACACCGGCCAAGAGATCTCTGGTGGTGGGGCGTCTGCAAAAGATCCTCCGGTCCAGGGGGATAGGGTCTTTTTCCCAATATTACGACATGTTGCAGAGAGAAACCAGCGGCAAGATGCTTTCGGAATTTGTGAACAGAATTTCCACCAACTACACCTATTTTGAAAGGGAAAAGGACCACTTTGAGTTCTTTGAAAAAACCGCGCTGCCGGAAGCGGACCGGCGCCACAAGGCCCGTAGTGAAAAGGATTTGAGGGTCTGGTGCGCCGGCTGCTCCACAGGCGAGGAAGCCTATACACTGGTCATACGGATGATGGACTATTTTGGGGCGGAGTATTCCCGCTGGAATGCCGGGCTGTTGGCCACGGACATTTCGGCGGACGCCCTGGAAGTGGCTGCCGCAGGCATGTATCCGGATGAAAGGGTGAGTCCATTGCCTGCGGCGGTGAGAAACAAGTATTTTGTCAAACGGCCTGAAGGGCAATGGGCAGTGCATGAGAGGGTTAAAAAGGAAATCACTTTCAGGCGTTTTAACCTCATGAACAGCGCCTTTCCATTCAAGAATCCTTTTGACGTAATTTTTTGCCGGAACGTCATGATTTATTTTGATTCTCCTACTCGCAAGGCCCTGGTGGGCCGGTTCTGTGACTGCCTAGTGCCCGGGGGCTATTTGTTCATAGGACATTCGGAATCCCTGGGCAGGGATTTGCGGAGGCTGGAGTACGTGATGCCTGCCGTCTACCGCAGAAAAGAGGTGTGATGTCCAAACCGATTCGAGTGCTGATAGTGGATGACTCCGCCCTGGTCCGTGAAATTCTATCCAAAGGATTGGCCCAGGACCCGGGATTGAATGTGGTTGGCACCGCATCCAGCCCCTATGAGGCTCGCGATAAAATAGTGGAACTCCGGCCGGATGTGCTGACTCTGGACGTGGAAATGCCCCGGATGGACGGGGTGGAATTTCTCCGCAAACTCATGCCCCAGTATCCCATACCCGTTGTGATGGTGAGCTCTCTTACCGAGAGCGGCAAGAAAATCACTTTCGAGGCTCTGGAAGCAGGAGCATTGGATTTTGTCAGCAAACCCCGCTCCAATGTGGCGGCCGGCTTGAGCGCCATGCTCATGGAGCTGTCCACCAAAGTCAAACTGGCTTCCACTGTGGATGTTTCTCACTGGAAAGGAAAAAGGTTGGAAATAAAATCCAGGGGACCTATCCAAAGCACGGCTTTGGAAGAATCCACGGACAAAGTTGTCGCCATAGGCGCTTCCACAGGAGGGACTGAGGCCATCAAGGATGTCATCACCCGTTTTCCTGTAACCATGCCAGGGGTTGTCGTTGTGCAGCACATGCCCGCAGGCTTTACCAAAATGTTTGCGGACCGCCTCAATAGTCTATGCACCATGATGGTCAAGGAAGCGGAAAACGGAGACCGGATTATGGCAGGGCGGGTTCTGGTTGCCCCGGGTGGAAAGCAAATGCGTGTGGTCAGGCGGGGAGGCTTTTACCAGGTGGATGTCAAACCCGGAGAACTGGTCATGGGCCACTGCCCATCGGTGGAAGTGCTTATGCAGTCCGTGGCCAAAGAGGTGGGCAAAAATGCTGTGGGAGTCATGCTGACGGGCATGGGGAGTGACGGGGCCGATGGCATGAAAGCCATGGCAGATGCGGGAGCTCCCTGTGTCGCCCAGGACGAGGCAAGTTCCGTGGTTTTTGGAATGCCCAAGGAAGCCTATCTGAGGGGAGGCGCAAAAAAATTGATCCCCTTGGGGGAAATGGCGCAAGCCGTAATCAACATGGTGAACAGGTTGTCAGCATGAAAAAAATATTCCTAGGACTTGGCGATATGGGTGCTACCAGAACACCGGGGCAGGAGTTAAGAACCCTTGCCTTGGGCTCGTGTGTTGCCCTGATCATGTTGGATCCGAAGACCAGGTGTATAGCCATGGTCCATGTGGTCTTGCCTGAAAGCTCCATTGACCCGGCCCGAAGTTTGAAGAAGCCGGGGCATTTTGCCGATACAGCGGTTCCCGCCCTTTTGGAGGAAATGAAAAAGCTGGGCTCGGAAGGCACGGGAAAGGGAATGATCGTAAAACTGATGGGCGGTGCAAATGTTATGGACCCCAATAATACCTTCAACATAGGGAAACGAAACGCCCTGGCCCTCAAAAAGGCCCTGTGGAAGTACGGCATGGGGCCCCGGGCGGAAGACCTGGGCGGCCGCATAAGCAGGAGCGTGTCAGTGGATGTGGATTCTGGAAAAGTCAAAATAACCTCCCCGGGACGGGATGGTTGGGAATTATAACCCTGGAGGAAATCTGTCATGGCAAAAATCCTGATCGCGGAAGACGACCTGATTACCAGAAAGGTTCTGTACAAGATTGTTGAAGGTATGGGCCATTCCGTTATTATGAGTCCCAATGGCAGGCACGCCTGGGAAACCCTGGAAACCAATTCGGACATCGCCATGTTGATCACCGATGTCATGATGCCCGAAATGGATGGAAGGGAACTCATTGAATTGGTGCGGGGCAAGGAAGAATATCAAAATCTGCCAATCATCATCATTTCAGCGGTGGTGGGTCCCAAGGCTGTGGCTAACCTGCTGAAAATGGGCGCCACCCTGTTCCTGTCCAAGCCCCTTAAGGTGGACGAGACAAGGAAATACATCGAGAGATGGGTGGAAGTTTAAATGGAGACTGAAAATGGCTATCCCGCCTGATATCAAAGACAGCATCGCCAAGATAAAGCCTTTATCCCAAAGCGCGGTGAGGCTGATGTCCGTCATGGCTGATCCGGACCATACGGTAGGGCAAATTGCCGCCATTGTGGAGAGCGATCCCATCCTGACCGGAAACGTGCTTCGGGTAGTCAACAGCCCTGCGTTTGGATTGAGGGCCAAGATCAGCACCGTCTCCAGGGCCGTGTCCTATACAGGCGGAAACATGGTTGTGGGTTTGGCCCTCCATCTTTGCGCCAGCGGTATTTTTAATCACCCCCTGGAGGGTTATGAGAGCCAGCGGGGCGCCCTGTGGAGGCATTGTCTTCTCACAGCCATTGCTTCCCGGGAAATCGCCAGGTTTTCCTCTGGCAAGACAGACCCTGAGGTCGCCTACACCGGCGGTTTGCTCCATGATGTGGGCAAAGCCATCATGTCGGGATCCCTGGGTAATTCCGCCCGGGAAATTGTGGCCGCCGCAGACGCGGAGAAAACGACGGATTTCGTGGCCGGAGAGCTGGCGGCCGTGGGTACGGATCATACAGAGGTGGGGCAGGCCATCGCCAAACACTGGAGCCTGCCGGACCCCTTACTGGAGGTCATCCGGTATCATCACGCCCCTTCCAAGGCCCACGAAAAATACAGGCCTTTGGTTTATGCAGTGCACCTGGGGGACTTTATTGCCATGATGGGGGGCACAGGCACCGGAGCCGACACCCTTTTGTACAATCTGGACCACGACTACAAGAAATTCATCAACGTCTCGGCCGGGGAGTTGGAAAAGGTTATCTTAGATTCCGGCCAGGAATACCAGCAGGTGGTTGAATCCATGTTCGGCAGTGAGGAGGAACAACAATGAAAAGGATTATCGTAGCCGATGACTCGGGTACGGCCCGTATGTTTATTGTGCGGTGCTTGCAAATAGCGGGTTTTGACGGCGCACATTTTGTGGAAGCCAAAAACGGAACGGAAGCCCTTGTGGCATTGGAGGAGGCCCCGGCAGACCTGTTGGTTACGGATCTCTTTATGCCTGAAGTGGGCGGGGAGGAACTGTTGCGCAGGGTCAGGGGCCAAAGCAAATATGACGCCATGCCAGTCCTGGTCATAACCAGTGCGAAAAACCCCGCCAAGGAAAAGGAATTGATGGAACTGGGCGCTTACGCGGTCATTTCCAAGCCCATAAGCCCCGCCACCATGGTTCCCATATTGGAAGCCCTTTCATAAGGTTATGCAGGAGGAAAAATGACCTCTTCAGATAATGTGGCCAAAGCCGTTTTCAAGGCCATGAGCGATACATTCGAAGGCATGGCTTTTGTGCAAATTTCCCGTCAGGAAGACCAAACGCCCGTGACAGACTCCCCGGATCTGATATGGTCCCGTGTAGATGTGGAAGCTCCTGCCAAAGGCTTTCTTGTTGTTGCCTATACCCGGGAAATGGGGGTTCATATTGTGGAATCCCTTTATGGGATCATGGACGAGCCCTGTACGAAAGAGGTGTTGGAAGACTCCTTGAACGAAATCGTCAATACAGTCATTGGCCGTTGCATGAGTCTTTTGGTGCCCGAAGGCCAGACCTTTGAACTGGGGCTGCCGCAAACCGGAGAAGGCTGGCCGGAAATGGAGACTGCAACGACATACGGCTTTTCCACCATGGATGGCGGTCTTTTGCTGGCTGCTGCAGACCTGAAGGATTTGGACCTGAATGAAGAACCTCTGGTTGTGGAAGGTTATTCCGACGAACCCTCCAGCTCGGATGATGACTGGGGTTCCTCAGACACCCAGGATGACGGGTGGGGCTAGCAGGGCGCCCCTCTGCCTTACCCCAGTAGCCCGGATTTTTTCAGCACCTCCCGAAAGACCTCCGCCTCCACCCCCAATTGCACGCACAGCACACGGGCCTTCTCCAGGTCACCCTCCCTGGCGGCCCTTTCCATCCTGTAAGCGGTTTTCCGGACCGCCAGGGCCCCCACGTTGCCTGAAGCCCCGGCAAGGGTGTGGGCCTTCAGGTGGGCAAGGGTTGCGTTATCCTCGTCCAGGGCCTGGCGAAGCATCCGCATTTGGGCGGGAAAATCTTCCAGGTAAGCGTTTAGCACATCCCTGACAAGTTCCTGATCATCCAGCATGCGGGAAATCAGCCCTTTTCTATCGAACACGGCAGACTCGGGCTTTGCTGTAAAGGCCTGGATTGCTGCAACAGTGGCAACTGCATTTTGGAGCCATTTTTCCACTACCTGGCTTAAGATGAGGGGTTCCACCGGTTTGGAAATATAGTCATCCATGCCGCAATTCAGGCATTTTTCCCTGTCTCCGGCCATGGCATGAGCGGTCATGGCGATAATAGGAATCTCCCTGTTCAACACGCGGGACCCTTGTCTCCGGATTTGTCGCGTGGCTTCATAACCATCCATTTCAGGCATCTGGCAATCCATGAGAACCAAATCATAGGGGAGTTCTTCCAATGCCCGGAGCGCCTCCTTGCCATTGACGACTTCATCGGCCCTGAAACCCAGGTTTTTCAGGATGTTCATGGCCACTTTTCGGTTGATGGTGTTGTCTTCCACCAATAAAAGGCGATACCGGCGCTTTTTGGATTCAGCGATGGCATGGCGGGTGAGAATGGGCTTTGCTGCGGCAGTCTGGGCTGGTTTTTCCTCCCCTAATACGGTTTGCAGGCAATCAAACAGAACCGACTGTTTAATGGGCTTGGTCAGGTAGGCGGAAAATCCAATATGGGAAAGACGGGCAGCATCCCCCCGGTTGGCAATGGAGGTCATCATAATGAGGGCCGTGGGGGAAAGGTCCGGGTCCTCCTTGATGAGCCGGCCCAACCTCTCTCCATCCATGACAGGCATTTGCATATCCGTTATGACGACGGCATACGGATCCTTTTCCTTTAGGGCAGCCTCCCTCAGTCTTTTTTGAGCTGCGGGTGCGTCCGGTGTTTCGTCAAACCGGCAACCCCACGTCTCCAGCAAAACTGCCAGCAGTCTGCGGTTGGTGGCATTGTCGTCAACAATCAATATGCGCTGCCCTTGGATATTTCCCATGGGAAGGGGCGGAGCGGCCTGGTTTTGTCGGCCAAAAGGCAGGGAAAACCAAAAGGTGGAGCCTTCTCCTGGTTGGCTGGATATCCCAATTTCCCCATCCATGAGTTCCACAAGCCGCTTGCATATGGAAAGCCCCAGGCCGGTTCCTCCGTATTCCCGGGTGGTGGAGGTGTCCATTTGGGTAAAGGGGGCAAAAAGTTCGCCCTGTTTTTCCTTGGGAATGCCTATCCCCGTGTCAGATACGGAAAAACGCAAAATGGCAAGGTCGCCCTCTTCCCTCACCATGCTAACCCGGATTAACACCTCTCCGACTTTGGTGAACTTGATGGCGTTGTTGGAGATATTGATCAGAATCTGGCGCAGCCTACCAGGGTCTCCCAGGAGAAGCGAAGGCACGTCAGGGTCCACCATGCACATAAATTCCAAGCCCTTTTCCTGGGCTTTGATGGCCAGAAGGTCGCAGGTGTCCTCCAGGGTAAAGCGCAGGTCAAAGCTGATGGATTCCAGTTCCAGTTTTTCCGCTTCAATTTTGGAAAAATCCAGGACATCGTTTATGACGTTCAACAGATTGGAGGCGCTGGAGCGAATGGTTTCCGCAAACTCCCGTTGTCTTTGGTCAAGGTCCGTATCCAGCAAAAGCCCGGTCATGCCGATGACGCCGTTCATGGGAGTGCGGATTTCGTGGCTTATGTTTGCCACAAACTGGCTTTTGGCCACGTTGGCCGCTTCTGCCGCTCTTTTGGCTTCTTTGAGGATTTGCTCTGCCTTTTTCCGTTCTGTGATGTCCCGGATAATAACCACAGTGCCCAAAAATCTGTGGTCCTTGTCCCAGAACATGGATGCGCTGGCTTGTATGTCCAACAACCTGCCATCCTTGGTCAGGCGCCGGGTTTCCACCAGAACCGAGTCCCCGGTTCGCAGTTGGGCGATCAGTTTTTCTGTCTTGGCTTTTTCCTCCGGAGGGACAAAATCCAGCGGTTTACCCAGCAACTCGTCCATGGTCCAGCCAAATTGCTCCTCAAATGCAGGATTCACATAAACCACATTGCCTATTCCGTCATATACTGCCACTGCATCCGGAGTGGCCTCCAACAATGCCCGATTGCGCTCCTCGCTGACGCGCAGGGCCGCTTCCACGGCTTTTTTCTCTGTAATATCTTTGGCTACCCCTACCACGCCCATGCGTTCTCCGGCTTCATCAAGCATGAGGCTGATGCTCATCCAGCAAGGGAATTCCGTGCCATCTTTCCGGACATGCCCCACTTCCCCGTCGTTGCTTCCTTTGGCGCTCATTTCCTTCAAAAAGGGAATTACATCGTCTTCAAACTGCTTGGCTGTATGAAAAATTGAGACCGGCACGCCTTGGATTTCTTCCAACTGATAGCCATGCATAATGGCCCATGCCTCATTGGCGAACTTGAGGCATTTGTCCGCTCCGGCCACGGCGATTCCGTCCATGGATTGCTCTATGGCGGTTTTTAAATAAACCAGGGTGGCATTGGCCTCCTTGAGCTTCTTGCGCTCAAGGTCAAGGCCTTCCTGGGTTTCCACCCGAGCCGCCTCATACCGGTTGGCCAGGATGACAACAAATAAAAGGGCAAAAAGGAATTTAAACTCCACACTTAAAGGATAAGCATGGGCTCCTGTGTATTGTGAAGGGACCAACATGATAGCGGCCGTACAGAAATAAGCCAGGCCGGACAGGAGCAGGCCTTCCTTTCTTCCCAATAAAAAATGGGTAAGTAGGGGCAGGAGGAAAACCCAGAATATGAACGAGCCACTGTCACCGCCCAAATAGATGCCATATAAAAAAACCACCCCTGTACAATAAATTGCCGCCCTGTATACCATTTGGCCATTGGAAATGCGCCTGAGTGTGAACAGACAAAATGACAGAACGCCGGATAGGGTTATATCCATAAGGCCCAGCAAGTAATTCCCCTGGAAAATATTAACTGTGCCTATAAAAATGGCAACCGGGACCCCTATCAGGGTTGGTATGATAAAAAAAAGTCTTTTCCGTTGCTCTTCATAATTGGAACTTGGTCTATGAAAAAAGGAAAAGGTTTTCATTGCCGCCTCACATTAGGGGGAAAAATCTTACAAACCGCAATGGTATCTTTGATGGATGGAACCTGTTATCTCTCACCACAGGGCGTCCCTCGCCTGTAGCTCTATCTTAAACCAGCCTGGGACTTGAATCGTTTCATGTAGAATCAGTCGACTCCTTCCAAGTGACCAAAGCCAACTCTTTTTTCAATAACAGGAATTCCGTTTCAATGGTCTCCTGCAACGCTCTGGCGGCTTCCAGGTCCCCGCTGACTCCAGCCTGTTCCATATCCTTGGTAGCCTGCACCATGGCCAAGGCCCCGATATTGGAAGAAGCCCCTTTAACGGCATGGGCATTGTTGCTCACCCCGGCGAGGTCCTGCGCCTTCACAAAAGCCCTGAGTTCCACAATTTTTTTTGGGGTGTCTTCCAGATAGGCCTGGACAATCTCCTTTGCCAGATCTTCGTCATCCATGAGCCGTTCAAGCAAGCCCTTTTTATCGAAGACAAGAGGAGCGTCACCCCTTTCGTTTGCTACTACTGGGGCGCTGGGGCTCATGGCATCCTCCATCTGGGCGTCCGGGATCCATTTTACTATCATTTCAACCAGAGCCAACGGCTCCACCGGCTTGGACAGGTAGTCGTCCATTCCTGCCTGGAGACATTTTTTTCTGTCTCCAGCCATGGCATGGGCCGTCATGGCAATGACGGGAATGTCCGGGTTCAGGACGCGGGAGCGGCGACTACGTATGCGCCGGGTGGCTTCGTACCCGTCCATGTCAGGCATTTGGCAGTCCATGAGAACCAGGGTATACCTTCTGTTGCATAGGGCTTCCACGGCTTCTCTTCCATTGGAAACCGCATCGGCCTGCAAGCCCAGTTTTCCCAGTATGCTCAAGGCTACCTTTTGGTTAACAGGGTTATCCTCAGCAATCAAAATATGCACATCCGGCCTTTTTAAAGGCTTAAGGGCCGGGGCAAAGTACCTGGGTTTCCGGGGCTGTTCGTTGGCGTGGTTGCTGTTCAGGGCATTCACCACACTGTCATATAGGGCGGATTGCTTGACCGGTTTCGTCAGGCAACCCTCAAATCCTGCGTTTCTCATCCTGGAGTCGTCCCATCTCTTGCCCATAAAAGTCATGATAAGCCAGTGGGTGTCGGCCAGCTTGATATCCTTGCGGGCCAATCGGCCCAGAGTTTCCCCATCCATGTCCTTGAGCTTGTTGTCGGCAATGGCTATGGCAAAGGGGTCTTGTGATGCCATGGCCAAGCGTAGTTTTTCCAGGGCTTCGCCGCCGCCCTGAGCTTCTTCCGGCCTGCATGACCATGATTTGAGCATGTTCACCAAATGGAGTCTGGCGCCTGCATTTTCCGCCACAACCAGGATGCGCTTGTTCCGGACAGCCAGGTATGGGGAGATTCCTTCTCTTTTCCAGGCCTGTTTGCCGAATTGGGCAGTGAACCAGAAGGTGGAACCTTTTCCCTCCCCACTTTCCACGCCGATTTCGCCCTTCATCATTTGGGCCAGTTTTTTGGAGATAGCCAGGCCCAGGCCGGTTCCTCCATAATTCCGTGTGGTGGATGCCTCTGCCTGGGTAAATGCGTCAAACAGGGAACGTTGACGGCTGGGGGCGATCCCTATGCCTGTGTCGGTTACTGAAAATTTCAGGACCAAAAGCTCGGGCTCTTGTTTTATCATGGTGACATGGATGGTGATGCTGCCGTGGGCGGTGAACTTGATGGCATTGTTGGCCAGATTCAGCACTATCTGACGAAGTCTTACCGGATCTCCAGTGAGGCCAAAGGGAACTTTTGGGTCTATAAGGCAGACAAATTCCAGGCCTTTTTCCTGAGCTCGCAGGGCAACAATGTCGCTGGCCTCCTCCAGGGTGCTTCGGAGGTCGAATTCGATGGCCTCCAGGTCCAGCTTCCCGGCCTCTATCTTGGAAAAATCCAGAATATCGTTGATGATGTCCAGCAAGGCATGGGCGCTGTTGCGCACGGTTTCCGCATATTCCCTTTGTTCCCGATTCAATTGTGTTTCCAAAAGCAGGCTGATCATGCCCACAACCCCGTTCATTGGTGTGCGGATTTCGTGGCTCATGTTGGCCAGAAACTCACTTTTTGCCATGTTGGCCAGTTCCGCCTGCACTGCAAGGCGATGGGAATCCTCTATGAGTAATTCCAACTGGCGGTTGGCATCTTCGATCTCTTCCTTGGATCTTCTAAGAGCCTGTTCCACATCCTTTTGGTGGGTAATATCCAGCAAAATACACTGGAAACCCATTATGTGGCCGCCGGAGCGGGAGATAGGGTGAATATTGGTGGAAAAGCAACGCTTCCGATTATCAGGGAGCAGCACCCAGTCCTCATAAATCCCCCCTAAACCCTTTTGGAGGATGCCATGGAAACGTTTGATGAACCGTTCTGCATCCTCATGCGGGAAAAGGTCCCGGATGCCCATGCCGGCAATATTTTCCTTTGCCACGCCATACAAATTGGCGGCCGCCTCATTAGCCAGGATCACCCGGTCCGTGGTATCGAAAAACAGGATTGCCGACCCTGCGTTTTCAATCAAAACCCGGTACCTTTCCTCGCTCTCCCTGACTTTTTCTTCAAATTCAATGTTGTCGCGGGTGAGTTTGGCTTTTTCCAGGGCATTGATGATGGCATGATACAGGATGTCCAGGTCGTTGATGGGTTTGATCAGGTAATCCCAGGCCCCGGTCCTGAGGGCATTTACCGCCTCGCTCACACCCCCTGCACCAGAGATGACAATGACCGGAGTGAGGGGGGATTCCTTTGTGATTTCCTTCAGAACCTGGAGTCCGTCCATTTCGGGCATGCGCAGGTCCAGGAGCACCAAGTCAGGGCTTTCCTGGCGGAATTTGTCAAGCCCCATTCTGCCGTTGTCTGCAAGGATCACGTCAAAGTCATAGTCCTGCAAATATTCTGAGATGCTGCGTTGGATGGCCTTTTCATCGTCTACAGCTAGAATTTTGATGGGCTTGTCTGTCATGATTCCTTCCGGGAACATCATAAGGTATTCTCACATTTACCGAACTCCGTGCACAAACACAAGGGCCTTTATGAATCAATAAATAGAATGCGACGCCCCAAGCAGGGGTTTGACCGTGGAGACCAACTGGGCCAGGTCAACAGGCTTTTCCAGGCAGGCATGGGCTCCGGCTTCCAGAAAGGGATTGCACCCCTGGGTGGAAAGACTGTCGGTAAGGACCACCAAAGGAATATTTTTCCAGTCTTCGACGCCCCGAATGGCCGTAATCACTCTATTGTGGTCGGAAATGGCCAGTTCCCCGCTAAGGATGACCAGGGTAATGTTTCCATTTTCCTTCAGTCGCTCCATGATTTCATAGGGGGTCCTGGCAACCAAAACCGTGGAACCGGCGTCCCCCAATACCTTGCGCAGGGTGAAAACATGCCGCATATCCCGGTCGGCCAACAGAATGGTTTTATCCTGGAAAAATGCAGCATCTTCGGCTCGGATCTCCAGCAATCCCGGCTTTTCCGGTGAGATCAATGGCCTTGCTTCCATGGTGCACAAGGGCTCCCACGGGCGCATAATGGGCGGTTCAGCAGAGCAGGAATATGTTTCCGGCACGACCAGGGTAAATATGCTGCCCACTCCTGGCTCGCTTTCCGCCTGGATTGCCCCGCCAATAAGACGGGCAATTTCCCGGGAAATAGTCAGGCCCAAGCCCGTGCCTCCGAATTCCCGGCTGGTGGTTCCATCGGCCTGGGTAAAGGCCTCGAAGATATCCTCCATTTTATCCTTGGGGATGCCTATGCCTGTGTCCATTACGGAAAAGGCTATGCATCTCGTAGGATCGTAGCCCGGAAGCAGCCCCCTGCTTTTGGGGTTGGGGCGCTGAACCTGCAGAATTATAGTTCCTTGCTTGGTGAATTTGAGGGCATTGGAAAGGAAATTACGCAACACCTGCTCCAAACGTTGGCTGTCTGATTGAACGGGCCGGAACATTTCATCGCCCATCTTTACCTGGAAATCCAGGCCCTTGTTCCTGGCAAGGGGCAGGAACTCCCGTTCCATGTCCAGGACAAAATTGCGCAGGTCAACCGGGGCGATGTTCACAGTCATCTTGCCCGCCTCTATCTTGGAAAGATCCAGAACCTCGTTGATGAGTGTGAGCAGGGCCTTGCCCGAGGACTGAATGGCCTGGACGCACTCCAAATCGCCGGAGGTGAGGCTTTTTTCCCTGTTTTCATATAAAATGCCCGAAAGTAGAATGATGCTGTTCAGGGGCGTGCGGAGCTCGTGGGACACATTGGCAAGGAACTGGGATTTGTACATGCTGCCGATTTCCAGGTCTCTGGCCCGCGCTTCCAGTAGTTCGTGGGCGTTTTGCAGTTCCACGTTTGTTTTTTCCAACTGCTGATAGGCGTCCTGCAATTTTTTTTCCGAGGCCTTGCGTTCCGTCACATCCCTGCCACTGAACACCACCCCTCCAACGCCTGCCACATCCAGTTGGGAATTCATGACGCCTTCCACCCAACACCAGGCTCCGTCCCTGTGTTTGAAGCGCACTCCTTCCACTTTGATGGGTTTTCCGGGGTTGGCTATAGCCTGTTCCAAGGCTCTTTCCACCATGGAGACATCCCGGGGATGAATATTGCGGCTGGGGTATTGGCCCATGACCATGGCAGTGTCGTATCCGTAAGCGGAAAACACGGAAGGGCTGGCATAGGTGTAGGTGTTGTCCTGTCCGATGATAAGGGTGATATCCGACGAGTTTTCCGTCAATGCCCTGAAGCGTTCTTCGCTGGCAGTAAGTGCCTGGGCGGCGTGAATATCCCTTAAAGCCTCCACGCCGTGGGAGGCGATAAGCGTGGTCAGTTCCAAGTCCGTGTCTGTGAAAGGCTGGCCTGCCAATCTGGAAAGAAGGCCGACGCCCTGGATGTTTTTGTCCGGTGAATAAATGGGAACCGTGAGCACGGAACTCCCCTCCCATCCCCGGGCGGCTGAATCCATGAAACCCAGCCCCCCTTCCCAGCTCTCCACCAATAGCCCGTGGCCTAATCGCCAATTCATTTCCGCCAGGGCATCCAAAGAATCAGGCAGGGGGATGTGCTGGTCCGTTCCTTCGGGGCCCGTGGAGCGCATGAGGACCAGTTCGTTCTCTTTCCGGAGAAACAGGCGTCCCTGGCTGGCCCGGGTGTTTTCCATGAGGGCGCTCAAAAGCATGGTGCATAACTCATCTTCGGTTTTGCAGGAGGTAAAAAACAGAGTACAGTCAGTGATGTGCTTGAGCCGCCTGCTGTATTCCAGGAGCTTTTCAGACCGCTCCTGGACCAGGGCTTCCAGGTTTTCCTGGTAGCGCTTGTTTTCCCTGCGCAGGCTGGCGCGTTCCAGGTTTTTTCTGACCGTATGAAGCAGGATGCTAAGGCTTTCGATGGGTTTGAAAATATAGTCCCACGCACCCATTTTCAGGGCGTTTACCGCATCCCGAGCCACCCCGGCTCCAGATACAACGATCAGAGGGATGTCCGGGGCCTCCTTCCCCATGATGGAAAGGACTTCCAAGCCGTCCATTTCGGGCATGCGCAGGTCCACCAAAACCAGGTCGGGTTTTTCCCTGCGGAAGATTTCCACGCCCATCCTGCCGTTCTCAGCTTCCAGGACATGATAGCCGCTATCCTCCAAAAAGGAGGCGAAACTCCACCGGATGGCGTCTTCATCGTCAATAGTCAGAATAGTCGCGGGGGCGCCTTCCATCAATTCCTCATGAACAGGCCTGGGGCCATGGCAGCCGGTTTCCGTTCCGATAGTGGGCGGTCCGGTTACAGGTTGAAGGTTATGGAAAGATGAGTCTTCAAAAAAACATTGCAATTTTCGGGCCAGGAATGGATCTGTTCTGGCCGGGCAAAACACTCTATTTGCGCTTGATCCCCAGCTTTTTCATCCGGGAAAACAAGGTATTGTGGTTGATTTGCAACAATTCGGCAGCTCCGCCAGGCCCCCGAACCTTGCCGCCTGTCCTTTTTAGCGCCCAGGCTATGTGGTTGCGTTCGTTTTCTTCCAGGGTGGCGGCCTCTCTCTCCTGAGAAAGGGCCGTTGCCCCCTGAATCAAATCCGGGATTTCCAGGCGTGCGCCAGAGCTCAATATGGCGCTCCGTTCAATGACATTCTCCAGTTCCCGCACATTGCCGGGCCATTCATAGGCGATGAGCTTTTCCAGGTCCTCGTGGTTCAACGTGCCCCGGGGCTTTCCCAAATGCCTGGCATGGCGATTTATAAAATAGTCCACCAACAGGGGAATGTCCGCTTTTCTCTCCCGCAGGGGGGGGATTTTCAGGGACAGGACATTTAGCCGATAATAGAGGTCTTCCCGGAACTTTCCGCTTTTCACGTCCTGCCGTAAGTCCCGGTTGGTGGCGGCCAAAAGGCGAAAGTCCGAGCGCAGGGTGGCCCTTCCCCCTACCCGTTCGAATTCCTTGTTCTGGAGCACCCTGAGCAGGCGCACCTGGACCTCGTGGGAAATATCGCCGACTTCGTCCAGAAACAAGGTGCCCCCGTCAGCCAGCTCAAACCTGCCCAGCCGCCTTTGGTCGGCGCCGGTAAAAGCGCCCTTTTCATGGCCGAAAAGTTCTGTGGCGATGAGCCCTTCAGGGAACATGCTGCAATTGACCCGGATAAAGGCCTTGCCGGCCCTGGCGCTCTGGTCGTGGATGGCGCTGGCTATCAATTCCTTGCCCACCCCGGTTTCTCCCAGAATGAGAACTGTGGAATCGGTCCCCGCCACCTTTTTAACATCTGCCAACACCTTGCGCACAGGAGCGCAATCTCCCACAAATTCCACGGGAGGTTGGAATTCGCTCTGCTGCTCCTCCAAATACCTTTTTTCCTCTTCCAATTTCCGGATTAAAGCCCGGTTTTGCTCATGGACCCGGGCGTTGTCCAGGGCAATGGCTGCCTGGGCCGAGAAGAAGCCCAAAATCCGTATGTCCGACTCCTTGAGGGCGCTGGGAAAAATCCGGTTGTCCACATACAGGACCCCCAACACGGTTTCACGAAATTTCAGGGGCACGCAAATGCAGGAATGGACAGCCTTGTTTTTTAAGGGATCGGACTGCCTGGGCGCCTCGGTCAGGCGAAACCTTGCCCGCCCTGTAAAAGCGGCTTCCCGGATCATCTTCATGCTGGATTGGAATTCAGGCCGGGAAATGTCCTGCTCCATAAGGTTCCTTGCTGCCCGGAGGACCACAGCAGGCTTTCCCTTTTCCTTGTTGACCAGAAAGACTGCTCCCCGTTCCGCGCCGGTAATTCTGTTTACCGTGGCAAGGATATGGCGCACCAAATCCCGGTCGTTGCGGATGGTGGCCAGTTCCTGACCCAGCTTCATGATTTCCTCCAGCAGGTTTTTGTCCGTGCGCAGGTCCTTGAGCAAAAAACGCAGATTGTCAGGAACCTGGTCGTAAAGAAAAGTGTCCAGCAGTTCGGCGCTTTTCAGCATGGTGTCCTTGGCCTTTTTTTCCTGCCCCATGGACAGGTACAGGCGGGCCAGGTCCATGCGGGTGCGGGCCAATTGGATTTCATGGCCGGATTCCTCCAGCCACTTTTCCGAGAGTTTCATGGACCGTAAAACCTTGTCTTTGGCGCCGCCCCTTTTTTCCTCCAAAAGGGCCTGGTAACGGTAGGCGCCGCCTTTGATCAAAATGTTGCGGCTTTTCTGCCATTCCCTGATTTCCTCAATAGCCAGGGCGTCCTTTACGCCGGGGAGTTGCCCCTGCTCCATGGCCCAGAACATTTCCGCGTTCTGGTATATGTGCGTTTCTATCATGATGCCCTTTTCCCTGGTGATGCGGATAGCTTCTCCAAGATACTTAACCGCCTTATCCTTGTTATTGTTGCGGAAATGGGCCAGGGCCAGATTAAGGCTGATGAGTACGGAATTATAGGTGTTGGATGTCTGGGCGGCATGATCCAGGGCCAGGTCCAGGTATTGGATGGCTTCCTCATACTGCCCCAGCTCTATGAGAAGACTGCCGATATGGTATCCCACATAGCTTCCCACGTACAGATCCCCGGTGCTGCGGCATTTCTCATAAATGGCGTCCATGAGCCCCATGCCCCGCTTTATCTGCCCGTTAAAGGCATAGCAAACCCCCACAACCTGGGCTGACAACAGGGGAAAGCGGCCTTTGGGATATTTATCGATATCAGAGACCACTTCCTCGTAGTTGCGGATGACTTCCCGCAGCCGCCCTTGGGCGTACAGGAAAAAAGTGCTCAAAAAGACCGCGGAACGCTTCAGGGACGGGTCGTCGATTTTTTCCGCCAGGGCCCAGCCCCTGTCGAAGTGGCGCAGGGCCTGGTTAAAATGGGAGCAAAACCATTCATTTTTGGCCAGGTGCATCTCCAAAAGGGCGGTCCGGGAGTCATCCCCCCGCTTTCTCGCTTTTTGGATGGCTGTTTTCAAGGGAGGGACCGTGGCCTCCACGTCCGGCGCCAACTCCACCATTTTGGAAACAGCAATAGCCGCACTGGTGAAAAGCTCGTAACCTTCCGGTGTATCGGAGTTCTCAAGGTCATCGATAATTCTCTGGTAGCAGAGAAGCGCCTTCTGGTGCCGGTGGGCTTTTCGATGAATATCCCCGGCTTTCAGGAGAGTGCGGCACCCTTCCTCATCGTTCTCCAAATGAAGCAGGTGGTTGGAGGCCGCCAGGACAGCATCCTCCCGGGGGCCCATTTCCCTGAAATAGATCCCCGCAATGGACCTGTGCCACAATTCCCGATCTTCCTTGGGCATGGAATGGGCGATCTCTTTGCGGAGGGTGTCATCCTTGAATCTGTAGAGGCCAGGGCCGTGTTTTTCCAGAATTCCTTTTTCAAAAAGGTTTTCCAGTTCCTGGAGAATTTCCGAGGCCTTGAGGCCGGACATTTCCAAAATCCAGTCCACGGAAAAGGCGCCCTCAAAAAGGGCCATGAGCCCCGCCACTCCGGGAGGAGCATGCAACGAGCGGAAAGAGGAGAGATTCTGGTCAGTCATAAATGTCTCCGGTCCTTGGCGGGCAAGGGTTTGCATTCAACGGGGATGATGGTGAAAATATAGAATGGAAAGGGATGTGAGGTCAAGGGTTTTGTCCGATATCTAAAGCATGTTTTAAATATCAAACACAATCAAGGTTCGGAAAAATAAGTGTGCGTCGGGTAAATTGCTGAATTTGAATAACAAAGCCCAATATTCAAGTTTTGGAATGCATTGTGCATTTGCATCACCGAAGGCCGGACAGCCAGGCAGCCTTCCCAATTCGGGCTTGACTGCCTGCTCAGGCCCGGAAGGTGAAAAATCAGGCGGATTTTTTGGATCCGCCAAAACCAAAACATAGCCAGGAGAAACTGCGGTTGAAAACCATCTTGCCCATGGGGTATGCTGAACCATTCTCAACGAGGTTTTTTATATCCCGCTCGGGTAAGGCTTGTTTTTCTGCCTCCACAGGCAAATAATCGGTTATTTCAGGGAGCAACCTATGTTCGCATTTACCAAAGCACAACAGGCAATACGCAAAGCCGCCAAAGACTTTGCCAAAGGGGAACTGGACAAGGAAACCACCAGCCAATGGGAAAAGGACAGCGCCTTTCCCAAAGACGTGTGGGAAAAAGCCGCGGAACTGGGCTTTTTGGGCATCCATTTGCCGGAAAAGTACTCGGGAGGAGGGCTGGGCATGCTGGACAGCGCCCTCATCATGGAAGAACTGTGCCGCAAGGATTCCACGGTGGGCGTGGCTTTAGGATATGCCTCCCACGCTTCGGAGTGCTTGCTGCACTGGGGAAGCGACGCCCTTAAAGATGCTTTTTTGCCCAAGGTAACCGAAGGGGAAACGCTTTCCGCCGGCGCCTTTGGCGAAAGCCAGCGCGGAGGCGATTTTTCCGCGACCGCCACCACCGCTGTCAAACAAGGGGACGAATGGGTCATCAATGGCCTTAAAACCCATGTGCCCAACGGCGGCCTGGCCGGGTTTTATGTCGTCCTTTGCCAGACCGACCCGGAAGCGGCCAAGCCGGAGCAAAGCGCCAGCCTCATTTTGGTGGAAGCCAACCGTCAGGGCCTTTCCACGGAAAGCCTGGGCCGTAAACTGGGCGCCAACATGACCCCCTCCGCCAACCTCATCTTGAATAACGTGCGGGTTCCCCTGGATAACCTGATAGGCAAGGAAGGCCAGGCTTTGGCCTATGCCCGGGAGTTTACCGACGAAAATAAAATCATCCTGGCGGCCCAGGCCCTGGGCACGGCCCTGGGTTCCTACGACCGCATGATGGATTACGTCAAGGGCCGGGAGCAGTTTGGCCGCAAGCTGGCCCAGTTCCAGATAAGCCAGCATAAAATCGCCGACATGGCTACCAAGATCGAACTGTCGGCCCTCATTACTTATAAGGCCGCCTGGGTCCGGGACCAGGGCAAGATGGACAATACCCTGTGTTCCATGGCTAAAATGACCGCCTGCCGGACGGCCATGGAAGTGAGCGCCCACTCCATCCAGCTTTTGGGGGGATACGGCTATATGACCGAATACGAGGTGGAACGGTATTACCGGGACGCCAAGACCCTGGAAATCATGGCCGGGACTGCTGGTGTCCAAAAGGATATCATCGCCCAAAACGCCATTGGCAAAATTCGCTAAACCACTTCACACCAAGATAACCGGAGAAGCCCCCGGGGGCTCGACAGGCATAATAAGGAGAAATCATGGGAGTTTTAAAATATACCGAGGATCATGAGCGGTTCCGCCTGAATCTGCGCGAATTTCTGGCCAGGGAAGTGGTTCCCCACACTATGGAATGGGAGGAAGCCCACATTGTGCCCAAGGAAGCATGGAAGAAAATGGGCAAGGCGGGTTTCTTGTGCACGGCGATCTCCAAGGAATACGGCGGATTGGGGGGCGACTTCCTCTATTCCGTCATCGTCACCGAAGAAATGGCCGCCATTTCCCAGGCTGGTCTGTGCGCCATGCTCCATAGCGACATCGTGGTTCCTTACATCAATGCATACGGAACCGAGGCCCAGAAGAAAAAATACCTCCCCGGTTGCGTGTCCGGCGACATCATCACTGCCGTGGCCATGACCGAACCCGGCGCAGGCAGCGACGTGGGAGGGCTGGAAGCCACTGCTGAAGAAGATGGGGATGAAATCATCATTAACGGAACCAAAACCTTTATCTCCAATGGCCTCAATTGCGGGCTTGTGGTCCTGGCAGCCCGAAATCCTGAAATTGAGGACAAGCACGCAGGCGTCTCCCTGTACCTGGTGGAGGACGGTACACCCGGCTTCACCCGGGGCCGCCACCTGGATAAAATGGGCATGCACAGCCAGGACACGGCGGAGTTGTTTTTCTCCAACTGCCGGATTCCCAAGGAAAACATCCTGGGCCAAAAGGGGGCAGGCTTTCTCATGCTCATGGAAAAACTCCAGCAGGAGCGCCTCATGAGCGCCATCGCCAACGTGGCGATAGCTGAGAATGTCCTCAAGGAGGCTATAGCCTATTGCCGCGAGACCCTGGTGGACGGAAAACCCTTGGGCAGATCCCAGGCCGTCAAGTTCGCCCTGGCCGAAATGACCACGGATGTCAACCTCAACCGGGCCTTTTTGGACAACCTCATCGCAGACCACGCGGCAGGCAAGGACGTGACCGCCCAGACCATGATGTCCAAGTTCGCCAGCTCCGAGATGGTCAACACCCAACTTTCCACCATTATGGACCTTTTCGGCGAATACGGCCTGTTGGAATCAAGCCCCATAGCCCGTTATTTCCGGGATCAGCGCATCACCACCATTTTTGCGGGCACCACCGAAATCATGAAAACCATTATCGCCAAGTTCCTGGGCCTTTAGGCACCGGGATTTGGCTGTTTGCAAATGTTATATGAAGATTAACCATCGAGAAACAAAGGAGTTTATCATGGAAAAAATGCTGGCTGGCAAGGTTGCCATTATTACGGGTTCGGGCCGGGGAATTGGAAAAGCCGCGGCTGTTTTGTTTGCGGCGGAAGGCGCGAAAGTCGTTGTGAGCGATATTGATCCTGTTCCTGCTGAAGAAACCGTGGCGGAAATCAAGGCCGCTGGCGGCGAAGCCATTGCATATGCAGGCGACGCCACTGCCGATGATTTTGCCGAAGGAATTGTCAAGGCTGCCGTGGACGCCTGGGGCGGACTGCACATCATAGTGAACAACGCCGGTTACACCTGGGACGCCGTCATCCATAAAATGACCGACAAGCAGTGGGACGCCATGATGGACATCCATCTAAAGACCCCTTTCCGGCTCATCCGCGCTGCAGCGCCCTATTTCAAGGACGCCGCTAAAAAAGAAATGGCCGAAGGCAAGCTGGTTTCCCGCAAGATAGTCAATATCTCCTCCATTTCCGGCACCCGCGGCAATGCAGGCCAAGCCAACTATTCCTCGGCCAAGTCCGGCCTTTTGGGCTTGACCCAGACCATGGCCCAGGAATGGGGCCGTTACAATGTTCAGTCCAACGCCGTGGCCTACGGCTGGGTGGAAACACGCCTTACAGCCGCCAAGGAAGCAGCCGGCGCCGTGGAACGGGAAGGCGAATCCGTCGCCCTGGGCATTCCGGACAAACAGCGCCAGATGATGAAAATGGTCATTCCCATGGGCCGCGGCGGAACACCCGAAGAGGCCGCAGGCGTGATTCTGTTCCTGGCATCTCCCTTATCCAACTATGTATCCGGTCAGTGCATTGAAATGACTGGCGGCATGTAGAATATAACCCGGCATATTCCCTCAAGGAAGATGCCTTTATGAACCCTTTTACATACAGATAACCCGGGCTGCCCGGGCCGGTTTTTCGGTCCGGATGCCCATTCCACACAGTGCGATAATCGCACAGGATAGCTGAAGGAGGTCCAATGGCTGGAATAGTTGCATATGGCGGTTACGTGCCGCGCTACCGGTTAAACCGTGGCTTGGTGTATGGCGCCATGGGATGGATGAATCCCGCTAATATCACCAATGCCAGAGGTGAAAAAGCGGTTGCGAATTTTGATGAAGACAGCATCACCATGGCTGTGGCCGCGGGTATTGATGCGTTAAAAGGTATGGATCGCAACACCGTGGGCGGCGTGTACTTCGCCTCCACCTCCATGCCTTACAAGGAAAGGCTCAACGCCGGTATCATCACGGCTGCCCTGGGGTTGAACGACCAGATCCGCGCTGCGGATTTCTCCGGCGGCATCAAGGCCGGAACCACGGCTCTTTTGGCCGCCCTGGAAGGGGTTGCCGCCAAGGGCGTGGACAATGTGCTGGTTACGGCTTCCGACGCCCGGCTTGGCAAACCCGCCTCTCCCCAGGAAATGATTTTCGGCGACGCCGCCGCTTCTTTGCTGGTTGGTTCGGAGAATGTCATCGCCGAATTCAAGGGCTCCTTTTCCACCACCTATGATTTCGTGGATCATTACCGTGGAGAAAACGCCAAGTATGACCGCCAGTGGGAAGACCGCTGGATCCGCGACGTGGGCTTCGCCCAATTGGTTCCCGAAGCCGTGAACGGCCTGCTGGAAAAATACGGCTTGGCCATGACCGATTTCAACAAGGTGGTCTACCCCTGCCATTACGGAGCTGCCCGCAAAGGCCTTAACAAAAAATTCGGCATCACTCCTGAAATGGAGCAGTCCAACCTCCAGGTGGAAATCGGGGAAACCGGCACTCCCCATTCCCTGGTCATGTTTGTCAAGGCCCTGGAAGACGCCAAACCCGGCGACAAGATTTTGCTGGTGAGCTTTGGCAGCGGCTGCGACGCCCTGTATTTTGAAGTGACCGAAAACATCACCAAGTTGGCCCCCCGCGCCGCCATCTCCGGAAGCCTGGCCAACAGAGCTGACCTTGATAACTACACCAAGTACCTTATCTGGCGCGACATCATGCCCGGAGACGCTGGCCTCAGGAGCGAAGAAGACCTGTGGACCCGTTGGTCCCAACTTTGGCGTAAAAGAAGGGAAGTCCTGGGTCTGTGGGGCACCAAGTGCCAGGCCTGCGGCACCATCCAATATCCCAAGCAACGCATTTGCGTGAACCCGGATTGCGGTGTGCCCGACAAAATGGATGAATACTGCTTTTCCGACAAAGTGGGTAAAATCGCCAGCTACACCGGCGACAACCTGGCCGCCTCGGTCAATCCCCCGGCCATTTACGGCCAGGTGATTTTTGAAGAGGGCGGAAAGTACATGTTTGATTTTACGGATTGCGACCTGGATTCCCTGGCCACGGGCATGCCCGTTGTGATGAGTTTCCGGAGGAAATATACCGATAAGCATAGGGACATTGCGGGATATTTCTGGAAAGCAGTTCCCAAGAAAGAGGAGGCATAATCATGGCTGACGGAATTAGAGACAAGGTCGCCATCCTGGGCATGGGATGTACCAAGTTCGGCGAACGGTGGGACTGCAGCGGGGAAGACCTCATGGTGGAGTCTTTCCTGGAATGCCTGGCGGACGCAGGCATTGAAAAAAAGGAAATCCAGGCGGCTTATCTGGGAGTCCATATTGACGAAGTAAACGTGGGCAAGGCAGGAACCCCTCTGGGCTCGGCTCTCAAGCTCCCTTTCATTCCCATCACACGGACCGAGAACTTTTGCGCCACAGCCACGGAAGCCTTCAGGGCCGCCTGCTATGCAGTGGCCGCCGGGGCTTACGACATTGTTTTGGCCCTGGGCGTGGAAAAGCTCAAGGATACAGGTTACGGCGGGCTTCCCGGCGGCGCCGCCTTCGGCACGGAAATGTTCATGCGCGGCTCCAACGCTACGGCGCCGGGCCTTTTCGCCCAGTTGGCCACGGCATACTCGGCCAAGTATGACATTCCCATGTCGAAGATCAAGGACGCCATTGCGCATATTTCAGCCAAAAGCCATTACAACGGCTCCCTGAATCCCAAGGCTCACCTGAGAAAGGCCGTGCCTGAAGAAGCCATCAAGGCCGCACCCATGATCGCCTATCCTCTGGGGCTTTTTGACTGCTGCGGTGTGTCCGACGGATCCGCCGCCGCCATCGTCACTACCCCGGAAATCGCCAAGAGCCTGAAAAGAAACCAGGATTTGATCAAGGTGAAAGCCCTCCAGATTTCCGTAAGTTCCGGCGAGGAAGAAATCTATACCAAGTGGGACGGCGCACATTTCGCCACCACCCGGGTGGCGGCTACCAAGGCCTATAAAGAAGCCGGGATCACCAATCCCCGGGAAGAAGTGAGCATGATGGAAGTCCATGACTGCTTTTCCATCACGGAATTCGTGACCATGGAAGACGTCCACATCTCCCCCAAGGGCGGAGCTTACGAAGACGTCATGAGCGGATTTTACGACCTGAACGGCCAAGTGCCCTGCCAAGTGGACGGAGGCCTGAAATGCTTCGGCCATCCCATCGGCGCTTCCGGCCTCAGGATGATCTACGCCATGTACGAGCAACTCCTGGAAAGAGTACCGGACGAACGGAAGGTCAAGAACGCCAGGTTCGGCCTTACCCACAATCTGGGCGGAACCCCGGCCAAGAACGTGGCCGCCATTTCCATCATCGGCAGGGACTAGGTTTGTCCGAAACCCCGCGCCAGTATCGCTTTCCTCTGTAATATGAAAGGAAAGCGCCTGTGTTTACATAAAAAATGCCCGGCCGGTTGACTAATCGGCCGGGCATTGCCTGGAAAGGAGGTCATGACCATGGCTGAAAATTTCCAAATTTCCAAAGAAATGCAAGCTGTTATAGGGTGGGAATCTTCTCCCTGGGACTGCGAAGTCACCGCCACCAGTGTGCGGGCTTTCGCCCGGGGCGTGGGCTATACTGATTTGGTGTATTATGATGTGGAAACCGCTAAAAAGGCGGGGTACCGCAATCTGCCCGCCCCTCCCACCTACCTGGGAACGCCCATTTTTATCCCGGGGAAGAGCGACGACTACCTGCCCTTTCCCCCTGATTCCATGCCGCCCCTGGAACACGGTTTGACGGGGCTTTTGGACGGTGGAACCGAAACCGAATATTTCGAGACCATCTGCGCCGGAGACACCCTCACCTGTGTGAATAAACTGGCGAGCCTCAATACCAAGGAAAGCAAAGGGCTGGGAACCATGCTCATCATGAGCACCGAGGCCACCTACACCAACCAGGACGGAAAGGTGGCCGCCATCCAGCGCGCCCAGGTCATTCTTTACTAAGAGGGAGGTACAGCATGGCAATTTCATGGGAAGCAATCAAAGAAGGGGACATTATCCCGGAACTGAAAAAATGCCCGGGCGTCACCCAACTGGTAAAGTACGCCGCAGGGTCCGGCGACTTCAACCCCCTGCATCACGACTATAATTTTTTCCAGTCCAAGGCCATAGGCACCATCATTGTCCACGGACGCTTTAAATACGCCACCATCGGCGAATGCGTGTCCAACTGGCTGGGCCATGCAGGGCGCATTCAAAAAATTTCCTGCCAATATCGGGGCATGGATTTTCCGGACCAGGAATTCACCTGCAAAGGCGCCGTGGCACGCAAATACGAGGAAAACGGCCAAAAACTGGCCGAGCTTTCCGTCTGGACCGAAAATGCGGAAGGCAAAAACACCACTCCAGGCCTTGTGGTTGTGCAGTTTTAGCCAGAAGTTTTTTGAAAATCGGGCCTGCTTTTGAGGTCCTGAAATGATTCTGCCTTATACGGGGCGGTGCTGGTTATTCAATTGCAGGCGGCTCTCCTTTGGGAGTGGTTGGGGCCATTCTTTTTTTGCGGCCTGCAATTGTGTTAAATATCGTTCATGTCATTAGGCCGGTCCGCCCCGGATAAAAGGCATCAAAACGTTCCCGAAAAAAGCGCGCCGCCGGATTTCCACCCGGCTGTGCGTTTTTTTGTTAGTGACCTATTGCGTGACGGTTATCTGGCCCGGTTTTTATTTTTGGCAGAGGATTGCCCCCCGGTTGTTTAGACATGACTGAGTCATTATTTATATTCCCTGGCCCAGGAGGGCGGGGGAAGTCCCTGGAGGTGGCGGCGGAGGACCTCCAGGGCGTTCATGGCGAATATTTTTATGTTTCGGTCCCTTTCGCCAAAGGGTGAACTAAACCGGTACACATATGTGGTTTCCGGGGTGGCCAGGGCCATGCACAGGGTGCCCACGGGTTTTTCGTCCGAGCCTCCTGCAGGACCGGCCACGCCGCTGGTGGAAAGTCCATAGGTGGCTTTGCCTATCCTCCTGGCCCCTTCCGCCATTTGTTTGGCGGTTTCCTCGTGGACCGCCCCGAATTTTCGCAAGGTCTGGCCCGATACGCCCAGGACATCTTCCTTGGCGGTATTGGAATAGGTCACTGCGGACATGATGAAATACTCCGAGCTTCCGGCCACGCTGGTGAGCCAATGGGCGATCTGCCCGCCAGTGCACGATTCCGCCACGGCCAGGGTGGCTTTTTCGTCCTTTAACAAAAGCCCCACCACTTCCTGCATGGTTCTTCCGCTGATGGAGAATACATTGTTGTTGAGCCGGTCCAGAATTAGGTCCGTGCCGGTTTCCAGTATGCGCTCCACCTGAATCCTGCTTTCGCCCCGGGCGTAGATTTTCACCTGGATAACGGGAAAACTGGCCCTAAGCCCCAGCTTCATGCCCGGCTGGCCCTCGGCCACGTCCGCTATCAACTCGCCCAACCGCGCTTCGGGCAGGCCGTAGGCGCAGAGGGTGCGCGAAGCGGAAACCGTGGCATCCCCCAGCATTTCCTCTATCCTGGGAACCACCTGTTCCAGGAGCATGAGGCGCATTTCCCGGGGTACGCCAGGCATGAAGAAAAACCGGCACCGGCCTATGACCAGGGAAAACCCCGGCGCCGTGCCGATGGGGTTGTCCAGCCGCACCGATCCCTTGGGAAAATAGGCCTGCTTTTTATTGGAAGCGGCCAGGTTTCTGCCTACGGACATAAAAATGGCTTCTATATACGCCAGAGCCTCCGGGTCCAGGACAAGTTCGGTCCCGGCTGCTTTGGCCGCAGCTTCGGAGGAAAGGTCGTCCATGGTAGGCCCCAGGCCGCCTGTCACCACAGCGATGTCAGCCTGGTCCCCCATTTCTTTGAGAGCCCGGACCAATTCGTCCATGTCGTCCCCTACGGTGACATGTTTAGTCACGGAAACGCCCAGCATTCCAAGGGTTTCCGCAATATGGGCCGAGTTGCTGTCAACCAGGGTTCCTGTGGTCAGTTCATCGCCTGTGGCCAGGATTTGGGCTTGTATGGTCTGCATGGCGCCTCCGTAAAACGGTGTTTGTCTTCGGCTAAACTCTATATAGGAAAGGGTGCTGGTTGGCAAGTTAGGCAAAGCTGGTATTGACGCAAGACCATATCAGCCTTATATAAGGAAGGTAACTTTGAACCGAAAGGACGATTTTATGCCAATTTATGAATTTCATTGCAATAAATGCGACAAGAACTTTGAACAACTGCTCATGGGCAGCGACAAACCCGCCTGCCCCAAGTGTTCCTCCGAAGATGTGGGCAGGCTCCTGTCCGCCTGCGGCTTTGTGAGCAAGGGCAGCTCAGGCCAGACCGAAACCCGGTCCGCGGGCGTGGCTTCTTCCTGCGCCGGTTGCTCTTCAACCAGTTGCTCTTCCTGCGGGTCTTCCTGATGCCTGATCAAATCCTCATCAAAATCGGAACCCGAGGCAGCCCTCTTGCCTTGTGGCAGGCCCGGCATGTGGCGTCCTTGTTGGAACGGAACGCCGGTGTCAAGACTGAGCTGGTCGTCATCAAGACCAAGGGCGACAAGATCCTGGACGTGCCCCTGGCCAAGGTGGGCGGCAAGGGCCTGTTTGTCAAGGAAATCGAAGAATCCCTCCTGGACGGCCGCACAGACATGGCGGTCCACTCCATGAAGGATGTTCCTTCGGAGTTCCCTGAAGGCCTGTGTCTGGCTGCCATTATGGAACGGGAAGACCCCCGGGACGCGCTCATTTGTTCCCGGGCCAAAGGCTTGCTGGATCTGCCTCCCAACGCCAAGATCGGCACCAGCAGCCTCAGGCGGTCGGCCCAGTTGCTGGCCCTCATGCCTGACCTGCAAATCGAGCCTTTGCGCGGCAACGTGGGAACCCGGCTGGAAAAGCTAACTTCCATGAATCTGGACGCCATTGTGCTGGCTGCGGCGGGCATCAAAAGAATGGCCATGGAAGACCATGTTTCGGAATATATTCCAGAAGAAACCGTGCTCCCAGCCGTAGGCCAGGGGGCTATGGGCATTGAAATCCGGGAGAATGATCCCGTGGCCGGTCCCCTTGCCAAAGCCTTGAACCACGAGCCCACCTGGGTGGTGGTCACAGGTGAGCGGGCGTTTTTAAAACGCCTTGACGGCGGTTGCCAGGTGCCTGTGGCGGCCCATGGCAGGCTGCGGCAGGATTTCCTCCAGCTGACCGGGGTCATTGCGGGTATCAACGGAACCCCATTGTTTAGGGACAGCGTGACCGGCAAGAAGGAAGATGCCCGGGAGCTGGGAATCAAGCTGGCGGAAAAATTGTTGAACGCAGGCGGCAAGGCCGTTTTGGACGAATTGCTGGAACACTAACCCGGCCAAACCGGGAAGGATGAAATAATGGGCAAAGTGTATCTTATCGGGGCCGGACCCGGAGACGTGGGTCTTATTACGGTCAAGGGCCTGAATTGCATAAAAACCGCCGACGTGGTGGTTTACGACTACCTGGCTTCCCCCCGGCTTCTGGCCTATGCCCGGGAAGACGCCGAAATTATCTATGTGGGAAAAAAAGGGGGAGACCACACCCTGTCCCAGGACGGCATCAACGCCTTGTTGGTGGAAAAAGCCCGGGCCGGAAACACCGTTGCCAGGCTTAAGGGCGGCGACCCTTTTATCTTTGGCCGGGGCGGGGAAGAGGCCGAGGTCCTGGTGGAAAAGGGCGTACCCTTTGAAATCGTGCCCGGCGTAACCTCCGCCATTGCGGCTCCGGCTTATGCGGGCATTCCTCTGACTCACAGAAAGCACACGGCCACAGTGGCCTTTGTCACCGGACACGAAGACCCAACCAAGGACGGATCCAATATTGACTGGTCCAAGATTTCCACGGGCATTGGCACCATCGTTTTTTTAATGGGGATCAAAAATCTGCCCATGATCACCCAAAAGCTCAAAGAAAATGGTCGGGCGCCCAACACCCCTGTGGCCCTGGTGCGGTGGGGCACCACTCCAGGCCAGGAGACCGTCACCGGCACCCTGGACACCATCTCGGATGTCGCAGAAAAAGCTGGCATCAAGCCCCCGGCAGTCATCGTGGTGGGAGAAGTGGTGGACCTGCGGCCCATGCTCAGCTGGTTTGAGACCAAGCCTCTTTTCGGCCGGAAAATTCTCGTCACCCGCAGCCGCAAGCAGGCCAGCACCCTGGTGGACAAACTTTTGGACCTTGGGGCGGATTGCATCGAAACCCCCACCATTGAACTGGTCCCTCCCCAGGATAAAAAACCCCTGGAAGACGCGGTGGACGCCATTTCCTCCTATGACTGGGTGGTGCTGACCAGCGTGAATGGCGTGGATTATTTCTTTGACTGCTTGTTTGCCCAAGGTAAGGATGCCAGGGCACTCGGCAACGCCAAGGTGGCGGCCATAGGCCCGGCCACTTCAGCTCGGCTGAAGGAATACGGGCTGGTTTCGGACATTGTTCCCAAGACCTACCGGGCTGAATCCGTGGTGGAAGCCTTTATGCAAGAGGACATGCAGGGCAAAAAGGTACTTTTGCCCCGGGCGAAACAGGCCAGGCCCATCCTGCCTGTGGAACTCACCAAGATGGGTGCTTTGGTGGACGAGGTTCCGGCCTACGAGACTGTTCAGGCCTCCCAGGATCAGGCCCGGGCCTTGTGGGAAAAACTGGAGACGGGCCAAATTGACATGGTCACCTTTACCAGTTCCTCCACGGTCAGCAATTTTGTGGCCCTGTTTGACAAGGAAAAGCTCCTGATAGTCATGGAAGGCGTCAAGACGGCCAGCATCGGCCCCATCACCAGCGACACGGCCCGTGACCTGAGCATCCAGGTGGACATGGAGGCCGAGGAATACACCATTGACGGCTTGGTTCAGGCCATAGTGGACAGCGTCGGTAAAAAATAAATCAGGCCCGGGCGCACTTGCCCGGGCTTTTTTCTGTTCATTAGGGCGAACTTTTTTTTATGGGTGGAGTATAATTATGGCCAAACCCTATGCGCACATTCCATTGGGAGAGGAAAACCAGTCCATTTCCGGGTATTTTTCATTGGAAAAAGAAATCCGCCTGCCATTTGAAGGGCGTGAGATTTTGTACGCCGTGGGCACGGGCGTGATGGACTCGTCCTGCTGCGGTTTTGGCGGGGTGAACTACGCCATGGTTCCTGGCTTCATCGTTTCCTGGAAAGGAGAAAAAGACCCGGAAGGCCGGGATATTTCCACGGTGGAACCTGTCACCGCCCCGGAACACCAAAAACAGCTTACTCAAATCATCAAAAAACAAGAAGGAGTCACCCAGGTGAATTTTCTTTAACCTGGCGCATCTATGCTTTCCGAAAAAACCAATCTTTCCTTATTTATTGTGGCTATCCTGGCTGTCATGACAGTCCTTTCCTGCACGGGTGTGAACATGCAAGGGCAATTGGTCGAAACAGCCCCGATCGTTCAGGAAGAACAGCCCCCGACCCCGGATGCCTTGGCCATGGGCCAGCGCTATTTCAAAGGCGATGGCGTGGAACGGGATTATTCCCGGGCCGCAAGCTATTTCCAGGAGGCTGCGGACCAGGATAATCCCGAAGCGTGGCACATGCTTGGCCTCATGCACTTGAACGGTATGGGATTTGACCAGGACATCAAGGCCGGCGCCCGGGCGTTCGCCAAGGCAGCCAACCTGGGACATACAGAATCCCAATATCAGCTCGGGGCCTTGTTTTTTTCCGCCGAAGCCTACGAAGACGCCTTTCAATGGGCCTTGCCCGCCGCAAAGAACAACCATGCCAAGGCCCAATTCTTATTGGGCATGATGTTCATGGAAGTGGGTGACGACTCCCTGGCCATTGAGTGGCTGGCCCGCTCCACAGCCTTGGGCTACTCCCCGGCCATGGGCATTCTGGGCACTTTGGGCGCATCCCCCCAAAGCATGCCCGATCCTTCCGCTCCCATCAGAGACGACATGCTCATTAATCCTTTCAAATAGACCGGTTCCGGTTTTCCGCACAGGTTTATAACGCCTTCAAAATGTGATACGGTTGTTTGGTTAGCTGCCGGGAATACCGCCTGGCTCAACCCAAACTCATTGGGACCCATAGGAATAACCCAAGATGATCCGTTTCAGCACGCAAACAGGCAAACGCCTTTTTCCGATCCTATTTGTATTGCTGATAGCCGCAAACCTTCAGGCCTGCGCCCTATGGAAAAAACCCGCGCCCCAGCCTAGCATGCCCGACGCCAAAGGGATGGTGGAAAAAATCCAGCAGGATTTTGAAGCATTGGGCCAGTTCAAGGGGATTTCCCGCTTTTCCCAGGAACGCAACGGTGTTCTTCTAAGCGGCCGGGCCGCCTTTGGTGCGGCTCCTCCAGACCGTCTCAGGGTGGACATCCTCAACCCGTTCGGCCAGCCCGTGGTAAGATTGGCGTACAACGGGAAGCATTTGTACATGTACACAGGGGCGGAGAATAAATTCCGCTCCGGAGTGGCTACCCGGTCTAAAATGAACAAAGCCCTTGGGATCGACCTGGCCATTAAGGAACTGGCTTATGTTCTCGCCGGATTTCCTCCCATTGCAGACCATAGCCAGGTGGCGATTGAACCGTGGAGTTTCGCTGACGGAACTTCCAATCAAGGCTATGTGCTGACCTTGACCTCATTTTTAGGCAGGATGAGGGAAAAAATCTGGGTTTCCCGGGATGGCCTCACGGTCCTGCAGGCGGATATCTATGGCTCAGGAAAGGTGCTCTATTCGGTCTTTCCTCCTACTGCTGGAAAAGGCGGCAAAACCCGCGTTCTTGGCGGGGATGGCGCTTCCCTTATCTTGGAAAGGCAACGGTTTTGGGACAACGCAACAGTTGACGAATCTCAATTCATGCTTAATAACAGTATGGTGGAAAGCCGTTGAGGAAAGTATTGCAAACAGGAATTCCGGGCGTGGAGAGTTCCACAGCCCTTTTTATTAAACCAGGCGGGTGCTTTTTAACAACACCCGGGAGCTACCACGGCGTTTTCGCCGCGAAAATACATTAAGGAGACCTAAGATGTCAGATCAATGTTCCTCCGAAGGCTGCTCAAGCGCTCAGGGCGGCGGTAAAATGGCCCACAACATGCAAGACAAGATTATTGAAAGCTCGCTTGCCAAAATCAAAAATAAAATCCTGGTCATGAGCGGGAAGGGCGGCGTGGGAAAATCCAGCGTCGCTGCCAATATAGCCGCAGGTCTTGCCAAACGCGGCAAAAAGGTCGGCCTCATGGACGTGGACCTTCATGGCCCCAGTATCGCCAAGATGATGGGCATCAACGGCATGTTGGACGTTACCCCGGATAATTTTATCATGCCCTGGCAATACGACAAGAACCTCAAGGTGGTCTCCATGCAGGCCCTTATGCCGGAAAAGGACCATGCCGTCATATGGCGCGGCCCTGCCAAGACCGGCGTTATTCGCCAGTTCATTGCCGACGTTTTCTGGGAAGAACTGGACGTGATGGTTATCGACTCCCCCCCCGGCACGGGCGATGAACCCCTGACCGTGGCACAGGTGGTCCCCGACGCCATGGCAGTTATTGTGGCGACTCCCCAGGAAGTGGCCCTGGCTGACGTGCGCAAGTCCATCAATTTTTGCCAGACCGTAGAAATGAATATCCTGGGCCTTGTGGAAAACATGGGCGGGTTCAAGTGCCCCCATTGCGGCGAACTCATTGAGGTTTTCCCCACGGGCAACGGAAAGATCACCGCTACCCAGATGGGTATTCCCTTCCTGGGCAGCCTGCCTTTTGACCCGGATGTGGTCAAAGCCTGTGATAACGGAACCCCCATTATCAATCTGAACGCCAACTCTCCATTTTCCGTGGGCATGAACCAGATTATAGACCGGATTTTGGAAAAATGTAAGTAACACTTAGCGCCAAAGGCCCGGGGCAATGTTCCCGGGCCTTGTTTTTTTTTGGTACAAAGACCTAAGCTCGGGGTGGAATCATGCCTTTTGCCGTTGCATTGGAAAACAGGCTGCTACAATGCCCCCGTGTCACCACCTTAGGAGTCAGGCCCAACTTTTCAGACTATTCCCCCAGGGAGCAGGCCCTTATCCGCAAGGCCGAGACCATCTACTATCCCAGCCAATTCTATGCGCCGATGTTCCAGGCCATGGGCAAAAAAACCTTTCCAGGTCCTGCCGCCTACACCTTTGCCCAGGACAAGATCGCCCAGACAGGCTTGTTTAAAATTCTGGATATTCCTCATCCTCGCACCAAAGTGTATTACGGGGATCGTCAAAAGCGGAATATACTCCGGGACTTTGTCCTTCCGGTGGTTGGAAAGGTCCCCAGAGGGTCTGCCCGGGGTAAAGGGGTGTTTTTAATTAAAACCACAGACCAGCTTGTCGATTATTGCAAAATTGGACACACAGCGTACATCCAGGAGTATTTGCGCATCGACCGGGACGTGCGGGTGGTGGTCATTGGCAGCCAGGTCATTTTGGCCTATTGGCGGGTCGCCGGGGAGAACGGATTTCTAAATAACGTAGCTGCCGGGGGAGAAATTGCATTTGACGCGATTCCTGATAAGGTGACTGACTTGGCGCTGGATACCGCAATCCGTTGTGGTTGGAACGATGTGGGCCTGGACCTGTGCCTGGTGGACGGAGAGCCCCTTGTCATAGAAGCCAACATGAAATACGGTAGGCAGGGTTTTGCCCTGGCTGGAATTGATTACTACATATTGATGGAGACACTCATAGCCGATGGAAAAATCTGAATCCGGCTTATTTGCTGAACTTTGCGCACAACTGGACAAACGGGAAAAGGAAACCCTTTCCCCCCGGGCAGCCCTCACAAAGGACGGCCTGAGGCGCATGCCAGAGAAAAGGGCGGACGAGGGATATCGCCAGTCTTTTTCCCTGGATGTGGATCGCATTCTCCACTCCCGGGCATACACCCGGTACATAGACAAAACCCAGGTGTTTTACCTGATCAAGAACGATCACATCACCCACCGGGTTCTTCACGTCCAATTGGTTTCCAAAATAGGCCGGACCATTGGGCGTTTCCTTCGCCTTAACGAGGACCTTATCGAAGCCATTGCCCTGGGTCACGATATCGGCCACGCCCCGTTCGGCCACGAAGGCGAGACCTTTTTGTCCGAGCTTTGTCAGGAATATGGCATTGGCCCATTTTTGCATAATGTGCAGAGCGTCCAGTTTCTGGACAAAGTGGAACGGGGCGGCAAAGGCTGGAACCTGTGTCTCCAGACCCTGGACGGCATCCTGTGCCATGACGGGGAAATTCATAACCAATACCTGCACCCCGTAAAAAAGAAGGGCTTCCAGGACCTGGACGCAGACATCCGAGCCAAAATAGATAACCCCACCACGCCCCTCATACCCATGACCGCCGAGGGATGCGTAGTGCGCATGGCTGACACTATCAGTTACATAGGCCGGGATATTGAGGACGCCATCCGCCTTAACCTTATCGAACGCAACCAGATACCGCCGGAATGCGCCGAAATCCTGGGCAGCACCAACGGCAGTATTGTCCATACCCTGGTAACGGACATTATCCAAAACAGCGCAAACCAGCCGGAGATTACCTTTTCCGCCTCCATATCCGAGGCCTTGAAACGGCTCAAGCAATTCAACCTGGACAAGATTTACCTCCACAAAAAGGTAAAGCAAAACAGTCAGGTTATCAGAGCTTTGTTCCGTTACCTCTTTGAGAAGTTTTTGGAGGATTTTCAAAAGCAAAAGTTGGATTCCGCCATATTCACCAGTTTCTTAAGAGGCAAGGACCCCGCCTACCTTGAGGGTCACCAGGACGCCGAAATTGTCAGGGATTTTTTGGCAGGCATGACCGATCACTATTTTTTGAGGCAATGCCCCCAAGACATGCAACCCAAACCCGCGCTATAATCCCATGATGAAAGCCTACGAACCCAGAACATACCGGTCTTTTTCCGCACGCAAAGGGTTGGAATCCTTTCGTGTGCAGGTTAAAGAGTCGGACCTGTGGATACAGGCGGACCATTCCCTGGAAAAAGAGGCAAAGGATCTTTTGCTCAAATGCCGGAGCCACCTGGAAGGTTTTATCGCCAGGTTTCCCGATTTTGCGACCACTCTGACCCCCTGGGAAATAGATGGCCCAGCCCCCCCCATCATTCGGTCCATGGCAAAGGCTGGCACGGTCGCAGGGGTCGGCCCCATGGCGGCCGTGGCAGGGGCGGTGGCCCAATATGTAGGCCAGGGTCTAAAGGATTTGACCCGGGAAGTGATCGTGGAAAACGGCGGCGATGTCTATGCCATGGTGGAAGGCAGCCTGTTTATGGGGGTTTTTGCGGGAAAATCTCCCCTGGCGGGCAAAATCGGTCTGCGTCTGGAAAGCCGGGGAAATCCCCTGGCCGTATGCACATCTTCGGCCTCCATAGGCCACTCCAAATCCTTTGGCAAGGCCGACGCTGTGGTCATTGTGGCTCAGGACTGCGCCCTGGCCGATGCTGTGGCTACCGCCGCCGCCAACCTTGTGGACAGCCCCAAAAATGTGACCCGGGCCTTGGATTTCGCCCGTTCCATTTCAGGCGTCACCGGAGTGGTATCCATTTGCGGCAGCCAGCTTGCTACCTGGGGGGACCTGGAACTGGCCCCTGTGCAGGCAAAAAGGCCTTGAGTTTTCCTATATAAAATAGTAAACCTGCTTATGATTTTACTATTTTCTGCTGTCAGTATCCGCAGGCAAATGTCTGCCGAGGACCTTGGGCTTACAGGAACATAAAAACGCATGAAAACAATGTGGGCGCCTTGGCGCATGGAATACATATTGGGGGACAAGGAAAAAGGCTGTGTGTTCTGCCTTGCCAAGGACACCAACACAGACCTGACCCTGTTTATAGGGGAACAGACCATGGTGGTCATGAACAAGTTTCCCTATACCAACGCCCATTTGCTTGTATGCCCCATCCGCCATATTTCCAGGCTGGATCAGTTGTCCGTTCAGGAAATGGGCGTCCTGACCAAAACGGTTGAGCAAAGCATTGAAATATTAAAAAAAGTCATGAATCCTGATGGCTTTAACGTCGGACTGAACCTGGGCAAGGTAGCAGGCGCCGGAGTGGAGGAGCACCTGCACTTTCATATCGTGCCCCGGTGGTTTGGCGATGTGAACGCCCTTGCCGTATTCGCGGACGTGAGGGTGATTCCCGAACACATTCAGGCCACCTATGCCAGCCTTAAACCCCATTTTGACAAAATGGATCCCAAGGCATGGGAATAGCCGGTTCCGGGTCACAGAACAGTATAAAGCGCGGCCCGGTGTACCGGGCCGGATAATCCCTCAACGGAGGAAAGTTATGAATTATTTTAAGGCTGGCCTTGTCGGAGTATTGGGCGCCGTGTGCATCATGGTGTTATTCCAGAACGCTGAATTCTTAAAAGCCCCCTACTCCCTTGGGGTGGATTTTAAACTCTCCGATGCCTGGGTATACCATACACCCGAACTGCCCAACGGGTTGTTCCTGTTAATCGCTGCCTTTATTGGACTGCTGGTCGGGTACGGCATCACCATTCCCGGCTGGCTTCGCAACAAAAAGGCATTGAGGAAGAATAACGACCAAATTAAGGCGCTATTGTCTCAGGTGACTGAGTTGAAAAACAGGCCGGCGCCGAAATTCACCCTGGATTCGGAAGAGGAAGCGGGCCGGATCGAAGAGGCCACGTCTTCCGAGAATATGCTTGAAGATAAGGATGCCCGGGAAACAGTCACCCAGTAGAATATACAGCGGAGGTCCGGCGATTCCAGCCCCATGAGTGCCCCAAAAGCCACCCCCATGGTACGGCAGTACCTGTCCATCAAGGCGGAGCATCCTGACGCTATTCTGTTTTTCAGAATGGGCGACTTTTACGAAATGTTTTTCGAGGACGCCGAAAAGGCCTCCAAGGCCCTCGATATTACCCTTACCTCCCGAAACAAAAACGACCCTGATCCCATACTTATGTGTGGAGTTCCCCATCACTCTGCCAATGGTTACGTGGCCCGGCTCGTGGAGCAGGGCTTTAAGGTTGCCATTTGCGACCAGGTGCAGGACCCCTCGGAAGCCAAAGGCCTGGTGGAGCGCAAGGTGGTCCAGGTGGTCACTCCGGGCATGCAACTGGACGGTCGATATCTGGACGCCAGCCAGAACAACTATGTGTGCGCCGCCGTAGGGGGTAGAGGCGGAATAGGTCTGGCTTTCCTGGATGTTTCCACCGGAGCTTTTCTGGTCACCCAGATTTCCGGCATGGAAGACGCATTCCAGGAAATCCTTCGTATGGGACCCAAGGAATTGGTGCTGCCGGAGAAATTTGAGGAAAACCCCAAGGCCGCCCAGGCCATGAGAATGGCTGCTCATCTGCCCCTGTCCCGCATGGAGCCCAAGGACTTTGAGCCTGCCAGGACCAAAGATCGGCTTCTGGAGCATTTTAAAACGCGCTCCCTGGAGGGCTTTGGCATCCAGGACATGCCCCTGGCTATCCGGGCCGCCGGCGCCCTGCTCCACTATGTGCAGCAGGCCCAGCGCAAGGAAATCACCCATGTAAGCAAAATCCCCGCTTATTTCCAGGATCAATTTCTGTGGATAGACGATAACAGCACCCGCAACCTGGAATTGATAAAAAATCTGCGCATTGGCAATCGGCAGGGCACCCTGATTTCCGTGCTGGATAAAACCGTTACTGCCATGGGCGCCCGGCTTATGGGCTATTTGCTGCGGTATCCCTTGATTGATCCCCAGGCCATCAACCTGCGCCTGGACGCCGTGGAGCAGGCAAGGGACCTGGCCCGGGTCAGAGATCTGGTTCGGGAAGCCCTCAAGGACGTACACGACCTGGAACGCCTCCGCAGCCGGGTTGCCCTGGGCCACGCCAATGGCAGGGACTTGGCCGCCATGGGGGAATCCCTCAGACAGTTGCCCGGGTTGTGGGCGTTGCTAAAGGAAAACTTCCAGTCTCCCCTTATTTGCGGAGACGCCACGGACGACAATCTCGCCGACGTGGCGGACCTCATTGAGCGCTCCATCCGGGAGGATTCCCCCCCTGGCGTCAAAGACGGCGGCATGATCAAACCCGGCTTTAACGAAGAACTGGATGAGCTGGTGGCCCTGGCCACGGACGTGAAGGGCCTCATAGCAGGCCTGGAAGCCAAGGAAAAGGAACGCACAGGCATCACCACCCTTAAAGTCCGTTTTAACAGGGTGTTCGGCTACTACATAGAGATTTCCAAAAACCAGACCAAAACCATACCAGCCCACTACGTGCGGAAACAGACTCTGGTAAACGCCGAACGCTACATTACGGAGGAACTGAAAGAGTTTGAAACCAAGGTCCTGGGCGCCGAGGAGCGTCGCGTTTCCCTGGAATCTAACATTTTCAGCCAAATCACCGACCGGATAAACGCAGAAAACAACCGATTGGAAAAAGTCTCTCATCTGCTTGCATGGGTGGACGTGCTAACCACTTTGGGGCATGTGGCGGACCATAACGGATACTGCCGACCCGTGGTGGATATGGGCCAGACCCTGGACTTCCAGGACGGCCGCCATCCCGTTGTGGAAAAAATGCTGCCGGGCCAGCGTTTTGTGCCCAATACCGTCACCATGAACAATGTGGACCAGCAGATCCTCATGATCACCGGCCCCAACATGGCTGGCAAGTCCACGGTTCTGCGCCAGGTGGCCCTGACGGTCATCATGGCCCAGATGGGGTCGTTTGTCCCGGCTGAAACGGCCATCGTGGGGGTGGTGGACAAAATTTTCACGCGGGTAGGGGCGCTGGACAACCTTTCCCAGGGCGAGAGCACCTTTATGGTGGAAATGCAGGAGACCGCCAATATCCTGAACAACGTCACCCACCGGAGTCTGGTGATCCTGGACGAAATCGGGCGGGGAACCTCCACCTTTGACGGCCTTTCCATAGCCTGGGCTGTGGCGGAATACCTCCATGATCTTAAAGGGCATGGGGTGAAAACCCTTTTCGCCACCCATTACCACGAGTTGACCGACCTGACCAAAACCCACCCAAGGGTCAAGAATTTCAATATTGCGGTCAACGAATGGAACGACGAAATCATCTTTCTCCATAGCCTTGTGGAAGGGGGAACCAATAAGAGTTATGGAATTCAGGTGGCAAGGCTGGCGGGAATACCTGTTTCTGTGATAAAGAGATCTAAGCAGGTTCTTCAAACCATTGAGGATAGCGAGGAAGCTAGGGTCGCTTATTCAGTCAAGGTGTCAGGAAAAAGCGCCAAAAAGGACCACCAGGTCCAGTTGAGCCTGTTTCCCACCCCTGGAGACCTTGCGGCCAAGGCCTTGGAAAAAATGGATATTAACTCCATGACCCCCCTGGAAGCCATGAACGTGCTAAGCGAACTTCAGCAGCGGGTCCAACGGCCTAAAAAGGAAGTCCCGGGCAATTCCACGGAAATCGAAGACAAAGAATAGCCTTCATAGCGAGATACCGGATGCCTTTTTTTGCGGGAAACAATCAGAATTCACCAAGTCGGAAGGGAATTTCCCTTGTTCCGGCTATTCTGGTTTTCCTGATCATGGTTTGGTGTTCAAATTCCGTACATGCCTGGGCAGGCAATCCCAAGGCGCTCTTTTGGGAAGCTCAAAAATGCAGCCTGGATCTTAAAAAAAGCCCTCACAAACAAAAATATCGGGACCGTTGGATTATCTGCATCCAGGGTTATTTGAGGGTGTATAAGACAGATCCTTCCGGCCCGTGGGCGGCTGCCGGGCTTTATGAAGCCGGGGTGCTTTACGAGGAGCTCTACCAGCTTTCCCAAAAAAGATCAGACCGGACCGAGGCCATTGATCTCTTCCAGCGCATAGTCAAACGCTTTCCCAAAAGCGCCTATAAGGGCAAAGCCCAGGACGCCCTGGCGGAAATCAACCAGATCCGATCCCTCAAAAGCCAAACCATTGTAAGCCCCATGCCTACAATTGTGGAATTGCCTTCCAAGGATCCGCCGCCCGAGCCTGCGTCTGCGCCTGTAACGGTTCCCGATCCCGCACCCGAGCCGGACCCCATTTCCGCCCTGTTGATGGATCCTTCCTGCCCGGAACCGCCCCCGGACCCGGTGGCGGGCGAAGCGGGCAACGCCATGGTCACCGGACTGCGGTATTGGTCCAGCAACAGCTACACCCGGGTGGTTATCGACGCGGACAAGGACACCCAGTTTGAGCATCACCTATTAAAAAAAGACCCATCGTTGGGCAAGCCTCAGCGACTTTTCGTGGACATGAAGCACGCCAGGGTGAGCAAGGGCCTGGACAAGGCCGTCACCATCCAGGACGACCTGTTGAGCGGGGTTCGGGCCGCCCAGTATGACCAGGGAACCGTCCGGGTGGTGGTGGATATCAAATCGTTTAATTCCTACAAGGTCTTTTCCCTGAAAAACCCCTTCAGGGTGGTCATAGACGTTCGGGGAGAAAAAAAGGAAACACCCCAGCCAGTCGCATCGGCCAGACCGGCCCTTCAAATACCGGACGAACAGGGCAAGGTGCCTGCCGGCGCCATCGCCACCCAGTTGGTCCTGGGGGTCTCCACCATAGTGATTGACCCCGGGCACGGCGGCAAGGATTACGGGGCGCCTGGAGCGGTCAAGGGGGTGCATGAAAAGCACGTGGTCCTGGCGATCGCCAAAAAACTGGCCAAAGCCCTGGAAGAGCAGACACCGTGCAAGGTGTACCTGACCCGTGACACTGACCGTTTTCTGACCCTGGAAGAACGCACGGCCATGGCAAATACCAAGAACGCCGACCTGTTTATTTCCATCCATACCAACGCCCATAGGGACCATTCGGCCTACGGCATCGAAACTTATTACCTCAACCTTGCCACAGACGATGAGTCCATTCGGGTGGCTGCCCGGGAAAACCAGACTTCCGCCAAAAATATCAGCGACTTGCAAAGCATTCTGGACAGCCTCATGCACAACAACAAGGTCAACGAGTCCCAGCGTCTGGCCTTTTCGGTCCAGAAGGAAATCTGCGACAACCTGAAAGTAAAATACTCCAATGTCCGAAACAAGGGGGTTAAAAAGGCGCCGTTCTATGTGCTTTTGGGCGCGGAAATGCCCGCCGTTCTTGTGGAGACATCTTTTATCAGTAATAAACGGGAATGCCAGCGGCTGACCTCGGACGCCTACCAGGACAAACTGGTGGAGGGAATCATCCATGGGGTGAAAGAATACGTCAAGCAACTGAACCCCACCATGACCGGATGGACCGGTGATAACCAAAAGACATCGGGGTGACATCATGCCGCCGGAAATCATTTCCATTGTAGGCTTTTCCAACTCAGGCAAAACAACTTTGATGGTCGCCCTCATATCCTGCCTCAAAACCCGAGGATACCGCATAGGGACCATCAAACACGCAGCCCACGGGTTCGACATGGACCGGTCCGGCAAGGATTCCTACAAGCACAAACAGGCCGGCGCGGAGGGGGTGGTGGTGGCTTCGGCCAAGCGGATCGCCGTGGTCAAAGAGGTGGATCACGACATGTCGCCTGTGGAGATCGCCCGGGCTTTTTATGGGGACATGGACCTTGTGCTGGTGGAAGGATTCAAGCGGGAGAATCTTTTCAAAATCGAAGTGCTTGGCTTTGACCAAAATCCGGAGCCCCATTTTTCCGACCATCCCAAGCTCCTGGCTACGGTGGGTGCGGGCTCTCCCAACAACCCGCCAGTCCCCCATTTCAGCTTTGACCAGGCCGACGCCCTGGCGGATTTTCTTGTCCGGTCAGGTGCTATTTCCAAAGGGAAAAAATCCCCCACGAACACTCATACCAAATTGCTATTAACTGAGTAAGTTCCACGAATTGGGGGGACACGATCTTTATCTCAACCATCTAAATTTATTAGCTATTATCGTTGCTTCAGGAGATAAGAGTCGTGTCCCCCTAATTCGAATCTACTTTTGTGAACGCAACTTGGTATCAATCCATCAAATAAACTTCATATTGTCTGTTGCAAAATTTCCAGCAACTTGCGGTAGGCGTCCAGGGTGTGCTGGACGCAGTCGATGCGGATGGTGAAGGTCTTGGATCGGATGCGGACGGCGCCGGTCACCCTTGGGTCTCCCACAAACAAGGTGGAATGCTGGTTGGTGTACTGGAGGGAAACTAAATTGGCCACAGCCAGATCAATGGCTTTCAGGTACCTTGCCTCCCGCTCCTTGTCGCCCATTTTCCGGGCCATATCCAGGGCATAGGCCAGGGATTCGGTGTATACCCCGTCCGAGGCGGAGTGGGCCTTGGTGTATCGGCTCCCCTCCGTGGCGGCGAACCGGCCGGGATATTTTTCCCTGTCCTGGATTTTCAACAACTCGTCATTGAGTGCGAAAATGGCCTGGGGATAGCGGGGGTCCAGGGTGATTGCGTACAAGGCGCTCAGGGACATGGTGTGCCAGGGAACATAGAATGGCCGGTAATTCTCGGCCATATGGGTGACGTAGTGATCCAGGTAATAATCCTGGGCCTTGATCGCCAGTTCCAGAGCCAGAGAGTCTTTGAAGCGCTGATAATGCTCCACCAGACCCAGGATGGCCTCGCCCGAATAATAGGACAGAAGGTATTCCTCATCCATCATGTCCTCTTCGGGCGGCTCAACAAAAAAGGCCTTAAACGACCCGTCCGGCGCCATGAGTTCCTGGATTCCCCGCACAAGGCGCATGGCTTTGCGGTGATAGCGTTTTTCCCCGTCCCCTTGGGCGACGTAGGGGCTGGCGGCTAAAACCCGCAGCGCTATGCCGCTGGCCCCCAGGGATGCCTTATCATTGAAATGGATGTGGGCGATCCCCCCTTCTTCCTTGTACCAATGGGTGAAAATATGGCTCAGATTGTTTTTGTGGGCGCTCAACAGGGACGGATCATGGGTTGCAAGCTCTCCCAAAAGGCGGGCGGCCATAAGCTGGCGAATGGCGTTGTTGGTCTGGGCGTACTGGCGGCGAACCGGGTCGTACATGTACACAAAAGTGTTGTCCGGCTGGAGGCTTCCCAGAAACCATGATTCGGCCAGGGTGTAGGATTCGGCGATGGTCCGTTTGAGCCTGGAAATATTCACCCCATCCTGCCCGGAAAGGGATTCTGAAGCGGGCGTGTGGGGAGCCTGGGCAAGCCCAATAACCAGGCAAACAAGTATTGCCGCCGCCGTTCGCAGGGGCACGGTTTACATGTCTCCTAAAAGGGCTTCCGCAGCCTTGTCCAGTTCGCGTTCGCTATCCCGTATAATACCTTCCAACTGGGTGGCGCTGACAGGCGAATGGTCCTGATAGGCCTGGTCCAGGCCGTAGAGCAGGGTGTCTGTTCCTGTGCCTGTGCCTCCCAGCATGACCGCATAATCGGCCAGATGCACTGCATAGACCAGGGACATGTGCTCGGGGTCGGCTTCAGACGGGTGATGGTGATGGTGGACCACTTGGCACAGTGCCTCAGGCAGATTCCATTGTTCTGCCAAAACTCCCCCAACTTCGCAATGGGTGGTCCCGGTGATTTCCATTTCAGCGGCCAGGAAATCCGGAGGCTCGTGGGCTTTGGCAGCCTGCTCCAGGACCTCGCCGTGGCCCTTCAAAAAGGCGGAAATAACGCCCTTGCCCAAATCGTGCAAAATGCCCGCTGTATAAGCGACCTGGGGATTGACCCCCTGGCGGGCGGCCCGGGCGATTTCCCGGGCGGCGATGGCCGTACGCAGGCTGTGCCGCCACAAGGCGCCCCGTTCCGAATTGTAGCCTTCCAGGGGATCGTGAAAAATATGGGGGACGCACAGGCCCATGGCTATACCAGCCACCATGTTACCTCCCACGTACGATACGGCCCGTTCCACGGTTTCTATTCTTACGGACAGGCCAAAGGCCGCGCTGTTCACCAAACGCAAAACATTGCCTGTGAGCACGGCGTCGTTGCGCACCACAGCCACGATTTCAGCAATGCTGTGGTCCGGATCCGAAACAATGGACATGAGCCTGCTGGCGCTGGCGGATAGGGGCCGCATGTTGCTGACACTTTGTAGGATGGCTTTTTTATCGGTCATATTTAACCCCTGGAGATGGATTGTCATCACGAGGGTGCAGATCAAACCGTCGACAAACCCTGGCCCGGGCGGTGAATCAGTCTATCTGCACCTTATGTATATTTTTTTTAGGTTTCCGGGGCAAGGCCGCCTCAAGTTCCTCAATCCGCTTTTCCACGCGCTGGAGGTGCTTTTTCCAGAACTCAATGCGCGATTGCGTATAATCCTTCCGGCACAGCCTTAGCCGGGCCTCCACCCTTTTCCGAAGCAGGAAGGCCAGTCCCAATGCAAAAGAACCCTGATTTTCAGCCATTTTCCTCATCCTCAAAGTAGACGCACAGGTTTTGCTCTTCCACCTTGGCCCGAACCCCGGACTTTGCCGCCACGTGCCTGGGGAGCAGGACATGCCTCTTGAAGCTGCCTAAGCGGACGATGAGTTCATCTTCCGATCGGTTGATCTCCACATTTCCTTTATCCAAAAAGGGCAGAAAAAAGCAAATTTTATAATTATTGCCGACTTTGGTCAATTGGTAGGGCTTGGTGTCGTAAAACCGGGTAAGCGGGTCCTTTTCGCCATAAACCTTGTCGGCAAGATTTTTCAGGGCCTCGTACCCCAGCACCTCCCCGGCAAAAAGGTCCACGGGAAAAATCGGCACAGGAGCAAAAAGCTCCCTGGCGTATTGAAGATATCCTGCCTGCTTTTCCTTCCACTTTGTAAAATAGACATCCGTAATGCTTTCGGGAAGCACCCGGTTCATTACAATGGCGTCCACATGCATCTTGTACAGGGAAAAATACATGAAACCCCGCTGGGTTTCCTTTAAGACAATTTTTTCCGGATTGCACACCATACGTACGGTGGTGATTTCCGGGTCTTCCAGAATGGTATTCACCCCTTCCAGGCGCTGGAACAGAGCTTTGATGGCTGCAAAATAATTGTCGTCAGGCAGGGGAATGTCAACCACCCGTTTGGCTAATGGCCGAATGTATTTTGCTACGGTTCTTTCCACCTTGAACAGCTTTTTCATGTACCATTCCAGGGTGGTGGGAATGCTGATAAAACGGATGGATTCGCCGGTAGGCGCGGAATCCAGGATGATTACATCATACTCATTCTCCCGCACATACCGGTTGATGTGCATGAGGAGGCTTAACTCCTCCATGCCCGGCAGGATGGCCAGTTCCTCGGCCAGGATTTCCTCCACCCCGGTGGTTGCCAGCAGTTCAGCAATGTATTCGTAAATACTCGCCCAGTTTTTTTTGATTTCCTCCTGGATGTCCACTTCCTGAATCCACAGATTCTCGCTCACCTTCACCGGATCGCCCTTGTTCTGATCCAAAAGGCTCCGGTCCAGGTCGAACACATCCGAAAGGCTGTGAGCCGTGTCCAGGGACATGACAATGGTCCGCTTTCCAGCCAGGGCGGACCGGATGCCCGTGGCAGCCGAAACGCTGGTCTTGCCCACTCCCCCTTTGCCTGCAAAAAAGATGATTCTCACAAAAGACTCCCACGGCATTGGATCAGAAAAAGCCTTGTAAGGGCTTGAGGCCCCTGGCAGGCTATCCTGGTTATTCAAAGACTATCATGCCCGGACAGCACAGGTCCATCCCTGGTATCAGGCTATTTGCGCTTAAGATACCAACTTGGTGTAATAAATCGGAATATCCGGGTAATGGTCTTGATTTTTTCCGATTCCGCCTTGCGAGCCTGCTCCATTTGCGCCAATTGGCAGTCGTAGATCTCGGAAAAATAGGACTGGGCCGCCTGTATCCTGTCCTCTTCCGAGGAAAACTGTTCGCGGATCGCGCCCAGTTCTCCGGAATCCAACCAATGGCCGCCGCACTGGGGGCACTCATCCACTTCCACGGACTTCTCAGGGCTGAAAAAATGGCGCATCATGATCATGTCCTTGCATGTAGGGCATTTCTTACGCGCCTCCAGGTCCACCGAAACCGCGGGGTCCCGGGGGATATCCGACAGGTTTTCCCCGCCTGTCTCCTTGGGGTCCATCAGCTTTTTCAATTCAAAGCGGTCAAACCAAATGCCGCCGCATCCGTTTTGGCAGGCATTGACCTTCACATTGCCTGCGGTGATTTCCGAAAGATCCCTTTCACATGCCGGACACTTCATATAGTCCCTCCTTGGTGGTGAAGGAGCATCAGGCTGCCCCTATCCAGGTTACTGACGGTTCTTTTCTGGCAGTGATGCGTTTGAACTTGTATGCAGGATATCCCATGACTAGGCTTACAAAAGCCTTGTTGCCCTTGGGAATACCCAGTTCCCGGCGCATGCCCTTGTTCAGGCGCAGGGTCAGGGTCAAAAAGCCTATATAGCAGGTTCCCAGGCCCAGGGCATGGGCGTAGCTGGTGATGTTGGCGGCGGCAATATTGCAATTATCGCAGGCAAAGGGCGCCTTGGCCGGAGCGTGGATCAACACAAGCGCCGGAGCGTTATGCAGGATAATGTCCTTGCCCTTGGCCACATCTTCCTTGTAGTGGTCCATGCCTTCCACATAGCGGCCCAGGTTGGCCTTGGGGGCAATGGCATTCACTGCGCCGAAAACCAGTTTGCCCTTTTTGGTATGGGTCCAGTCCGCAAAACGTTCCCCATAGGAAAAAATCCGGTCCGCCACCCTTTTAATGAGGTCCCGGTCCGTGACCACCACGTACTCCACATGTTGGGTATTGCTGGCTGTGGGAGAGTACTTGGCAAGGCCAATTATTTGTTCCAACACCTCCCGGGGTACGGGCTTGTCCTTGTATGCGCGGACACTCCGGCGGGTGCGAACGATTTCGGCGAAAACCTCCGGGTCCTGAATTTTATTGTCAACCCGCCGCACCTGGCCTAGGTCCAGACCGCTATGTTCAATGGCGTTTTTCGGGCAAATGGCCACACAATGGCTACACAAATTGCAGGCCCGGGGGTCCACCACCGTGGGTATCCCGTCCACATCCCGAAACACGCCGGAAACGCATTCCCGCACACACAGCATGCATTGGTTGCACTTATCTTCAAGCCTTCGAATTTCAATCATAAAAGTCTCCGAAATTATCTATTGAAAACCATGGTAACTGTTTATGGAAAAAATGGCAATACTGGGGTGATCAAGCCAGACCAAGCCTGTCTTTGGCTTTCATGATCCGTTTCACCGAGGCCTTACCCCGCTCCAGCATGTCCGGGCTGATTTCCAGACCATTTTTGATGATCTCAAAAGCCGTGGCGATATTGGGGCCGGGATGGCAAATGAGGGCCAAGTCTGCGTCGGCCTTCAGGAATTGTTCCACCACCGTATTGATAGGATATTGTTTGGCGATGGCGCCCATGTCCAGATCGTCGGTCATGATAATGCCGTCATAGCCCATTTCATCCCGCAACAGGGATATAATAGTACCGGAAATACTGGCTGGCCAGTCCGGGTCCAAATCCGTGTACACAATATGTGAAAACATGATCCCGCTGACATTGGCTTTCACCGCCGCCACAAAGGGCGGCAGGTCCTCGGCTTCCATTTGAGCGCGGGACGTATGGCAATAGGGAAGCTCCAGGTGGGAGTCCAGAGTGGTCCTGCCGATCCCGGGAAAATGCTTGGCCACGGCCAGGATGCCGTATTCCTGCAAATAGCGGATGACATGACCGCCCAGAGTGGCCACGGTCTGGGTATCGCCTTCAAAGGTCCGGCCTGTCATGATGCTGTCGAAATCCGGGGGAACCACGTCCATGACTGGCGCCATGTTCATGTTGAATCCCGCCTCCAGCAATTCCTTTGCCATGACCCGGGCGTATTCCTTGGCGTCTTCTTCAGTTTTTATTCCGGGATTACCCGCAAACTGGGTGTAGGGCGGTTGGAGGCGGGCCACCTTGCCCCCTTCCTGGTCCACGGCAATGAGCAGGGGCGGCAGGCCCTGTTCCCGGGCATAAGCCTGGGAATCACGGCAAAGCTGTTCTATCTGGCGGGGCTCCTCCAGGTTGCGGACGAAAAAAATCAGGCCGCCCACCCTGAAGTCCCGGATGTATCCTTTTAACTGCTCGTTGAGGGTGGTTCCGTCAAATCCGATCATCAATCTTTGGCCGGCAAGGTCTTTTATATTCATGAATGTTTCCTGTCTGTTTTTTTTATATTCCGGCCCGTGCCACTACCGCACCGGGCATAATAGGATAAACTACCGCCTCCGCAGTTGGTATTGTCTTACTGCCCGGTTGTGATCCCGCAGATTGGTGGAAAACTGATGGGTTCCATCCCCTTTGGCCACAAAATACAGGTAGCTGGTTTCGGCCGGGTACAGGGCTGAACGGAGGGACGCCTTGCCCGGACTGGCGATGGGGCCGGGAGGCAGGCCCTTGGTGGTGTATGTATTGTAAGGCGTTGGAGTTGTCAGGTGTTTGCGGGTGATGTTGCCGTTAAAATCCGGGATGCCGTATATGACTGTGGGGTCGCTTTGGAGAAGGATACCCTT
>JAEINP010000040.1 GCA_016342355.1 Desulfatibacillum sp.
AACGAGATGTTCCACTACGCCACGGCGTTCTCCCAAATGCCTCTGCCCCGGGGAAACCGTATCGCCATTGTCACCAATGCGGGCGGTCCCGGCATCATGACCACGGACGCTGCCGTGCGCCATGGCCTTAAGCTGGCGGAATTCGGGGAAAGGACCAAGCGCATCCTGGCCAAAAACCTGCCTCCCACGGCCAACATCAACAATCCCGTGGACGTTATTGGAGACGCCGACTACCAGCGTTATGAGGCGGCCCTGCGGGCTGTGATTGACGATGGGGATGTGGACGGCGCCATTGTGGTTCTTACCCCCCAGAAAATGACCGACGTGCTGGAAACCGCCCAGATGGTGCCCAAGGTCATGGAAGGGGTGACCAAACCGGTTTTGTGCTCTTTTATGGGAATTGTGGACGTATCCGCCGGGGTCCAATATCTGGAGGAAAACAATATTCCCAATTACAGTTTCCCCGAAGAGGCCGTGCGCGCCCTCACATCCATGGTCCGCTTCGCCCAAGACGTCACCCCGAAGGATGACGTAATACGCGAATACAGGCATTATGACGTGGACTCCGAAGCCGTGGACGCCATCATCCAGGAAAAGCTGGCAGGCATTGAGAGAGTCACCCTTCCCCAGTCTGAAGCCAATGAGATTTTAAAAATTTACGGTTTTCCCATTCTCCAAAGCAGGCTGGTCACCAGCCCGGATCAGATTCAGTCCGCTTTGGACGAACTGGGAACCCCAGTGGTCATGAAAATTATATCCCGGGATATTATTCACAAATTCGACGCAGGCGGGGTCTTGCTCAACATCGAGTCCCTGGAAGAGGCCCGGGCAGCCTATGACCAAATTATGGCCAACGCCAAGGCGTATAAGGAAGATGCGGTTGTGGATGGAATCATGGTGGAACAGATGGCCGAAAAAGGCATTGAGATCATTTTGGGCTCGCACAACGATCCCAGTTTCGGCCCCATGTGCATGTTCGGCCTGGGCGGCACCTTTGTGGAAGCCATCGGCGACGTGTCCTTTCGTCTGGCCCCCATGTGGGAATCCAGCGCCGTGGAAATGATCGAATCCACCAAGGCCTCCACCATCCTGAGCGGCCTGCGGGGCAAGCCGCCTTCGGATATCGCGGCCATCAAGGACTGTCTGCTGCGCCTTTCCCAACTGGTGACCGACCATAAGGAAATCGTGGAAATGGACATAAACCCCCTGATCGTTTATCCTCATGGATGCAAGGTGGCTGACAGCAGAATCACCCTTGCCAAAAGGGAGGTTGAAAAAAAGGATGAAAAAGACGAATCCGGCGAAGACCCGGGCGTGGCTGTTTCTTGAAAAACATTATCACGACATAAAAGACATTCAAATGAGGGATTTTTTCAAGGAAAATCCCCGAAGGTTTGATACCTTCTCCCTGGCTTTGGAAGACATCCTGGTGGATTATTCCAAAAACAGGATCACCCAAAAAACCCTGGAACTGCTCCTGAACCTGGCCCATGAGACCGGGCTAAAGGAAATGATCGATAGTATGTTTTCGGGCCAGAACATTAACGAAACCGAAAACAGGGCGGTGCTCCATACCGCCCTGCGGCATCAGGGCCCGGAGCCCGTCATGGTGGACGGCCAGGATGTCATGCCCGAGGTGCGGGCGGTTTTGGACCAAATGCGTGTTTTTTCCGATCAGGTGATTTCCGGCCAGTGGAAGGGCTATACAGGCAAGTCCATCACTGATGTGGTGAACATAGGCATTGGCGGTTCCGACCTGGGGCCTGTCATGGTCACGGAATGTCTCAAACCTTACGCCAAGCCGGACATGGCGGTCCATTTTGTCTCCAATGTGGACGGCACTCACATTGCTGAAACCCTCAAGGGCCTGAATCCCGAGACCACCCTGTTCATGATTGCCTCCAAGACCTTCACCACCCAGGAGACTATGACCAACGCCTTCACGGCTCGGGACTGGTTCTTGAAAACGGCCGGAGACAAAGTCCATGTGGCCAGCCATTTTGTGGCCCTGTCCACCAATACCGAGGCGGTGGAGGAGTTCGGTATAGACCCCAGGAACATCTTCAGGTTCTGGGACTGGGTGGGTGGCCGTTATTCCCTGTGGTCCGCCATTGGCCTGTCCATCGCCTGTTATGTGGGTTTTGAGAACTTCCATGAACTCCTCAAGGGCGCCTACGCCATGGACGTTCATTTTAAAAAGGAACCCTTTGACCAGAATATTCCCGTTATTTTGGCTCTCATAGGCATCTGGTACAATAATTTTTTCAACGCCCAAACCGAGGCTATCCTCCCCTACGATCAATACATGCACCGCTTTCCCGCCTATTTTCAGCAAGGCAACATGGAAAGCAACGGCAAGTCCGTGGACCGGGACGGCAATAGGGTCACCTACCAGACCGGCCCCATCATCTGGGGGGAACCCGGCACCAACGGTCAGCATGCCTTTTACCAGTTGATCCATCAGGGCACCAAAATGATTCCGGCGGATTTCCTGGCGCCGGCCCAAAGCCACAACCCCCTTGGCGAGCACCACCAGATCCTATTATCCAACTTTTTCGCCCAAACGGAAGCCCTCATGAATGGCAAGTCCGCCAAGGAAGTGCAAAAGGAACTGGAGGCTGCGGGAAAATCACCCGAGGAAATCTCGGGAATTTTGCCCCATAAGGTGTTTGAAGGCAACCGGCCCACCAATTCCATACTTTTTAAAAAGCTGACTCCCCGGGTCCTGGGCAGCCTCATCGCCATGTATGAACACAAGATTTTTGTCCAGGGAGCCATTTGGAATATATTCAGCTTTGACCAATGGGGCGTGGAATTGGGCAAGCAACTGGCAAAGCGGATTTTGCCTGAACTCAAGGACGACCGGCCAGTGACTGCCCACGACCCCTCCACCAACGGACTGATTAACGCCTTCAAACATATGAGGGCATAGGAAAAATTGTCCGCCATAGGGTCAACTTCCCCTTGGCGGACTACCAGATAGGGAGTCTAGGCCAGTTTTCCCACAGGCCGCCCCATGACCTCGTTTTCATAAGGAGCTTACCGTGTCGGAAAGAATGCGTATTGCCATAAACACAGGAGGAGGCGACGCCCCGGGCCTCAATGCGGTGATCGAAGCCGTGGTCCTGAGTGCGTATAACAGGAACTGGGAGGTTTACGGCATCAAACAGGGTTACCAGGGCCTCCTGAACACCGAGGACATCATGCGCCTTACCCCGGAAATGGTAAGGAATATATCCAGCATCGGCGGCACCATCCTGGGCACCACTAACAAAGGCAATCCCTTTAAAATGGCCGTGGAGAATATGGCTGGCGAAGTGGAGGAAAGGGATCTTTCGGACAGGGTGGTCCAGAATTTTCACCGCCTGGGCCTGGACTGCCTCATTGCCGTGGGCGGCGACGGAAGCCTTAAGATTGCATATGATTTTTTCAAAAAAGGCATCCCCGTCATCGGCGTGCCCAAAACCATCGACAATGACCTGGCAGGCACGGTGGTGACCTTTGGATTCGACACCGCCGTGAGCATCGCCACCGAAGCCATTGACCGCCTCCACTCCACGGCGAAATCCCACGACCGGGTCATGGTGGTGGAAGTCATGGGCCGGAATGCGGGCTGGATCGCCCTGAACAGCGGCATATCCGGCGGCGCAAAGGTCATCCTCATCCCCGAAATTCCCTTTGATATGGACATTGTGTGCGAAAAGATCATGGAAGGGGAAGTGGTGGGAGAACGATACGCCATCGTGGTGGTGGCCGAAGGAGCGGTGCCTCTGGGCGGCACTCTGGTGCATAAAGGCTCGGGCGAGGCAGGCCGTCAGGAAGTGCTTTTGGGCGGTATCGGCGCGGTGGTTGCCAAATCCATTGCCGCAAAAACAGGCAAGGATACCCGGTCCATTGTTCTGGGCCACCTTCAGCGGGGAGGCTCCCCCACCACATTTGACCGGTTGTTGGCCCTCCGGTTCGGTTCCACGGCCATCCGCCTGGTGGAAAAAGGCCTGTTCGGCCACATGGTGGCCTTATCGCCTCCCAACGTGACCTCCGTGCCTTTGGAAGTGGCTGTGGGAAGCACCAAGTGCGTGCCCCTGGATAGCGACACCCTGCTAACGGCCCGGGATATTGGTATCAGCTTCGGGCAACCCGAATGATTCCTGGCGGGGAATCAGGGGAGACTTTGCTTAATCAAGAAATGGGACAGGCATGCCGATGCGAAAATATGGAGTTTGGCACCGATTTTTCCAAGCCTGGAATATGCAGATTTTTCGGTAGAAAATCCGAAAGAAAGGAGTTGGACTGAATAGAATCCATCCCAAATCATCCAAACCTTTAAGGGGGGGGGCATGGGAAACAGGCCTTGGGTTTTGTTTTCTTCCATCAAATCGTCTGTTTTCTGATACTTTTCCTGGCTATGACTTTGGGGGTTTGCCGCGCATCTGAAATTTGCCTTGGCGTAGCATGGCAAGGACAGGCGGATATGCAGTTGAGGGTATCCCAAGGCCTGAAAGACGCCTTGTTTCATTTGGCGCCTCAAATCCAAATCGAATGGCAATCGGAACTCCCGGACTTGGCGACTTTGGAGGCGGTGGCCCAACGCTTTGAACAGGAAAAGGACGCCATGGTCCTACTCCGCTCTAACGGAGCAATATATTTGGCGGAACACCCGCCCTCCATCCCCAGTTTCATAGGCGGGTGCAACGATCCCCAAATGCTGGGCGTTATCAAGAACAAGCAAGCTCCAGAGGGCTTTATATCCGGGGTAACCTACGCCCTGGACTACAATAAGCAAATCAGGACTTTCGCCGCCATCATTCCAAATATGAACTCTGTGTTGCTAGTGTTTGACTCCAATCATCCGGCTGCGTCTGTTGAACGGAAAGGCGTCCAGGAAGCCTGCGAGCAACTGGGATTCGCCTATCATGAGCAAGGATGCTCCGACAGGGAAGAGTTGATGGCTGCAACTGCTTCATGGAAAGGAAACGTGTCTGCCATGATTCTGGGAAACCAGGCCTTGATATTTGATCGAGCCAAGCCCGTGGTAAAGGCCGCGGGAGACACTCCTGTGGTGGCCTTTTCTTTTCAGCCGGTCCAGCAGGGCGCCTTATGCGGTTTGGCCGCCAATGATATCAAGTTGGGACGCATGCTTGGGCAGTCTATTGTGGATGTTCTTGTGCATGGAAAAGCAATTCGAGACATCCCGGTCAAAACAGATTCCAGACCAAACCTGTTTGTAAACCTGACCACAGCGGAAAGGCTTGGCATAGTGATCCCAATGCCCATTCTCAAAACCGCTCAGATTATATGGTGACTTTTTCAGACCGGGATTGAACACCCGCCCAAGAAGGAAGCCCATTAAGCATGAAACTTCGCAGTAAAATTTATCTTTTGTCCATTGCCATTCCTTTGCTGATTTCCTGTGTTGCTGTGGTTACAGGGGGGCTTGCCATCAATGGGATTCTCCATCGTTTGAACAGAAATCTGTTATCCCGCGAGATTGTCTTTGTGAGCGCCAATATCGAAAACGAATATCAGATTCTGGTGGATGCCGCCGTGGAGACCTTTCCTCACTATGTGTCCATGGCCCAAAATACGATCATGGATAAAATGAAGGAAGGGGAATTTCCGGTTTCAGGGACGGTATTTGTGTTTAAACTTGATGGTGCGGCAAAAAGTCGAAAATGCCTCCGTTTTCGTAACGCAACATACTGATTTTACAAGATGCAAATTTTTCTAAAGTACCTTTTTGCCGGGGTATCAAACTTAATGGAGAAATCCTTTATCACCCGGATCAAAAACCCGGGACTTCGGTTCCTGATGCTCTCCTGAAAGCAGCCACCCTTTCCGGAACTGGAAGCCTGACCCTGGACTGGAACGGAAAACTGGTTTTTTGCACCTTCCTTGAATACCCAACCTGGGACTGGGTTATCGCCCAGTCCGTTCCCGTGGACGCCATGTATGGGGATCGCAACGAATACCTCATGACGGTAAGCCTGATCGCGGGTTCTATCCTTTTTCTTAGCATGGTTTTTTCCTTTTTGGTTTCCCGAAAACTGGCCCAACGGGTGGAAGACTCCCGCAGCTGCCTCCGCATGGCAAGAAACGGAGATTTGAGCGCACGCATAAAAGTGGGTAGCCTGGATGAGCTGGGCATGGTCCAGGAAGGGATCAACAGCCTCATCCACACCGTTGAGGAAGAAATCATCAAACGCAAGCAGTTGCAAACCTTTCTTTCCAACATCGTCAATTCCATGCCATCGGTCCTGGTGGGCGTGGATCCGGACGGAAAGATCACCCAATGGAACAAGGGGGCGGAAAAGGCAACCGGCAAAATTGCCGGAGAGGTCCAGGGCAGATATCTGGTGGATATCTTTCCTCAGTTTGTCCAGGAGATGGACAAGGTCAATGAGGTCATTGCCAGACGAAAACCTTATAATGATGCCCGCATACCCACTGCCAGCAAGGGCGAAACGCGTTTTTCGGATGTGACAATCTTTCCCCTGGTGAGTAATGGCCTGGAAGGGGCGATTATACGCATCGACGATGTTACGGAACGGGTCCGTATCGAGGAAATGATGATCCAGTCGGAAAAAATGCTTTCCGTGGGAGGGCTGGCGGCGGGCATGGCACATGAGATCAACAACCCCTTGGCGGGAATCATCCAAAACGCCCAGGTTCTTGGCAATCGATTGACCAAGCATATCGAAAAGAACCTCCAGGCGGCAAGGGAATCCGGAATAACCATGGAAGCCCTGGCTTTGTATTTGGAGAAACGGGAAATCCCCCGTTTGCTTGAATCCATTACGGAGTCGGGTCTGCGGGCCGGGGGTATTGTGACCAATATGCTTAGCTTTAGCCGTCAGGGTGCTCCGGAAATGGTTTCCTGCCCACTACCGGAATTACTTGACCAGACCCTTGCCCTGGCTTCTAACGACTATGATCTGAAGAAAAATTTTGACTTTCGGCACATAGACATCGTCCGGGAATACGAACCTGACCTGCCACTGGTTCCTTGCGAAAGAGGGAAAATCCAACAGGTCATCCTTAATTTGTTGGGCAATGCGGCCCATGCCATGAGCACCCGGGAAACCACTGACTGTCCCCATAGGATTGTTGTCCGGGCGCGCCAGGAAGGAGAGATGGTGCGTATTGAAGTGGAGGATAATGGCCCTGGCATGGATGAATCCATACGAAGGCGAGTGTTTGAGCCCTTTTTTACCACCAAGGAAGTGGGGGTGGGAACAGGTTTGGGCTTGTCGGTTTCCTATTTTATCGTGACGGAAAATCATCAGGGCGTCATGGCCGTGGATTCGGTCCCGGGAAAAGGCGCCAAATTTTCAGTACTGCTTCCCCTAAATCGAGCATCCGAACCTTAAGCCTCGGGATTATTTGTAATGCATTTTCTCCATCTCCCACTTAAAAGATTGTAAGCATTTCTTGATACGAAACATTGCCCGCTATTTTTTACCATTTTAAAACCCAGCCTTTTTTTCAAGTCCCCGTGCGGATAGAGGAAAAATTTTCCCTTCTACCGATGTTTAGGGAAAAAGCTGCATGCCATTTCTGCTTTCGAGGAAAAATCTTCTCTTTTCCGATTATATATAACTACCTGAAAGAATAATATATTATAAAAATGTTTTCATTGTGGCACGGGGGTTGCGATTAGGCCATGCAACACCGGCAGCATGAGTGCCTGTGGGAACAAAACAATCGTTGGATGATTTATGCCACGAAGGGAGAAGAAATGATAACGCAAATGCTGGCAGCAAACGGTTTTTTGGATGGCATTGTGTCCAGCAGGGCCAGGACTGGCAAACAAGGGGACTTCCCTGGCCAGGGCCTGTTTTCTTCGCTGCTTACCAGGGCAAAGAATTCTTTGGAGGGGCAGGCCACAGGCGCCACCAGGATCGAAAGCCAGGGACCCGGAAATGTAGAGCAACTCAAGGAAAAGATGATCCGCTCCGGGGCTCCTTTGGATGAGATTACCCTGGAACCTGAGTCCGGTAATCATGTGCGTGCTTTGCTTTTGCTGGATGGATATTCTCCTGACCAGGTGGAAGAAATAATGACCGGGTTCGGGGAAGACGGTGTTGGCATGAAAGCCTCGGTGCTTTTTTCCCGCATTTCCCAGCAAAAACCTGCAGATGCCATTTTACAACAAGCCAGGACCCTGGAAGTGAGCGCCATTCCCCATCTGGAAACAGCCCTTTTTATGGCGGGATTGGATGCGGAACAAAGCAAAGATATTATAAATAAATCTTTAACTGAAGACGGAAAAATTTCCCTGGAAAAGCTGGTGCAGAACCTGAAGATGGTTCTGGGCGACGTGGAACAGGCCGAACCTTCCACGGAGATGGCTCTGGGCATCGTTGAGGCCCTGAATCAGGCAGGAATTTCCCTGGATGGTTTGGATACAGCCCCCACTGGCCTAAAGGATCTGGTTAAAATCCTGGAAGGCCAGGCTATGGAAGATATTCCGGGCTTGCCCAAGATCACCCGGGCCAGGTTCCTGAGTCACCTCAATGGAGTTGTGAATAATTCCGTGGTTGAGGAAGAGGAAGGGGAGGGGCTGGTTCCCTTATCCAAGCTCACCGAAAGCAAGCTCAAGTTTTTTGACGAAGAAGACTTTGAGGACGTTCCCGCAATGTATGTGGAAATGGCTCTGCGCAGGATGGGCCTGGAATCTGCCGAGGCCGGACGCATAGCATCACAGGTTTCGGCCGGAGGCGCAGGTAAAGGGCGCGTTTTGGTAGAGAACCTGGGGGCTGCAGGGAAATTCAAGGAAAGCCTTCCTACGGAAAGTGTTCCGGCTTTTGAGCGCCTGTTGCAAGAGATGGCCAGGAACGGCAAGCTCAACGAGACCGAACTCAATGTGGCGGATTTTTCCCGGATCTTTGCCTCCATGGATCCTCATGAGGCCATGGCAGGGATTAATCTCAAGGGTTCGGACGAATTGGAAACCCTGGCCGCGCTTCTTACCCACAGCTTGCAATCGGAAACCAAGGGCGGGGCTTCCTCGGAAACAACTCCTTACCTGGAAAAAATATCGGTTCCCCAGACTCTGGTGGAACTTCAGGATTTGCTCCAGGGCTTGGCGAAAAGCGGCAAAACCCTTCCCCGGGCCGCTGTTAAGGATCTGGCTGAAGTCCTTAAGCAGGCAGGCGCGGAGCCGACCCTGGTTGATGGACTGATTACCCAGGCCAACACGGCCCAGGGTGAGGTGGACCCCGCCAAGCTGGCCAAGAGCATAGAAAAGGTTGCCCAAAGTGTTTTGGTTCTGGCAGCCCAGGAAGCGGATGCCAAAATAGATACGGCCGTTAAAACAGCCGAGTTATCCCACAAATTCGCCGGGATCATGCAGGTTCTTCAAAACACCCGTTCCGGATTTCTTTCGGACGACGCCACCCAGTACATTGCCAAGGCCCTGGAAGACATGGGGGTTAAATCTCATGAGATCAATCAGGCTCTTTCCCAAAACAGGTTTCCCGCAAGGGGTGTGGACCCTGTGCCTGTGATAGAGGTGGTGAAGAAGATTGCCCAGCGTATGGGCATTGATTCCAATACCATAACGGAAGCCTCTATCCGTACCGGAATCCAGGATCCTGATGCAGGAGTCGTTCGGGTGGAGTCCAAGGGACAAACATTTGGCTTTTCTGATCAGGAAACCGCCAGGCAGGGGATGGAAACAGCCATAGCTTCTTCGGCGGCCAGGAAAGGCGCGGAACAAGGAAGCAGCTCCCCTGTCCAGGTTGCGCAGTCCGGCCAAGGGAAAGCGGGCACACTGACCCTGGCTGAAGCCGTGGACACGCAGGCAACTTCTTCCCGCGGAGTTCAGGAAGCGGGAGAGGGCGTTACCGTCACGGGCGATGCGAAAGTTACCGACAAAGCCTCCAAGGCCAATGAGACCCAGGCACAGGTTGGAGCCAGTACGGCCAAGGGTATGGACAGCAAACCAGAGCCCGGCATAGTCCGCCCAGGAACAATGGGCGAGTTTGCTTCCGGGTCTCCGGTAAAAAATGCTCCGGTGAACACGGATAGTCCTGTGAATCCCCAAAATCCACCCAAGGCGCCTGAACAAATGGCTGAAGGGCGGGAAGGCATTTCTGGGTCCGCCAAGGCAAATTCCGGCGTCAAAAGACCGGAAATCGCACCTGAAGCGCAGGCAGGCGTCAAGGCGCAGGCCAACGCTAAACCAGCCCAGGGACAACCGGAAGTGGTTGTCCAGGGAGGCGAGCGTGTCCATCATCAGGGCGGTGCGGCAGCCGGAAGTAATAATGTCGGCCAAACAACCCAGGTGAAGACTGTGGAAAATGTCCAGATGGAGAATCGTGACGGCCAGCGGGTGCAGGTGAAGACCAACGAAGTGTACATCCAGGCTCAGGCTGGGGCGGATACTGCGGAAACCGTTGAGGAGGCACTGGCAGGCTTTGTAAAGGGCGCTGCAGGTCTTCAAGCGGATCTGGGCGCTTCCCAGGCCAACAGGGAAAACGCTCGCAACGCAGCCACCCGGGCCGTAAATTCCCGGAACGCCCAAGGCCAAAAGGCTGTTGAAACAGGGGACTCTGCTCGTCCTGTGACGGAAAACGCAGGTGCCAAGGCGGACCCCCAGTTTGTCGAGACCCTGGAGAAAGCGTCGGCAGGAAAGGCGGGAGTGGAAAATGCGGTTCGGTCCGGTGGGAATGAAGCGGACCTGGATGCAAAAATTAATGTGAAAGCCTCCATGGCCCAGGACAAGGGCTTTGAGATGGCAGAGTCCCAGGCAGCCGCTGGCAAGGGAACCGCGGCGCCCCAAGGTAATGAAACCCAGGGAACCGTTCATTCTTACCAGCAGGAAGCGGCCCAAGCGGCCCGTGCGGGAGAAACTATCCCGGAACGGCCGGTCTTGCGTCCCTTTGAAGGGCAGATGGCTCAGCAGTTAAGTGGCCAGGTGGTCCAGTCCCTGAACAAACAGGAGAATCGGATCCGTTTACAACTGCATCCCAAGCAGCTTGGGGCGGTGGACGTGAACATGAATCTGAAACATAACGTCCTTACCGTGGGAATGAGCGCGGAGACCGAGGCCGTGAAGGAAATTCTCATGTCTCATGTGGCGGAGTTGAAAAGCGCCCTGGCTGACCAGGGAATCGTGGTGGACAAGATAGAGGTCACTGTCAAGCAAAATCCGGAACAGAATCTTGCCCAACAACAACAGGGCCAAAGGCGGGGCCAGCAACCGGGAAAACAGGGCGGCCAGGGCAACGGATCTGCATCAAAGGGTTTTGTGGGGCTTACTCCCCCGAAATATGAGGCTGAAACCGGCCTGGATTTAATGGCATAGAGTAAAGGGAGAAAGTGAAATGACGACATCAATCAATACATGGTCAGTGAATTCCGGAGTGTACTCCAACTCCAACAATACAACCAACACTAATAGCCTGGGACAGGATGACTTCTTGAAACTGCTTATCACCCAGATGAAAAACCAGGACCCGTTGAGCCCCATGGAAGGCACGGACTTCACGGCCCAGTTGGCCCAGTTTTCCAGCCTGGAAGAGCTATTCGGCATCGGAGATTCCCTGGAGGAAATGCTATCGGTCCAGACCAATCAGGGCACGAGTGATATTGGCTACCTTTTGGGCAAGATGATCGTGGCGGAAGATGATTCCTTGACCGTTAACGGAGGGCTGTCCACATCGGCCAATTTTACCATAGAAGAAAATGCCACGGTGCAAATAGGTATTTTCGATTCCTTTGGCATGGAGGTGAAGACCATCAATGCCGGGTCGTTGGATGCAGGAACCTACTCCGTGGGTTGGGACGCCCGGGATAGTGCGGGATCTCCGGTGGCGGATGGAACCTATTCCTACGAGGTGACGGCCAAAAACAGTGCGGGGATTCCTGTGTCCGCATACACAGTAGTGACCGGGGAGGTTACCGGAGTAACCTACGAATATGGGGCGCCTTATCTCCTTTTGGGAGACCGGATGGTTTCATCCGGCAGCATTTTGGAAGTGCATATGCCCCAAACCGCCACTGACACCGCCACCGTCACGGACACTGGTGCGGAAAGTTAAGAAAAACAGTTACGATCACATACAATGAACTGACGTACTAAAATGCCGTTTCGGGCAAAGCAAGGAGGCAAACATGTCTTTATCAAGCGCACTTTTTTCCGGTATCAGCGGAATGAACACTCTGGGCAATTCCATGACCGTCATCGGTGACAACATCGCTAACGTGAGCACGGTGGGGTTTAAAGCCAGCAGGGTGACTTTCCAGGATGTATTGGCACAAACCGTCAGCACCCAGTCCGGCACCGGGCAGTTGGGCCGTGGCGCAGCCATGGGCGATATTACGGGTATTTTTTCCCAGGGGTCCCTGGAGTCCACGGACTCAGCCACAGACTTGGCCATCGGCGGGGAAGGGTTTTTCGTGGTGCGTGATCCGGAAAATATAAACCTGGAATATTACACCCGGGCAGGGGAATTCCGTTTTGATCAGGACGGCAATTTTGTCAATCCGTCCGGGTATCTGGTGAGAGGTTGGTCCCTGGATCAGAGCGGCAACGAGGTGGGCTCCATCGGGGACATTATCCTGAATTCCTTTACTTCGCCTCCTGAGGCCACGGACAAAGTCACCCTGATCACCAACCTGGACTCCGACGGAACGGACAACTCCCTGGACGCGGATGTGAAGTTCGCCAACCTGGGTGATGTGGCATTGGGCGGTGACGCAGTCAACCATCCCATTTACCTGACCCTGAACAACGCCACCTCCGTGATCAAGGACGTGAGCCAGTTCCAGGTGGCATGGGATTCGGGAACAACCACCTGGTCCATTACCCATGGCGCCACGGAATATCCTGCGGCCGTCATTGCCGGGGATGCCAGCGGGTTTACCATTGACCTGGATAACGATGGCACCACAGACATTACGGGGCGCACCGGTGGCAGCTTGACCGCAGACGGCACAGGGACCTTTGATGTGGAATCTCCCGGCGCTCTGGGTGTGGTGACGCAGGGCGGCGACGCGGCCAACAACAATATTTCAGTGACAGTGAGCGACAGCGAGGCCCTCAAGTCCCTGGCCTCGGGTTTTGAGGTAAGCTGGGACAATGCTGCAGGCACTTGGTCCATCACCAACGGCATTGCCAATTATCCTTCCGCCAGCATTTCCGGCGGCGCCAACAGCTTTGAAGTGGACCTGGACGGTAACGGCACCACTGACATTGCCGGAACCGTGGCGGGCGGAGGACTGACCGCCAACGCCACCGGCTCCTTTGACATTTTGCCACCCAATGGCATGCTTTCCCAGGTATGGGACGGAACCGCCACGCCTCCTTTGGGAGACGGGGACTACGAGTATCAGGCCATCCTGAAGGTTTACGATTCCCTGGGTAACACCCACGACCTCACCGTGTACTACGACAAGGGAGACGTGGAGGGGCAGTATGAGTTCATCGTAACCGTGGCTCCCGGAGAAGATAAACGGGGCGGAGGTACCACCGGATTGAATGCGGTGGACACAGCAGTAGATAATGGCGCGGGACTTTTGGCGCGGGGTGTGCTTTCTTTTACCTCTGATGGTCAGATTTCCGATGTGGATATGTGGAATTTCAACAGCGACGGAACGGACTGGGATGTGAGCAACGCGGATAATTGGACCGCATTGAATCCGGATGATTCCAGCCATATTAGTTCCGACGGGTATTTCCTTATCAACCCGTCATTTGCCACGGACCTCACCACCCCTATGGAGTTTAACGTGGGCTTGGCATATGATGGAACCGCCTGGGCGCGTGAATCCCTGTCCACCACTCAGTACGCCTCTGCCGGCAACACCACTTTTCAGGCCACCACCGGTTACGGGGTGGGAGACCTGGACGGCATCAGCGTGAGCAGTGACGGGATTATTACGGGCAATTATTCCAACGGGCAGATCAAACCTTTGTTTCGTATCGCCCTTGCCAAGTTCAACAATGTCCAGGGCCTGCAGAAAATGGGGCAGAACATGTTTGCTTCCACCAGGAATTCCGGCGACGCCATCACCAACAAACCCGGCACCAACGGGCTTGGAACCATCACGTCCAATGCCCTGGAGCAAAGCAATGTGGATCTGGCCAACGAATTTGTCAAAATGATCACCACCCAGCGCGGATATCAGGCAAATTCCAAGGTCATCACGGTTACGGACCAACTCTTGCAAGAGGTGATCAACCTGAAACGTTAAATTAGCTTCCTAAGCATCCGACTGCGGATGTTGTTTGCGACTGGCAGGAAGAGACCCATATTAAAATTCCTCGTTTTAACATGTCTCCTGCCTATCCCGGGAAGGCAGGGGGAGAGGGCTTGGCCCTTTCCCCCTGTATTTTCCAAAATCCCCCCTCACACATGTCAAGCCCATGACACTTTTTCCTGTCCCTTGATGAGCGACCCTGTTCCTGTTGTTGCCTCGCTTCCTGGATAACCGACTTGTGTATTAGTTAAAGTTTTGAATTAATAGTATAAAGTATCCATATTACGCCCCTGTTTTTGCTCTGGAAAACCAATTTTCATTTTTTGGCACGAAGGTTGCCTAAAAGAGGTCCAGACAATTTGGCATCATATGGAGATTGGTAAATGGATATTGCAACAATTGTTGGGGTGGTTGGGTCCTTTGTCCTGGTTGTCCTCGCCATCGGTGTGGGCAGCCTGCCTGCGTTTTTCAATGTTCCGTCCCTGATTATCGTTGTGGGAGGAACCATGGGCGCCACGTTGATCAACTATCCCCTCAAGGATGTGACAGGCATTGTGGGCGTGGCCATGAAAACGGTTTTCGCCAAGGAAATCTCGGCCAAGGACACCATTGCCAAGTTCATGGATTTTTCCCAAAAAGCCAGGAGGGAAGGCATATTGTCCTTGGAAGGGGACATCAAGGAATTGGATGACGAGTTCATGAAAAAAGGCATCCAGCTTGCCATTGACGGCCTGGAGCCGACCGCCATCCGGGAGATTTTGGAAACCGAGATCAATTACACCCAAAACAGACACAAATTGGGGGCGGATGTTTTCACTACCATAGGCACCTTTGCCCCGGCCCTGGGCATGGTGGGAACCCTCATCGGTTTGGTGCAAATGCTCCAGTCCATGGAAGATCCCAGCAGCATTGGCCCGGCCATGGCTGTGGCTTTGCTCACCACTTTTTACGGAGCCATTATGGCTAATATTATTTGTATGCCCATAGCGGGAAAATTGAAAACCCGGTCCTCCCAGGAGATGGAAGTGCGGGAGTTGGTGGTGGAGGGGGTTCTTTCCCTGTCTTCCGGTGAAAACCCCCGGATTGTGGAGCAAAAGCTGGCCTGTTTCCTGCCGCCCAAGCAGCGGGAATTGTCAGAGGATTAGATCATGCCCAAGGAAAAACCGCCAGAGCCAAAAGACAGAAGCGCGGAGAATGGCAACCGGACCATGAACGTTTCCCTGTTCATCATCTTGCTGGCCTTTTTTATCGTGCTCAACTCCATCGCGGTGGTGGACGAAAATGCCAAACGCGAGGCTTTGGGGTCCCTTATCGGCAGCTTTGGGATATTGCCCGGAGGCCTTTCCCCCATGGATGCTGAAGGTAAGGGGAAATCCCTCAAGCCTCCCATCCATCCTTTAATGGACGCCACCGAGGAATCGCTGCCGGATTTTGTGGGCCTGAGCGGAGAATCATCGGCCATGGTGGACATACGCTCCACCTCCAATGGCTCTTTGATAAGCATTCGGGATCAGCTTTTGTTTTCCGAAGGCTCCTACTCCATCAAACCATCTGTCCGGGAATTCCTGACCAGACTGGCTGAAATTGTCAATGGAGACAGCTTTCCCGTAGTGATAACCGGCCACACGGATGACAGGCCTGCCGAAGAAAAGGGGGTGACCTCCAATTGGGATCTTTCCGCCCGTAGGGCTATGGCCATCTACCGGTTTTTTTATGAGCAGTACCTGGAACAGATGGCTGCCAGGGAGCGGGAAAATAACCAAGGGCGAACCCCGGCCCTTTTACCAACCCAGTACTTCAAAAGGATGGATGCGTACGGGTGTGGCTCCTATCAGCCCATTGCCAGCAATGACACCCCACAGACAAGGAAATTGAATAACCGAGTGGAGATTCTTTTGGACAAACGGGCCAATTACAAACTCCAGCGGATTTACAAGAATCAATCTTCGGGCCTTTTTGTATTCAAGAAGTTTGTATTCAGCGTGTTGGATTAGGGACAGAAGCCATGGCCAAGAAACCCAAAGAAGTAGAGTCGCCCGACACCACCATGTGGATGGTCACTTTTGCGGACCTGGTAACCCTGCTCATGACTTTTTTCGTGCTGTTGCTCACTATGTCGTCCATGGACACCAAATCATTGCAGACCATGTTCACCCTGTTTGCCGGGGCTAGCGGCCCCCTGGATTTTTCTCCTTACGGTCAGGTCACGCCCATGCCAGGGGATTCGGATATGACTCCCGGTCCATTGGATGGCATGAGCCCGGATAACGTGGACATGCTGACCACCCTGACAGAGATTCTGGATACCTCCGGTTATGTGAAGGAGCCCGAGGCCATACTAAAAAGGTTGACGGTTCGCTCCCGAGATATCGTCAAACAATTGACAGAACAATATACAGATCAGATCAATGTGACCGAGGATGAACGAGGGGTGGTCCTGTCCTTCGAAGAGACCGTCATGTTTGACCCGGGGAGTTCTCGGGTGCGGATGGAAATGTATCCTTTATTGGATGTGCTGGCCGTGGTTCTCAAGGCGGTTTCGGGCAGGATTCTAATCTTGGGAAACTCGGATGACACCCCCATGCATAGCGGCGAGTATGAATCCAACTGGGATCTGAGCCTGTCCCGGGCTCTGAATGTTTTGTATTATTTTATATCCGAACACGACCTGCCGGAAGAGAGGCTGGGAGTAGGGGGGATGGGTCATACCAAGCCCATTGCGTCCAACACCACCCAAGCTGGCCGGGATAAAAACCGTCGAGTGGAAATAGTTATAACCAAATAGGAGGCCTTTCGGGAAATGGCGGATGAAACGCAAGACAAAGAAAGCAAAGGCGGTGGCGGAATGAAGTGGATCCTTATAGGTCTGTTGGTGGTGGTAACCCTTGCTGCCGGGTTTTTGGGGTATATGGTCATTTCAGGAGGAAACAATCAGCCTCAACAGGCAGGCGGCGTTCAAGCGCCTGCTCCCCCTCCTCCAGGCAATTCCGGAGCGGCAGCTCCGGGTGTTATGGTGGAGATGGAGTCCTTTATAGTCAATCTGAGGGACCGTGAGGGAAAGCGTTACCTGAAAACCAAAATAAATTTTGAGGTTCCCTCGGAAGCCGTAAAAACAGAGTTCAGTACCAGAAAGGCCCAAATACGGGATGTCATCCTGATTCTTCTGAGTGCAAAATCCTTTGCGGAAATCAGCAGGCTGGAGGGGAAAATGCAACTCAAGGAAGAGCTAATGGCCCGGGTTAACCAAGTGCTTTCCTCCGGCAGGGTGACCAATGTGTTTTTCACCGAGTTTGTGGTGCAATAGCGGATAAGGGCGGACTCAGATGGGTGATATTCTTTCTCAAGATGAAGTTGACAGTCTACTCCAGGGGATTTCTTCGGGGGAAATCGAAACCGAGCCAGAGGAGCTTGTCAGCGCAGACGGGGTGGCGATGTATGATTTCGCCAACCAGGACCGGGTCATCCGGGGGCGCATGCCCACCCTGGAAGTGGTGAACAAGCGCTTGGCCCGTATGTTTTCAACCAGTTTGTCAGCCACCATGCGAGGTGCTGCCGACATATCGGTCAGGGATACCAACATGGTAAAATTTTCCGAATTCCAGAGTTCCATTCCGGTGCCGGCAAACATACACATGTTCAAGATGGAGCCCCTTCGGGGGCATGCCCTGCTGGTGGTGGACACGCCCCTGGTTTTCCAGTTGATCGAGTATTATTTCGGCGGGACTCCCGGAGGTAATCTTCGAGTGGAAGGCCGCGATTTCACCCGGATCGAAAACCAGATTATCCGCAAGGTGGTGGGTATTTATCTCAACAATTTGGAGGAGGCCTGGGCGCCTATCTTTCCGGTAAAACCCGTCTATGTGCGGTCTGAAATGAACCCCCAGTTCGCAGTTATCGGGCTACCGATTGACCTTATGATTATTGTCCGCTTTCAAGTGGAATTGGAAACCACGGAAGGGGGTATGACCCTGGCCATACCCTACTCCTTGTTGGAGCCCATTCGGGACAAGTTGTACTCCGGCTTTCAGAGCGACCACCTGGAAACCGATGTAAGCTGGCGCAAGCGCGTGGAAAGTCAGATACGGCAAGTTCAGGTGGAGGTTTGTGTGGAATTGGGCACAGCCTCCATCACTGCTGAAAAACTCATGGGTCTGAGAAGAGGGGATGTGATTACCTTGGAACAATACGCTGACAATCCCCTGACCGCCAAAATCCAGGGAGTGCCCAAGATTAGCGGCAAGGCTGGGGTGGTAAAGGGCAGCAAGGCTATTGCGGTTGAGGGCAGGATAACCATCCACTGACGGAAAAAGTCCGGGTTTTATACCATTTGGAAAACCATATCTGGTGCTGAAGGGAACGATCATGGAAGAAGAAGTTTTTGACAAAGATCAGGGAAATAATCTGCCAGCGGAAAAAGGCGCGAAGAACGCTCCTGCAACAATGGATTCGGATGCCGACGGAGAAGGGGACCTGGAATTCATTCTGGACATTCCCTTGGATATCACCGTGGAACTGGGCCGGACCACCATGCGCATCAAGGATCTGTTGCAACTGGGCCAGGGGGCCGTGGTGGAGTTGACCAAACTTGCCGGGGAACCCATGGAGATTTTTGTGAATGGCAAGTTATTTGCCCGGGGGGAAGTGGTGGTGGTCAATGAGAAATTCGGTGTGAGGCTAACCGATATCGTCAGCCCCCAGGAAAGAATTCAGAGCCTTCGATAAAGGCCAATTTTCATGAATGAAGCGACCGTTCCAAATTTTTGGATTGTGGGACTGCAAATGGTGGCCATGCTCTCTGTTGTTTTGGCCGTGCTTTTTGGCGTGCTGTTTCTGACCCGTCGCATTTCCGGCAGAATCAAGGGTCGGGACGGGCTAACCATAGATATCCTGTGCGCCCGGCAGATGGGCCCCAAAAAGCAAGTGGTGTTGCTGGAAGTTTTGGACCAGAGGATTCTGGTAGGTGTGGGACCGGACACTATTACCCGGCTGGCAAGTTTTCCTGCGCCTCCAAAAACTTTTGCGGGAGAATTGGAAAAACAAATGGTCCGGGAGGTTTGTCCTGAAACCATGGAAGACATGGCAATAGCAGATCAGAACACCATTGAGACGCCAAAGGCGGCAAAAGATGGCGCGGAGGGCGGCCCATGAAAACAGCAAGAAAAACATGGGTAAAGATTTTTGCCCTTGTGGCTTTTATTACCCTGGTTCCGGTACTGGGACATGCTGTCACCATCGCTGTCCCTTCGCTGCAAATCGGAGTGGAAGAAGCAACGGGCCCGGAGCAAGTGTCTGTTTTGCTCCAGATAGTTGCCATGCTGACAATCTTGACCCTGGCCCCGGCCATTCTCATGCTCATGACTTCCTTTACCCGGCTGGCAATCGTGTTTTCCTTTTTACGCCATGCTCTGGGAACCCAGCAGATGCCTCCCAACCAGATTATGGTTGGGTTGGCGCTATTTCTGACAGTGTTCATCATGATGCCGGTCTGGCAGGATATCAACACCAATGCGCTCCAACCCTATCTGAACGAGGAAATTGCCGAGGATGTCGCCATTGAGAATGCGGTCAAGCCCCTGAGGGCATTTATGTTCAGATACACGAGGGAAAAGGATCTGGGCCTGTTTATCAAAATTTCCGGGGCATCAAAGCCTCAAGGTCCGGAGGATGTATCCATCTGGAGCCTGATTCCCGCCTTTGTAATCAGTGAATTGACCACAGCCTTCATGATAGGCTTTGTGATTTATGTTCCCTTTATGATTATCGACATGGTGGTGGCCAGTGTGTTGCTTTCCATGGGTATGATGATGTTGCCGCCTGTCATGATTTCCTTGCCATTCAAGCTCATGTTGTTTGTTCTGGTGGATGGCTGGAGCCTGATAGTGGGGTCCTTGGTCCAAAGTTTTGTGGGAGGGTAGGGCATGACACCTGAATTTATAATCAGTTTTGGTCACGAAGCAATCAAGGTTACCCTCCTGGTATCTCTCCCTCTCCTTCTCTTGGGCTTGGTGGTAGGTCTGGCAGTGAGTATTTTTCAGGCCACCACACAGATTCAGGAAGTCACCCTGACCTTTGTTCCCAAAATTGTGGTGGTTCTTTTGGGGGCATTGTTTTTTGGCCCTTGGATGCTGGAAAAACTCATGGCCTTCACCCACATGTGCATCAGCCAGATCCCCACCTTTATCCGATAGGGGGTGCACTATGAACTTTCCTCCCTTGATGGACATGAACCAGGTTGCGGTGTTTGCCATGATTCTCATACGCACCAGCGTTATCCTGTTTATGTTTCCCGTATTCGGCTCCAACCTCATTCCCATGCCGGTCAAGGCCGGGTTATCTCTGTTGATGGCGCTGTTTTTAACGCCTATTGTTCCGGTGAATCCCCAGGCCTTTCCCGGCACGCTGCTGGAGGGCGGGCTCATGGTCCTTTCCGAGGCTGTTATTGGGCTCACCCTTTCCCTGGTAGTGAGTATCTTTTTTGCGGCGGTCCAGGTGGGGGGGCAACTGGTGGGTTATCAGATGGGTTTTGCCATCGCCAACGTGTTTGATCCCGTTTCAGGCGGCCAGATGTCGATCCTGTCAAATTTTGCATTCTGGATTACTTTGGTTTTGTTCCTGGTACTTGACGGGCATCATATGTTTATCAGGGCTCTTGCCCATAGTTTCGAGATTGTCCCTGTGGGGCATTTTTATCCTGGAAAGAGCCTCATGCCTTCCATGATAGGCCTTGCATCGGGCATGTTTTCTCTGGCATTGCAGCTTGCCGGTCCGGCCATTGTGGCCCTGCTCCTGGTCAATGCGGCTTTTGGTATTGTGGCTAAGATTGTTCCCCAGATCAATATTCTTATCGTGGCCTTTCCCATCAATGTGAGCATGGGACTTTTCTTTTTCGGGGTCTCCCTCCACCTTATCCTTGTCTCCATGAAAGCGCATTTAGGAACCTGGGAAAGACTGCTTTGGTCCATCATGATGATTTTTGGAGCATAAATCGTGGCTGATTCGCCAAACGAAGACAAAACCGAAGAACCTACCCCCAAAAAGCGGGATGATGCCCGGAAGAAAGGCCAAGTGGCCAAAAGCCGGGACCTTTCCTCTGTGGTGGTGCTCATGGCCGGGCTGGGGATCATGTACATGTTCGGGCCTTACATGCATTTCCATATTGTGGGCATGATGAAGAGCATTTTCGTCCTCAATGTCGCCGCCTGGGGAGTAGAGAATGTGACGCAGCTTGGCAAGGATGTAGTGAAGGAGTTCCTTTTGATCCTCACTCCCATGTTGGTGGGGGTTTTTGTGGTGGGTTTTGCCGCTGCCGCTTCCCAGGTCGGGTTTCATTTTTCGTGGGAGGCTGCAGCCCCCAAGTTTTCCAAGATCAATCCCATATCCGGCTTTGGGCGGATGTTTTCCAAACAAGCCTTGGTGGAACTGGCCAAGTCATTGGCAAAGCTCTTCATCGTGGGCTTTATTTCCTACCTTACCATAAAAGCGGAGATGGGAAACCTTATCCTCCTGGGCCAGATGGATGTGGCAAACACACTTGTGTATGTGCTCATGACAACCCTCAGGCTATTCATGAGGGTTGGTATCATCATGGTTTTTGTGGCTGTGTTGGATTTCGCATTTCAAAAATGGGATAATGAGCAAAAACTCAAGATGACCCGTCAGGAAGTCAAGGACGAATACAAACAGACAGATGGCGATCCCATGGTTAAGGCCCGGATACGGCGTATCCAGATGGAAGCCTCCCGGCGCAGGATGATGGAGGAAGTCCCCAAGGCGGACGTGGTGATCACCAACCCCATCCATCTGGCCCTGGCCATAAAATATAATGCCCTCAAGATGAACGCTCCCACTATTGTGGCCAAGGGCGCCGGGCCTGTGGCGGAAAAGATTAAAGAAGTTGCCCGGGAAAATGACGTTCCTATCGTCGAAAACAAAGAGTTGGCACGGGCCTTGTATAAAGCAATAGATATCGGCGATGAAGTACCGGTCGCCCTGTACGAGGCGGTGGCGGAAATACTGGCCTATGTGTACGGGCTTAAACAAAACCGCGGTCGTCCCTTCTCCTAACAAGGCCGGCTTGGGGAAATTGAAAAGGGTACAAAAGAGTCGGAATATTGACGCTTTTCCCGAGTTTGTCAGGCCTAATGCGTAAAATGATGTAAGGATACCGATATGGCAGATAGGTCCATGGAAAATTTAAAACAAGCCATATTATCCAATTCCAGCGATGCCTTGGTCATGCTTGGGGTGATAGCCATCCTTATGGTCATGATCATTCCCCTGCCATCCTTTATATTGGACTTTCTTTTAGCCACCAATATAACCTTGTCCATCATCGTCATACTAATGGCAATGTATACGGTCAAACCTTTGGACTTTGACATTTTTCCCACCTTGTTGCTTGTAGCCACCTTGTTCCGCCTTTCTTTGAACGTAGCTTCCACGCGGCTGATCCTACTTCACGGCAGTGAGGGCGCCATGGCTGCGGGCAAGGTCATCAAATCCTTTGGCACTTTTGTGGTGGGCGGCAATTATGTGGTTGGTTTGGTGGTTTTTGCCATATTGGTTTTAATCAATTTTGTGGTCATCACCAAAGGCGCGGGGCGTATTGCCGAAGTGGCGGCCCGGTTCACACTGGACGCCATGCCAGGTAAGCAGATGGCGATCGATGCCGACCTCAATGCCGGATTAGTGGATGAGGCAGAGGCCCGCCGCCGCAGGGAAGCAATTTCCCGGGAGGCGGAGTTCCATGGAGCCATGGACGGGGCCAGTAAGTTTGTCCGAGGCGATGCCATAGCAGGCATCATCATTACTATTATCAACATCATAGGCGGATTTGTAATCGGCGTGCTTCAGCAGGGCATGCCCATGATGGTTGCGGCTCAAAACTATACCTTGCTTACCGTGGGCGATGGTTTGGTCACCCAGATTCCCGCTCTGATCATTTCCACATCGGCCGGTATTCTGGTCAGCCGTTCGGCGTCCGAGCAAAGTATGGGCGCGGAATTTGCCGCCCAAATGGCTTCCCAGCCCAAGGCCATTATTTTAGGCGCTTTTGTGATTTTTATGTTTGGATTGATTCCCGGGTTGCCTCACATTCCGTTTCTATTGTTGGGGACTATCGTGGGCGGCGCTGCGTGGTATATGCGTCGCACCAGCGGGGAACGGGCTTTAGTGGCCAAAGAGGAAGCAGATCTGGCCGAGCTTCCATCAGAAAAAGGTCCGGAACCCGTGGAGCATTTACTTTCTCTGGACCCCATGGAACTGGAAGTGGGTTACGGAATCATTCCCCTGGTGGATCGGGAGCAGAACGGCGAGTTGCTGGAGCGCATTCGTTCCATCCGCAGACAGTTTGCCACAGAAATGGGCATGGTGGTTCCGCCCATTCACATTCGGGATAACTTGAATCTCAAGCCCGCTGAATACCGCATTTTGATCAAGGGCGTGGAATCGGGCCGGTATGAACTCATGACCAACCATTTGTTGGCCATGGACCCCGGGGGAGTGCTCCATAAGGTGGAAGGGGTAAGCACCCGGGAGCCCGCCTTCGACCTAGTTGCCGTTTGGATACCCAAGGACAAGGAGGACGAGGCCAAGTTCGCCGGTTACACGGTTGTGGATAATGCAGCGGTGGTGGCGACCCATTTGACGGAGTTGATCCGCCGCCATGCGGACGACCTTTTGGGCCGTCAGGAAGTGCAGGCCCTGTTGGAGAACCTTTCCAAGACCCATCCCAAGGCTGTGGAGGAACTGGTTCCCAATCAACTGGCGGTGGGCGGCATCCAGAAGGTGCTCCAGAATCTTTTGCGGGAGAATGTTTCCATACGGGACATGTTGACTATCGTGGAAACTCTGGCGGACTATGCGCCCATGTCCAAGGATCCGGACTTGTTGACCGAATACGTACGCCAGCGTCTTGCACGGGCCATTGTGGGGCCTTATCTGGGCGAGGACCGGTCTTTGTCTGTGATCACGCTGGACTCGGAGGTGGAAGAGTCGCTTACACGGAATATCCAGCACACGGAGCATGGATCCTATTTGTCCGTGGATCCCAAAATAGCCGGGCAGATTATGACGGCGGTGAGTTCGGAGATGGAACGGGGCATGGCCATGGGCCTGCAGCCCATTGTGTTGTGCTCTCCGGTTTTACGGCGCCACTTCAGGCGGATGGTGGAGCAGTTTGCACCGTCCCTCATGGTCATGAGTCACAGCGAGGTGGCCAATAAGGTTCAATTCAAGTCGGTAGGGAAGGTTAGCATAACACATGCGCGTTAAACGATATCAGGCAAATTCCATCAAGGACGCCATGGCCCTGGTCAAAAAGGATTTGGGAGTAGATGCTTTGATTGTGTCTACAAAAAAAATCCCGGTTCAGGACGGGGAATGGGGGCCTGGAGTGCGTGAGCGCTTTGAGGTCACTGCCATTCCTTCCCAAAATGGGAATCCAATGCCTGCGGAGCATGCCTCAAGGGAAACCCGGGTTGAACACAAACGTATGCCCGACAGGAAAAGGCTGGAAGTAGCCCAAGGGCCGGTTGAAATGGGCCGCCTAAGAGAGTTGTTTACCCTTTTGGGCCACCGGGAAGATACTCTGGGTATGCTTCTTACCGATCCTGCCGCGACCCAGGTATATGTGGGTTTGGTCCGCGCCGGTATTTCTACTGTGTGGGCCCGGGAATGGGTGGAACAGGCAGGCAGGGACCTATCTGCAAAGGGTCCTGGACAGCTTTTCAACCGGGTTGTGGACATGGCCCTGGACCGCTTTACATATTCCAGACCCTTTAAAAAAACGGAGAGCCAGGTGGTGTGTGCTTTTGTGGGGCCTACTGGAGTTGGTAAAACCACCACCATCGCCAAGCTGGCTGCGGACCTTAACCTGGGCAGGAAAAAAAGCGTGGGCCTGCTTTCCATTGACAATTACCGAATAGGAGCTGTGGAACAGCTCAAAACCTATGCTTCCATATTGGGGCTGCCATGCCTACAGGCATTCAACCAGAACGATCTGCAATATGCCCTGGGGCGGCTGGCGGATAAGGATATTGTCCTTATCGATACGGCGGGCCAGAGTCAGTATGACACCCTGCGTATGCGTGAGATGGAGGCGCTTTTTGACGGGGAACGCAGGATTGACATCCATCTGGTTTTATCCGCTGTCACCTGTGAATCGGAGATGGAGGAAACCGCCAAAAGATTTGGCGGACTGGATTTTAGTTCCTATGTATTCACTAAAACAGACGAAACCAGGAAGCGGGGCGCCATTATCAATCAGGTATTGAAAAGGCCCATGCCGGTCTCATTCATCAGTACCGGACAAAAGGTGCCGGAGGATTTGTTCCGGGCGTCCCGGGAGTCCCTGAAGGAACTCCTGTTTTCCGAGTTAAAAGATGCATTTGAGGATTGTCCGGCGGAAGGAAAGCCGGGCATCATGGGGTTATCAGTATGACACAGTCCATTAACAGCGCAGGAGTTGACAAGGGGCGGGCGCATGTGCGCGGCCTAAATGAAAAGACACCGGATCAGGCCGACGGTCTGAGGCGCATGGTGAAGGACAAAATGACCAATTTGCAGGATGGAATAATTGAAAGGCCCGGTACAGTTACCGGGAGCTTTCCCAGAGTGGTCTCTGTTACCAGCGGCAAAGGGGGCGTAGGAAAAACCAATATTGTTGGTAATTTGGCCATAGCCCTTTCCCGGATGGGAAAGCGGGTTCTGATTCTGGACGGAGATCTGGGGCTGGCCAATATTGATATCATATACGGCCTGCACCCGGAATATACCATTAAGCATGTGTTGACCGGGGAAAAGGATTTGCGGGACGTGATCGTGAAAGGCCCTGAAGGGGTTTCGGTCATTCCGGCTAGTTCGGGCCTGGCGGATCTGGTGCATCTTACCCAGGGGGAAAAGCTCAATCTGCTTTCGGAGTTTGATGGCCTGGATGACGATTACGATATCTTTTTTATCGACACGGGGGCGGGAATTTCGTCCAATATCGTGTATTTTAATGCTGCGGCCAGGGAAAGAATTGTGGTTGCCACCCCGGAACCCACATCCATTACGGATGCGTATGCTCTCATGAAGGTCATGTTTACCCGTCACGGGACGCGGACCTTCAAGTTGTTGGTGAATATGGTAAACAATGAGGCGGAAGCGGAACTGGTTTTTAAAAGCCTGAGCAATGCCCTATTAAGGTTTTTGCAGGACATTTCCCTGGAGTATTTGGGCTGCCTGCGGAAGGACGACCATGTTCCCAAGTCAGTAAGAAGACAGACCCCCCTGCTCATGCTTTACCCCTCCAGCACGGCTGGAAAAGGCATAACAGAGTTGGCGGAAAAATTCCTGGCCAAGGGGGAAGCGGGTACGGCGGATGGCAATATCAAGTTCTTTTTTAGAAGACTGGTAGCACCCAAGTAGGGAAAAAAGGTATTTTATGCAAACCTGGATGACAGCTCAAGGGCCTGCCATGAAAAATGCAGCACACATAGCGCGTCAAAAATCTCAGGAACGATCCCGGCGTGATGAGTTGATCAAGAAGTACGCCTATCTGGCCAAACTGAGCGCGCACCGTCTGGCCATGCGTCTGCCCCCCAGCGTAAATGTGGACGATCTCATAAGCGCTGGAATTATGGGGCTTTTGGATGCCATAGACAAATTCGACGAAGGCAGGGGTGTAAAATTTAGAACCTATGCGGAGTTCCGTATACGCGGCGCCATGTTGGATGAACTCCGGAGCATGGACTGGGTTCCCCGTTCAGTACGCAAAAAGGTCCAGGAAATTGAAAAGGCCGTCGTCAAGGTGGAAAAAAGGGAGAACAGGCCAGCTGACGCCGAGGAAATCGCCCTGGAACTGGGGGTGGACATGGAAACCTATCAAGCCATGTTGTCCAAGGCGGGCGGTATTGAGTTGGTAAGCCTTGACGAACCCCTTTGGGGTAACGACAACACCAAGGACCGGCGCCGGACCCATGTGGATTTACTACAGGATGGCGGAGATCCGAACCAGGATTTGATGCAATCAGAATTCCAACAGGTGCTGGCCCAATCAATTGGCACCCTTTCAGAAAAGGAACAACAAATTCTTTCCCTGTATTACAAGGAAGAACTCACGCTGAAAGAAGTGGGAGAGGTCATGGGATTGACTGAATCCCGGATTTGCCAAATACACACTCAGTGCATGATCAAACTCAGGGCAAAATTAAAGGCGCAGGAAGCCAGGATGTAATTACATGGATGAACATGACGATACTGCCGCGCCCGATACTGTAATATTGGGCGGCGGCCCCCGTAAGGAGGAACCTCAGGAACCATGGGGCGGAGCGGTTGACGACTCTCTGGAGGCTCATTGGGGAGGCGGGAACGATCTGGACACTGATCCGGAGGCGCCTTGGGAACAGGAAAAAAACGACGAGCAGCCCTTTGCGCCGGACCCGGCCATGTTCGAGGGGTTGGAAGATGAGGAAGCAGGTCCCGAGAAAAAGAGATTCAAATTAAACAAAAAATGGATCATGATTTCGGGTATAGCACTCATGGTTCTGGCGGTGGGTTTGGTGAGCATTTTCATGATCAAAAACACTTTGGATTCCCCTCCTGAAAAGAGTGCGGAAGTTCCTTTGGAATCTTCTGCAACTGCGGTCGCACCTGTCTCGGCCCAGGTTCCTGCCGTTTCCAACCAAACCGTGGAAAACTACCGGGGGACGACGAGTGTGCGCCTGGAATTGGAGCCTTTTGTGATCCCCTATGAGGAATCTTCAAAAAAAACCTTTTTATTCCTAAGGGTTGCCCTGGAAATTGACGAAAAAGAAACATACGCCCTGCTTGAGGCTAACAAGCCCTTGCTAAGAGGCGTCATTTACGACACGGTCCTGGAGGAAATGGAACGCGTGGGAGACAAGGATGCCTTTAACGGAGCTATGGAAAACCTGATAGCTGCAAAGCTGAAGTCGGTGTTTTCCACTTTGGGCATCAAAAAGGTTCGGTTTACCAATCACTATTCGGTATAAATTCCGGCAAACACGCAGTCCACAATCCGGCAGGCAAAAGGAGGCGAAATGGATATTAGATTTCGGCCAGAGCCCCCGGACGCCGTAAAAGGGGTGACGCCGGTCAAAGACCAGGGTGCGGATAGGGACAGGTGGAAGAAGAGACAGGCCAATACCGGAGAAAAAAAGGACTCCCAAGAGGAGTCCCAGACCTCCCGGGATGAGGATGACAAGGTAAAAGCCCGACGCCCAGCCAAAGATGATACCGGCCGCATTGTGGACGTAGTAATTTGATCGGATAGAGACCATGTTGGAAAAATTTACCATGGAATTTTGGATGATAAGCCAAGTGGTCATGGATGTGGTGCTGATCCTGGTGGTTTTTCTGGTGTGGAGGAAAATCTCCAAAGGCCCGGAAATCCCCAAAGAGGCGGCTCTCATGGCAATTTCCCGAGTGCTGGAGCCTGTTCTGGACGAAGCCCGGAAACTGGCGGACACTTTTGACGGACACCTTAATGAAAAGCGCGCCATCATCAATAAAATCAATCATGATCTGGACTCCAGAATCATCAGCCTGAATCTTTTATTGAAGCGTGCGGAAGGCTTGATGGCCCAGCAAAAAAGTCCCGGGCAAGGGGACACGAATGTCCAGTCTGACCACGTGGTGGACCTTCAACAAAAGGTGGTGGCATTGGATGCTAAAGGCATGAAGCCAGAGGAGATCGCCACCCGGCTGCATATGCCCAGGGGCGAGGTGGACATGGTCATCAGCCTTAAACGCAAATTCGAAAAAATGGGAGAGGCGTGAACCGGTTGCCATGATGGTATTTTTGGGAGTTGATGCATTTGGATGACAACGTAAACGAGATATGCCATGGCCATTCCCGTTGATCCGGGCAAGATTCGCCGTTTTGGCCCGGATTTTTTACAATTGCCGGATTCCAAGGTAAAGATCACCTTCAGTCCCAAGGATATCCTTTCGGCCAGGGTGCTCAAGAACGTGGGACCCGGCCAGTTTCTCCTGTCCATACGCGGAAACCAGCTCATCGCCCAATCCTCTGCCGATCTTATTCCCGGCAAAGTGTATCTAATGGAAGTCAAGGCTACCGAGCCCGTTCCCATACTTGCCCTGGCAAAGGATACCCAGGCAGCCGATCAGGGAAAGGTTTTGGCAAAACTTGTGGATGGGCTGCGCCAGTCTCCCCTCAAGGATCTTATGGGCTTCCTGGACTCCAAGGGCGAAATTTCCTTGCCCAAGGCGGCGAGCCGGGAGGAATTGCAAACCCTTGCCGCCCTGGTTTCCCGTCTGAGTTTGGGAAGCGGCAAACCTGTGACGGCGGCGGCGATTCGCGCCTTTGTCCAGGACTCGGGAATCATGTGGGAGAGCAAATTAGGCGCCCAGGCAAACTTGTCCAGCCCCTTTCCTGCGCCCCAGGCTCTTGTGGAAAATGACTTGAAAGCGCTTGCCCTCCATCTTCTGTTACGCCCTGAAATCCAAAATTCCGCCCAGGGGGAAAAACTGGCCTCCTTTGTGGAAAGCCTCCAGGGTCTTCAATTAGCCAATGTGACAGCCATGGAGGAAAACGGGCGCTTTTTTTTGTCCATTCCATTCATGCAAGGTGGGGAATACCGTTTTGTTCAGTTAATGGCAGACCTTTCCCGGGAATCCTCGAATAAAGACGGAAAGGATAAGGACCGTTTGATTACCGCTTCCCTGTGCCTGGATCTGAGCGCTCTTGGGCCGGTGCGTGCGGATGCAGCCCTCCTGGGGAGTTTTTTGCGGGTGGAATTCACCCTTTCGTCCAGGGAAACCGCTGATTTTCTCAAGGCCCGTGCAGGCCGTTTGGAAAAAAGACTGGCCACCCACGGCGTGGTGCTCAGAGATCTCTCCTTTCGGGTGGAGGATCGTTCCTTTCTGGAAAACATTTCCCTGGCTGACGAACTGTTTAATGATCCCCCCAACGGCTTGGATCTGGTGATATGAGAGGTCAAATGAGATGAAAAAATTCATCAAAAAGGCAGTGGCCCTCAAATATAACGCCTTGAAGGATCATGCCCCCCGGGTAACGGCCACGGGCAAGGGGATTACTGCGGAAAAAATCATCGAAGCGGCCCGAAAGCATGGCGTACCTGTCCAGGAGGATCCTGATTTGGTGGAGGTTCTTTCCCGTCTGGACCTGGATGCTGAAATCCCAGCCGAGCTTTACATCGTGGTGGCGGAACTTCTTGCCTTTGTGTACCAGGCCAATAAGGCAAAAATGAGCCGCTAGGCATTTTTTTCCTGGATTTGGCATGCAGTTTTTACCAACCCTCCCTCCAATTAATGCCACACAAAAAATACTCAAAAAATAAAGCTCATATAATCAGTTGGTTATATATAAAATTTCATGCTGGGTATCCTTGGCATTGTGGTTGCAATTTCATCGTGCAACCCGAGTAAGGGCAGCCAAAGGAGAAAGCATGGACATCGGAACCATATATGCGGTCAGGGGATTCAGCGAACAATTTCGTGAGTTCGAAGTTATTTCCAACAATCTGGCCAATGTATCCACCCCTGGATTTAAACGGGATTTGTACGCAGCGACCAACGCGGAGGATGGGTGCACCGTCCCCGATATGTCGGAAGGCCCGGTTCAACATACTGGCAACGATTTGGATTTTGCCATTCAGGGAGAGGGTTTTTTTGAGGTCCAGACTCCCCAGGGGCTTCGGTATACCCGCCAGGGACGTTTTCTTCTGAACTCTGAAAATGAAATTGTGAATCCCTCCGGGCATAAGCTCATGAGCGACCGGGGCGACCCCATTGTCGTTGAAGACGGTCCTATAAGTGTTGGGCCTGACGGAAAGATCATGGTGGACGGTAATGAATTGGAAACAATCGGGGTTGTGAGTTTTGCAAATCCCAAAATGCTGACCAAGGCAGGGAGCAATTATTACCTACCTGGCGCTGCAGCAGGGGAAAAGCAGGAAAGGCCAGAAGGCACAACAGTGAACCAGGGGGCTTTGGAGCAATCCAACGTGATAGTGCCCCAGGAAATGGTGAAGATGATGGAGTCTCTGAGAACATTTGAAACATTTCAGAAATATATGAATACAGCCAGCGAAATGGACACCAAAGCCACCAGCGAAGTAGGCATGCTGAGATAAAAGGAGGCATAAACCATGCTAAGAGCATTATGGACAGCCGCAACCGGAATGGAAGCCCAACAGCTTAATATTGACGTTGTTTCCAATAACCTTGCCAATATCAATACCACAGCGTTCAAACGCAGCAGGCCGGACTTTCAGGACCTCATGTACCAGACTCTGCGGGTTGCAGGCGCCACCACCGCCGGTGGAACCCAGCTTCCCACTGGACTGCAGGTAGGCATGGGTTCCAAGCCCACAGGCGTACAAAAGATTTTTGTCCAGGGCGATTACAGCCAGACTGGCAACGACCTGGACTGGGCCATTGAGGGCCAAGGATTTTTCAAGGTCATCAGCAATAATGAGGAAGTATACACCCGAGCTGGCGGGTTTAAGATGGACAGCGAGGGTTATCTTACCACGGCGGGCGGAGAGAGATTGCAGCCCGAATTTGCCGTGCCCGCGGACGCCGTGCTGATTTCGGTGGATTCCGGGGGCAAGCTCACGGCTTTTGGCCCTGCTAACGAGGAAGTAGGCACCTACGAGATCGTGCTCAACGATTTCGCCAATCCCGCAGGCCTTTTTTCCATGGGAAGAAACCTTTATAGCACTACAAGCGCTTCGGGAGAACCCGTGGAAGGCTCGCCGGGCGAAGATGGCTTCGGCACTATCGGCCAGGGGTATCTGGAAATGTCCAATGTGAATGTGGTGGAGGAAATGGTGACCATGATTGTGGCCCAGCGGGCTTATGAAGCCAATTCCAAAGCCATCCAGACTGCAGACAGCATGCTTCAGATAGCCAACAATGTGAAGAGGTAAGAACTTATGAAACACCTATTCGCCCATAAGAGCATCGTTTTAATCCTGCGTATGGTTCTCTTCCTCAGCCTGGTTTTGGCGGTAAGTTCCGCCCTGGCAGGGGAGCCGGGCATCCGTGTGCCATCCGAGGCCTGGGTCAGGGGAGACGAGGTGTACTTGGGGGATATTGCGGTGATTTCAGGGTTGGAAGAGCTTTCCGAACAGATAAAAAGCATTCATGTGGGCAGTGCTCCTGCTCCTGGCAAACGCCGGGCCGTGCGGGGCGCCATGATCCAGGCCAAGTTGGACAGGCTGGATCTGCCTGCCGGCGCCAACGTGGAAGTCCCTCCCAGAATTCTGGTGCATCGCCTTTCCCAGGAAGTGGAAGACCGGGAATTTGAAACCATGCTGGCTGATTACCTCAACGGCAAGCTCTTCATGGGCAATATTGAAATTACCCGCTTTCAGGTGAATGGGAATGGGCCGGTTTCCGAGGGAATCCTGGACGTCACCATGGAGGAACTCCGTTCAGACAAGTATTACGGCCAGGTAAGCATTCGGGGCATCATCAGTGTGGACGGCATGATAGAACGGCGCGTGAGCATCGCAGCCTGGGTGGATTACGAGGCTCCGGTGGTTGTGGCCAAGCACAACCTGGATCGCATGGATATTCTTTCAGCCCAGGATGTGACCACTGAAATGCAAAACCTTGCAAGGTTGCCTGACAGTGTGTTGACTGACCCCCGGGAAGTTAAGGGCATGAGAATCCGCCAGGGTTTGGAAGCTGGAAAAATCTTACAGGCCAGAATGCTGGAAAAGCCGCCTCTGGTGGAAAAAGGGGATGATGTGACCATCATGGCCAGTTCCGGAAGCATGTCCATCAGTACATTAGGGACGGCCCAGGAAGCTGGCGGACTTGGCGATTCCATAGAAGTGGAAAACGTCATGAGCGAAAAAATAATCACCTGTCGTGTCACAGGCCCGGCCAAGGTGGAAGTGCGGTTTTAGGCAGGAGGAAAGTCAAATGACAATGCGTATAGGAATCATCATGCTGGCAACTGTTTTGGTTTTTTCCATGGGATGCTCTTCCCACCGCCAGGACACTTTGTCCACACCGGCGCCCCCTTTGGCCCAGGCTTCTGAACAAATGTTGGAGCAGGCTGCTTCGACCACCTACGGCGCACCCAGGCCAGCCGAGGGGTCTTTGTGGGTAGATCCGGGCGGAACCAAGTTTTTTGGGGATATGCGGGCCAGGGAAGTGGGGGATCTGGTGACCATCAGGGTATCGGAAACACCGACGGCCCAGTTGTCCGCCAAAACGGAAACCTCTCGCGATTCCAGTATATCCGCCGATGTGGCGGATCTTGCCGGATACATGAAATGGCTGGAAGCCGCCAATGGCAACTTGACTGGGAAAAGCCTGCTGAACGCCAGTTACAAGCCCAGTTTTACTGGTGAAGGTAAAAATGACCGCAAAGGCAACGTGACTGCCTATATTACCGGTCGGGTGGTTGGGGTGCTGGCTAACGGCAACCTTCAAGTTACCGGTTCCCGGGCCATCAAGGTGAATAACGAAACCCAATACATGACGATTTCGGGCATTGTGCGTCCCGAAGATATTGATCCCAGCAATGTGATTCAGTCCACGTACATTGCCGATGCCAGGATTGAGTATTATGGCAAAGGCGTAATTGCAGATAAACAGATGCCAGGATGGGGAACCCGCCTGCTTGACCGTGCGTGGCCGTTCTAATGAAGATGGGAGGCAAGGACATGTCGATGAATAAGAAATTTGCACTTTTAATACTGCTTGCCGCTCTGGTTTTTTGCCTGGCAGGACCCACGGCCCATGCCGCTCGAATCAAGGAACTGGCCAGCATAAAGGGCGTTCGGAGCAACCAGCTTATCGGGTACGGTTTGGTGGTGGGTTTGAACGGAACCGGCGACAAGTCCGGCACGGAGTTTACCATCCAGGGCCTGGTGAACATGATGGAGCGCATGGGCGTTCATGTGAGCAAGGACAGCGTAAAGGTAAAGAATGTGGCTGCGGTTATGGTTACGGCGGACATTCCGCCCTTTGCCGGAATTGGCAATAAGGTGGATGTAGTGCTTTCCTCGGTTGGCGACGCTAAAAGCCTTGTTGGCGGTACACTGCTCCTTACTCCTTTGCGTGGGGTGGACAGGAATGTGTATGCCCTGGCCCAGGGACCCCTTTCCGTAGGGGGCTTTTCCGTGGGCGGTGCAGGAGGCGGCGGTGCGGTGAAAAATCATCCTACAGTGGGCCGCATCGTGGGTGGGGCGTCCGTTGAAAGGGAAATCCCCATGCGTCTTCAGGGCAAGGAAGAGTTGACCCTGGAATTGAACGATGCTGATTTCACCACGGCTTTAAGGATGAAGGACGCCATCAATAGCAGCCTGGGCTTGGGCGTGGCTCATGCAGTTGATTCCGGTTCGGTGGTCATTGATGTTCCCCAGGAATACCGGAGCAAAATGGTCTCCATGGTGTCCTTGGTGGAAAATCTGGAAGTACGCCCGGACACCGTGGCCAAGGTCATTGTTAATGAAAAGACGGGCACCGTGGTGGTGGGGGAAAAGGTTAGGGTGTCCACTGTGGCCGTGGCTCATGGGAACTTGAGTATCCAGATTTCGGAAAGCGCCAAGGTTTCCCAACCTGTGTCTTTCAGCCCGCCGCCTCCCCCGGATGCCGAAACCCAACAATTGGATCTGGAGAACGGTGCGGTGGTCGCCCCTGGCGGACAGACTGTGGTCACTGCCGACACCCAGGTGGTTGTGGCCGAAGAAAACAAGCAATTGATGATAGTCCCGACGGGCACCACCATTGGGGAGCTTGTGAGGGCGCTAAACGCCATTGGCGTGACCCCCAGGGATCTCATCACCATTTTTCAAATGATAAAAGCCGCCGGCGCTCTTCAGGGCGAACTGGTCATCTTATAGGGAGACGCATCATGCAGATTGATACCTCAATGGCAGCAAAGGAAATCAGTTCTTCTGTGGAATCGGCGAAACTGCGCAAGGCATGCGGCGACTTTGAATCCCTGTTTATTTACACGCTGCTGAAAAACGGTCGCGACTCCATGCCCAAAGGCGGAATGCTGGGCAATTCCAATGAAAGTAAAATTTTTACCTCTATGCTGGATCAGACTTTGGCAGAGCAAAGTTCCAAAGGCGTCGGCCTGGGAATCGGGGAGATGCTTTACCGGCAACTCGGCGCCCAACCGGCAAGCAAGGGCAGTAACCTGGAAACTACATTTTAGTGATCAACGATCCTATCCGATAAGAATAATAGATCAAGCAATGATCTGAGGAGGGCCTGAGCATGGAAGAGACCATCAGGGCATTGGAAGATATGCTGGTAAACGACAAGGAACGCCACAAGGAGCTTATTTGCTGCCTGGAAATAGAACGCCAGGCCCTGATTGAAGCGAATGTGGACGTTATCATGAAAATGGCCTGCAGAAAGCAATCTTTGGCCAACGCTCTTATCGAGTCCCGTCCTCATGTGGAAACCCAGTGGCACAAGGTTTTTCCCGGGAAAAGATCCCGGGTGTCCATCAGCCACATTGACAAGATAGTTTCCGGTGGGGACCCGGGGGTTTTTCGGACGATTCGCCAGACCCTTTTGGACCTGAATGATCTCAAGGACAGGGTCAGGGAGTTTACGGGCATAAATCGGGCTATTGCCGAGGACTGTTTGGGCTTTTTGCGGGAGCTTTTTTCCACCATTATGGTGGGGGATTCGGGTGAACCCCCGGTTTATGGCAGGCGAGGTGAAGTCAAGAGAAAGACCGAATCCAACCTGCTCATGCACCAGGAGGTGTAGCCATGCCCGGTATCAGATCAGCCCTGGATATTGCGGTAGGGGCCATGGCCACCCATCAGTATGGCATGGATGTTGTCAGCCATAATGTGGCCAATGTGAACACGGAGGGCTATACCCTCCAGACGTCCATCAATAAAAGCAAGGAACCCCAGGCCTCAGGCGGTTTTATGTTTGGCCGGGGTGTGGAAACCTATGAAATCCGCCGCATGGTGGATGAAAATGTGGAAAAAAGGTTGCTGGAGTATAAGTCCAATCTGGCAACGGCCCAGGAAATTGAAACCTTTGGCAAGGTTCTGGACGGCTTGTTCAACGAGGTGGAAGGCAATGGACTGGGAGCCATGCTTTCGGATTTTTTCAACACCTGGGAGGATTTGTCCCTCAATCCTGCGGGTACGGCGGAACGGTCGGTCCTCTATGAGCAGGCTTTGGGGCTTGCCCAATATATTGACGAACTGGATGCGGCATTGACCGGGGAAGAGAAAAACCTGGGCACCAGCCTTCAGTCCGGAGTGGAGGCGGTGAACACACTCACTAAGCAGATAGCGGATCTTAACCGGCAGATCGTAGCGACTTCCCAGAACACTTCTCCCAACGATTTGTTGGATCAGCGCAATTATCTCATGTCCGAATTGGCCCAGTATGTGGATGTCAAGAGTTTTTCCCTAAATGACGGATCTGTGACGGTTTTGGGTCCCCGGGGTATCACCCTGGTGTTGGGAGCCGATAATTTTGAGTTGGCCCTGGATCAGGGGGAGATTGTTTATGGCAAGGGAAGCCTTCGGGAACTTACCATTACCGATTATGTGGAAAAGGGACGCATGGGCGGTTGGCTGGAAATGCGGGATGGCATTGTCGGGGAGTTAAAGAGCAATTTAAATGAATTGTCCAAGGAACTGATCTGGGCGGTCAACTCCCAGCATTCCCAAGGTGTGGGGCTTACAGGCCTTACATCCACCACGGGCTCTTACAAGGCTGCGGCCACCAATCAGCCCGTGGGATCAGCGTCTGCGGACCTGTTTTATGGTGATCGGATAACTGACGGCCAGTTTACCTTATGGGTTTATGACGCCAATGGGGATGTGGTCAATGCCGGTGGCACGAATATTGCTATAACAGCTAACGCCACCACCATGGACGACATTGCCACAGCCCTGGGTGTGGTGGATCTTAATGTGACGGCCTCCACTGTGGGCGGACAACTGAGCATCACGGCAAGTTCGGGGTATACTTTCGGGTTTACCGAGGACACGTCCGGCGCTCTGGCGGCTCTGGGAGTGAACACCTTCTTCACAGGAGAGGGAAGCTCCACTATGGGGATCCATGACACCATCTCCATGGATCGGAACATGATCGCGGCGGGAATGGCGGATTTGGCGACCGGAGATATCTCTTCAGGGAACAATGAAAACTCCTTGGGCATTGCCTCGTTGAAGAACACCAATATCGGGATCACCGAGTGGCAGGCCAACCGGATTGGGAGTGACAGTTCCATTACAACCACCACCACTCTGGAAGGGTATTACGCTTCCATGGTGAGTGCGTTGGGCGCCAGTTTGAACTCTGCGGAACGCAACCGGGAGTTTTCTGAAAGCATGGTTCAGAATCTGGAGGCCGTGCGGGGCAGCGTGTCCGGGGTTTCCCTGGATGAGGAAATGGCCAAGTTGATCCAGCTGCAACAGTCCTATTCTGCGGCAGCCAAGCTCATCATGACCATGGACGAGATTTTTCAGACCCTCATGACCATTAAGAGCTAAGGGTTCCAAAAGGAATAGTGTGGGGAGGGAATTGGCCCCAAAGGGCCAGGGAGCAGTATTATGAGAGTCCCAAACAGCACCATCACAAGCAATGTAGTCTTTGGTTTGGGTCGCCTGACCACGGAACTGGACAAGGCGAATTTGCAGCTTGCCAGCCAAAGGAAAATACTGACCATGGCGGACGATCCCTCGGGCCTGTTACAGGTCATGAATCTCAGGTCTGACATGAGTTATATGGATCAGTTAAACCGGAATATCTCCCTTGGCAGAACATGGCTGACCGCCTCGGAAAGCGCTCTGACCAGCGTCCAGGACATCGTTACCGAGGCCAATCTGCTGGCAGTCCAGATGGGCTCGGATAACGTGGGCTCCGCGGAGCGTCAGGCAGCCGCCGAAGCGGTCCAGGGGTTTTTGGAAACCATGGTTACCCAAGGCAATTCCACAGTGGGCGGAAGATACATATTTGCCGGCTCTGACAACGATTCCCCAGCCTTTTCCCTGGCCGGAAGCACCGTCACTTACGATGGGGATTCCACGCCCTTTGCCGTGCGGATCAGCCGGGAGTCTTATGTGACAGTGGGGGGGGACGGGGACGCTATTTTTGGAGACCTGTTCACCACTCTATCGGATTTGAAAACCGCCCTGGAAAACAATGACGGCGCAGGGGTTCGGGACCAGATGGACAAACTGGATTCCGCTTACGATCGGATTGACGGGAATATTTCCAGGATAGGTGGCCGTGGAGTCCGCCTGGACACCCGGGAGAGCATCCTCGCGGACATCAAACTGGCCAATACCGAAAGACTTTCCTCTCTGGAGGACGTGGATTATGCCGAGGCTGCCGTGCATCTGGCTGCCGTTGAAACCGCTTATAAGGCTGCACTGTCGGCCGCATCTCAGGTGTTAAATGTGTCACTGGTTGATTATCTGTAAATGATATACCATGCCACGGAGGGCTAAATGCTTGTTCTGACAAGGAAGTCCGGTCAAAGAATCAGTATCGGAGACGATATTGTCTTGCATGTTCTTGAAATCAAGGGCACTCAGGTACGTATTGGGGTGGAAGCTCCAAGGGGTGTGGGGGTTCACCGTTTTGAGGTCTACCAGCGCATTCAGGCGGAAAATCAGGTGGCTGCCTCCATGGACCAGGATGGCCTTGCGGGCGCTGCCAGTTTTTTTGATCAAATCCAGTTTAAAAAAGAGAAGTGAGTGGGAATATGACCCAGTGTCAAAAATCTGTAGCGGAAGATGGTCGGGATATGACTGTGAAAATAGAAACCACACGATTTGGCATCCTGGAAGTCACGGAAGACAAGATTATTTCCATGCAATCGGGAATGATCGGTTTCGGGGAATATAAACGCTTCATCATTGTCCAGCACAAGGGCGACACGCCGTTTTTTTGGTTCCAGGCGGTGGATGAGCCTTCCCTGGCCTTTGTGCTTACAAATCCCAATTTTTTCTTGCCTGAGTACAATGTCTCGCCCTCTGTGGTGAAGCGGGAAACCGGTTGGGATTGCGACCCGGAAACCAGTGAAGACCTGGAACTATATGTCACGGTGCGTATTCCCCCCGATGATCCCCGGAATATGACCGCCAATCTGATCGGGCCCATTGTGGTGAACAACAAGACCATGGAAGCGGTCCAACTAGTCATAGCCAAAAGCAAATACAGCCATCGCTACAAGATAGTAAAGCAAGAATAGTCCGGCTATTTTTTTCTTTCCTCGAACAACAGGCAATCCTGCCCGGTTTCCCTTTTGACCTTTATCCATGGGCTTTGGCGGGATTTAAAGCCCATGGCCCGGCATCCATATGGGAATACCTTGTCCCAAGTAAGGTAATGATGCCTGCATTTCCAGCAAGGCGTTGCTCTCCCGGGTGTTTTCTCTTTCAAATCAATCCCTGCTGCTGTCTGTGGTTTGTTTTTTGCATTCCGTTGGTATTATGGCAGTTGTCCTGTTTCATAAAAGCCCTTGCTTGCACGAGCCGTTCCAAAACCTTTGTTCGGAATGAAAAGGTTCTTGACCAGAAACGGGTAGATGTATACTGTTTATAGGATGTTGCAAAAATAACGAGTTTCTGCGGGAGTGGAAAATGCCTCTATTAAAAATAGTCAAAAAAATGACGAGAGCTTTTATGGCGACAGCACTTGTCCTTTCCCTCACAGGGTGTAGCTGGATCAACTGGCCCTGGAGCGAGAAGATCGATCCCCAGATGGAAGCCGCCCACAGAAAGCTGGATACCATATCCACCAACACGGACATCATCAATCAGCAGGTGACTTCCGCCAATAAACGTTTGTCTGTGCTGGAACAAAGGCTGTTGAATATGGAGGGGCAGCTAGGCAGTATGGAGATGTTGCTGGAGCCCACGATGATAAAATCCATGGAAAACACCCTGAGCCGGGATGCTACCGCAGGCGCCGAAAGCGCTCCGTTGGAACCCACGCCCTATCCCATGGACCCACCAATCATAGTCCAGGTCGCCAGCAAACCTGCGCTTTCTCCGTCCAAATCTCCGGAAGACCAGTACGCTGCCGCTTACCGTTTATACCAAAACCGGGACCGGGAAAAGGCCATCAGCGCCTTTGAATCTTTTTTGCGGGACTACCCGGGTCACGACCTGGCAGATAACGCCCAGTACTGGATCGGCGAAGCCTATTACGATGGGAAGATGTACCCGGAAGCCATCCAGGCTTTTAAATCCGTAGTAAAGAACTATCCTGAAAAGGACAAGGCCCCGGCAGCCCTTCTTAAAATCGGATACTCCTACCTGGCTGTGGAAAATTTGGAACAGGCCTCCCAATACCTGAGACAGGTTGTGACGGACTATCCCTTTTCCGACCTGGTGGGCATAGCCCGCGCCAAGCTGGCGGACCTCCAGCCTGCCAAGGGGGCGTCCGACGCTTTTCCCAACGGCTCAGGCTCTTGAAACCAGGGCAAGAGCGCCCTGTTTTTTACACTATCACTTATGGAACGGCATGCCATTAAAGAACATGCCTGATTTCATTCTGAATAACTCTATTTTTCCTCGTTCTTGACAAACTCTCTAGTCAATGACATCATGCCCCCTTATGCTCCCTCTTAGTGAGCATATCTTTGTTAACTTTTTGAAACTAAACAGTATTAATCTAAACGGATTGCTTGTAATGCTAATCATTGAGGGACTCTTTCCTTCTGTCCGGCTTTTTCTTGACAGAGAAATACCATGCGGTATATTGTGTCAGTAAGGGAAAACAGGCTTTCCATATAACCCAGATAGGAACGGTATATTTCCCATGATTTGCCACGAACTCACCAAAGCGGAAAGAACGCGCCAGTTCATCATTGAAACTGCGGCCCCCATTTTTAACAAGCAGGGTTTTGCGGGAACCTCCCTTTCTGACATCACGGATGCCACTGGGCTTACCAAGGGCAGTATTTATGGGAATTTCAAGAACAAGGACGAACTGGCTCTCCGGGTTTATGACTATAATGTAAGCCTTGTGGAGCAGGCTTTTATAGACGAAATGGTCGGAGTGACTTCCAGCATCGAAAGGCTCATGGGCTATCCCCGTGCATATCGCAGGTTGTACAGGGACCTTTTGGATAAGGGGGGATGCCCCCTGCTCAATACCCTGGTGGAGGCGGATGACACCCACGAGAAACTCCTTAAAAGGGCAGTGGACACCATTGACAGATGGAAAAAAACCATTGCCGGAATCATTCAAAAAGGGCTGGTCCGCGGGGAGATTCGCACCGGGACAGACCCTTTTCGCATTGCCGAGTTGATGATCTCGCTGTTCGAAGGCGGAGGCCTTCTTGCCAAGGCCACGGGCGATAAAAGTTACGCCCTGGCTGTCATGGACCACGTGGAGAGCATTATTTGTTCCCTGGACGTTAGCTACAGAGCCTGAAATTTTCCCTGCAAGACCCGTACTCACTTAATGCTTCCCATGGCCTATGGAAGGCCATCTTCCCATTTTTTTTTTCAGTCAGGAGCTTATTATCATGAGCATCATGTTCGAGACCACCCGCATAGGAAACCTGGAACTTGCCAACCGCTTTGTACGATCCGCCACCTGGGAAGGCATGGCTACGAAAGAGGGCGCCATGACGCCCCGGCTGCTTGCAATGAACGAAGAACTTGCCAAGGGAGGCGTGGGGCTTATCATTGCCAGCCATGCCTACGTGAGCGAGGAAGGCCAGGCTACGCCTCTGCAGACAGGCATTTATAAGGACGAACTGGTCCCCGGTCTCCGGGAGATGGTGGACCGGGTGCACAGCCATGGAGGAAAAATTGTGGCACAATTGGCCCATGGCGGGAGGTTTGCCAGCGAGGCCTTGACAGGCCAGCCCGCGTGGATGGTTTCCGAATGGGACGGCCAGGATAAAAATCCGGGTCGGGTGCTGACACCGGATGATATCGCCATTTTGGCGGAAAAATTCGGGCAGGCTGCTTCCCGGGCCAAAGCAGCGGGTTTTGACGGCGTGCAGATTCATTCCGGTCATGGATACCTGTTGAGCCAGTTTCTCTCTCCGGTCATGAATCAGCGCACAGACCAGTACGGGGGCTCCATTGAAAACCGGAGCAAGGCCCACATGGAGGTTTATCAGGCTATCCGGGACGCCGTAGGGCCGGACTATCCGGTGATGATCAAGCTCAATGGCAGCGATTTTTTGGAAAACGGCCTGGAGGCCGAGGATTCCCTGGTTGTGGCCCAGGCCTTGGAAAAGGCGGGATTGGACGCCCTGGAATTGACCGGGGGCATTTTGTCCAGCCGAAAGTTTTCGCCCTCCCGGGCCAACATCAACACTCCGGAAAAGGAAGCCTATTTTCGGGATCAAGCCCGTTTTTTCAAGGAAAAACTGGGAATCCCCCTTATTCTGGTAGGTGGCATGCGATCCTTTGATCTGGCGGAGCAGTTGGTCAGCCAGGGGGTAGCCGATTATGTATCCATGTCCCGGCCTTTTATCCGCGAGCCGGATTTGATCAACCGCTGGAAGTCCGGGGACAGGTCTCCGGCCAAATGCATATCCGACAATCTGTGCTTTCAGCCGGGCCGGGCCGGGGAAGGCATCCGGTGCGTCACGGCGGAGCGGGAAAAAAAATAGAGGGCGCCATGAACCATAAACTGATTTTTTTTGCAATTCTTTGTCTTGCCATGTGGCTCGGGCCAGGTTGCGGCCCTTCCAGGCCCGTGCTTTACCCCAACGCCCATTACACCCAGGTTGGCAAGGCCCAGGCCCAGGCTGATATAAAGGACTGTATTCGCATGGCGAAGGAAAGCGGCGTGACTCCCGGCCAGGGAAAAAAGGTCGCCAAAAATACGGCGGCAGGGTCAGCCGTAGGCGCGGTTGTGGGCGGCGCTGTGGGGTCCATGAGCGGCGACTTTGGCAGAGGCGCAGCCATTGGCGCTGTGGGCGGCGGGGCAGGGGGCTTTGCCCGGGGCGTTTTCAACTCAGGAGAGCCGAACCCTGTTTATAAAAATTTTGTAGACAGATGCCTGCGCGAAAAAGGCTATGAGCCCATGGGCTGGCAATAGTTTTTTGGGGTTTGGAACACGATTTCAGGCTGGGCCGCCACAATTTGCGTGTGGACAATGTTGAACTCTTTGTGTAAACAGTTTGTTTACTAAATAGTGGAAAATGCCGACTAAATTGTGAAAGACGATTCTTTAGTCAGCCTTTCAGGCCATTGGACAGAAGGTTAAACAGCAAGGAGAACATATGCCGCTCACCATCAAACTAACTTTGAAGTCCACCGGTTATATGGTGATTCACCTGGGAGGTTCCCTGGACACCATTACCTCCACCCAACTGGAAAAAAAGGTGGATGAAGTCCTTGCAGGGGCGCCAACCATGCTGACTTTTGACATGGAAAATCTGGAGTACATGAGCAGCGCCGGTGTGCGCGTGATCCTCAAGACAGTCAAGGGATTGGAAAAAAACAAAGGTAAAACCACCTTTGTCAATCTTCAGCCCCAGATCAAGAAGGTCTTTGAAATCATACGCGCTATGCCCGATATGAGTATTTTTTCCAGCGTGGCCGAACTGGATGAATATCTGGATTCCATGCAAAAACGGGTGCTTGGCAAGGAAGATTGATGCGAAGCAGGTGAACAGGCGTTCCCGATGGTAACACCGGGTTAATGGCATAAAGCGTTTGAATGGCTGCTTTTAATAGGGTTTGAGCAGGTCTGCATATGACCGTGGAAGCCCTTAAGACCGCAGCCTGGATTGTCTTTTAAAAACCTTATCAGGAGTAGTTGGAATGAACGTCCCATCAAGGATATTGTGCAGCATCATAGTGATTACCTTTTTGTGCCTGCCAGGCTGCACCAAGACCAAGGTTGCCTCCACCTGGAAGTCGGAAGATCTCAAACGCGGTCCCATGGAAAGGGTTCTGGTTGTGGGTATGTGTACGGACCCCTCCACCAGAGAGCTGTTTGAGAGCGTGTTTGCCCTGGAAGTATTGAAATACAAGGTGGGCGCCATCACCGGTTATGAAACGTTCCCCTCCAACCTCTGCCCCACAGTGGAAGCCATCAAGGAAAAATGCCGGGAACTGAATGTGGACAGCGTTCTGGTGGTTCGGGCCATTTCTCAGCAGGAAACGCCTATTTATCAGCCTCCTCCCACTTTTGAGACCACTTTGGAACCCGTGCCCTTTGACGGATACCTGACCAAGTCCGCATCCATGGGAATCCAGACCGGTTCCTATAAGCGCCGGATGAACATCCGGCTCCAGACCCGGGTGTTTGACGTGGCTACAGAAAAACAAATTTGGTCTGCCAAGACCAACACCATAAATCCTGAATCCACCTATGACCTGGTGGACAAATTCAGCGAAGAAATCATCAAGGCCCTGAAAAAAGATGGCCTCATAGGCCGTTAGGGATGCCCAATACATTGAGAAAGAGTGGAATTTACGAAATAGGTAAATTCCACTCCCTTCCCAATACGGGTATGGTTACGACCCCATAGGGCGGTGCGGTGGACCCCAAAAGTTGGACAAAGGCTAATCTATGAGTCAGATTCAATCAGGAGAATCTGACACAATGGGAAAGAAGCGCAACAGCTACAGTCCGCAGTTCAAGGCCAAGGCGGCTCTGGAAGCTCCCAGGAACGAGCAGACAGCCGCCCAACTTTCAGCCAAATACGGCTTCACACCACCATGATCAGCAGTTGGAAAAAGGCTCTCCTGGACGGTGTGTCCGAGGTTTTCACTAAAGGAAAAAAATCACCAACGCGGTTCCAGTGACGCTGGTTCACACCCCTTCATTCCTGTTACAAAAATCGTTTTTTGCATTTTAAAAATCTCCAACTCCAAAAAATTATATCGAAAAATCGGTTGACACCCCACTCAAATCGTTATACTAACCATTTAGTTTAACCAAACGGTTAGTTAAATAGCGGCCATAAGGGCCCGCATCAAGCACAGCCCGGCCGCCGACCTTCACAAAATGCAATTCGACTCGTTTTCACTTCAGTTTCATGCTCTATTTCAGGTTTTACAATTTTTTTACATAGGAGTCCTTTATGCGGGGTAATGGCGGAAAACGGCCAAACGATACGGTCCAGCGCATCATTGAAGGCGCAACCCAGGCGTTCGCCGCAGGCGGTTTCGCCGGGGCAAGCGTGGATGAAATCGCCAAAACTGCGGGCGTCAACAAGGCCAGCATCTACTATCATGTGGGGGACAAGGAATCCCTGTACGGGCTGGTTCTCCATGAAATCATTCAGGCCACTTTGGGGAGAATCAATGATCGGTTGAGGCCGGATCAAAGTCCCGAAGAAAAGCTCAAATCCTATATTTTAGGCATTGCTGAAACCGTGGAGGAACATCCTCCCCTGCCTGCGGTTATGATGTGGGCCGTGTCCTCCGGGGGCCAGGGTTTGCCTGAAATGGTGGTGGGAGATCTGGTTCAGATTTACGGATTACTAGTGGCTATTCTGGACGAAGGGGTGGAGGCCGGAATTTTTGAACGAGTGGATGGATTAATCCTCTATCTCATGATTTTATGTTCCCTGGCAATCCACAAAAACGTAGAAGCCGCCTGGGGGGAAGCCAGGGAATTCGCGGGTCTTTTTCAAAAGCTGGACGGAACCCTGTTTAATCTGGTAGGGCAGAGCCTGGAGGGGGGAGTGGCTGGCGACGTGCTAAAAATTGTGTTAAAGGCCATTAAAAAATAGTCACGGACCGTGTGAAAATAATCTGTTCTTAACATGGCCGTGAGAGAGCTAGTAATTTAAACCTTAACCCGGCAAAGAGGATTTGATTATGCCTGGGGTAAAGCCCGAAATTGGGGAAATTCAGTCCCTGCTCCAAAAGCACCCTATCGCGGTCATCGGCATGGCTTCTGTTTTTCCAGGCGCCGCCAACCTGTCCCAATATTGGGAAAATATTCTACATGAAATTGATTCCATTACGGCGGTTCCCGAGGATCGGTGGAAGATCAACGACTATTACGACCCCGACCCCGGAGCCCCGGACAAAACATACAGCCGGGTAGGGGGATTCATCCCCGAAATCGACTTTGACCCCATGGAGTTCGGCCTGCCTCCCAACATCCTGGAAGTGACGGACGTGTCCCAGCTTTTGGCTTTGATAGTAGCCCGGGACGTGATGGCCGACGCCGGTTACAACAACGGTCAGGACCGTTCACGGGTGGGCGTCACCCTGGGCGTGGGCGGAGGGCAAAAGCTGTACCTGCCTCTGACCTCCAGGCTCCAATATCCCGTATGGAAGGAAGTTCTGGTAAAAAGCGGGCTTTCCGAAGACGAGTCCCAGTCCATTGTGGAGAAAATCAAGAAAGCCTACATACCGTGGGAGGAAAATTCTTTTCCCGGCATGCTTGGCAATGTGATAGCCGGACGGGTTGCCAACCGCCTGGATTTGGGCGGCGTCAACTGTGTGTTGGACGCGGCTTGCGGCGGGTCCCTGGCTGCAATGAAAATGGCGGTGAGCGAGTTGGTGGAAGGCCGGAGCGATATGATGATCACCGGCGGTGTGGACACGGACAACTCCCCGTTCATGTATCTGTGTTTCGCCAAGACTCCGGCCATGAGCAAGAAGGAATATTGCTCGCCTTTTGACGAAGGCTCGGACGGCATTCTCATCGGCGAAGGCGTGGGCATGGTTCTGTTAAAGCGTCTGGAAGACGCCCAGAGGGACAAGGACCGTATTTACGCCGTGATTAAAGGTGTGGGAACCTCCAGCGACGGGCGTTTTAAAAGCATTTATGCACCCAGACCCGAAGGCCAGGAGCGGGCGTTGAAGCGGGCTTACCGGGATGCGGGATTCGCCCCGTCCACGGTGGGACTGGTGGAGGCCCATGCCACAGGCACGGTAGCCGGGGACATGGCGGAATTCACAGCCCTGAAAACCGTGTTCGGGGAGGATAATCCCCAAAAGGAATATATCGCCATTGGCAGTGTCAAGTCCCAGATTGGCCATACAAAAAGCGCTGCCGGCGCTGCCGGTTTCATTAAGGCGGCTTTGGCGCTCCACCACAAGGTATTGCCTCCCACCATCAACGTGAAAAAACCCAATCCCAAGCTGGGAATGGACGAGTCTCCCTTTTATGTGAACACCACGGCCCGGCCCTGGGTGTTGTCCAACGGGACGCC
>JAEINP010000041.1 GCA_016342355.1 Desulfatibacillum sp.
ATCGCAAACGAGAAAGGGCGACTTCGGTATGTATCTGAAATCGCCCTTGTTTCTTTCGCATGGTGCCGAAGGGGAGACTCGAACTCCCACCCGCATTCGCGGACTAGACCCTGAACCTAGCGCGTCTACCAATTCCGCCACTTCGGCACTTATGTACTGGCCTTTTCCCGAAATTTTTGCTCTATTGCCCTTTTGGGTCAGAGCGGCTTGTCTCGGTCCGGCCTTTCCGGGAAAATGATTGATTTCCCCGAACGGATGCAGTAATTAAACGGATTTGGTCTGTCTGTCAAGCGAAATATGGGAGCTTTTTATACAAATGCAATTAATCGAGAATCTGGAATCCATTAAACAGCCGTTTTCAAAGGCTGTTATTACCATTGGGAATTTTGACGGGGTCCATATAGGACATCAGGCCCTTTTTTCCGAAGTCATCGAGAAAGCGGATGCCATCGGGGGCGATTCCCTGGCCATGACCTTTGAACCCCATCCGGCCCGATTTTTGAAAAAGGAGAATTTTCCGCCACTTATCACCCTGTATGAACAAAAAGTGGAGCTTATCAGTCGCACGGGCCTGGACGCCCTGGTGGTGATTCCCTTTGATCAGGCCTTTGCCTCTCTCAGCCCCAGGGAATTTGTGGAGGACGTTTTAATCAGGCGTTTGGGTGTAAAAGTGCTGGTGGTGGGACCGGACTATTGTTTTGGAAAGGGCCGGGAGGGCAACGTGGAGTATCTGCAGAATATCGCCGCGCCCCTGGATTTCGAACTCATGGTGGTGCCCTGGATCGGGCAGGCCGGACCGGACGGGGAGCGCATTAGCAGCACCCGCATCCGGGATCTGGTTGGCGACGGCAAGATTGAGGAGGCCAAACGGCTTTTGGGCCGGGACTATCAGGTGCGCGGGGTGGTGGTGAAGGGCCGGAACCGGGGGGGTAAAATGTTGGGTTTTCCCACGGCCAACATTCATCTGAGCGATGAGTTATGCCCCAAGGCCGGGGTGTACGCCGTGACCATGCAGGTGGGGGACACTCTTTATCCTGCTGTGGCCAATATCGGGTACAGTCCGACCTTTGACGATCATATTTTTACGGTGGAAGTGCACGCCCTGGATTTTTCCGGGGATCTGTATGACCGGAAGATCAAGGTGAATTTTATTTCCAGGCTGCGGGGAGAGGTAAAGTTTCCCAATATTGAGGCCCTGATCGAGCAGATTCGGGAGGATATCAAAGTCGCCAGGGGGATACTTCCCCTATGAAGGGAAAAAAACTTATTATTTCCCTGGTGATCGGATTGGCCATATCCGGGGCGGGCCTGTACTTTTCTTTCAGGAATGTCCAGTTTGGCCCTTTGATGGAGTATATTGCCTCCATCAATTACTGGTGGACCCTGCCTGCCTTGGTCATGGGCATGGGAAGTTTTTTCCTGCGGGCGTGGCGTTGGCAGGTGATCATGGGCTCGGTGGAGCGCATCAGCTTTTGGGAAGCCTACCATCCCATGATGATCGGATTCATGATGAACTGCATCCTGCCGGGCAGGGTGGGTGAACTGGCGAGGCCCGCCATCTTAAAGCGGCAAAAGGGCGTGCCTTTTTTTCAGACCCTGGCCACGGTAGCTGCGGAAAGAGCTTTTGACCTGATTATCCTGTTAGGGCTTTTCGCCATTGTGACCTCTTATGTGCAGATTGACCCCAACCTGGAGGTTGTGGTGGATCAATACACCATTTCCGGCCAGGTGTTGCAGCGTGCGGCCACGGCCATGACGCGCCTTTCCCTGGTGCTCATCACAGGCATCATCCTGGTGAGCTTTGAATTTACCCGAGGATTGATGGAGCGGGTTATCTTGGCCAGCCCTTTGGCGTTGTTTTTCCTGAGCCTGAACACCCAGGAAAAAATCCGGAAGGCTGTTTGTCAGCCCATTGTGGCGATCATGAACGGAATCGCCCAGGGTTTTGCGGCCATAAAGAATTTTGGAAAGGTGGCTTTATGCCTGGGGATTTCCGTGGTAATCTGGGTACTGCTGGCATCGACGTATTTTGTCATGGTCCAGGGATGCCCTGGGATTTCCATGTCGCCCCTGGAATTGACCGCCATGATGGTTATTATATGCTTTGCAATCTCCTTGCCTTCGGCTCCGGGTTTTTGGGGGCTTTGGGAGGCAGGGGGGATTTTCGCCATGGTACTGTTTGGCGTGGCCCGGGATGAGGCCGCAGGATTCACCCTGGTCAACCATGTGATTCAGTTGATGGTTCCCATAGCCATGGGCCTTGTGAGCGTGGTCATGACAGGGGTCAGCATCAGGCAGATATCGAGCGCCAGTACGGAACTGGCTGACAAGGATACTCAAACAACAGAGAGGTGATAGGCTTGTGGCTCTTTTGGACATAGTGACCTATCCGGCCCCCATACTGGATAAGCCATCAGAAATTATAGAAAATATTGATGACAGCATTATTTGTCTCATACAAGATATGACAGAAACCTTGTACGATGCTCCAGGCATTGGCCTGGCTGCCGTGCAGGTGGGGCATAACAAGGCCATGCTGCTTTATGACGTGGCGGAGGACGAAGATTCCCCCGGCACCGGCCTGAAGGTGCTTATCAATCCCCGTATTGTGCATACGGAGGGCAAGGTTTGCTCGGAAAACGAGGGCTGCCTGAGCGTCCCGGGATTGCGGGCCGATGTTCCCAGGCACGCCTGCGTGTCCGTGGAAGGAGTGGACCATGAGGGCAAACCGGTAAAAATCGACGCCGAGGGCTTGCTGTCCATTGTACTCCAGCACGAAATCGACCACCTGGAAGGCAGGCTTTTTATAGAGCGCATCAGTTCCCTCAAGCGCAATATGTACAAAAGGCGCGTACAAAAGGCCTTGAAAGAGGAAGGGTGATCGCCCGGTGAGAATTGTATTTATGGGCACTCCGGACTTTGCGGTTCCGCCCTTAAGAAATTTATGCAAGCGGGGCTATGACGTGGCCGCGGTGGTGACCCAGCCAGACCGACCCAGGGGTCGGGGAAAAAAACTGGCGCCGCCGCCGGTCAAAGTGGAAGCCCTGGATCAGGGACTGCCGGTGTTGCAGCCGGAAAAGGTACGCACCCGGGAATTCGAGGAAACCCTGGCGGCTTATGAGGCGGACCTTTTTGTGGTCATTGCCTACGGGCACATCCTGCCTCAGGCCATCCTGGATTTGCCCAAAATCATGCCCATCAACATTCATGCTTCCCTGCTGCCAGCTTACCGAGGGCCTGCTCCTATTCAATGGGCCATCATCAACGGCGAAAGCAAGACCGGAGTCACGGCCATGCGCATGGACTCGGGCATGGACACGGGCGATATTCTTTCCGTGGCTGAGGTGGATATTCTTGACACGGACACTTCGGAAAGCCTCCACGACAAGTTGTCCCTGGCCGGAGCGGATTTGCTGATCAAAACCCTGGAAAACCTGGACTCCATCACGCCCCGGGTTCAGGAGCACGAAAAAGCCACCTATGCCCGGGCCTTGGAAAAGGCCGACGGTCGCGTCCGGTGGGCGGAGCCTGCCTTTGCCATTGAGCGCCTGATTCGGGGCGTAACCCCCTGGCCCGGGGCCTTTACCTTTTTTGAAGGCAAGCGTTTGAGGATTCTGGAAGCCCGAATATGGAACGAGCCAACCCAGGCTGGCCCGGGCACGGTCATTTCAAGCACTGGCGGGGTGTTTCTTGTCGCCACCGGAGACGGCGTGCTGAACATTCTCCGGGTCCAGGGCGCCTCGGGCAAACCCTTGAATGCTGAGGATTACTTGCGAGGGGCGAGGATCGACCCCGGCGCCGTACTGGAATAGGCCGTGAAACCTTCCGCCGGAAAGGATACTCCCCGCAAAACCGCGGCGCGCATTCTGGATCGCCTGGACACCGGCGACTTGGTGCTTGACGTGCTCATGGACCGTGCTCTGGAAGAAGATCTCGGGCTCACCCGGAAGGACCGGGCCTTGGTCATGGCCTTGGTTTTTGGGGTGACAAGGAACCGGGGCCGTATTGACTGGATCATCGGCAATTTTTCCAAGACAAAGTTGAACAAAATCCAACCAGGTGTTTTGAATATATTGAGGATGGGGGTTTTTCAACTGCTTTTCCTGGACCGGGTGCCACCGGCTTTGGCTGTGGATTCCTCGGTGGAAATGGCCAAAAAGACGGCTCCCGCCTACGTGGTCAAGTTCGTCAACGGCTTGTTGAGAAACGTGGAACGGAATGGCAGGGAACTCGTCCTGCCGGATTTCGCCAAGGACCCGGTCAAGGCCATATGCGTAGGAGAGTCCTATCCCGAATGGCTGGTTAGGCGATGGGTGAAAAGGTTCGGGCCGGAACAGGCCCTGGAACTGTGCCGGGCAGGCAACCGGATTGCGCCTATCACCATAAGGGTCAATCCCCTGGCCGCCACAAGGGATCAGGTTTTGGAGGAGATTCTGGATCTTGTGCAGGAACCTGAAAATCATCCCTGGCTGCCCGATGCCGTGTCCTTTTCCGCTCCCAATGTACCAGTGTTTGAACTTCCCGGCTTTAGGGAAGGAAGATTTTCCGTGCAGGATGCTGCTTCCCAGCTTGTGGCCCTGTGCCTCAGTCCGCAGCCTGGAGATAAGGTCCTGGACGCATGTGCAGGCCTGGGGTCCAAGACAGCCCACCTGGCCCAATTGATGGGCAACCAAGGCGAAATTCTGGCCACGGACGTGGAACCAAGCAAGATTAGGCATCTTTCGGACGAAATGAAGCGACTTGGCATTGCCATTGTCAGAACGGAAAAGCAGGATTTTTCCCGGGCTGTGAGTTTGCCCGGGACTTTGTTTGACAATGTTTTGGTGGATGCGCCGTGCACCGGGCTTGGGGTCATACGCCGGAACCCGGACAGCAAGTGGTCCAAAAACATGGATTCGGTCCGCAGGCACGCAGGGCTTCAGGCAGGGATTTTGGCGAACGCCTCGGCCCTGGTCAAACCCGGGGGCTTGATCGTGTACTCGGTTTGCAGTATGGAACCGGAGGAAACAGAAAACATCGTCAGGGAATTTTTAAAAGATCATCCGGACTTTGCGGTGGAGGAATGTCCGTTGCCCCAGAGCGCTGACAAAACCATGCTTGACGGGCTGGGTTGTTTGCGCACATTCCCTCACAAGCATGATATGGACGGCTTTTTTGCGGCTCGTATGAGGCGCCAATCATGATAAAAAAACTACCCAAGTTTTTTTTATATGTGGGAATATTTGTGCTGGCCCTGGGAGGGAGCGCTTATTTTTCCCTCCATTTTTTATTGACCACGGCGGACACGGTGGTAGTCCCGAGTTTGGTAGGCAAGGACGTGGTGTATGTCCTGGAAACCTTGTCCGCCATGGGTTTGAACACCAAGGTCGCGGGTAGGCGCTATCATCCCGTCATTCCGGAGAACAGTGTGGTCACCCAGGAACCGGAAGCCGGCAGTGAAATCAAAAAGGATCGGGACGTGCGCATCGTCCTTTCCGCCGGGCCGGAAACTTTGTCCATGCCCAATCTGGTGGGGACCGATCTGCGCAAGGCCCGGATTTGGCTGGAGGACAACGACCTGTCCCTCGCCTGGGTCTCCCGGGTGTACGATGATGCCATAACTGACACGATTCTTGCCCAGAACCCCTTACCACCCGACCCTGTTGAACGGGGGGGCGAGGTACGTCTGCTGGTGAGCATGGGGAAACGCCCCAAGGCCATGATGATGCCGGATTTTTCCGGCCTTAGCCCGGAGGACGCCATACTTTTGGCCGAGCGTTGGGGCTTTAAGGTGGAAAAAATCCACGCAGCCCAGACCGTGGATCGGCCCCCGGACGTGGTGGTTGACCAGTCTCCGGCCATGGGATATCGTGTGATGGAGGGCCAGGGAATTGAGATTACCGTAAACAGGCCGCGTCATAAGGATGGCCCGGAAAGGGACGGCGGAGGTGGGATGGGTTTTATTTCCTTTCGTGTTCCTGCGGGCTTCCTGAAAAGCCATATGGAGCTGAAGGCCAGCGTGGGTAACAGCCTGGAGATCCTGTTTGACGAGTATGTGCAGCCCGGAACCCGTTTATGGTTCCTGTTGCCGGACAAGGATGGGGAGTTTTTCCTGTACCGGGACGGCGAGACAATCAAACAAAGCCACGAACAGTTTTTTTATGGGAGACTTAAAAAGTGAAAATTATAGCACCCTCGATTCTGTCCGCAGATTTTGCCCGCCTGGGCGAGGAAGTCCGTGCCGTGGAAAAGGCCGGAGCCGATTGGATTCATGTGGATGTGATGGACGGTCGTTTTGTGCCCAACATCACCATAGGACCCATAGTCTGCGAGGCTGTGAACAGGGTTACGGACCTTCCCCTGGACGTGCATTTGATGATCAAGCAGCCGGAGTTGTACGTGGAGGATTTCATCAAGGCCGGAGCCGATTGGGTCACCATCCAGGTGGAGTCCACCACCCATTTGAACCGGACCGTGAATCTAATTCGGGAACTGGGCGCCAGGCCGGGTGTGGTTTTGAATCCCACCACTCCCTTGTCCGGGTTGGAGTGGGTGCTGGAATATGTGGATCTGGTCATGCTCATGAGCGTCAACCCGGGTTTTGGGGGTCAGAAGTTTATCAGCAACACCCTGCGTAAGACCGAGGCATTGGCGGAAATGATTCAGGCCAAAGGCCTGGACGTATTGATCGAACTGGATGGCGGGATCAATTCAAAGACCATCAGGGCGGCTGCGGACGCCGGGGCGGGCGCCTTTGTGGCAGGTTCGGCCATTTTCGGCAGCCAGGATTATGCGGCCGCCATCCAGGAGTTCCGGAAGCTGTTGGGAGAAGCCTAAACCACCGGGACAGGAGAATTTTTTCCTGCCCAAGGCTTTCTGTTAATGGCGCCAAACCGGGAAGACAGGTTTTTAAATTTTTCGAGCCACCCCTATTTATTGAATGGAAGGAAGGCCATGGCTGACAAGATAAAACCCACAGTGCTGGTGCTGAACGGGCCGAACCTGAACATGCTGGGTAAAAGGGAGCCCGAGGTTTACGGGTCCACCACGCTGGATGAAATCAACCAGGGCCTGAAAAAACAGGGGCTGGAGCTTGGCCTGGAAATCCAATGCTATCAATCCAATTCCGAAGGGGCCCTGGTGGACCGGATTCAGGAGGCCTATGAAAAGGTGGCAGGAATCATCATCAATCCGGCGGCCTATACCCACACCAGCGTGGCGATTCGGGATGCTTTGCTGCTTCATAACGTGCCCATCATAGAGGTCCATTTGTCCAATGTGTATCAGCGGGAGGAATTTCGTCACAAATCCTTTGTTTCGGGAGTGGCGACTGCCCAGATGGCGGGCTTTGGGGCCATGGGATATACCATGGCGTTGAATGCCTTGGCCAAGATGATTTTAGAAGTATAGGGTATCAACCCGTTTAACGGGATTTGATTTGTTCATTGCATATCGTATGGAAACAAGTATAGTTTGTCTAAAGCCTTATGAGCGATGACAGACCGGACGCCGCCCCAGCGAGCGACATCCTGCGATGGAAACGGGTAGGAATATGGAAATTGAGGAAGGAAACGGAATGAAAGAGGTTTTGGAGGCGCTTGAACAGGCTATTAAGCGAAAGATCATAGTCCAGTTAGGCCGCCATGAGTTGGAGGAGGATGATTATTTTTTTCATGGGTTTGTCATGGACTATTCTGAAACCTTTGTGCTCATGCAATTGGTGAGCGACCGTTTTGACCTGGACGGATACGAGGTGCTGAGAACCAAGGACATCACTTTTATAGATTCCGAGTTTCCGGAAAGGCGATTTTTGGAAAAGGCTTTGACCGCCCAAGGTGTTCGCCCGACGCCGCTCAAGGGAATTGATCTGTCCGGGGCTCGTCCTTTGTTTAAGTCCATTGAAAAGCAGTTCCCCCTTCTTGTAATACATCGTGAGTGGGTTTCGGATGATGATTGCGAAGTCGGACGCATAAAATTGGCGGCTGACGAGTTTTATACCCTCAAGAATCTATCGCCCACAGCCCGATGGGTGGATGACGACAAAATGTACCGGTACAGTGACGTGACCCGGGTTTGTTTTGGGGGCGCCTACGAGACTACTCTTGCCTTGGTGGCCGAAATTCAGGTTTGATTCGGGTTAGTGTACAAATAGTGAATAAAAAAGGCTTGACAGGGAGTTCATGGGCTTGATACAAGTGCCCAGATTTTGCAGAAGGAATTTTTTATCAAAGGAATCCAGTAATACCATGAAGAATATTTTTTCCGTTATCATTATTAGCCTCGGTCTTATTATCGTAGTAGGGATTCTTCCCTGCTACGGACGGGCTGGATAACGGGATAATTTCAATACAAGTTAAAAAATCCGTTGCCAGCCCGCTGGCAACGGATTTTTTTTTGGCTGAAGGACCGGGACGAGTTTTTGTCCAACAAGCATAAAAAGGAAACCTAATGAAAAGCGATAATGTTCGGAAAGGATTGGAAAGAGCCCCACACCGGAGCCTGTTCAAGGCTATGGGGTACACCAACGAAGAGCTGAACAGGCCCCTTATCGGCGTGGCCAATACCATGAACGCCGTAATCCCCGGGCATGTTCACCTCAACACCATTACCGAAGCCGTGCAAAAGGGGATCTATCTGGCCGGGGGAACGCCCGCGGTATTTGGCGCCATCGGGGTATGCGATGGCATTGCCATGAACCATGCGGGCATGAAATATTCCCTGGCCAGCCGTGAGATTATCGCTGATTCAGTGGAGATTATGGCAATGGCCCATGCTTTTGACGGGCTGGTGCTGGTTTGTAATTGCGACAAGATTGTTCCTGCCATGCTCATGGCGGCGGCCAGGCTGGACATTCCTACCGTGATCATAAGCGGAGGCCCCATGCTGGCCGGAAGCCATCCTTTGGCCAAGGGCGGGGAGAAAATCGACCTGATCTCCGTGTTCGAGGCTGTGGGCGCGGTCAAGACCGGCAAAATGTCCCGGGAAGAATTGGACATTCTGGAAGACGAGGCCTGCCCCACCTGCGGCTCTTGCGCAGGCATGTTCACGGCAAACTCCATGAACTGCCTGACCGAGGTCATTGGCATGGGTCTGCCCGGGAACGGAACCATTCCGGCTGTTTTTTCCGCCCGGATCCGTTTGGCCAAGCAGGCAGGCATGAAGGTCATGGAAATGGTGGAGAAGAACATCACGCCCAGCCAGATCATGACGCCCCAAGCCTTTGCCAACGCCCTGGCCGTGGACATGGCCCTGGGCTGCTCCACCAACACAGTCCTGCATCTTCCCGCCATAGCCCGGGAAGCGGGCGTGGAGTTCGATCTTCGGCAAATCAATGAAATCAGCCGGAAAATTCCCCATCTGTGCCAACTGAGCCCCGGGGGCTACCACCGTATTGAAGATTTGCACCGTGCGGGCGGCATCCAGGCCCTGTTGGCGGAGCTGGCGAGACACGACCTTATTAATACGGATTGCATCACGGTTAGCGGCAAGACCGTGGGCGAGAATATCCGGAACGCTGAAATTCTGGATAAGGAAGTGATCCGGACCGTGGATAATCCCTACCATAAGGAAGGCGGACTGGCTGTGTTGTTCGGCAACCTGTCCCCCGAGGGTTGCGTGGTCAAGCAATCCGCCGTGGTGGATAAAATGTTGGTTCATGAGGGTCCTGCACGGGTGTTTGAATCGGAAGAGACAGCCACCCAGGCCATTATGGACGGTTTGATCAAGAAAGGAGATGTTGTGGTGGTGCGCTACGAGGGACCCAGAGGCGGTCCGGGCATGCGTGAGATGCTCACCCCCACATCTGTAATCGCGGGTATGGGACTGGATGCTGATGTGGCGCTGATCACGGACGGCCGCTTTTCCGGCGGCACCCGGGGCGCAGCCATCGGCCATGTATCCCCCGAGGCTATGGGAGGCGGTCCCATTGCCGCGGTCAAGGAAGGGGACATCATTAAGATCAACATCCCTGAAAAGACAATCACCCTGGACGTTCCCGAAAAGGAAATCGCGGAGCGTCTGGCCCAGTGGACCCGGCCGGAACCCAAAATCACCAAGGGGTATATGGCGCGTTACGCCCGGAATGTGGAATCGGCCAGCAAAGGCGCTGTGGTCCTTTAGACAGGGGTTTTTCGAAGAAAAGCAAGGAGGTGCACCATTAAGATCTCAGGCTCTGAAATATTATTGAAGATGTTGGAATCCGAAGGGGTGGACAGTATATTCGGCTATCCCGGCGGCGTACTCATCGGCCTGTACGATGAACTGGAAAAATCCGACATCCGCCACTACCTGGTGCGGCATGAACAAGGTGCGGTTCACGCCGCCGACGGCTATGCCAGGGTATCGGGCAAGGTGGGCGTGTGTCTGGTCACTAGCGGGCCGGGCGCCACCAACACAGTTACGGGCATTGCCTCGGCCTATTGCGACTCCATACCCATGGTTGTTTTAACGGGGCAGGTTCCCACGGGTCTGATCGGCAACGATGCGTTCCAGGAAGTGGACATTGTGGGAATCACGCGGCCCTGCACCAAGCATAATTATCTGGTGAAGGACGTGAACGAACTGGCCGACACCATCCGGGAGGCTTTTCACATCGCCCGGAGCGGCAGACCCGGGCCTGTTTTGATCGATCTGCCCAAGGACGTATTGGCTGCAGTCACGAATTTCAAGGAGCCCAAGGGACCTGTGGCCATGCGTTCGTACAATCCCACGGTCAAGCCCAATATCAAACAATTGACTAAAGTCATCAAGGAGTTGTTGAAGGCGAAACGGCCCCTGATCGTGGCGGGCGGAGGCATTATTTCCTCCCATTCCTCCCAGGCGTTGACGGATTTCGCCCGTAAACTGCAAATTCCCGTCACCACCACCCTCATGGGGCTGGGCGCTTTTCCAGGCTCCGATCCCTTGTCTTTGGGAATGCTTGGCATGCACGGAACCTACCGGGCCAACATGAGCACCGGAGATTGTGACGTAATGCTGGGCGTGGGCGTGCGGTTTGATGACAGGGTGACGGGCAAGACCGACACCTTTGCCTCCCAGGCCAGGATCATCCATGTGGATATCGACCCCACTTCCATCCGCAAGAATGTGCCGGTGGCCATTCCCGTGGTGGGGGACTGCAAGGCGACCCTGGACATGTTGAACGAATTACTGGCCGAGGAAAACCTGGGGGATATTCCCGAAAAACGGGAACCCTGGCTGGGGCGCATTGCCCAATGGAAAGCAGCCCAGCGCCTGGCCTACGATCAAAAGGATGTCATCAAGCCCCAATATGTGGTGGAACGGCTGTGCGCCATTACCGAGGGCAAGGCCATCATCAGCACGGAAGTGGGCCAGAACCAGATGTGGGCGGCCCAGTACTATAATTTTGACCGGCCCGACCATTTTATCACCTCCGGTGGCCTGGGAGTTATGGGTTTTGGATTGCCCGCGGCCATCGGCGCCCAGGTGGCGGCCCCCAATGAGTTGGTTGTGGATATTGCCGGGGACGGCAGCATCCAGATGAACATCCAGGAACTGGGTACGGCCATGCAACACAAGTTGCCCGTCAAGGTGGTTATCTTGAACAACGGGTACCTGGGGATGGTTCGCCAATGGCAGGAGTTGTTTTTCGGCAAACGCTATTGCGCCACCAACATGGAAACACAGCCGGATTTCGTAAAGCTGGCCGAGGCCTACGGGGCCACGGGCCTGCGGGCCACCAAGCCGGAGGAGGTGGACGCCGTTCTCAGGAAGGGCCTGGCCGCGGAAGGGCCTGTGATCATGGACTTTGTGGTGGAACGGGAAGAGTGTGTATATCCCATGGTGCCTGCCGGGGCGGCCATTACTGAAATGCTGCTGGTTTAGAACCGGGTTTGATCCCGAAGGATGAAATTGAGGAAAAAAACATGTCCGACGAACAACATGTCTTGTCAATTTTGGTGGAAGATCGCCCCGGGGTCCTTTCCCGCATAGCCGGATTGTTTTCCGGCAGGGGGTTTAATATCGAAAGCCTTTGTGTGGCCAACGCGGCCCAGGAAGGGATTTCGCGTATAACCTTAGTAACCTGGGCCGATTCCGTGATCATTGAGCAGATTATCAAACAACTGCACAAACTAATCAATGTGGTCAAGGTCAATGACCTGACCGAGGCGCCGGCGGTGTTCCGGGAGATGGCCCTCATCAAGGTGAGCGCCAAGCCCGAGTTTCGCGCCGAAATTTTAAGGATCGTCGATATCTTCCGGTGCAAGGTGGTAGACGTAAGCGCCGAGCATTACACGGTAGAGGTCACGGGGGACCAGGGCAAGATCGCGGCTCTTCTGGACCTGTTAAAACCCATGGGCATCAAGGAAGTGGCCCGGACCGGCATTACGGCCCTATCCCGGGAGAACAAGAACGGCCACTGAAACCAAGCAGTGACTTTACTTGCTGAAAATATATAAACCATAACTTTAACAAAACACTCAAACAAGGAGAACAGGGGATGGCAAAGATCGATTTTGGAGGCACTATTGAGGAAGTGGTCACCAGGCAGGAATTCACACTGGAAAAGGCCAGGGAAGTCCTGAAGGATGAAGTGATCGCCGTGATCGGCTACGGAGTCCAGGGTCCGGCCCAGGCGATGAACCTGCGCGATAATGGCTTCAAGGTTATCATCGGCCAGAGAGAAGGCGGAAAATCCTGGGATAAGGCCATTGCCGACGGGTTTGTTCCCGGCGAGACCCTGTTCCCCATCGCCGAAGCGGCAGCCAAGGGCACCATGATCAAGTATCTGCTGTCCGATGCAGCCCAGATGATGCTGTGGCCCGTCATCAAGGAAAACCTGAACGCAGGGGACTGCCTGTATTTTTCCCACGGATTTTCCATTGTGTACAAGGAACAGACCAAAATCATCGCCCCGGAAAACGTGGACGTGATTTTGGTGGCGCCCAAGGGTTCGGGCACCAATGTGCGCCGGAACTTCCTGGATGGAAGCGGCATCAACTCCAGCTTCGCCGTGTTCCAGGACGCCACAGGCCGCGCCATGGATCGTTGCATGGCCATGGGAATCGCCGTGGGTTCCGGCTATCTGTTCCCCACCACCTTTGAAAAGGAAGTCTATTCCGACCTTACCGGCGAACGCGGCGTGCTTATGGGCTGCCTGGCAGGCGTCATGGAAGCCCAATACAACCTGTTGCGCAAGCACGGCCATTCCCCCAGCGAAGCCTTTAACGAAACCGTGGAGGAACTCACCCAGTCCCTTATCCGGCTGGTTGCGGAAAACGGTATGGACTGGATGTTCGGCAATTGCTCCACCACGGCCCAGCGGGGCGCTCTGGACTGGGCCCCCAAGTTCCGTGATGCGGTTATTCCCGTGTTTGACGACCTGTACGAGAGCGTGATTTCCGGCGAGGAGACCCGTGTGTCCCTGGAATCCAACAGCCAGCCTGATTACGCGGAAAAACTTCAGGTGGAACTGGACGCTATCAAAAATTCGGAAATGTGGCGTGCTGGCGCTGCGGTACGCAGCCTTCGCCCTGAAAATCAGGGCAAATAATATTTTTTTATAGACTGGGGAAATACCCCGCAGCCTATTGCGCTTTTTCTATGAGTTACCCCACAGCTTGCTGCGGGGAGCGTCAGTAGGACAGAGGAGACTTTGGATATGGAACCTGTATGGCTATACGACACGACCTTAAGAGATGGAACCCAGGGAGAAGACATCAACTTCACGGCGGAAGAGAAGATTCGAATCGCCATGAGGCTGGATGACATTGGGATCCATTATATTGAGGGCGGTTGGCCGGGTTCCAATCCAAGGGACGACGCCTTTTTTGACCTGGCCTCCCGGGTCAGGTTCAAAAAGGCGAAGCTGGTGGCTTTCGGCTCCACCCGCAGGCAAGGGGTGAGGCCGTCGGCGGACGCCAACCTGAACGCTCTGGTCCACGCCAATACTCCGGCGGTGGCCATGTTTGGCAAGACCTGGGATCTGCATGTGGAACAGGTCATGGACAATACCCTGGCGGAAAATTTGGCCATGATCCGGGAGTCCGTGGAATATGTGAAAGGCAAGGGCAAGGAAGTCTTGTACGACGCCGAGCATTTTTTTGACGGATACAAGGGCAACCAGGAGTATGCCCAAAAAACAATAGCAGCGGCTTTGGACGGAGGGACGGACTCCATCGTGCTGTGCGATACCAACGGGGGATCGTTGCCTTCGGAGATCACGGTCATTGTAGGGGAAATCCGGGAGTTCATCCAAAAGCACAGCAAAAAGAACGGCGGCAAGCCGGTGATCCTGGGCATCCATACCCATAACGACTGCAGCCTGGCCGTGGCCAACACCCTTACTGCGGTGGATAGCGGGGTCACGATGGTGCAGGGCACCATCAACGGATATGGGGAGCGCTGCGGCAACGCGGATCTGACTTCCATCATTCCGGTCCTGCAACTGAAGATGAACCGACCCTGCCTGAATGATGAGAACCTGGCCCGGCTTCGGGAGCTTTCCCGGTACGTGAGCGAGGCCGCCAACATGACTCCGGTGAGCAATCGTCCCTTTGTGGGGGAAAGCGCCTTCGCCCATAAGGGCGGCATCCATGTGAGCGCCATCATGAAATGTCCCCAGGCCTACGAGCACATGAAACCGGAACTGGTGGGCAACCGCCGCAGGGTTTTGGTTTCGGATCTCTCCGGCAAGAGCAATGTGGCCTATAAAGCCAAGGAACTGGGCATCGACATCGAAAGCAATGGGACCGACACGGCGGCCCTGGTTTCGGAAGTCAAGAAAATGGAAAACCAAGGGTACCAGTTTGACGCGGCGGAAGGCTCTTTTGAAATCTGGCTGAAAAAGAAAATCGGCCAGTACGAACCCGCGTTTGAATTGCTTTCCTTTTTGGTGACCATCCGCAAGGAAAAAAACACCCGGTGTTATGCCGAGGCCACCATCAAACTGCTGGTAAACGGCGAGGAACGCTTTACAGCCGCTGAAGGCGACGGCCCGGTGGGAGCTTTGGATAACGCCCTGCGCCGCGCTTTGCATAAGTTCTATCCCGAAGAATGCGAAAACATGCGTCTGGTGGACTTTAAGGTGCGCGTGATTGATGGCCGGGAAGGCACAGCGGCCCGGGTCAAGGTGTTCATTGAATCCCGGGACAAAAAAGAGATTTGGAGAACCATTGGAGTCTCTGAAGATATTATCGAGGCAAGCTGGCAGGCCCTGGCGGATAGTTTCCAGTACAGACTGAACAAGGCCAGGGAAGAACTGAGTCAACCACAAGGAAAAAAATAATGAATACCGACCCCGATGTAGATGTAGATGGTCATGCGAGGTGCGCTGCAGGGTGTTTAATTAACGCCGCCCTGCGGCATGTCCTTAAAGGTTTTGCCCACGGTTTCTGATTACTGAATCCGGCAAATGCCGGACCCGATAAAAACAGTTTGAAACATGAAGGAGCAAAACCATGAGCGATAGAGTTTATATTTTCGATACCACCCTGCGTGACGGAGAACAATCCCCGGGCGCCACCATGAACGCCAAGGAAAAGGTCCGTATTGCCAACCGTCTGGAAGCTCTGGGCGTGGACATTATGGAAGCAGGCTTTCCCGCAGCCTCGGAAGGGGATTTTGCGGCTGTGGCCGACGTTGCGGCGGCTTGTCAGAAATCCAGCGTGGCAGGTTTGGCCAGGACTTCCAAGAGTGATATTGACAAGGCCTGGGGCGCTATTCAGCATGCAAAAAAGCCCCGGATTCACACATTTATCGCCACTTCGGACATCCATTTGGAGCATAAACTGAAGATGGACCGGGACCAGGTGGTGGAAGCGGCTGTGAACGCCGTCAAATACGCCAAGAGCTTTACCAGTGACGTGGAGTTTTCTGCCGAGGACGGCTCCCGGAGCGATAGGGATTACCTGTGCCGGGTGTTCGAGGCGGTCATCGCCGCCGGCGCCACCACCGTCAACCTGCCCGATACCGTGGGTTACGCCATCCCCCACGAGTTCGCCGAGTTGGTCAAATACGTCATGGCCCATACGCCCAACATGCATCAGGCCATCCTGTCGGTCCATTGCCATAATGACCTGGGGCTGGCCACGGCCAATACTCTGGCCGCCATACAGGCGGGGGCGCGGCAGGCGGAGGTCACGGTCAACGGCATTGGGGAACGGGCGGGCAACACCTCGTTGGAAGAAGTGGTCATGGCCATGCATACCCGGCCCAATTACCTGGATTACCATACCAACATCGTGACCGAGCAGATTCATCCGGCCAGCAGGCTGGTCCGCATGGTTACGGGCATTATGGTGCAACCCAACAAGGCTATTGTGGGGGCCAACGCCTTTGCTCACGAGGCCGGCATCCATCAGGACGGGGTGTTGAAGAATCCCATGACCTACGAGATCATGAAGCCGGAAACCGTGGGCCTGTCCAGCAACAGCATGGTGTTGGGCAAGCATTCGGGCCGCCACGCCCTGCGGTCTCATCTGGCGGATATGGGGTATGTGCTGTCCGACGAGGAATTGCAGGATCTGTTTGTCAAATTCAAGGATCTGGCGGACAAGAAAAAACATGTGGTGGACGAGGATTTGGAAGCCCTGGTTTCCATTGGCATCCTGCGGGTTTCGGACAAGTACCAAATGGATTACCTGCACGTGTCCGCAGGGACCGGCGTCAAGCCCACGGCCACGGTGGGGTTGAAGGTTAACGGCGACACCATTATGGGCGCGGAATTCGGGAACGGCCCCATTGATGCGGCCTTCAACACCATCGCCAAGCTGACCAACACCGAGTCCGAGTTGCTGCGCTTTACTGTAAGCGCCCTGACCGGCGGCACCGACGCCCAGGGCGAAGTGACGGTTCGGTTGAAGGAAGGCAATAATGTCGCCTTGGGCCGGGGCGTGGACCCGGATATCATCACGGCCAGCGCCAAGGCCTATGTGAATGGTATCAACCGCCTGGAATATCTGCGGGAAAACCCGGCAATCTCGGCTGAAGATGCTGTGGTGGATTAGCGAGAGCAGTAATTAAAAACCTCGCACAAATATGATAAAAAATGAATCAACCACCTGCATAGCGGGCGCCCGGAGATTGAGGAATCCGAGGGGAGGGTAGTCCATGCCACGATCATCCATTGTCAACGGTCGTTTAAAAACGAGCCAGTTTCGGTCGTGAGAATTGCGCCGCCCTTGCAAGTGTCTCGTGCGCTATATAAAAAGCCCCCGGCGGGAGGATTTCCGCCGGGGGCTTTGAATTTGCGGGGTAATGGCTTGGATTAGCCGACATGGTACAAAAAACTATCCCATGGGGTCGTTTTCCACCAACGCCCAGATGCCGCAAGGACACGCACCGGCGCAAAAACCGCATCCAATGCATTTTTCCGGGTTCACCACCATTTCAAAACGTTTGCCAGGTTCTTCCACCCGGGAGATGGCAGCCTGGGGGCAGATCGCTTCGCAGATTCCGCAGTCGCGGCAGGTTCCGCAGGAGGAGCAATCCATAGCGCATGTCTTCACCTCTTCAAACTCCTTGATGCGGGGATTGAAGTAGGAAAGGCTCACGCGGGTTTTATCGATCTGGGGTTTTTCCAGAGCCTGGGGCCGTTTGCCTTCCAGGATGGCGTTAATGGCCATGGCGGCCTTGCGCCCGGCGCCGATGGCGTCGGTAAGGAGTCCGGGCTTAACAATATCGCCGATGGCGAAAAAGGTTGAGTCCGTGGTCTGGAAGTTTTGGTCCACTTCCACAAAGCCCCGTTGTGTTTTGACCGTTTCCGGCAGGAAGCCCAGGTCTGGGGCATCGCCGATGGCGACCACCACCGTGTCTGCATCCAGGAAATCTCCATTGGTTAGAGCCACGCCCTTATCGGTGATTTCTTTGGTGAACACCGGCCACAAAAAGATTGCTCCCACTTCTTCGGCAGCTTTTCTTTCCTCGCCAAAAGAAGCGGGTTTTTGCACGTCGATAAGCGTGATATGGGTGGCGCCCAGGCGATGGGCCTCGGTGGCCACGTCGCATCCCACGTTTCCGGCGCCGATAATCACAACGCTTTTTCCGGGCCGGGCGTTTTCCGCTTTGGCCTTGCCAAGGAAATCCATGGCGGAAACGGCGTTTTCGATTCCTGCCATGGGGGGCATTTTGGGCTTGCTGGCGCCAGCTGCCACCACAATGAATTCATGGTCTTCTTTCAGCCTTTCCACATCCTCTTTTTGGAGTTTTTGCTCCAACTGCACATGGGACAGGGCCTTTTCCATGCGTTCCAGTTCGGAATCCAGAACTTCTTTGGGAATCCTGGTGGAAGGAATGACCGAGGACATCTTGCCGCCCAGCTTCTTGTCCGTGTCGTAAATCACGGCCTCGTGTCCGGCCATGCGGAGCTGCCACGCCACGGAGATACCGGCCACACCGCCGCCGATTACGGCAATCTTCTTGCCGGATAAGGGCGGCAGTTCAGGCATGTTGGCTCTGAGGCTGGCCTTGCCCAAAACCTTGATGTCGATGGGCGCCATGCCCGAAAGGTTGCGGGTACAGGCCTGCATGCACAGGTTGGGGCAAAGGTATCCGCACACCGTGGCAGGGAAGGGAGTGAATGACAAGGCCATGTCCACGGCTTCGTCCACCTTGCCTGCCCGGATCATTCCCCAGCGTTGCTGGACCGGAATGCCCGAGGGACAGGATGCCTGACAGGGTGAGGCGTAGACCTGATCTTCCCAAACCGGGACAAAACGGCGGAACTCCCCAGTGGTGATGACCGGGATGGGATCGTGTTCCACCTTGATCAGATCCCCCACCAGGCCGCCGGGGCCCAGTTCCTTTTCCCATACATCTTTGGCGAATTCCTTGAGAGACATCCGGGGGGAAGACTCTCGCTGCATGGGAGATTTAGCTGCAATAAGCTGCCAATCCCCGGGCTTGGACAGTTCCTCGAAAAGTTCCGGGCGCTGGATTCGGTCCAGGAAAGTCTTGAGGTTGGAGAACAACCAGTCCAGGGTTTCCTGGTCGATGGGAACGATTTGGGCGTCAGCTTGGGAAAAACCTTTAAAGGGGCCGCGGACAAAAACCTGTCCGCGCACCATGCCCACGCAAGGGCGGTATCCCAATACATTTTCAGATGATTGGGGATTGAATCCGCAGACCACCGCCACGCCGCCAGCCATGAATTCGGCGAAATAGTCGCCCACCGAGCCAAGGACCCAAAGTTCCGGGGGGGCGAAACGGGGGTTGGCCTTGGTCATGGTCATGGCACGGGAACCGATGTTTCCGCCCACAAAGATTTTACCTTGGGCCATGGCGTTTCCGGTTCCGTTGGTGGCGTTGCCCAAAATGGCGATTTCAGCACCGGCATTGAGCCAGCCCGTGTCATCGGATGCCGGACCATCCAGGGTGATCCTGGTATTGGGAAAACCCATGGAGCCCAGGCGCTGGCCCGGGGATCCTGTCACCATGATGTTTACAATGTCATCGCCGGCATTCCACAGCCTGCCGCCAATCCCATGTTGACCCGCGGCGTCCACTTCCAGGTATCGCACACCGGAAGCCACGGCGTTTTGTATTTGTTCTTCCAGGGTGCGGGAATCTATCCGATGTCCCAATTCTATTCCCGAAAGCCTGCATACGTTTTTCATATATCTAACTCCATCCGGCAAAGAGCCGGCCTCTGGTTCTTTATGGGGCTCCTATACCACATAGTTGATGCTGAGCCTTTCCGCCACACGGTAATCGTCAATTCCTAATGCATCGGACATGCCGATGGGCAGGGAAGTGGAGCGGCCCAGGGGGGCCACGATTTTTTTCAGCTCCGTATCAAAGGAAAGGAACATGTCCACCAGGCGTTGGGCCACCTTTTCAGGGTCCAGGCGTCTGTAAAGCCTGGGGTCTTGGGAGGTAATTCCCTTGGGGCAACGGCCGATGTTGCAAATATTGCAACGGTCGGTTTCGCTTCCCAGGCATCCGGCGGCGGCCTGCATTACATATTTGCCTGTTTGCACTCCGCTGGCGCCAAGCATGATGAGAGCTGCTGCGTTGGCAGCCAGATTGCCCCGCTTGCCGATTCCGCCTCCTGCGAACAACGGAAGCTCATTTTGCTTGCCGATTTTCACCAGATTGAGATAGCAGTCCCGGATATTACTGGCTATGGGATGTCCCATATGGTCCATGGACACGTTGTAGGCCGCACCGGTTCCTCCGTCTTCGCCGTCAATGGCCAGACCCGCTGCAATGGGGTTGCGGGCCAGGTTGTTTAACACGGCCAGGGAGGTGGATGTGGCTGAAATTTTGGGATACACAGGCACCCGGAATCCCCAGGCCATGTACATGGACTGGGTCATTTTGGCCACAGCCTCCTCAATGGAGTATTTGGTCTGGTGCGTGGGAGGGCTGGGCAGGCTCACGCCCTGAGGCACGCCCCGGATGGCGGCGATGAGCTTGTTAACCTTGTGCCACATCAGGAGGCCGCCGTCGCCGGGCTTCGCCCCCTGGCCGTACTTGATTTCCACGGCGCAGGGATCCACCTTCATTTCCGGCAGGGCATGGATGATTTCATCCCATCCAAAATATCCGGAAGCAATCTGGAGAATGACATATTTGAGGAACCGGGACCTCAAGAGCCGGGGAGGGCATCCGCCTTCTCCGGTGCTAATGACCACGGGCAGGCCCACCTGCTCGTTCAGATAGGTGACGCCCATCTGGAGCCCTTCCCACATGGTGGGGGAGAGGGCGCCGAAGCTCATGCCGCCTATTATTAAAGGATAGATTTCCCGAACCGGGGGAATCCAGCCTTGCTCCCTCTGGAGCTTGAGGTTTTCCTCGGGAGGCAGAACCCTGCCCAAAAGGGTGGTGAGCTCGAATTTGTGGCGTCCCGCATCCAGGGCCGGGTCCGTGAGCATGGAAATCCGGGTGAACTTGATCCGGTCCAGGATGCCAGCAGGATCGTTTCGCCTGCCGCCCCGGCGGCGGGGAACTCCCCCCTGGTTATTGTGAAACCGAAGCTTGTCCGCCTCGTCCGTATGCATGGGCATGATGGCGTCGTTGGGGCAAACCAGGTTGCACATGCCGCAGCCCACGCAGGCATTGTCGGGAGTGGTTTTCTGGCGGACGCCGTAAAAGGATTCAAAGGTGTTTTCCGGCGGCTTTTCCAGGCCCATGGGTGGCTGGACAACCCTTTTACGGTACACGGCAAGTTCCAGGGCAAGCATGGGGCACACGGCGGTGCAACGTCCGCACAAGGTGCATTTATCCTTATCCCATGCAATCTGCCAGGGTAAGTCTTTTACGCACAGAGTGCTTGGGGTAATGATTGTGTCTGCCTGCATATGTGAACCTCCTGACGATCTGAAGAAACAATTGCCGTATCCAGATGCATTGGTTGAAAATCCATACTTTTGTCACGATCGGGAAGCACTGCGTCCAGGCCGCAGGTTTCCGAGGAAAACACCCAGCAGCCCGGTCTGCCGCCCACGATGCCGGGCCGGAGTTTTTTCCGGTCCTGGACCATGAACAAGGCTTTGTTGGGCAGGCAGCCAATGACGCAGTTGGGGCCGTCAATGATCAGTCTGCGGCAGGTTTGCCTGAGTTGTTTCAGGAAAACCTTGTTGGGGTGGTCTTCCATCTCGTCATCGGACAAGGGGGTGATGATATGTTTATAAGCCTCCAGGGGAAGGCCCAGCTTGTAGGCTGAATAATGGAGAATATGGGCGAAAACCTCGGAATCCGATTGGTAGCCGGTGTATCCGGGAAATCCCCTGGAAGACAGGTATTCCCTGATGGGCACGAAGGCGGTGTTTTCCCCGTTGGTCATGGTGGCTATCCCTTGGATGAAAAAGGGATGGCAGGCGTACAGGTTAATGGCGTAGTTGGTGTTTTGCCTGCCTTGAGCCATGATGACTCTCGCCATGAGCTCCTTGCGGTCCAGTCCCAGGTGTTGGACCACGGTGAGGGGGTCCCCGATTTCCTTGATCATGATGGTATCGGGCCAGAAACTGAAGACGATCATGTCCTGCTCCGCCTGTCCCATGGCCCGGAGATCCAGGCGCACCTTGAGCAATTCATTGGCCCGCCTTTCCGAGGTGTAGCTGTGCCATTCATCGGGGTATTCATAAGCCCGGATCAGGTACACATCCCGCTGGGGGATGCCGGGAGGGCTTGGCTTGGGAGCCTTGATGGTGACCTTGTATTTGGTGGTGAAGCCCAGCTCCATCATATAGACGTCGAGCTTTTTAAGGCCTTTGGAGGTGAATATCCCGGAAAGCACCGGGGCGTCCTTAAGGTCTTCGAAGGGTCCGCTCAGGTCGGAGAGGAGCAGGCCAACACCTGAGCCGTCGTGACCTTCCCGCATCACGTCCAGGGCCTTTGCTGCCACCAACGGGGAGAATGGCTCGTCGCTAGTCATGGCAAATAAGCGGCACATTTTTGAATTAACTCCTTTCAAAAACTACAATATTGTTGTTTTTAGGAGAATAAACTGCTTTCTCGTAAACAAATCTTTTACCCCATTCCCGCCTGTATGGCAAGTTTTTTTAGGAATGGTTTTTAAAACAGCCCAGTTACAGTGCTTAGCCAGGTGCATTCCTATGAGAAATCCAAAACACGCCTGCGGCGTAAATGCTTTTAAAAGCACAATTGATGCCATAAAAAAAAGCCCCTTCCGGGTTTCAAGATCCGGAAGGGGCTATGGGAGGAAGGAGTCAGTCAGCTCCCGGGCCAGTGCTGCGGCCTAGGCGTTGAGGATCTTCCTGGCAGTCTCATCGTTGGCATCCGTAATATATGTGACGCCTGTTTCCGTAGCGGTTTCCCGGTTGGCGGCGAAGATGTCGTTCCGGGTGATCTGGCTGATGCGGAACTTCCTGGCGCCGGCCATGAGTTGCTGGAGGCCGCAGGACAGCTTGTCGGCCATGGTGTAGAAGGCGATGGCGCCGTAGGGGATTTTTTTCATTTCGTCTTTGCCCAGTTTTTTCTCTACATCAAAGTATGCGGCAAAGAGTTCTTCGGCGCTGTTGCCGAGGCTGGAGACGGTCTTGGGCAGGGTGTCCCAGTTGCCGCAAACCGCTTCCCGGCGTTCCGGATGGAGGGCGCCTTCGATGTTGGAGCCCAGGAATCCGGGAACCATGATGGCCCGGCCCATGCACACCAGTTTGGTGAAGGGAGCGCCCAAGGCCAACGCCTTGAAGATATGGTCTTCCAGGGCGAAGCCTCCGGCAAAGGACATGTCCACCACGTCGTCGCCGCGGGCAGCCAGGATGGAAGCGTATTCATAGGCTTTGGAATGGAGGTTGATGGAAGGCACGCCCCAGCTCTGCATCATGTTCCAGGGGCTCATGCCCGTTCCGCCGCCGGAGCCGTCAATGGTCAGGAGGTCCAGCTTGGCGTCGGTGGCGAACTTGATGGCCATGGCCAGTTCTTCCATGCCGTAGGAGCCGGTTTTGAGGGTGATTCTTTTGAAACCGATGCTCCGAAGGTAGTCCACGCTGGACATGAAGTCTTCACGTACCTTGTCCACGGTGCCAAGGTTGGTTCCGCCCAGGCGGCTGTGGCGAGCAAAGGACTTGATGGCGCCCTCTTTGAAAGCGGTCTGGACTTCGGGCTTGCTGGGATCGGGGTCAACCACGTATCCGCGGTTTTTCAGGAACAGGGCGTAGTCCAGGCTGGTGACCTGAATTTCGCCGCCGATGTCCTTGGCGCCCTGGCCCCATTTGAGCTCGATGATGCATTTTTCGCCGTATTTGTCCACCACGAATTCGGCCACGCCGTTCCGGGTGTCTTCCACATTAAGCTGGACTATAATTGCTCCATATCCATCGTAGTAGCGCAAATAGCCGTCAATACGCCTTTCCAGTTCGGGAGCGCTTTTGATTTTGCCCTTTTTTTCGGATCCGGGAGTGATGTCGGATTTTCTGTCAACACCCACCACGTTTTCGCCGATGACAACGGGGATGCCGCACAGGGCGCCGCCGATGGAAAAGGAATCCCAATACTTAGCTGCGATGAAGGTGGAGCCCAAAGCACCGGTCATGAGGGGGATGCGGGCCTTGGTTTTGACTTCCCTGCCAAACTCTGTTTCCAGGTTAACGTTGGGAAAAATGCAATCGTCGGGATCGGTGCTGAGGCCCTGGTTCAGGCCATGGGCGCCGTAAGCGTATCCCTGGACCCTAAGAGAATTGTAGGAAACCCCTACATGAGTGGTGTTGTTGGCGCCGGCGGTAACCAGCCCAAAATCCCTGGGGTACAGCAGCTTGCGGCCAACCAGGCTAGACATCCAGGTTTCACATTTGCCCTGGCAGTCGGCGCGGCACAAGGTGCACAGGCTTGACTCAGTGGGATTACCGCGATTGGTGGTTCCGATGGCGTCATTGCTTTTGGAAAAACGCATGGTGTTATCTCCCTCTTCTGGTAAGATCACGTTAATGAGGTATTTTGATGGTCGCTGTCCCAATGGGGGCAACCGGTTCCAAGAAGAACAAAAAAAAAGACACCTACCATAAAAAGGTAGACGTCTTTGTCCCTTCACTACTGAGGCCTTTGTGCGCACGCCATTGTGCTGCTGCGGCCTTGATTCAGTAATACTTAATATTGGATTGTTTTTTTGTCAATAACTTTTTTTGGGTCGCCCGTCTCCCTGCGTTGACTTTTTTAAGAAAACAATGCTAATCAATCATCCATGGAAAAAGTATCGCCTCAAGAATATGACGCCTACATCAAGGGTCTAATGGATATCAGCCGGGCCATCACCTCGGAATTGTTCCTGGAGGATATCCTCAGGCTCATTGTCCTGGTGACCGCCAAGGTCACCGGGGTGGACATCTGCTCCCTGTGGTTGGTGGAGGACGGAAGGGAACCGGGCAGGCCCGTGATCCGGCTGGCCGCCACCCAGGCCATGGACCCGGACTATGTGAAGGACAGGACCCTGACCATGGGGGAGGGAGTAGTAGGATATGTGGCTGAAAAAAACAGCTCCCTGATTTTGGAGGACGTCCTCCAGGAACCCCGGTTTAAAGAAAAGGATATGGCCCGCAAACTGGATTTGGTGTCCATGATGAGTGTGCCCATGAGCCTGGGCGACGGCGAGGTGATAGGGGTGCTAAACTGTTTTACATGCAACCCACACTCCTTTTCGGAAACCGAAATCAACTTGGTGAGAACCGTGGCTAATCAGGCCTCCCTGGCCATCCACAACGCCCGCCTTATGGTCCGCACCAAGGTCATCGAACAGGAACTGGCTACCCGGAAAACCATAGAAAAGGCCAAAGAAATTGTCATGGCCCGCAAGGGCCTGTCCGGAGACAAAGCCTTCCGCTGGATTCAAAAAAAGAGTATGGATAACCGCAAGAACATGAAGGAAATCGCTGAAGCCATCATTCTTTCAGAAGAGATGTGATTCAAGTCTCGCCATATCCTGGAATTTTTCCTAACCCCTTATCAATCCTGATTATGACTTGGCTCCTCAGGCCGCCACAATATTATGCGTCGAGGCCTGAGCAAGATACATGGGGCTGGTATTGCGACTTGGGAAAGGGGCATCCGGAGGGGATGCGTTCAGGGAATGGAAAAACATCGGGGGCGCCGACAAAAAACATGAGGCAAGATTGCTACCGCAGCTTAGCCCAGAAAAGACGGGCCGTGCCCGGCCCGGGGTTATACCACCGGGTGGGAGTCTGGTCCTGCAAATAGACCAAATCCCCTGTCTTGGCTTTGTGGATTTCATCCCCGAAACTGATCTCCAGGGCTCCCTGGGCCACGAAGCCCATCTCCTGGCCCCGGTGAGAGAAAAAATGCCCTGCAACAGTCTGTTCCGGTTCAATCTCTATCATAAAAGGCTCGGCGTTTCCTTCAAAATCCAGGGGGGTGAGCATTTTCACCGATCCTTCATATTCCCCAATGTTGGCCAGGGTCACCTGGGAGGCTTGGCTTGCGGGGAAAACAATCTGGGAGCGCTTTTCAAAGTCGCTGGAAAACAGGTACCCGGGCGACACATTGAGGATTTCAGCCATTTTCAGGAGCCCGGGAATGGAGGGGTAAATGGAATTATTTTCCACCTGGGATATGGTGCTGGCGGTCACGCCCACCATTTTGGCCATCTGAACCTGGGAAAGCCCCTTTTTTGTCCTCAATTGCTTGATGCGTGTACCAAGGTCCCTGAAGCCCGCTCCCCCCCGGTCTCCGGAGAAGATGATGTCAGCGCCCTTTATTTGGTAATGGTGGGGCTGTTGGATTCGGTCCGGCGTCCTTCCTTCGGCCTTGATCACGGATACGGAGGAGGTTCCCCGTTTGATGGACAATTCCATGGCCACTTGGGCGATCTGGTTGATCTGGGCCCTCAGCCTTTCCGAATGCGCTCCTTTTTCCATGATCCAATAGGCCACTGTGGAGAGGTCATACAACCGGGGGCATGAATGGGAGTAAAAGCTGCCCACCTGGTCTTCTCCGCCCCATACTTCCTGCATGCCGGTCAGGCTTTCAAAGACAAGGTGCACGTCACCGTTGCATTTTTCGTGGGCGGAATACAGGGCGTCATCAAATGCCTTAATATCTCCGGGGGTCTCCACGCTGATCACTGTCTGTTTGATTTTTTCCGGGGCGTTCTCCAAAAATTTCAAAAAGGCCGAGGCGCCTTTGCCCTTGCCGTATGTAAAACAATCCAGAACAGTGAGCAGGGGGTTTTTGCCCATGGACCCCAGGCGTTCAAACAGGTTTTTGGGAGACCGGTCAAAACTGATGAAAATAACCGGGATTTTATTTTCCAGGGAAGTCCTGACAAAGCGATGCCAGAAGGTGCTGGCCAGGTTGCCTGATTCATCGTACCACACCACATTATCCCCAAGAAGCAGGCCCCCTAATATTTCATCCAGGCCTTTGACTCCCGTGGAAACTTCTTTGCGTTTGGTTATCATGGTGTGCGGTCTCCTTGGTTTTCTGCAATTTTCAGCAGGGACATCCCTTATCAGGCCCATGCGGTTGAATCGTTATGACTCCTCGTCATTACGGTTTCATACTACGATTATCAAAGTCCCGGAAAGGAGGCAAGATGAAAACCCCGCATGCTATTACCTGACAACATAGCGGCGCCAAACTTCTTGCAACATTGGCATGTTTTTATCCCCTGGGCATTCACCCATAGGTTGGCAATCCGCAAAAGGAATTGACCGCATGGCAGTGGGGGCGCCTCAGTAAAACCAAATATGCCCCTGCTTATGGAATTGTTCGTACCAGGATGGGGGCAAAATTTCGTGGGAAATTATGGGTCCAGGTCTTTTTTTTCCTCCCCAAAAAAAAACGGGATGGCCTGTACAGGCCATCCCGAAATTTTTGCAGTTTTCAGACCGAAGTCAAGCCTTATGATGTGCTTTCAGTCTTGGTGCCGTCAGATTCAGAGGTGTAGGTGGTGTCGCCTTTGGTATGCTTGGCGGTGATAAGCCAATCGTCGCTGGCGGTCACATTGAAGCCAATTTCAACGCCTGTGGACTGACGGAAGCCGGCAGTTTCGTAATCGGTAGTGGCCATGACGTTATCTTGACGACCGGTGGGGGCATAGTAACTTTCAATGCTTTGAGCCAAGTTGTAAATGTCAGAGTTGGCGGCAGAGTCGTATGCCTTTTTACGGTAGTTGATGAAGTTGGGGATGGCGATGGCGGCCAGGATCCCGATAATGGCGATAACAATCATCAGTTCGATAAGGGTAAAACCAGATTCTTTCTTCGTCAGTTTTTGCATCATGATTCTTTCCTCCTGTTTGGATGTTGTGGTTTGATGCTTCGTGAATAAAACTCTTGAAAAAGGTTAAAATTAATTTTCAGCCAACTTTTCCCTGAACTGCCAGCCTCCCTCGGGAGCAGCCGGTTGAAAAAAACCAGCGTTGTCTTTCGCTTTGATACATAAGCAGATTGCGTGCCAAAACTATATGTATTTTGATGGATATTTTTTTTCATTTAAAAGCAGCTACTTAAATGTTGAATAGCAATAAGCCCTAATGCTGTTTCTTCTGGGAATCGATAATGTCCGGTGATTTTCACTGGGTATGGGGTGATTTTCACGGATTATGCCTTGATGAAGATATTTGAGGATAGCTTGGAAACGGCTTCATTTTTCGAATGAACATTGAAAAAAGTGATATATTTCACAGAAAACATGCGAAGTAGGGCATATGGTTCCCACTGAAAGACAAAAAATAGGCTATGTTGTGAATGGGCATGGAGCCCAAAGCAGGGCCTAAGAGCCTGGCTGTTTCCTGGTTTGAATCAGCTCCAGCAGAGAAATGGCATCTGCACTTTCAGGGCTTTTTTGAATAATCTCTTGCAGCAACAGTTGTGCTTGGGGGTAGCTGTGGAGTTGAAAAAGCAGATACGCCAGGTTGTATGTGGCGTCTGTGAAATCGGGGTCCAGGTTACGGGCTTGGTCAAAATGCATGGCGGCAAGTCTGGCCTGCCCCTTTTTCGCAAATAGCAGCCCCAGTCGGTTATGCACCTGAGGCAAGTTCGGCTTAAATTTGACGGCCTGCTGGTATTCTTCAATGGCCTTTTCCTCCTCTCCCGCTTCCAAAAAGATTGCAGCCATGTACGAATGGGCCTGATGCAGGCTGGGATTCATGCTTATGGCCTTTTTGAAATGGACCAGGGCATTTTCATGGTCGCCGAGGAGGAAGTACATAGTCCCCAGGTTGAGTGAGGTCGTGAAATGGTCAGAAGGCAACTCCAGGGTTTTGTTCAGGCATTCCCGGCCTTTTTCCATGTTGCCCGATTTGAGGTATAAAATTCCCAAGGCGCTTATGGTGGTGACGTAGTCGGGCCTAACCTCTACGGCCCGCTCACAATATTTAATGGCCTCTTCCATTTTTCCTTGGCTTTCCATGGCTGAACTCAAGGCTCTTAAGGCCTTTTCGTTGTTTGGGTTTAGTTCCAGGGCCATTTCCAGATATTTTGTTGCCGCTTCATTATCGCCCTTGCTCAAGGAGGTGGCGCCCATGATTTCATAGCCAAAGGAATTGTCCCCGGTGATCTTCAGGGAATGCGTCATCAAGGAGATGCCATTCAACCAAAGGTTTGCCTGAGCATACCCCAAAGCCGCCGCGGTTAATGTCGCAAATATTGCGGCGACTGCCAAAATGATTGTTTTTGATTTCACACGAGCAAGGAGGTCCGGCACTCCCCAGGCAATCATTATATACAGGCCGATAGCTGGAATGTACATGAATCGGGCAGCCATAGCCTGGGGGCCTGATTGGCTGATCCCTATGACGGGAAAAAGCACCCCCAGAAAAAGAAACCAACCCGTGAAAAGGTATTGTTTTGAATTTTTTAAGGCAAATACTCCGGCAGTGACCAGCAATAGCAAGGCCAGGGCGCCTCCCCATGTCCACCAGGGGGCAGGGGCATCTGGCAGGGGATAATAAACGGCAATATCAAAAGGCCAGAATGTTTTAAATAGGTAAGTGGCGTAAGCAACCAGGGCATTCGCCCCTCTGTTTCTCAGGGAGAGAGCCTCTATGGAAGATAGCGCGTCAGCCTGTTGCTGCAGGAAAAAGGTAATGGTGGAAAAAGCGCATGCAATACCCAAAAGAGGGATTTTTTCCCCTATTACAAAAAGGGCCTTTTTGCCGGGATGGCTGAAATCTTCCTTTGCCAGGCGCCCCAGGGGCCAGTAATCCAAAAGCAGGAACACAAAGGGCAGGGTGACGATCATGGGTTTTGCCATGAGTCCCATGGTAAAAAAGAATGCAATGGGCAGATAGGTCAACAGACCGGGCTTCCGCATATACCTGCTGTAAGCCCACACCGAGAGCATCCAAAAAAAACCGAAAAGCACATCCTTGCGTTCCGTGATCCAGGCCACCGATTCCACATGCATGGGATGGACGCCAAAAAGTGCGGCAACAAAAGCGCTTTTGAATACAGAACCCGTCATTCGGCGCAAGACCCAAAAAAGCAACAGGGTGTTGGCTATATGGAAGAGCAGGTTGGTGAGGTGAAATCCCCCGGGATTGAGTCCGTAAACCTGGGCGTCAGCGAGCAGGGACAGCCAGGTCAAGGGGATCCAAAATCCCCCCCGATCCGTGGTAAAGGCCCATTTGATCCCTTCCCAGGAAAGACCCAGGTGCATATTTGGGTTTTCAATGACGTACCGGGAATCATCCAACAGAAAGAAATCCGCCTGGGGAATCCGGTGATAGACCGCAGCCACCAGGGCTAACAACCCAAGGCAGAGCAATAATTCAGTGCGTAAGGCGCGCAACTTAACTCCCAAAAAAGGTTTGGCACTAAGTGGAAGTGTAGTATTTATCGTAGCGGTACCGGAAAGAATCAATACTCACTCCCAGGAGTTTGGCCGCCTTGTGCTTGACGCCTCCGGCTGTTTCCAGGGCTTTGTCCAGGCAGACCCTTTCCACGTCCGACAACAGGTCATCCAGGTTCATCCCCGAGCTGGGTACGGATATGACCTGCTCCCAGGACGGTTCGTCATCCATGCTTTGGGACATTTTATAAGAAGAAAGGGCCAGGCTGTCCGGCAGGATGATATTGGTGTTGGACAGGGCGACGCTTCGTTCGATCATGTTTTCCAGTTCACGGACATTGCCGGGAAACGGATAGCGGATTAAAAGATTTACGGCATAGGACGACAGCTTGGAAATCTCCTTGCCCATTTCCTTGGAGTATTTTTCCAAAAAATGCTGGGCCAGCAGGCGAAGGTCTTCTTTTCTTTCCCGGAGGGGGGGGACCCGGAGTTCTATGACGTTCAGGCGATAGAAAAGGTCTTCCCGGAAGCGGCCCGCAATGACTTCTTTTTCCAACTGGCGGTTGGTGGCGGACAGGATGCGAATGTCCACCTCCACGTCCTGGGTGGCGCCTACGGGTCTGCAAACCCTTTCCTGGATGACCCGGAGCAATTTGACCTGGATGGACAGGGAAAGTTCCCCGATTTCATCCAGGAACACGGTGCCTCCGTTGGCAGTTGCAAACAAGCCCTGTTTTTCATGAATGGCCCCGGTAAAAGCTCCTTTCACATGCCCGAAGAGCTCGCTTTCCATCAGGGTTTCGGGAATGCCTCCGCAATGGATCGCCACAAAAGGCGCCTTTGCCCTCTTGCTTTCCTTATGGACGGCCCGGGCAATGAGTTCCTTACCGGTGCCGGATTCTCCGGTTATGAGGATATTGGTTCGGGTGGGAGCCGCCTGCCGTATAAGGTCATACACTTTGGTCATGGCCGGGCTATTGCCCACAATCCCCCCAAAAAAGGAGGTGGCAGCCACTTCCTGTTCCAGGATCTGTTTTTCCCGCTCCAGGGTCTTGCGTTCCAGGGCGTTGGCGATGGTTTCCCGCAATTCATCATTATCAAAGGGCTTTGGGATGTAGTCAAACGCGCCCTCATTCATGGCCTTGACCGCGGTTTCCGTGCTGGAAAAGGCGGATATCATAATCACAACGGGCTTGGGGGAAAGCCCCATGGCCATCCTCAACACTTCCAGGCCGGATATGTCCCCCAATCGGATATCGCACAACAAAAGGTCGTAGGATTGATCCTTCAGAAGGGAAAGAGCTTCCCGTCCCCCCCCCGCACAGGTTACATGGTAACCGTCGCGTTCAAGCATAAGGCTAAGGAATTCCCGCATGCCCAGTTCATCGTCAACAATCAGAATTTTATGGGGAGATTTAGCAATCATGGCAACTCGCGTGTGCTTGTAGGTTTTGGGCCAAGGCGGTATGTGATCTTTCCATCAACCAGGGTGATGGCCGCCGCCCCGGTCAGCTTCATGTCTGAGAATGGGGTATTCCGGCTTTTGGAAACAAACCGTTCAGGATCCACCACAACGGATTTTTCGAGGTCGAGAAAGGTTATGTCCGCCTGAGCGCCTTCCCTGATGCCCCTGGGGGCCAAGCCAAGAATCCGTGCGGGATTGACAGACATCTTCATAATCAGGTCCGGCAGGCTCAAAACCCCTTCCCGCACCAGGGCCAGGCTCAGGGCCAGGGAGGTTTCCAAACCCACTATACCATTGGGGGCGCTTTCAAAAGGGGCATCCTTTTCAGCAGGGGAGTGGGGGGCGTGATCCGTGGCGATAGCATCAATTGTTCCCTCTGCTAGGGCCTTGCGGATGGCTTGGCGATCCCTTTCGGACCTTAGGGGCGGGTTCATTTTGGCGTTCGCGCCCCTGGCTGCCACTGCCTCGTCCGTCAGGGTGAAATAGTGGGGCGCGGTTTCCGCGGTCACCGGTAGGCCTTCATCTTTGGCTTTTTCCAGGGCCAGGACCGATTCCTCTGTACTTACATGGCAGATATGCAGGGATGCGCCGGTTTTCCTGCACAGGTCGATATCCCGCTCTACCATTCGGCTTTCCGCCGTGTTGGGAATACCCGGGCAACCCAGTTTTTCAGCCACAGGCCCATGGTTCATGAGCCCCTTGCCCACCAGGGAAATTTCTTCACAATGACTGAGAATGGGAACGCCCAGGGCGGCAGCACTTTCAAGAGCCCGGCGCATCATGGCCGGATTTTTTACCGGCATGCCGTCATCCGTAAAGGCCACAGCGCCCAGCCGCACGAGCTCGGCGAAATCCACCAGCATTTCCCCGGCAAGCCCCCTGGTAATGGCGCAGGCAGGGTACACCCTGCAATGGCCTTGTGTTTGGGCCGTAGTCAGGATTTGTTCCAGAACAACGGAAGAGTCGTTGGCCGGAGTGGTGTTGGGCATGCAGCAAACCGCCGTAAAGCCGCCTGTTACAGCGGCCCGGGTGCCTGTTTCGATGGTTTCCTTATGTTCCTGACCAGGCTCCCGCAAGTGTACATGCATATCCACCAGACCGGGCACAGCCGCCAGCCCCGAAACATCGATGACCTCATGGGGATGGGGCCAGGCATTCTCATGCCCCGGGGGGAGCAGGCTATGGATGCGTCCATCCGCCACAATAATGTCCATTGCGGCATCAATCCGATTGATGGGGTCCACGATCCGGGCGCCCCGGAAGATCAGATATTTGGAATCCAATGCCTGTTTTCTCCTGGTTTTGCGGAATTCTTGGTTAATGGAGGATTTTTGCTATCCGGTTCCACCGAACGTCGAAAATGCTCTTGTTTTTGGAATAGTAAATCATAAAAGCCCTGCCCCGAAGGTTTTCGTAGGGCACAAATCCCCAGTAACGGCTGTCGCTGCTTCGGTCTCGGTTGTCTCCCATGGCGAACAATTTGTTTTCCGGAACTTTAAGCGGTCCCCAATTTCTTTTTAACGAATTATTGAAATTGCCCCCGGTTTCCTTAAAAATACCCCATTGTTTGGGGTAACGCTTTCCATTTATATACACGATTCCTTCGACGACCTGAAATTCGTCCCCGGGCAGGGCCACAACCCTTTTCACATAATCCAGCTTGCGGTTTTCGGGATAGATAAAAACAATAATATCCCCCCGCTCCGGAGCGCCAGTGGGAATGATAACCTTGTTGGAAAAAGGAAGCCTGATTCCGTAGGAAAATTTGCTCACAAAAATTTGGTCCCCAATGAGCAGGGTATCTTCCATGGAGCCGGAAGGTATTTTAAAGGGGGCAACCAAAAAAGCGCGTATGAACAAAGCCAGCAACAGGGCGATCATGAGCGCTTCGATATTTTCCCTGATAATGCCCCGGGGCTTTTCCGCCTGGTTTTGGGCAGTCGCCGCCTTTATTTTGTCAATTTTGTTTGTCGTGTTTTGTTTCAAAATACCTCGGGCATCAGTGAAAGATTTGGTTTAACAAAAAAAACATCCCGAATGCATGGGGTCAGGGCAGGGCGCCCTGGGGCTCGGTGATTAAAAATTCTCCCCGGGAGATTTGTTGCTTCAATATTCCGCAAATCTCCCGAGCCCTTACTATGCTGGAGAGAGGGGTTGTGGGTACGTCGTTTCCCTGGAAGCGAATGGTTCCGCTCATGAGTTCCCCGTAGCTCACCTGCTGCAAACTCTTGGCATTGCCGGTGGGATAATCGTTTCCATAATCCAGTATCTGAGTGAACAGGTCGTCGTTGGAAACCCCTGTATAAGCTGCCATTTCTTCGTTGAGGATGGGAATGGGAATGCCAAGGCCCACGGACAAGGACGGTCCGTAGCCCAAGATGCTCACGCCCACCAAAAATTTGGGATCCATCTGTTTCAAGTCGCCTGTGACCATAAGGGTTCTGGCCGGTCGAACCGGCGCACCCATGGGCGTGGATTCCACATTGGGGTTGTGCTGGGATCCGTGGAAGGACACATATCCCGTGCCTCCACCCAGGAAAATCCGGGTGCCTATCCCTATGGTCTTGCACAGGGGGTCATTGAACAAGGGCGACAGTTGGCCCGAAGTGGAATAATTGGCGTTGGAACCCCTGGGCTTTAGTACGCCCATATAGGTGTAAACCGTTTTGCTGGTCAGGTTTATGGCGCAGGCATAGTTCTGGTAGGCGTTCCTGGGATTGCACAGGACCGCATAGGGCAGGTCGTCCAGGGTGACCATTTTTTCAATGCGCCTGCTGGGGTAGCACTGGGTGCCATAGGCCGTAGCCAGCAAATGCACCTTTTCTCCCGCAACCAGGTCGTGGATCACATGCCCGCCGCCATAGTTGAATTCCCCGGGGTGAACCCGGTTAAGGGGGTCTTCCTCACAGGGTTCGGTGGCGCCTATATAGCAATCCACGGCGGCAATCCCTCCGTAGGCAGGCACATTGTTGAGCCAGGTTTTGGAGGCCTTGATCCCGGGCTTGGAATGGCCGAAATTGATAAACGCGCCCGATGAGCACATGGGAGCGAATGTGCCCGTGGTCACCACGTCCACTTCCCGGGCTGCTTCTTCAGGACCGTTTTCCTTAACAACCTCCACCATTTCGTCGGCGGTTACCACCACGACCTTGCCGGCTTTTATTTTTTTGTTGATCTCAGCGTAGGTTTTATTGATTTTGAACTTGCTCATAATATTTTCTCCGAACATCACCCGTCACAAAAAAATGATAATTCTATTCCATGCTGGCTGACAGCCTGGAGGAAACCCTCTCGCAAGGGGTCTGTATTACTGGACGGCTGTTTTAACAGCATCAATTTTTGACTCCACGTTGTTTTTTACCCAGGCGCCGTCCCACCATTCCACGGGGTTGACAAAGGTGTTGCCCACCAGCACCCCAAAGTGCAAATGATCTCCAACAGCCAACCCGGTACTCCCTGTGAGTCCGATAACCTGCTCTTTTTCTACCCTTTGTCCCACACTCACGTCAATGCGGGAAAGATGGGAATACTGGGTGATCAGGCCAAAGCCATGGTCAAGATACACAGTCTGGCCATATATGCCCTGGGGACCGGCAAAAAGAACCATACCGGTGTTGGCCGCAGGTACGGGAGCCTGGGATAGGGATGCCAGATCCACTCCCAGATGCACCTGACGGTCCACGGTTTCTCCTTTATAACGGTATTCCCTCCGGTCTGCGAACTGGGCCCGGTTGGCCGAACCCGAAAGTCTGGCAAAGGCCCCGCTCCAATAGACCACGGGTCTGGATTGCTCGTATATGGTCGAGGCAATGGCATAATCCGCCATTCTTTGCTCCCCGTTGATTTTCAGATACCGGTCTATGAGGGGAATTGCCGGATCAACTCTTTTACCAGCTTCAAACTGGGGCAATACGGTTTCCATGAACCGGTCCGATATATTGAGAACATCATGGCGAAAATTGCCCGGATTGATCAGATTGGAGAAGGAGGCCGCTCCTTGATTCCCTGCCACGTCCGTGGCCTGGACCATGATGCGGGTGTCAGTGGGCTGGTCATGGGCTACGGCGAAAAAAGCCATATAGATGTCCGGGTCGCTGAACCCTCCGGGATGGCCGGGAAAAAAGTTCTCGCCCACCATGACCCCGTTGCGTGTATCCTTTTCGGATATCCGATAAATGGCCAACCCCGCGCCTCCCTGGCGCAGATAATGGCGCTTGGACAGGATGGCGATGGTGGGAGGGGCCGTATCAATGATGAGGGGATACTCCTTGTAAAAGAGGTTGCCCTTGGTCCATCCCCGCAAAGACCGGTCCCGGGCGCTGACCCGCAGGATAGCCTCTCCATCACTGATTCCCAGCTTGTCCGGCTCCACGGTAAAGGAAAAAGAGTCTTCCTTGACCTTGCCAGGCCCCAGGAAAGCCCTGGCTGGAAAATCCCTGGAAAGGAGTTCCACTTCCTTTTCCCCGGGTTTTGTCAGGACAATCCGGATGCCTGCCAGTCCGTTCCCGGAATCGCTCAGGGCGCCTGAAAGGGTCGTGGTTAAACCCACATGGGTTAGGGGAGCATTCCATTTGACCAGGGGGGCATTTCCCTCCAGGCGTTGAAACAAGTACCAGCCTCCCGGAAGCAAAACCACGGCCAGCAATACCACCACCATAAAGCCAAAAAATCGTTTTCCCTTCTGTTTCAATATTTTATCCTATTTTTTAGAGGGCCCTTTTTTCCCCGAAATATAACAGGTCAGGACCCTTGAATCAAGCCTTGTTTTTCCCAACTTGACAATACCCGGGTAGCAGGATAAACCAAAATAAAGGTTCTCGAGCCTTGTAACTACTGACTTTCCAACAATTGGCATGCATTTTGACTAAGGATGTCCGGGTATTATGACAAAGACATTTTCAATCGGAAACATTGAGGTGGGTGAGGGAGCTCCCTTGCTCCTTATCGCCGGTCCTTGCGTCATTGAGAACGAAGAAAACACCCTGGAAATCGCCACGCGCATTCAGGAAATCGTCAAAGGCCTGGATTTGAACTTTGTGTTCAAAGCCTCTTTTGACAAGGCCAACCGCACATCCATCGAATCCTTTCGTGGGCCAGGTCTGGTTCGCGGCCTGGAGATATTGGAAAAGGTCAAGCAATCTTTGGGTGTGCCGGTTATATCGGACATTCATTCGCCCGATCAGGTGGAGCCAGCATCCAAGGTCTTGGATATTCTGCAAATTCCTGCATTTTTGTGCCGTCAGACAGATTTGCTGGTGGCGGCAGGTAACAGCGGCAAACCCGTGAATGTAAAAAAAGGCCAGTTTGTGGGGCCATGGGATATGAAGCACGTTGCCGGAAAAATCATGTCCACCGGATGTGATCGGATTATGCTTACGGAACGGGGCAGCAGTTTCGGATACAATAATCTGGTGGTGGATTTCAGGAATTTCAGCATTATGCGCGATCTGGGCTTTCCTGTGATCTTTGACGCCACCCACAGTGTGCAAATGCCGGGAGGCCTGGGTAATTGCTCGGGCGGGGACCGGGCCTATGTTCCCCTGCTTGCCCGGGCAGCCGTGGCTGCAGGGGTGGACGGCGTATTCTTTGAAGTGCATACGGACCCTGACAAGGCCCTTTGCGATGGTCCTAATTCTTTAACCATGGAAATGCTGGAGAGGATATTGCCCCAATTGGCGGCCATCAGAAAGGCCGCCGCCTGATACCCTGTTAAGCGCGGCCTGGCATAGTCAATCATGGGTTGGAGGAATATACCAATGCCCCATAATCTGGCGAGTACCTGGAAAATTCTGGAACAGGTGGAAGTTCTTCTCTTGGACGTGGACGGTGTGCTCACAAACGGGTCCATTACCTACGGCGATGCCGGAGGCGAGATCAAAACCTTCAGCGTAAAGGACGGCCTGGGTATTCGTATGCTTCAACTGGCCGGAATCCCCACGGGTATTGTTACCGGACGCAGTTCCCTCGCATTGGAAAAAAGGTGCGAAAACCTGGGTATCAAACATCTTTGGGACGGGGTTAAAAACAAGTCCCTGCTCATTGATGCTATTTGCAAAGACATGAAAACCCTCCCCGAACGCATGGCCTTTGTAGGGGATGATATCCCGGATCTGGGCATCATGGGCAAAGTGGGTGTGTCGGTGGCTGTGGCGGACGCCCACCCGGAGGTGGTACAGGCCGCCAGGCTGGTTACCACCAAGCCCGGCGGGTGTGGTGCGGTTCGGGAGGTTTGCGAAGGAATCCTAAAGGCTAGGGGATTATGGGATGAGACGCGGCAAAAGGTTGCAGTCTAACATTATGTATCTTTTGGCGGGATTTCTGGTAGCCCTGCTCCTGGGGCCTATGGTAGGACGCCTTTACATGAAGGACAGCGGTGGGAATAATGTTGCCCAGGGGTCTGAAATGGCCCAGGATTCCAGCATGGTGCTTACTAAGGTGCACCATGAAGCGGTCCGGGACGGAGCCTTGGACTGGATACTGGAAGCGGCTTCGGCCCAACTCCAGGACATGGGGCGAAAAGGCAGGTTTTTTCGCCTCAATATATCGTTGTTCGACGCGGACAAGTCAGAGACCAAGGTCAATGCGCAAGACGGGAATGTGGACTTTGTATCCAATGATTTTACCCTTGAAAACCTTGTGCGGGTGACCAATCAGTCTTATGTTTTAACCAGCGATAAGGTTGTTTATACCAATGCCCAAAAAATGCTCCGCTCTCCTGGCGCGGTGAAGGTTGAGGGACCTTCCCTGGATGTGGTTGCGGACTCCATGGAATATGACCTGGAGAAAAAAGAGGCTATGTTTAAAGGAAACGTTGTCGCTATCATCGGAGGCACTTGATATGTCGAACACCTTATGGCGATGGAATCTTGGGAATCCGGGGCGCATTGTCCTGTTTGCTGTTTTGATCTGGCTGGCGGCTTTGGTCCCGGCTTTGGCGGAACCCGATGCTTTCAGTGCTCCTGCCGCATCCATGGTTGGTTTTGATCTTTCCAAAGGGTCCATCCGGATAAAAGCCGATACCCTGGTGGCCAGCCAGGCGGAGAACATGGCCCGGTTTGAGGGCCATGTGGTGGCTACCCAGGAGAAAACCATCATCAAGTCGGATACATTGAAAATTTGGTACACCCCTGCGCCCGGTGCGGATAAGGAGCAGGGCGCCCTGCCTTCCACTCAGGCGCTGGAGAAGATCCAGGCTTCCGGAAACGTAAGAATTACTAATGATTCCTTCACCTCCCAATCCGACCAAGCCATTTACACCCAAAAGGACGGAAACCTTGTCCTTACCGGGGATCAGGCTGAAGTCATAAGCGGCAGGAATAAGGTCCAAGGCGCCACTATCACCCGGAGCAGGGAAGGTCTGTTGACCTTTGAAGGGGGCGTGGTGGCGGAATTTTTCCCCGAGGAATCAGGGGCAGGAGAGAGCAAGCCCGCGCAAGAGGGTAAGTAACGGATGGCAACCTTGCTTTTGGAAGACCTGGTAAAGGTCTACAATAAAAAACTTACTGTGGACCATGTGACCATGGAAGTGACCAGTGGCGTCGTCACTGGGCTTTTGGGGCCTAATGGCGCGGGAAAGACCACAACCTTTTATATGGCCGTGGGCATGATCCCGGCTGACGGGGGCAGGGTGCTCCTGGACGGACAGGATTTGACCCATGATCCCATGTATGTCCGGGCCAGGAAAGGGTTGGGATATCTTCCCCAGGAAAGCTCGGTTTTTGGTAAGTTGACGGTTGCTGAAAATATCCTGGCCATCCTGGAAATCGGAAAAATGCCGAGGGTCCGCCGTGAGGAAAAAGTCAGGAATCTCATGGATGAACTGGGTATTGGGCGTCTGGCCGACCGAAAAGCCTTTCTTCTTTCCGGAGGAGAAAGAAGGCGTTTGGAAATAGCCCGGGCTCTGGCCACAGAGCCTTTGTTCATGCTGCTGGACGAACCCTTTGCCGGGATTGATCCCCTGGCTGTGATTGATATATCAAATATTATAAGGCATTTGACAGCAAGGGGGATTGGGGTTCTTATTTCGGATCATAGTGTGAGGGAGACTTTGGGCGTTTGTGACACAGCCTATATTTTGAATCACGGTGCGGTGATTGAATCCGGTTCTCCCGAAAAAATTGCTTCCAGCGAGGTGGCGAGGCGTTTTTATCTTGGCGAGGGATTTACTCTGTGATAGGATTTTGGCATAAAACATGCACGGGATGAAGGGCATCACCATCCTGCATCAGTCCAAATTGTTAGCGAACACAATCAGGCAGTCAGGAACCTAATGGCATTGGAACTACGACAGCAACTTCGTCTGACCCAACAACTCATCATGACGCCCCAGTTGCAGATGGCTATCAAGCTACTGCAATTGTCCCATATGGAACTCTTGGACGTTATCCAGCAGGAAATGGAACAAAACGCGGCCATAGAGGAAGGGGACGAATCTGGGGGGGGAGATGATGAGGTCCCGGAAACCAGGAGGGACGACCCCCTGGATCTGGCGGCAAAGGACGCGACGCCTACCGAAGAAAAGGAAGTGGTCATTGAGGAACGCGCCCCGGACGATATGGATTGGAGCAACTATATGGACGAATATAGTGCTCCGGGACCTGCCGTATTTGAAAGTGAGGAAAGGGAAGCCCCCAAGTACGAGAGTTTTATAGCCAGAAAAGAATCCTTGTCAGAGCATCTCCTGTGGCAGCTTATGCTAAAGTTCTCCAATTCCAGCGAACAGAAAATTGGAGAAATGATTATTGGAAACCTCAATAAAGACGGATATCTTGACGCCTCTATTGAGGAGCTTGCGCAGGTAACCCAGGCGGAACCCATCCTGGTGGAAAAGGTTCTGGGGCAAATGCAGACCCTGGACCCGGTGGGGGTTTGCGCCCGTAATCTGAGCGAATGCCTTTTGATCCAGATTCGCCATCTCCAGTTGGACAACTCGGTGGTGGAGCAGATTATCTGTAACCACCTCAATCATCTCCAAAATAAGAATTACAAGGCCATTGCTTCCGCCCTGCACATTTCCATGGATGAAGTGCTTATTGCCGTGCGCATTATCATGAGCCTGGAACCCAAGCCCGGGCGCCAGTTTTCTGACGAGGAGCCCCATTATATTGTTCCGGATATTTTTGTGTACAAGATCGGCGATAATTTTGAAATCGTCTTGAATGATGATGGCCTTCCCAAGCTCCATGTAAGCAACTTTTATAAAAAAGCCATGCAAAAAGACGCCAATCTGCCGGAAGAAACCAAAAATTATGTGCAGGGCAAGCTCCGGTCCGCCGCATGGCTTATCCGTAGCATTCACCAGAGGCAGCGCACCATATTCAAGGTCATGGAAAGCATTGTCAAATTCCAGAGGCCTTTCCTGGACAAGGGCATTGCCCATCTCAAGCCCATGGTCCTCAGGGATGTGGCAGAAGATATTGAAATGCATGAATCCACCATCAGCCGGGTCACCACCAATAAATACGCCCACACCCCCCAGGGGATTTTTGAGCTGAAATATTTTTTCAACAGCTCCATCAACCGGGTGAACGGCGGCTCCATTGCCTCGGCGAGCGTCAAGGAGCGAATTCTCCAGATCGTTAAGAGCGAAAGTCCGCTCAAGCCGTTTTCCGATGATAAAATTGCCGCCATGTTGGAGGACAATAATATTCAAATCGCCCGCCGTACAGTAGCCAAGTACCGCGAAATGTTGGGGATTCTTCCATCCAGTAAACGGAAGAAATTGGCCTGACGGCAACGTTGTTAACCTTGTTGTCCCTTTAAAAGGAGTTAAAAGAAATCTAATTCAACCATTTAACAGGCATCGGCCAAATGCCCAAACCCTTGTTTAAAAGGGTTTCCTTCGTTGCCGGTCCCCTGAAAGCGGCCGGCTTGGTACACAATGCGGGCTTAGCCCGCGCAACCGAAATAAGGGAGGTCGTTCCTATGCACACATCGGTTACTTTTAAGAACCTGGATCCCTCCGACGCTCTGCGTGACTACGCTAGCGAAAAACTGGACAGGTTTGACAAGTACCTGGACAACCCGGCCGAGGCAAACGTGGTATTGACTGTGGAGAAACATCGCCACATTGTGGAAATCAATGTGGCGGGAGACCGGCTTTCCATCAACGGAAAAGAAGAAACCGTCGATATGTACACCTCCATAGACAAGGTATTGGATAAACTGGAAACGCAAATCAAAAAGGGCAAACAAAAAGTCAGAAAACGCCGGGGAGCCTCCCGGGACAAGGTCCGTCAGCAAGAGTCGGAGACCATCGCCGCCCTGGAACCGGATGACGATCCTCGTGAAAACACCATCAGGGTGGAAACCATCGAATACAAGCCCATGGATGTGGAAGAAGCCGTATTGCAAATGGAACTGGTGGACAACCAGTTCATGGTTTTTACCAACGCCAAAACTGGTCAGGTAAATGTGCTATACCGTAGACGAGGTAATAACCTGGGGCTCATTGAACCCATGATGTGAAAAGGTTTGTAAGTGACTTGATTTATGAAAATTCTTGATAACATAACTCCCGAATGCATGCTGTGTGACTTGCAGGCTCGGGATAAGAAGGGGATTATAGAGGAACTGGCTACCCCGGTGGCGCAAGCCGCCGGGGTTAAGGTGGAGGATATGGTTCGTGTGCTTTTGGAGCGGGAACGCCTGGGAAGCACAGGAGTGGGCAACGGTATAGGTATCCCTCACGGAAAAATGAAGGAACTCAAAAATCTGCACCTTGGATTCGGTATCAGCCGTCAAGGCGTGGACTTCGAGTCCATTGACAGGAAACCCACCCATATTTTCTTTCTTTTGGCGGTTCCGGCCGATTCCGCTGGACTGCATCTTGCCATGCTGGCCCAGATATCAAGACTCCTGCGAGACGAAGCCTTTCGCAAGCGCCTTATGGCCATAGATTCCCCCCAGGAAGTGATCCAAGCAATCGGAGAAGCGGATCAGGAGTTCTAAACCGTGGAACGCCTTAAAATCATAATTATCACGGGCTTGTCCGGGTCCGGAAAAAGCACGGCCCTGGCAGCCATGGAGGATGCCGGTTTTTTTTGCGTGGACAACCTGCCCGTGGCCCTCCTTCCCAAGTTCCTGGAACTCCAGGTCCAGACTGTCTCCGAGGTTACCCGTTTTGCCTTTGTCATGGATTTGAGGGAAAAGGGTTTTTTGTCCCGGTTTGAAAGTGTGTTCAAGGAACTGGAAACCCAAGGTTTTGCCTTTGAAATCATCTTCCTTGAATCCGACGAGGACACCCTTATCCGCCGTTATTCCGAAACAAGGCGGCATCATCCCCTTTCGGAGGAAAAGGGACTTTTGAATGGCATTCGCCTGGAAAATGAGATCCTGGCTCCCTTGCGAAAAATCGCCACCCGGGTAGTGGACTCCTCCAACCTCAATGTCCACGAACTCAAAGCCCTCATCCATAAGTTGGCGGCCCAGGAAACCCAAAAAAAATCCCTCCAGATCAGTGTGTTGTCTTTTGGGTTCAAGTATGGCATTCCCCGGGGCGCTGATTTGGTGATGGATGTGAGGTTTCTCCCCAATCCCTATTTCATCCCGGAGTTGAAAAATCAGACCGGCCTTATGGCCCCTGTAAGGGATTTTGTCCTGGAAAAGGTTCAAACCCTGGAATTCCTAGATAAATTTTTGGATTTATTGGATTTTTTGGTGCCCCAATATGAAAGAGAGGGCAAAGCCTATCTGACCATTGCCATTGGATGCACTGGGGGCCAACATCGTTCGGTTGCTGTGGCCACCCACATCCACGAACATTTGGCCGGGCTTTTTCAGCGCCTTTCCTTGTCTCACCGGGATATTGACCGGTAAAGGCCTTGCTTTTTGATCTGATACATGAAAATGTTCTGGCCCGTCAGGGCCGTTCTTTTTTTTGCCCGGGGCAGGATTGGGTCTTGCAATGAAATTGCCATGTGCCGTATAGTTACCTTTTTCCGGCATACACAATGAATCTTACCGCTAAACAGCGCGGGGTACCATGCGCCTGTGAGCGCACCTTGGAGCGGGACATCGACCGCCCTGGTACTAACACGGAGTCAGGAAACCTTAGTTATTATGATTGGTATTGTTGTAGTAACCCACTCCCAACTTGGCGACGCCCTGCTCTCTGCCGGAGAGTTTGTTCTAGGGGCGCCCATTGAATCCGCCCAGGCGGTCTCCATCAATTTGAAGGAATCAGCCACCAAGCTGCGGGATGATATCGCCAAGGCCATTAAGAATGTAAACCAAAAGGAAGGCGTTCTACTCCTTACAGACATGTTTGGGGGAACCCCTTCCAATCTCAGTTATTCCTTCCTGGAGGAAGGGCGTGTGGAGGTCTTGTCCGGGGTCAATCTTCCCGTGCTTCTCAGGGCGGTTAAAACCCGGCAAAAAGAGGGTAAGGATATTCGGGAGCTGGCCCTGGAAGTGGAAGCCTACGGTAAAAAGAGCATATGCCTTGCCAGCGGCATATTAAAGGGCAACAAGACAGGCTGATGAATTTATCCATGACCCTGGATACAATGGGTGTGGCTGACCTGGAGGCTGTTTGCCAAGTGGACGGGCAATCCTTTGATTTTTCATGGCCCCGCCACTATTTTGAGAGTGAACTCTCCCTGTCCGAAGCCCACTGTCTGGTGGCCCGCCACCAGAAACAGGGAGCAGGCGTTGAAATCGGGGCCTACTCCTGTATCCGCATCCTGGTGGACGAAATGCACCTCATGCGCCTGGCTGTGGACCCCCAATATAGGGGTAAGGGCATGGGGTTGTGGATTCTGGAAGCTACCTGCGCTATGGCAGGGGCCTTAGGGGCGGAAAGCGCCCTTCTTGAAGTGAGGGAATCCAATGCCGCTGCCGTCGCGCTTTACGAAAAGGCAGGTTTTACCTGCTGCGGCAGAAGGCCAAACTATTATTCTGAAACCAGGGAGGCTGCCCTGGTAATGCAAAAAAAAATCCCAAGGAGGCATTATGACCACGAAAATCGCAATCAACGGCTTTGGCCGGATAGGGCGTCTTCTCTTCCGGGCCGCTTTAGCCAATCCTTCTCTGGAAGTGGTGGCAATCAATGACCTGATGGATACCAAAACCCTGGCTCACCTTCTGACCTACGACTCCACCCATGGCAAGCTGGCATGCGATGTCAAGGCCGGAGAAGCCAGCATCGAAGTGGATGGCAGGTCCATTCCCGTATCCACGGTCAAGGACCCGGCCCTTCTTCCTTGGGAACATTATGGCGTGGATATCGTCGCAGAATGCACGGGTTTGTTCCGGGACCGGGAAAGCGCCGCCAAGCATCTCAAGGCAGGGGCCAAAAAGGTGATTATTTCTGCTCCGGCAAAAGATCCGGACGTGACCATTGTCCTGGGTGTGAATCACAAGGATTATGATCCTGCAAAGCACCACATCATTTCCAACGCATCCTGCACCACCAACTGCCTGGCACCCATCGCCAAGGTGCTCATGGATAATTTCGGCATCCGTCAGGGTCTCATGACCACTACCCATGCCTACACTTCGGATCAACGCCTTCTGGATGCACCCCATAAGGATTTGCGCAGGGCCCGTTCCGCCGCCCTGTCCATGATCCCCACCACCACCGGCGCAGCTAAGGCCGTGGCCCTGGTGATTCCGGCACTGGAAGGCAGACTCAACGGCTTTGCCATCCGTGTGCCCACCCCGGACGTTTCCATTGTGGATCTGGTCGTGAGCGTGGAGAAGGCCCCGGGTTCGGCTGAAGCCGTGAACGCAGCCATGAAAAAGGCTGCCGACGGCGAGCTCAAAGGCATCCTGGATTATTCGGATCTGCCTTTGGTCTCCACGGATTACATCACCTGTCCGGCTTCCTCCACCCTGGACGCGGGCCTCACTTATGTCATCGACGACTTGGTAAAGGTCTGCTCGTGGTACGATAACGAATGGGGATACGCCAACCGCGTGGCCGATCTGGCCGCCATGGTGGGACAATCATTATAGGAGGCCTTCAAGTGGACACCAGAACACCGCTCATTGCCGGAAACTGGAAGATGTTCAAGACCCCCCGGGAAGCGGCCCGAGACGCCGCAGCTTTGGCCAAACTGGTCCAAGGGGTGGAAGGGGTGGACGTGATGATCGCCCCCACTTTCGTATGCTTGGCGCCTGTGGCCCAGGCCCTGGAAGGCAGTTCCATCGCCCTGGGAGGCCAAAACCTGCACTGGGAAAAGGAAGGGGCCTTTACCGGAGAGATTTCCGCTCCCATGCTCAAGGCTGTCGGGTGCTCTCATGTGATTATCGGCCATTCGGAACGGCGCCAGTATTTTGGAGAAACCGACCAGACCGTGAATCAAAAGATCCGGGCCGCTCTAGACGTCGGCCTCAAGGCTGTTTTATGTGTGGGGGAGACCGAAGAGGAAAGAGATCAGGAAAAAACGCTTAATGTGCTTGACAAACAGCTTAAAGGCGGTCTAAAAGACATTTCCTTCAGTTCGGGGGATGACACCCTGGTGGTAGCCTACGAACCGGTCTGGGCCATTGGTACAGGCAAAACAGCCACTGATGAACAGGCCCAGGAAGCCCATGCCTATATTCGTCAGGTTTTGGCAGTGCTTTTAGGAAAAGAACTTGCCAAATCCACACGCATATTGTATGGGGGGAGCGTCAAACCGGCCAACATTGCCCAACTCATGAGCAAGCCGGACATTGACGGAGGACTGGTTGGCGGCGCCAGCCTGGATCCCGAGACTTTCTCGCAGATCGTCAGGTTCCAATAAACCTTGCCGCAAAATCTAAGGAAGGCCGCCAAGCCGGAAAATGGCGGATAAAGGAAATATGTACACAGTATTAATAACCGTGCTACACATTGTCGTATGCATTGCGCTCATCCTCATTGTGCTCCTGCAAACCGGAAAGGGCGCCGACATGGGCGCCGCGTTCGGAGGCGGAAGCAGCCAGACTGTTTTTGGCAGTACCGGACCGGCAGGATTTCTGAGCAAGGGAACCACAGCTGCAGCCGTAATCTTCATGATTACCTCCCTGCTTTTGGCCATTCCTCAGAGCAGCGCGGTGGAAAGTGTGAATATTCCCGAACCTATCACCCAGGAGCAAATGGATCAGGCATCCCCTGCCTCCATGGATGATTTGAATCTTCCTCCGATACAAACCGCAGCCCAGGCAACCAGTGAGGCAGCCCCTGCGGAAGAAACAACAGCTCCTGACGCACCGGCCGCCGCCGAGGCAGACGAAGCACCGGCTCCCGCAGCCGAATAAAGACATATCTTGCCGAAGTGGTGGAATTTGGTAGACACGCTATCTTGAGGGGGTAGTGACCTACGGTCGTGCCGGTTCAAGTCCGGCCTTCGGCACCATAATAAAAACAAGGGGTTACGAGATTGATCGTAGCCCCTTTTTTTGTAAAAAACCCACTTGGTCATCGAAATGGTCACTGTCGCCGTTTTCCCCAAAAATGCTTATTTTCCGCTTTTCGGCCCCTGATGGAATAACGCCTACCCTTTTTTAGAACCAATATTTCAGATATTCGGAATTGGATTTTGAACCTCACCCAGCCACATGGAGAGGGCCCTCCCACAGTCCCAAACATGCCCTGTTTGAAGAAGGACATAAGGGGGTAGGGGAGGGCCCTTGCGAATTTCAAGCCTCCGCCTCCTGATAGTCTTCGCTCAAGTTGTCTGCCCAAGTCTCCAGGTCCTTGATGTC
>JAEINP010000126.1 GCA_016342355.1 Desulfatibacillum sp.
ATGTCAAGCAAAAAATGATCCTAACTCCTTGGCTTTTTTGTTTATTTCGCATGCAATTTCCTAACCGGAAATTGCTGGAAGGATTAAAAATTTCGTGTCAGATTTAGGGGTCAAATCTGCCTTTGACGTTTGACGCATAACATAATGAATATTCGCTGTATAGTATCTGTAAAAAACAGAAAGGAAAACCGCTGTGGCGCCACCTGCAGGACTAAAATCCCCTAACCGGTAATGGCCTTTTTAGCACAAAAGATTTGACGCTTAGCGGTTGTCTGCAATAGGCCCAACAGTCTTCCCGATCCGTTCCCAGCGAACTCCTTTCTCGCCCTTGGAAAAATAGACCATCCGAATTTTGCCCATTACGTCCGCAAGAGGGACAGGCCCAAACCTGCGGCTGTCCAGGCTGGCCTCCCGGTTATCCCCCAAGACGAATATATGCCCGTGGGGAACTTCCGCCAATTGGCCGCCAGGAAGTTTCATAGCTTCGCCTGGGAGGGCCTCCACCCGTTTCATAAACACCTTGCTCCGGTCGTCCGGGTAAACGAACACAATGATATCGTCTTTTTGAGGAGATTGGCGCTGATACCAGGATCTGTCCGCAACCACGTAGTCCCCAGCCAAAACACCGGGCTCCATGCTGGCGGAAGGAATCTTGAAAAAATGGACGTAGTTGGTGCGCGTATAGTGACCGACCCATAGATAAAGCAGGGCGCCCAGCACCCAAACCGCTGCATACAGAAAAATTCGGTTGTACGGCCTAAGGATATGGGCGTGCCCGATCATTTTGGCCGTCCGAAAAGACTCCGCGGCTATTCCGAGGTAGAGAAAAAACACCAGGAGAAGCGTGAACAGCAGTCCGGTGAAAAGCCAGGAATTCGGCAATCGAACGGCCAGGGCGAAACCCGCAAAGTGGGCCGCCATTACCAGAACAAAAGCGCACAGGCCTTTTATAACCTCGCCATTGTATATCTGGCCGAGGCCGGGCAGGGCGAGACTGAGCCCCAGGGCTAAAAATCCATTGCGGCTTTTCCCTTTCAATAAATTGGAATCCATATCATCACTCCATAACATCGGTTCGGGTCATTAAAACAAAACGTGTCATCCAACAATTGCGGGAGCAAGGGCCATGGCAAACAACCTGGCCGTGCTGATCACCCCAAGGCCGATCCCGCCTGCAGTTCCCGCCTTGAGCAGGAAATCCACCACGGTCGGATGCCTGTTGAACCTAGCTTCCGGCCGGTTATTCTCGTAAGCGTACACGGCTGCCATGGTCTTCTGGATAAAGTCTTCCCGGATTACTTCGTCATTCATGGTCGATCAGGCCTCCCTTGCTTAAGATGCGGACAAGCGCCGCTTTTGCACGATGGATGCGGCTTTTCACAGCGCCAGAACTAGCCCCCTGGCGATCGGCTATCTCTTGGATGGTTTTTCCCTCCAACTGGAATAAAAGGGCGCTACGGTGCGGCTCCGGAACCTCGCACAGCGCCTCCTTCACATGAAGGCGCCTTTCACGGGAGAGAAGTACGGACAAAGCCCCGGGCGCAGCGTCAGGACGCTCCGCTATGGCGTCTATGGGCAGGGTTCTGCGGTGGGACTGCTTCCTGATTTCCGAAATCGCAGCGTTTTTTGCAGTGATGAACAACCAAGCCTCAAACGGAACGTTTTTGTTTTCGTCAAATGTTCCTAACGCCTTGTAAATGTTTAAAAAAATATCCTGTGAGATATCCTCGGCAAGAGCGGGATTCCTTACCATTCTTTGGAGGAACCCAATCAGCTTGATGTGATATTTTCGGACAATCAAGGAGTAGCTCGCCACATCTCCATCCTTGACCCGCCGTATGATGTCTTTATCGTCCACTTGGCATTTCCAGTCTTTGTAAATTCGCCGACTTTATCTAACAAGAAATACGCCTGACAAAGGGAAAGGTTCCCGGAAAATTCCGAAAAAATGAACTATATGGTTAAGCAGATATCGTAAAAGCATGCAACATTTCCATATCCAGCTGACGTAGCAACCTTGGCCCCGTTGCTGATATGGCCTCCAAGCGCGGGTGGAGCTGGCAACCCGGAAGAGTAGTCGGGTGGCCGTGGAAGCGTCCTTTGCTGCCACGGTGCACAGTTTTTCGTGGCAGGTTTTCATATGCTGATAGGGAGATGGCTGGCGTCCGGGAAGTAATCTCTGGGATATCAAAAAGAAAGCAACTCTGTTTTTTGGACGGTTTGGGGCCGTATCTTGAGGGGTGGAGAATAAGGTGGCAAGGACGAAGGACACGGGATTCCCGGCAAAGACACTAGGGAATGTTAGGTCCCCGGAGCATCGCACCAATGGTAGGCAGGCCTCTGCGCCCGTCCTTTTCTTGTTGGTTAGCCGTGGCAGCGTGCTGCCAGGGTGCGTATATGGTCTCCCCCCTTTATTGCAGGCCTTTTTCAGTGTGTGACAGGGACAGGATTGCGTTCATATTATGCGGCCTTCATCATTCAGCATGCGCCAATCGGTTGTTTTCCCCTTTACCGGATAATAATAGCGCAAGGAGCAAATCCGGCCCATTCATTCAAGGGGCGCTCCGATTTTAAGAAGAAACCATCCTGATATTCCTCCTTCGTATGGGTAATGGAAACCATACCCACGGTTTGGTAGGTGTCGGGGTCCATGACCATCCATACATCTCCATGTTTTTCCGAAAGGTCTGTCTCACGGGTTTTGTCTGCGACAAGGCCAAGAGAGGCGTCACAGCATCCGGTGAACTGGATTTCCACCCTGACCCAAGGATCAAGATTCTGATCTGACAGGAATTTTTGGATGACGGCCAAGGTGGCGTTGTCAATATGAAAATAAGGCATGAGTGCAGAGTTCCTTCCCCATTGATACTGGTTTGAACCCGAGCAAGGAGATCCCCTTGTTTCGGTCATTATTTCAACCCAAAGTCGACACTGTCAAGGGAATACGGTCACAGAACAGTCCGTAAAACGGTCAGCCGTTTCAATAGCGCCACACCTCGCCTTTCATGCACATAGCGCCTTTGCGGCTGCCATAAAACATTTGGTCTGCCTGAGCTAATGGCTTATACCAAATTGCTGTTAACTGAGTAAGTTCCACGAATTGGGGGGACGTCCATGATAAGTAATGTCAAGGGGAAAATAGAGATTTCCCATCCTTCCTGGAGGAACGCCCCCTGGCGGCTGCTTGTTAACCTGTGCATATTGGACGGCGGCTTTTTTTGTTCTGTTCCCTGGGTCAATGGTCTCCCATGACCAGACATCCATTTGCTGTCTCGGGTCTTGCCGAAAAAATCGGCGCACCCCTTACAGAAGATTGAGTTTGGGTCCAAACCCGCCAGCCTCCAAACACGATCAATGGCGCCTCAAAAAGATCCTGTCTTTTCTTGCGCAGTCCCCAGACTGGGAGGCCCGGCGGGAAAGCCTGTTCTCG
>JAEINP010000127.1 GCA_016342355.1 Desulfatibacillum sp.
ATGATCCTGCCTACAATTGCGCCAAAGGGACCAATCAGAATTTTTTCCAGGCAGGCGTGGATGTGGCTATGAAGCAGCCGGTTGTGTCGGGCAATGTGGTGGAACTCAGAAAATCGGACAAGGCTTAAAAAGGGTTTGGTTATGTCCTCCAAGAAACAAGCAGAAAAAAAGCGGGCTGTTGACCACATGCCGGAGCCTGACAACTGGAAACAGGTGCGAGAACGCCTAAGAAGCCATCTATCAAACTCAGTTGACGAAAAACTCGAAAGGCTCCCCGACAAGATTAAAAACGACCATGAGCATTTTCAAATCATTCGAGAAAACAAAAAAGCTAACGCCCTGTTTGAATCGTCAATAAAGGGCTTTTATCGCGCCCCCAATATTGATGAAACCATGCTGGAAGATATTCTTGATGGAGATATTGAGTTAACAGATGATTTGTTTTTTGAACTCCTTAAAGAAACCCCTCTTTGGTTAACAACAAGCCCGTTCCAAACACGCATAGCCCAATGGCAATGTTGGGCTTCGGATGAACGCAAAGAAGACAAATATATGGCAGTACGCAAGGAAGCCGAAAAGCGCTTATTGCACGTTGGGCGGGCCTTGGCAGGGGATCGCACAGGAAAGTCTTATAAATTGCCTTTGCGGGAGGTGCTTGTTTGGGAGTACACACACCTGCAAAAATTGCTTGAATCATTTGGTGGCGACAGGGCAAAATGGTCAGATTATATCAACAAACGATTCCCTGAAATTCAAGAGGAGCAACGCGAATCGCTAATTGATTGCATAGGATCAACCACCCCTGAAATTGACTTTCTCGCCATTCAGTACGATTGCTCCGTCGAGTCCGTTGAAAAAATGCTGTACCGCAAAACAGACCCGCAAACGGACGCCCCGATACGCTGGACCCCCGCTCCATATCCACATCCAGAACTCCCACCAGGAATGGAATGGGGAGAACCTCACCCGCTGTTGTACAAAAGCGAAAATTCAGATGATGAGTAATTTTTGATAGGAATTAAAAAAAGCGCTTTTTGATTCCTACCCCGCCTTTCTCTGTCCCTCTATACTCCTCTTCAGACAACGGGAACTTATCCCAAACGAAATAACAGTCTGAAAAGGAGAACTCATTGTGAACGAATCAGCCCTTCTAAATCAAGAACAAACCGCGCAGTTCTTGAACATTTCACACAGAACCCTGGAAAAATGGCGCTGGGAAGGAACAGGCCCTCGTTTCTGTAAAATCGGACGCAGGGCGATGTATAAGCCCGCAGACCTGCAAAGCTATGTGGACGCCCAAACACGCCAAAGCACCAGCGATCCCGGCCCCACAAGCCAAGCAGCATAGGGGGGGCGACCATGGCAAAAATCAAACGATGGTTTTGGACCCGGACACATCGCCTTGCAGGAACGATCTTGACCACCCTGCCATACTGCGACACCACATCACGACTGCTTGACCGGCTTCTTGTCAGGGCTGAAATGGAGGCGGATTAATGACACAGGCCGCAACCATGACCGACCCCGACCGAATCCGGGAGCTTGTACAGGCCAGGGTTGACCAGGAGCAGACCGGACGCGCCGCGCAGGATGAACCCCGTGGGCAAGGTGGCCGGTTTTCCGAGCAGGAAATCATGGACGCCTTGCGCCAAAATGAAGACGGCGACGCGGCCCTTTTCATCCGCCTGCATCAAGGCCGGTTGCTGTACGACCATTCAGCAGGGCGATGGTTTACCTGGGAGGGCCATTATTGGACCTTGGATATTTTGGACCAAGCGACCGCAGCCGTGGGGGCAGTGGTGGACGTGTTCCGCGAGGAAGCACAGCGGCAATCCTGGCAGAAATACAAGGCAGAGAAGGCAGGGACAAGCGACAAAGCCAAAAGTCACGCGGCCCGAGAGGACGCCTTATTAAGGAGAGCCAGGGACCTATGCACGGCCCGGCGGAAACAAGCCATCCTTTCCCTTGCCAGGGCAGGAAAAGACTCCCTGGGCGATCCTGGGCAGGCCTGGGACGGCAACCCATGGCTATTAGCCTGCCCGAACGGAGTCGTTGACTTGAAAACCGGAACGCTCCGGCCAGGAAGACCTGGGGATATGATCCGGACCCCATGCCCGACTGAATACCGGGGTTTTGATGAATCCGCGCCCGTTTGGGAATCCTTTTTGACATCAGTTTTTGACGGAGACCAGGACCTTGTTGGTTTTGTCCAGCGGCTTTTCGGGTATGCAATCGCCGGGGAAATCAAGGAGCATGTTCTTCCAATTTTATGGGGAGCAGGGGCAAACGGCAAGTCAACCTTGCTTGAAGCCGTGTTCCACGTTCTCGGGCCTTTGGCTGGACCGATCCAAAGCGAAATGCTTTTGGCACAAAACCAGACCCGATCCAGCGCAGGGCCTTCCCCGGACATCATGGCCTTGCAGGGGAAAAGGATAGTCAGCGCCAGCGAGACGGACGAAGGCCGGAAATTGTCCGTTGCCCGCGTCAAAGCCCTTACGGGCGGTGATACCATCGTGGGGCGTATGCCATACGGGCGGCATGAGGTGGCGTTCAAGCCGCAGCATACCATTTTCCTGTGTACCAATCACAAGCCCAGAGCCGACGCCGACGACTTCGCACTATGGAGGCGGGTTCTTTTAATCCCGTTCACAAGGGCCTTTGTGCCCGATCCCCAGGAAAAACACCAAAGGCCGGTTGACAAGGACCTTCCCGAAAAACTTCGGGCGGAAGCATCCGGCATCCTGGCATGGCTTATCCGTGGCTGCCTGGATTGGCAGGATAAGGGCCTTGGTCCTCCCGAGTCAGTGAAGGCGGCTACTTCCGAATATCAGAGCGGTGAAGACCTGATAGGGCAATTCTTTGGCGAGTGCTGCTTGATCCAAACCAACACGGAAGTTAAGGCGGGCTATTTATACGAGGCTTACCGTCAATGGTGCGGCGAAAATGGGCACCGGTATATCAGCGGAACCAAATTCGGAAAAAGGGTTAAGGATCGGTTTGATTCTTACCAAAATTACAAGGGTGTGTTTTACTTGGGAATTGGACTCATTGACCAGAACAGGGGGGAATCATGATCCTGAACAGTCTGAATAGTCTGAACCCTTTTTGTATAACTTTCCCTATAGAACCTATTTTTTGCTTTATAAAAGTTACTGGAAAAGGGTTCAGACCCTTCAGGGTCTTCAGGGAGGCAACAAAGAAATGACCCTTTCTGACCTGCTTCAACAAGACGGTATCGCCCTGAAAAAGGTAGCCCACGGGGAATATTCAACCTCCTGCCCGGCTTGCGGCGGCACGGACCGTTTCAGGGTTTGGCCGGAAAAAGGCCGTTGGTGGTGCCGTGGCTGTGAGAAATCCGGGGACGCCATTGAATACCTGAGAGCCTTCAAGGGCCTTTCATATTTTGAGGCATGCCTTGCCTCAGGCAC
>JAEINP010000128.1 GCA_016342355.1 Desulfatibacillum sp.
GAACGGGGATCGTGCCCCACGTGACCGCCAGGGTGACGATCAATCCCGAAGCCGCCGTGGAGGAAATATGCTCGGTGATGGTGGCGGCCGTGATGGCGTTGTTGGGATGGTTTTTATATTGATTGAACCTGACAAGTAAGATGGTCACCTTTCCGGGGACATGCCTGCCCATGCGGGACAGCAGCCACGCCTTACCGGTGGTTATGAAGTCCTCCCTAATTCCAAAAGCCGCGGCCAGCCGCATCCACACTATCAGGTTGGCCAGATACCCCAGTGCGCAGCACCCGATGCTCAGCCCCAGGTACAGGGGCGAAATGCTTACCGTATAGGCGCTGAACTCCCTGGCATGCCGGATAATCACCCAACCCACAAAGGATAAGACCAGCAAAAGCAGAATTCGTCCGTACCATCTCCGGGCAAAGCCGGGGCCTTTCCCTGGCGTTTCCTGTGCAGGGCTATCCATGGGCTGGCCCTGTCCCGGATTTGCGGGATCTCAAAACACATTTTTGGGAAGGGTTCGGATAAGCGCGGGGAGTGAAAAAACAACGGGAAAAAACACCTGAAATTCCGGAAGGTCTGCAGGGCTTGGCTATCATTCTTATTCCTCGGGTGATGCTGCGGGAAACCGGCTTTCTTCCGTTACTTCGGTGGATACCACCCTGCCCATGTGGTCAAAACGCAACTGGGCCACCTGCTCCGAAATCAGGCCCATGAGAAAGACCACCACGGCTATAGTCATGAGCATGGCGGAAGTGGGGCCGTACCGTGTGTGGAGGAAAAATATCTTGAAAAGTCCGTACCCAAGTCCGCTGAGGAACATAATTAGGCTGGTGGGCAGGAAGATTTTCAGCGGCGCGAACAAGGTGGCAATTTTAAGGATGATCAGAAAAAAACGGCTGCCGTCCTTGAAAAGTTTTATTTTGCTTTTCCCCTCCCTGGCCGGGGCTGCAAAAGGCACATACACCAGGCTGTACCCCGTGCGGATGACAGCCAGAGTCAGGGTGGTGGGGTAGGAGAATGTGTTGGGGAGAAGGTTGACAAATTCCCGGGCAATAGGCGCCTTGACGGCCCGAAAGCCCGAGGTCAGGTCTTCGATCTTCCTCCCGCTCACATAGGTCGCCAAACGGTTGTACACGGCATTGGCCGCGCTCCGGTGCAGGCTGGCCCGGGTCCCGGAAGACCGCGCCCCCACCACAAGATCGTAAGGCCCCAACTTTTCCAGCAACCGGGGAATGTCCTCAGGGGGATGCTGGCCGTCCGCGTCCATGAGCACAATATTTTCCCCCCGGGCGTGGCGGATGCCGGTCTTCACCGCCGCCCCGTTGCCCATGTTGTAGGGATGGGCGCAAACCCTGGCGCCTGCTGCAAGCGCCTCCCTGGCGGTTTGGTCAGGCGACCCGTCATCCACCACAATGATTTCAAAGGAAAGTCCAAGCCCGTCCAGCACATTCCTGACCCGGTCAATGATCCCTTTGATGGCGTGGGCCTCCCCATAGGCGGGCATTACCACAGAAACCGAAATGTTATCCTCTTGAAGGTGAGCCATAGTTTGTATGCCGGAAGCCATGTCTGGGGTTTGCGGAAAAAATGAAACCTTGTTTGACTTTATATGGCATATTGGGTCAAAATATGTAAAGAATAAGTTAAAATCCTAATATTATTTGTGACTTTTTTTCCTTCCGGGGAGTAGATAGTGTAAAGGCTTGGCTCCCCGCCACCGGACCGTGATGCGAGGACCCATGGACCAGGAACAGGAAAAGCAGGCCATTTTGGACGTGAAGGCCGGTGACACCGCCCGGTTCGCCCTTTTGGTGGACGCTTACAAGACGCCTCTGTTCAACTTGGCGTACCGGATGACCGGCAGCCGCACGGAAGCCGAGGACCTGGTCCAGGATACTTTTGTCCGGGCATTCCGGAACCTGGATTCCTTTGACTCTACGCGGCGTTTTTTTCCGTGGCTTTATACCATTGGCCTCAACCTTGTGCGCAGGCGCCTGAAAACAAAGGGTCTCCACAGTTCTGAACCGGCAAGCCGGGAACAGGAAGAGTCCCGGGAACCGGGACCGGAACAAGCCTTTCTGGATAAGGAAAGAGCAGGGGAAGTACAGGACGCCCTGCTGCAACTGAAGCCCGATCAAAGGGAGGCCCTGATTTTGCGGTATGTGCAAGGCCTGACCTATGACGAAATAGCCGAAATCCTGGACGTGACCCCAAGCGCGGCAAAAATGCGGGTGTACCGGGGACTGGACCAATTGCGGACCATTATCCCGGAAACAATCCCTGCAAAGGCTGACCATGAACCCTGATAACGAAACAATCAAAATCCTTTTGCGTAGCCTGAAGCCCCAGGAACCGCCCGACCACCTCACAGGCCTTGTCCTGGAGAGGATTCAGCACAATGGCGCCGGTCGATCCGTCCAAACCCGGGCATGGTTTTTCTTCATCACGGGCTTTTTCTTTTTTTCCCTCTTTCTCATCCTGGCTGTGGGAGTCCGGTTTTGGGCGGACCAAGGGGTCAGCCTGGACGGGTTGAACATGGTCAGGAATGCCGTTTTTCTGGTGTCCCTACTCATGGTCGTAGCTGGCCTGGGCCTTAATCATGGCGGCAAATGGGGGACGTGGACAGCCTACGGCATTGCCGTGGCCCTGGCCATTGGAATCGGTGTTTCCTCCATAAGTTTTTCCTTAAAAGTTTCGGAGTTGCCAGCCACCTTGGCTGTTTTGGGTTACGGATTGTGCGGAGTGGCCATGGCGATCATCTTATTGAAGGGATTGAGTCAGCATGAAAAACATGGGTAACAAAGAATGGAACAGGATTATCCGTTCCAGGCAGGGTTTTACCCTCATTGAAGCAATAGTCGTCCTTCTGATTATGGGGATAGTTTCTGCCGTGATTGTTTCCCAGGCTTCCATGTCCCTGGACAGCACCGTGGTCGCCGAAGCCGAGGCCCTCAAGTCCCAGTTCCGTTACGCCCAAAGACGGGCCATGACAACCGGAGACTCCTGGGGAATCCAGATTTCCGGCAATTCATACACCATGTTTAATTATGACGGAACCCGCACCAACGTGGCCATGCCCGGCGCCACCGACATGACCAAAAGCCTTGGGGCTTTGGGCATCACCGTGACAGGCGCCACCGTCAGCTTTGACTCCTGGGGCAGGCCATGCTCCGGAGAGACGGGCGTCACGGCCCTGGCTTCCAATCTTAGCCTGACAGTGACCAAGGGGAGCAAATCCAAAAACATAACCATCACCAAGAACACGGGGTTCATACCATGAAAGGCTCATTCCTGAATAACGAACAAGGGTTTACCCTGATTGAGGTTATCGTGACCCTTACGGTGGCGGCCATCCTGGCCACGATCCTTGTGGCATTTACAGGAACAGCTCTCCAACGCGCCGGGGAACCTGCCGTGCGTTT
>JAEINP010000129.1 GCA_016342355.1 Desulfatibacillum sp.
TCTCGCATCCCGGAGGTTACTTCACCGCGGAGGCAATACCGGCCTTTAGGAACTCGCGGTTGAGCCGGGCGATGTTGGTAATGGAAATTTCCTTGGGGCACTCGGCCTCGCATTCGCGTTCGTTGGAGCAGTTACCAAAGCCGCAGGCATCCATGGCAAGGACCATGGAAAGGGCCCGTCGGGCTGCCTCGGGGCGTCCCTGGGGCAACAGGGCCAGTTGGCTGACCTTGGCGCCGACAAAGAGCATGGCCGAGGCATTGGGGCACGAGGCCACGCAGGCCCCGCAACCGATGCACGCGGCCGCATCCATGGCAAGCTCCGCGATGTCTGCCGCGATGGCCACGGCGTTGGCGTCCGGGGCCCCGCCGGTGTTGATCGACACATAGCCGCCGGCCTGGATGATCGTGTCCAGGGCGGATCGGTCCACGGCCAGGTCGCGGATGACCTTAAAGGCCCGGGCCCGGAAGGGCTCGATGAAGATCGTGTCGCCGTCGGCAAAGTGGCGCATGTGCAGCTGGCACAAGGTGGTCCCTCGTTCCGGGCCATGGGCCCGGCCGTTGACCACGGCCCCGCACATGCCGCAGATCCCCTCGCGGCAGTCGTGGTCAAAGGCGATCGGCTCGCGGCCGTCCACGGTCAGCTGTTCGTTGACCACATCGAGCATTTCCAGAAAACTCATGTCCGTGCTGATGTTGGCCGCATGATAGGCTTCCAGGCGCCCCTTGTCGCTCGGGCCCTTCTGGCGCCATACGTTTAAGGTCAGTTGGATGGTCTTGGCACCGGCGCTCACTTGTAGCTCCTTTGGGTCAGGGTCACGTTTTCAAATGCCAGCGGCTCCTTGTGCAGTTCGGGCGCGTCTGCCTTGTGCTCCCAGGCCGCGGCGTAGCAAAAGTTCTCATCGTCACGCAGGGCCTCGTTCTCTCCGGTTTGAAAGGCCTCGTTAAAATGCCCCCCGCACGACTCCTGGCGGTGGCGCGCATCGATGACCATCAGTTCGGCAAATTCGAGAAAGTCCGCCACCCGGCCGGCCCGCTCCAGGCTCTGGTTGAAGTCGCCGGCAGAGCCCGGTACGGTGACGTTTTTCCAAAACTCGTCTCGAAGGGCCGCAATCTGGTCCCGGGCCGTTTCCAGGCCCGCGTTGTTTCTGGACATGCCGCAGTGGTCCCACAGGATCTGGCCCAACTGCCGGTGAAAGTCGTCCACGGTACGCTTTCCATTGACTGCGAGCAGCCGGTCGATGCGGCCTTCGGCTTCTTTGGCCGTGTCGACAAAGGCGGCGTCATCGCTGCCGACCTTGTCTAAAGCCGTGCCGGCCAGGTACCCGCCGATGGTGTAGGGGATGACAAAATAACCGTCGGCCAGCCCCTGCATCAGGGCGCTGGCCCCGAGCCGGTTGGCCCCGTGATCGGAAAAGTTGGCCTCGCCCAGCACAAAAAGCCCGTCCACCGTGCTCATGAGGTTATAATCCACCCACAAGCCCCCCATGGCGTAGTGCACCGCCGGGTAGATCATCATCGGCGTTTCGTAGGGGTTTTCAGCCGTGATCTTGTCGTACATCTGAAACAGGTTGCCGTATTTTTTCGCGATCAGGTCCCGTCCGTCCCGGGCGATGGCATCGGTAAAGTCAAGATAGACCGCCAACTGGGTCTCGCCCACCCCCTTGCCCGCATCGCACTGCTCCTTGGCGTTTCTGCTGGCCACGTCGCGGGGCACCAGGTTGCCGAAGCTGGGGTATTTGCGCTCCAGGTAGTAGTCGCGCTCGGCCTCGGGGATTTCCCGGGGGGCACGGGTATCGCCCGGACGCTTGGGCACCCAGACCCGGCCGTCGTTTCGAAGCGATTCGCTCATCAACGTCAGCTTGCTCTGGTAGGTGCCGTGGACCGGAATGCAGGTGGGATGGATCTGGGTAAAGCACGGGTTGGCAAAAAAGGCCCCGCGCCGGTGGGCACGCCAGGCCGCGGTGACATTGGAGGCCATGGCGTTGGTGGAGAGAAAAAAGACGTTGCCGTAGCCGCCGGTGCACAAGACCACGGCGTCTGCCGTGTGGCGCTCGATTTCGCCGGTGACCAGGTTTCGGGCCACGATCCCCCGGGCTTTGCCGCCCGCCACCACCAGGTCGAGCATCTCCCGGCGGGTGTACATGGCCACCTTGCCCGCGGCGATCTGGCGGCTCAACGCGCTGTAAGCTCCCAGCAGCAACTGCTGGCCCGTCTGGCCCCGGGCGTAAAAGGTCCGGCTGACCTGGGCCCCGCCGAAACTGCGGTTGGCCAGCAGACCGCCGTATTCACGGGCAAAGGGAACCCCCTGGGCCACGCACTGGTCGATGATGGCGTTGCTCACCTGGGCCAGGCGGTAGACATTGGCCTCACGGGACCGAAAATCGCCCCCCTTGACCGTGTCGTAGAACAGCCGGCGGATGCTGTCGCCGTCGTTTTGGTAGTTCTTGGCCGCGTTGATCCCGCCCTGGGCCGCAATGGAGTGGGCCCGGCGCGGCGAGTCCTGAATACAAAAGCTTTTGACGTCGTAGCCCAGTTCGGCCAGGCTCGCCGCCGCGCTCCCCCCGGCCAGCCCCGTGCCCACCACGATCACCGTGAATTTTCGCTTGTTGGCCGGGTTGACCAGCTTGAGCTCGAACCGGTGACGGTCCCATTTCTCCGCCAACGGCCCGCCCGGTACTTTTGGATCCAATGTCATAAATCCTCCGGATAGTTTTAAGTGCTAGGTTTTAAGTGTTAAGACGGCCAGCTTCATCCCCCTGGGAGACCGAATGCCCGAATCTTAAAACTTAACACTTACATCTTAAAACGGTGGTCGTTAGACCGCCATTGAAACATAAATGGGCAAAAACCCGAAACCGACCCCCACGGCCACGGCAAAGGCCACCGAAAGGGCCATGATCGCCGGCATGTACTTGGGGTGGCTCGCCCCCAACGTCTGAAAGGCGCTCCAGAGCCCGTGGCTCACGTGAACGGCCACCACCACCATGGCCGCAATGTAAAGGGCTACAACCAGGGGACTGGAAAAGGCTGCCGCCACGATGGTAAAGATCGTCGTGTGACTCTTGTCCACGAAATGAAAATTGAGCAGATGAAAGACCACAAAGGCGGCAATCAACACCCCGGTGTAAGGCATGGTGGCGCTGCCGATCGTTCGACCCCCGGCGCGGCGATTGACCGCGTAGCGGTTGGGCCGGGCGGCCAGGTTCTGCAAAAACAGCCACAACCCGCAACTCACGTGCACCGCCGCCATGGACAACAGGCCAAACTCGGCCGCGGTCACCAGCGGGCCCAGGCTGTGAAGGTGGGCCGCATAGCCGTTGAAGGCGGCCCCGCCGGCATAAAGGGTCAGGTTCCCCGCCAGATGCCCTGCGATGAATCCGATGAACCCCAATCCCGTCAATGCCATCAG
>JAEINP010000130.1 GCA_016342355.1 Desulfatibacillum sp.
TGTCTTAAAAACCTGAAAACAGAAGCATTATTGCGCCTTTTCATGATTTTTTAGCTGAAAAAGGTCTGGTTCGGCGGCTGACAGGCGGAAATCAGGATTGATGGTCCGGCAAAAAGTAGACCGAAGCAATAATTACAGTTAAATATCTTAATTATTTATAATAATTAGTACTTATGCATTGACATGTGGAGAGGGCTTTGATATTATGTTCCATAAATTCAAGCCAATAAGGAACTAACCATGATCCGCATCCGCGACAACAAGCAACTCTCCCTCTTCGACCCCTGGGGCTACCTCGGCCCCAAACGCAGGGCGCTCCTGGATGCCTCCTGGGCCGGCCTCTTCAAGACCCATTGCCTCCCCATGCTTCCCGTGGACATTCTGGCCGCCTGCTATCACAAAACCCACGGCTGCCCCACCAAGGAACTCTACACCGCCCTGGGATGCGTGATCCTCCAGCAAATCCACGACCTCACCGACCTGGAAACCGTCCAGGCCCTGGCCTTCGACGTCCAGTGGCATTACGCCCTGGATCTGCCCGGCGAATCCGACACGGATAAATACCTTTGCGAACGAAGCCTCCGCAACACCCGCCGCCGGGCCATGGACAACAAGCTCGACGAGACCCTATTCAGTCAGATCACCCGGGCCTTGGTCAAGGCCTTTGACGTGGACGTCCAAAAACAGCGCCTGGACTCGGTCCACATCCAATCCAACATGCGCCGCCTGGGGCGTTTGAGGATTCTCTCCCAGTGCATCCACGCCTTCCTGAAAAACCTCAAACGCCAGAGGCCGGAGCTCTTCACCGCCCTGGAAAAGGATCTCCCGGAATTGGTGGAACGCTATTTCGCCCAAAAGGCCCTGTCCTGCTTTTCCATGATCAAGCCGTCCGATTCCCAACGAAAGTTGGGGGAAACCGCCCAGGATCTGGTAGCCCTGGTGGAGCGTTTCGGCGGCGACACCGAGGTCGGCAGCCTGAAATCCTACGCCGCTCTCTGCCGGGTCATGGGCGAACAACTGGACGCCTCCGGCCCTGTCAAGGTCAAGCCTCCCAAGGAGGTTCCTTCCGACTCCCTGCAGAATCCGTCGGACCCGGAGGCGGGATACAGCGGCCACAAGGGCCAGGGATATCAGGCCCAGGTCATGGAGACCTATTCGGACAAAGAGCTTGAAGAGGGCGAAATCAAGCCCCTGCGCTTGGCCACCCATGTGGCCGTGGAATCGGCCCACGTCCACGACAGCCACGCTCTGGTTCCGGCCATTGAGTCGGCCCGGGAAAAGGGCCTGGGGCCTGAATCCGTATCGGCCGATACCCCTTATGGGTGTGACGAAAACGTGAGAAAGGCCGCGGATCTGGGCGTGACGCTGATTGCGCCGGCTTCGCCGGGCCTGGGCGAAAAAAAGGGGCGGCTGGGCTTGGCTGATTTCACCATCCGGGAGAAGCGGGTGGCTGCCTGCCCCCGGGGCTATGCTCCGGTGGATACGAAAAACGGGAAGAACGGCTTGCGCGCCCGGTTTGATGCGACACTTTGTGCGGGATGTCCGGCCAGGGAGCAATGTCCTGCCAAGCCTGGCAAGCGCTGGCATACCCTGAGCTACGACGCCAAGGCGATCCGCCTGGCCAAACGCCGGATTTTCGAGAAAACCGAGGAATTCCGGGATCAGTATCGATGGCGGGCCGGGGTGGAGGCGATGTTTTCCGAATTGGATCGCCGGACCGGCGCCAAGCATCTGCGGGTAAGGGGTTTGGGCGCCGTGCGTTTTTGCGTGGTGTTGAAGGTGCTTGGGATGAATATCTTCCGGGCCGCGAGGTACCGGAAGGCCCGGAACGGTGGAAAAACCGCTCCCGGAGGGCCGGATTCTTACTTTTGGAGGCTGTTTTGGGTTGTCAAAGAGCGCATTGTGAGCCGGAGAGCTAAGATCTTCCCCGGCAGAATGAAAAATTGGATTGGAATAAGAATTTCGCCTATTGAGCCCCCCTGGTCGACTCATTTCGCCACATGAGTTTTTACCTGGGCATCAACCCTGAACCGCTGAATCAGCGAGCAGTTATGCCAAAACCTGGTTGACGCCCGCGTGGCGGCTGCGGTACATGAGCTCGTCGGCCCGGCGCGGCAGGCTATTCATAGTGTCGTTGGATTGGGCAAAGACCATCCTTCTGTGGCCACGTCGTGCAACAACTTGGCAGCGCTGTATCAGGACCAGGGAAAATACGGCGAAGCAGAACCTCTTTATTAGTCTGAAAAAAGGTTAAAACCTCCGCCTTTTAGGCGGATAGATTTATCCGTTGGTTTATGTTAGTTCCAAGCCCATAGGAGGTCATATGGACTATCGCTATGGGAGTCATACGGTATTCAACATAGAATACCATTTTGTATGGGTGACCAAATACCGCTACAAGGTATTGCAAGGTGAAGTAGCGTTGCGAGTACGGGAGTTGGTCCGTCAAACGTGTGAATCGTTTGAGATTCGAATTATCAAAGGGGCGGTGAGCAAGGATCATGTCCACATTTTTGTGTCCGCGCCTCCTACAATGGCCCCCAGTGAGATAATGCGAAGAATAAAAGGGCGAAGCGCGACAAAGCTGTTTGAAGAGTTTCCCCATTTGAAAAAGCGGTATTGGGGTCGGCATTTTTGGGCGCGGGGGTACTTTTGCGTGACCGCAGTCCAAGTTACCGATGAGATGATCAAGAATTACCTGGAGCATCATTTTGAACCCAATCCCGATGATAATTTCAAAACAGAGAGTTAGTGACGGGTCCTAGACCCGTATCCGTGCTTTCAGCACTTAAAGAAAACCCTCCGACTTTAGTCGGTGGTTGTTTAGTTGAGGGCCTTGGACATTGCCGAGAAAAGGCTAGGGCCTGACCATCCAAATACAATACAGCTTAGGGATAACCTATTATCCCTGCGCAAGAAAATGAAAGCCGCCGGGGTTTTTTCCAAGGACGGAGCATGAGCGCCTTACCAGGGGGAATCCTGTCGGGCGAGGATGGGTTTTTGCTATGAAAATAAGGGGCGGCGAGAAGTTTTCACCCCTTGATTCCGGGTGATTTTAACCGTGTTTTAAAGACCTTTAAAAACGCTTCCACTCAGTCCCAAATCGCCCGCCACGGTACAGGGGGGCAGCGCAAACCCATAAGCCGCGTGCTCCGAATCCGTAAAAATGCATTTTTTTGAAAAAGTCGATTGACAAAAAAGGTCGAGGCTGGTACTCACGATTCTCCCGACGCGGAGAGGTAAAGACGCACGGGACACGGGCCGTTAGCTCAACCAGGCAGAGCAGCTGACTCTTAATCAGAAGGTTGAAGGTTCGATTCCTTCACGGCCCACCAAATA
>JAEINP010000042.1 GCA_016342355.1 Desulfatibacillum sp.
GATGAACCATAACCATCGCCAAAAGAAGGACGTGCGGACCACTAAACAATTTTACAGAAAGAATCTTGCTCTATCGTCTAAAACCTGGAAACCATGGTGATGGCGTTTTGTGGACACACCACAGCACACAGGCCGCAACCATAACACAATGCTTTATTCACGTGCAATTTTCCAACGCCATTCTCCGGAACAAAACTCCGTGCTCCAAAATGGCAAACCTTGGCGCAATATCCGGTTCCATCACACTGTTTTGAATCAGTGGACGCCAGATATTGCCCCCTTTTGATGACACTGCTTTTTCCCTTGATGGCTCTGTTGGCGATAAAGGGCACACATGTGGCCGAAGAGCAATGGCATATGCCTGCATCTCCTCCAAACATCATGTATACATTGGGTACCAGCCCCATGTTATGACATTCCTTCTCCAGGCGGAGAAGTTCATCCTTGGTGATATACTCGTAAGTATCTAACGATCCGAATTTTTCCGCACAAGTCGCTATTTGAATATCTACGTTTAAAGGAGATTGCTGACAAAAATCCAGTTCGCCGGCCTCAATATCTATGGCGTCAGGTCCCAAGTCCTCAGCAGTATGGAGCCGACATGCGCAGGGACCCTTGGCTATCTTAAAATCATCGGGAATCCCTTTGACAAAATCCACAACCTCCTCATAGGTCATCACTGTGGTATTGATGGTCATGCTGGCGAAACGGTCCATAATTTTATGAATGGTCTTGAGGGGATACTTTTTTTCACTATCCAAAAAAGAGAATATTCCATCCATGACCGCAGGCTCACAGGGGGCATATGCTCCAATCATCATTTTTCTGACTGGATTGACCTGCAACTCTTTCCTTTGCGCAGTGTTTAAACGGGCAAGTTCCCAGAGGCTACGCATAATGAGATCCTTTGTCGCATAGGCAAGTTAGCGTTATCTAAAAGATTACTCTTTAATGGGTAATGATAAAAACCAGACTAATTCATCGATTGGTTAATAACATCCACACTGAATGAAAACAAGAGAAGATGACGCAACATGTCATAAACGCTGCATGCACCGTTGAAGCGACTGGAATTTGAAAAGAAAGGAACAATGCTTAAGAATGAATTGCGACAAAGCGGTTTGATTGGCAAACGGATTTAAGGAAACGATTGAAATTTGAAATCCAAGGAAAAGCGCCTTAGTTCAGAATATACCTTTGGGGATTCATGGGTACGCCGTTCAAGTGCACCTCATAGTGGAGATGGGGTCCGGTGCTGCGGCCGGTGTTGCCCACTTCGCCCACTTTTTCACCTCGTTTGACCATATCGCCCTTTTTGACTTGGAAAGCGTTAAGATGGGCATACCGGGTAACGATTCCGTGGCCGTGGTCAATCACAATCACCTTGCCAAAGCCGCTCTTTTTTCCGGCGAAGGAAACCCTGCCATTGGCTGTGGACATAATGGGAGTGCCGAGAGAAGCGCAAAGGTCAAGGCCTTTATGAAATTCCTTAAGCCCGGTGAACGGGGATGTGCGGTATCCGAATCGGGATGAAAAATACCAATGTTGGTCCTTTTTGACCTTCAGGGGCATAATAGACGGTGTACAGGCCAACACGTCCTTTTTGTCTTCCAGATAGCCCACCAGGGTGTCCAGGCTGCGTTCGGTGGCCACGGATATGGATTCCAGTTCCTTAACCTGAGTATTCATCTCCCGGACTATGTTGGTGGGTTCTGCCTCCGTTAACATTGATGGGTCCAACTCGTCGGGAAAGGATCCGCCAATGGCCAGAAAGGAAGTCGAGTCCTCCGCATCTTCCAGATTAGCCAAAAGGCGTATCTTTTTTTCAAATTCATGGAGGCTGGCCAGAGTGTCGTTGAACTTGTTGATGCGTTCGGCGGATTGGGCGAACTGATTCCTCAGCCGATCAATTTCTTTTTCCTGCATGCTGATAGTGGTTTGGAGACCCGCGGAATCTCCTTTGGAAAGCCTGAGTCTGTGGTTATCCATCCCCAGGTAAATTCCGCTTCCGACATTGGCGGTCATTAAGAAAACCACAACCCACAGCATCCATTTGGAAAGGGTGAATTGCTTGGGAGCCGATCCATCCTGCGGAAGTAGGCATACAGTGTATTTACTTGATTTTGCTGCCATTAATTATTTTCCCGATTGAGCATTTTCGGAATTTTTCAAGGCCTGTTGACATGATATGCACCAACTTCAACTTTTGTCAAGGCTTTGGTAAATGTTTCAGGTCCTTATAAGCCAAACTCTCTAAAAAACATTGATGAAACACGAGGGTCAACAGGCATTGGACAGTTCTGGAAGGATCATCCCCCTTGGTCCGTCTTTTTAAACCCTTTGAGTTTTGTTTGTCAAATTGATATATTGCCTTCCATGAAAATGACTATCGATTACAGCCTTTATTTGGTGACGGACCGCCCCCTATCCCTGGGTAGGGATCTATTGGAAATTATACAAAAAGCCATTGATGGCGGCGTTACCATTGTCCAGCTTCGGGAAAAAAACTGCGCCACCCGGGAATTTGTGGAGCTTGCCAGAGCCGCCAAAGCAGTCCTGGATCCCAAGAAAATCCCCCTTATTATAAACGACCGCGCTGATGTGGCCCTGGCTGCAGGCGCTGCCGGTCTCCACATCGGCCAGACCGACATGGCATACAAAGACGCCAGGAAAATAATGGGGCCGGACGCCATTGTGGGTCTTTCTGTTGAAAATATTCAACAGGTTGAAGATGCAGGGGCCATTGATCCCGATTATCTGGGAGTGGGTCCGATTTTCGCAACCCAAACCAAACCGGACGCCGCTCCTCCTATTGGCCTGGACGGCCTGACCAGAATCCGCAAAATTACCAACCGTCCATTGGTAGCCATTGGGGCCATCCATGCGGGAAATGCCCGGGATGTCATCCTCGCGGGAGCAGATGGAGTGGCCGTGGTCTCAGCCATATGCTCCCTGCAAGATCCGGCTAAGGCCGCCAAAAATCTTGCACGGGCTATTCGCCTGGCTCAACAGGGTTAATCAGGCCCCGGCCTCATTAACCCCAATTCCCACCTTTCAATACAGGAACAGACCCATGCGAGAATTAAAACCCCGCCGTCCTCTTGTTGCCATTCTTCTTGCCGCCCATATTCCGGGTCTGGGCCAGATGTACAACGGGGAATTACTCATGGGGGCGCTTTTAGTCATTGGCGCTTCCGCTGGCCTTGCCGGGTTGTTCCAGCTTGGCATCCTTCAAGGAATCAAAGGCCTTGTTTGGGGATCTCTCCTGCTCACTGTTTTTTACGCATATCAGATTGTGGATGCGGGCATTGGAGCGTCCAGACGATTTGACTTCATCCTCAAACAGTACAACCACTGGCATTACTATGCCGCTTATACCTTATGTTTTTTACTATGCAGCGTGTTTGTGTACCCTCCCCTTGCAATACAAAATAATCCGATACAAGTATTTAAAATCCAATCCCAATCCATGGCTCCTGTCCTGTTGAAAGGCGATCACATCCTTGCCGATACCCATGCCTTTAGAAAAAATGATCCGAAACGGTGGGATGTCATCCTTTTCGCTGATCCCAAAAAGCCGGACCGGACGTTGCTGAAGCGGGTAGTTGGTCTGCCCGGTGAAACCCTGGAAATCAGGTTACGGAACCTGATCATCAATGGAAAACCGGTGGCGGACGCACACGCCCAGTATCGGGCGCCTCTGCCTTCCAACCGGAATGAATTAAAAACGGAGTCCTTTGGGCCGGTTATCATTCCTGATGGAAAGTTTTTTGTCATGGGAGACAATCGGGATAGCAGCAAGGACAGCCGCCATTTTGGAATGGTTGAAGGGAATGCGATTTCCGCCAGGGCTTGGTTGGTTCTTTTTTCGTGGGATACCAGCCGGGTGGGGATTCCGATCCAATAGCGCCCATGGGGCAAAAAGTTAAACAATCACATGAACTATTGCATAATTCATCAATAAAACAAAAGCATTATATAATAATGCCAAGCTCATTCCGCCCCCCCCTGGTTATCCTCTGGTGCAACCCACATAGAAACGGGCTTCCTTATTACAAAGGAAACCCGTTTTACAATGCCTTGATGGGATAGAGCGCTTACTTGATGCACACCTTGCGAACCTGCATGAGGTCCAGGCTGCCGCCCAGGATCTTCATGATGCCGTCCTGTTTCAGGGTGGTCATGCCGTCCACGATGGCCTGGCCGCGCAAGTCCTCCATTTTCGCCTGCATCTGGATGAGCTTTTTCATCTCGTCCGTGCCCAACAACAATTCATGGAGACCCATACGTCCCCGGTAGCCTGTATTATGGCACCGGTCGCAGCCCTTGGGTTTGCTAATTTTTATGTCTTCTCCATATTTCAGGTCCGGGTATTTGGTGGAAAAATAGTCCATTTTTCCGTCCCCAAATTCCCGGACAAATTCGTTCCATTCGTCCTCGGAGGGGGTGACTTCCTCTTTGCAGTCCTTGCACAAGGTCCTGGCAAGGCGCTGGGCCAGAATGCATAGAATGGCGTCTGCAAAATTGAAGGGGTCCATACCCATGTCCAGAAGACGCGTAATACTTTCAGGGGCCGAGTTGGTATGGAGGGTGGAGAACACCAAGTGGCCTGTGAGGGAGGCTTCAATGCCGATACTAGTGGTTTCCTTGTCACGCATTTCACCGACCATAATGACGTCCGGGTCGGCACGAAGAAAGGCGCGCATGGCCGCGGCAAAGTCAAAGCCAATTTTAGATTGAACCTGAACTTGCCGGAGTCCGGCCTGGGTGATTTCAACAGGATCCTCGGCGGTCCAGATTTTTGTTTCGGTTTTGTTGATATAACCTAATGCCGAGTGCAGGGTGGTTGTTTTACCCGAACCGGTAGGACCGCAAACAAAGATGATGCCGTAGGGCTGGATAATGCAATTCACGAAGTTGGTGAAGTTCCACTCCAAAAGGCCCAGCTTGGCAAGGGGGATGGGCTCTCCGGCAGCCAGGATACGCATGACAACGTCTTCCATGCCGCCCTGGGTGGGGATGGTGGCCACACGAAGTTCGATGTCCTTGCCGCCGTATTTTTTGAATTTGATCTTGCCGTCCTGGGGTTTGCGCCGTTCTGCAATGTCCAGGTCCGACATGATCTTGATACGGGAGACCACCGCGTTTCTATACTGGTACGGGATGGTCTGGTACACCGCGCACGCGCCGTCCACGCGAATCCGAACCTTGGTGTTTTGCTTGCCAGGATAAGGTTCTATATGAATATCCGAAGCGTTACGGGCATAGGAATCCAGGATGATTTTGTTCACGAGCTGGACAACCGCGCTGTCCTCCTCGCCCACACCATGGATTTCATCATCTATCTCCTCTTCTTCAGCCTGGAGTTGCTCCAGGATGGAGTCGATGGAGCCCAGTTCCTTTTCTTCCGTGGTGAACAGCTTGATGTACAACAGGATGTCTTCCCGGGACGCCACATGGAAAACCAGATCCCGCCCCGGGAACAGGCCCTTTACAATGTCGATGCGTTGGATATCTGTGGGATTGTCGATGGCGATGATTATCTGGCCGTCTTCCTCCCGCAAAGGCACCCACACATTGTTTTTCATAAAAGGGACTTTCAGGCCCCTGAGAAGATCGCCGGGAATGGGCACCGTATCGTTGAATTCCTCGTAGGGAACTTTGTAAAACTTGCCCAGAGAGACGCCCACATCCTTTTTGGGAACCTTGTACTCCCGGATGAGCAGGGTTTCCACAGGCTCCTTGTTGGACCGCGCCTGTGCGATGGCCTTCTCCAGTTCCTTGGAGGTAATGATGCTGTTGTTGAGCAAAAAATCAAACTTGGTGGGCCGGGCCTTAACCATGCGCCGCTGGTTGTATAGGGCGATACCCAGTGTCTTGGCCAGGGAGGCCGCATCTTGTTCGTCGTGGGGGGTGAACGGATTGCCGTCCTTGCAATTGATGAGTTGCAACGCTCCCAGCAAAAAGGATTTGAAGGTGATGGGTACGGCCAGGACCTGCTTTGTCACGAACTTGGCTTTCTTGTCCCACCGGGAGTCAAAACGCAAAGCCGGATCAATAGCTTTCAGCTCGGCTTCGTCATAGACATCCTTAACATTGATCACCTTTTGTTTGCTGGCCGCATATCCGGCAATACTCATGTTGGCGATGGGCACACGGATTTCACCGATATCTGCTCCGGATTTGTACCTGGACACCAGTTCCCGGCGGACTCCGTCCACCACGTAAATGGTGACCCTATCCACATCAAAGATAGTGGTGATGTCGGTTTTGAGATCAATGAGAATTTCATCCAGGTTCTTGGCCGAATGGATCCTGTTCGTCACTTCCTGGAGCTTGCCGCCTATCTGGGGAGCTGCCTTGAGCGCCGTGACTTCTGATCCGTTGGTAGGCTTCTTGGTGATTTCTACGACAGCCATAGCTCTTCCGGTAATCCGACCCTGCAATCAGGTCTATAAAGGGTGAGTATATTGATTTTGAAGTTTCTTCAAACGAACCAACTATGTTTTTCAGGTTTAACCCTGATCCTTGTCCGAACTATCTTTGCGAGAACTAAAATGGGCAAAAAGTTTACGAATTCCTCCGCCCAAAAGGATAATCCCCACAAGATACATACAAAAACTGATGAAGGCTTCCCCGGAAGCCAAGTTAACCTTTTGCGCCAATTCGGGCACAATCTGGGGTACCCTGAAAAAAACCGCTATGCCCATTAGCGTTAGAGCCACACCCCAAACCAACTGGCCCGAGGAACCGGATGTGTTTGACAAATTCCCAATCTCCGCAAGATGTTGTGTTGTTCGATTAGCCGATTTCATGCCCGGTAGCAGTCAATATCTTTGATTGTTTATCATTACATGAATTGAAAACCAGTGTCAATGTATTATGGTTTAATGGTACGCAACATGAAAAAGGAGTTGCCTTGGGACCTTGGCTTTGCTACGTTCCCCCTTTCCTGAAAGAGACATTGTCTGCCCAGGCGGAGGTCATCATATGCGAATGTGGAAAAAGATTACGGCATTTATTAGACGTTGGTTGGATAAGGCCCTTCAGGGCACATACGACCATTTTTGGTGTCAACTCCCGGAAAAACGCGGCTGGCTCACCCGACTCATGCTCCGGCTGCTGTACTCGGGCATTGCCGTGGACGAAGAAGACCTGGACTCCCTCAGGCAAATGGAAAAAGACGGCATCGTGGTCTTTGCCACCAAATACCGCAGCCTTTTTGAAACCCTTTATTTTCACAATCGATATTCCCAGTTAAAAGCGCCCTTTCCCGAGATCGCCTTTGACAGGAATTTTGTTATGGGACAGCCCGTATCCCGGTTTTTCCGTATTGTATTGGGCTATGTGGACCACGCTATTCGCTTCCGGGCCACGCACAATCCGTATAAGAACCATTTTTTCAGGCGCCAATTGTGCGCCGGCAAAAGCGCAGTGCTCAGCCTGGTTAGTGAAAAAGGTTTTTACAAGCGCTATGTTAAGCAAGGTCCCGACCCCCTGACCTACCTGCTGCGTATGCAAATGGACCTGGAACGCCCCATTTTCATTGCCCCTCATCTGTTCCTGTACGGCACAAAGCCTCAAAAGACACGGCACAGCATGCTGGGAACCAGTTTGGGAACCGAAGAAAAACCCAGCCGGATTAAACGCCTTTCCACCTTGTTCCGCACTCCGGACAAGGTTCTGGTGGAAATGTCCGAGCCCATCAACCTCAAGAAATTCCTTGATGTTCCGGCCCATCGCAACAGAACTATCGAATATCTTTCCTACGCCCTTCGCCAGAAGATCATAGAAAGAATAAACCAACACCGGCGGTCCGTGCTAGGGCCAGTGCTTAAAACCCAGTTGGAACTCAAGGAAACGGTCCTCCGTAATGAGGACTTCAGGAGATACCTCCAGGAACGGGCCATTTCCCAAGGCAAAAGAGTACAGGATTACCATAAGGAAGTGGATAAGTACCTGACCGAAATCGCAGCCAAATACAGCACCAACTACATCGTCTTTTTAAAAACAATTGTAGGATGGCTCTCGAACACCCTGTTTGACGGCGTGGACCTGGATAACGACAGCCTGCGTAAATTCCGTCGGGCCAGTCAAAAAGGGCCGGTAATCCTGGTGCCGTGCCACAAGAGCCATATTGATTACCTTATTCTTTCTTACCTGCTTTTTGTGAACAACCTGCCCTGCCCCCTGATTGCAGCCGGCAAAAACCTTTCGTTCTGGCCCATGGGTCCCATATTCAGGAACTGCGGGGCATTTTTTATCCGAAGGACATTCAAAGGCGCAGCCCTGTATTCCAAAGTTTTTTCCGAGTATATCCATAGGCTTCTGGAAGAAGGCTTTAACATCGAATTTTTCCTGGAAGGAGGCCGTAGCCGCACAGGCAAGCTGGTTCTCCCCAAATTCGGACTCCTTTCCATTCTCCTCTCCGCCTATCGGAAAGGGGCCTGTAAAAATCTCCATTTCATGCCTATTTACATCGGGTATGACCGGGTTCTGGAAGAAGGGGAATACCTCCACGAAGTGGAAGGAGGGCAGAAAAAGGCCGAAAGCCTGAGCGGACTGGTTAAGGCCAGGAAATTCCTTAAAAAACGCTACGGCAGCATTTTCGTACGCTTTGACGACCCCATCAATATCCAGGATGTTTTGTCCAACTTTGAAACGCCCTTTGAAAAAATGGATATCGAAGAACAAGGGGTGGTTTGCCGCAATATCGGACATCGGATCATCACATCCATCAACAGAAAGACTGTGGTCACACCCCACTCTCTGGTAGCGGCCGCAGTGCTCACCGGGTTCTGGGACGGATTTACGGAAGACCAGCTTATTGCACGGACTGACTTGCTCATCCAGCACCTGAAAAACCAAGACGCCGAACTTTCCTCTACCTTGGATGACCCGGAATTCGCCATAAAATCCTCCTTGGAAGCCTTTATAAACGATAAATTCATAACCCGGGTGGATGAAGACGAGGAATCTGAAAAGGAACAAAAAGGCTCGGATAATTTGATCAGGGAAAATGGGAAGCCAGTCTATAAAGTTTTGGATAAAAAGCGCGGAAACCTGGAATATTACAAAAATAACTGCATCAGCTTTTTTGCCCCTTCGGCCCTGGCCTCGCTGTGTGTTTTGGCTGACGAAGACGACACATTCAAGCTGTCCCAAATGCTGGAGCCCTACCAGGAACTCCAGACCCTGTTCAAAAACGAATTCCACTACGATTTGGACACCCCCCTGGACCAACAGCTTCGCAAAATTTTGAAAAACGCCATTGACCAGGGTTATGTCAGTCCCCATTCCACCTTGCCGGAAACCTATACGGTCACTGCTTTGGGTAAGGAAATCATGGGGCATAATGCTGCCTTCCTGAAAAATTTCTTTGAATCCTACCTTCTGGTGCTCAAGGTGCTTTCGTTGCAACCGGCAAAGGCTCTGGACAAAAAGGACAGGATGAAAAAATTCTCGGCCATGGGATTCAGCCAATACAAAAAGGGTGAACTCACATGCATGGAAGCCATCTCCAAGATCACCTTTGAAAACGCCTATGATTTTTTTACGGCCCAAGGGATCGCGGATAAGGAAGACGTCGAGAAAATTGAGCAATATACAGCGAGGTTAAATCATTACCTGTCATTCATTCCCTGATGAGGCCATGTTATGAAAGCCCTGATTCTGGCCGCAGGCTTTGGCGTCAGATTAATGCCCCTCACGGAAAAAACACCCAAACCCCTTTTTCCCGTGGGGGGAATCCCCGTGCTCCTGCGCATGATCCGATCCCTGGAAACCACCGGATGTACGGAAATCGCCATAAACACCCACCACTTGGCCCCCCGGATTCAAGAATTTATTGATAGTCAAAAGTTTTCCATACCCGTCAACTGTTTTCACGAGCCTGAAATCCTTGGCACGGGCGGCGCCATAAAAAACCTGGAAGACATGTTTTGGGAAGCCCCGTTTATGGTGGTTAACGCCGACGTGGTCACGGACCTTAACTTTGCCAAACTCATTAAAATCCATAAAGAACATGGCCACGCAGCCACCCTGGTGGTTCACGATTGCCCGCCCTATAACAATGTCCTGGTGCGCGATGATGCCGTAGTTCGTTTTGCCTCCGAACCCGGCCCGGACATGCTGGCCTTTACGGGAATCCAGATTATTGATCCCATTATCTTTGACTTTCTTAAAAAAGACTGCTTCCAGTCCTCCATCACCGCCTATGAGGAAATGATGGCTGCAAGGCTCAGGATAACGGCTTGGGAGCCGAATCACATCTGGTGGCACGACATAGGATCTTTTCAAGGTCTTTCCCGGGCATGCCTGGAAACCGGGGCTATGCAGCTTTTCGCCAAGGCCCTTGGTCTGGCCCACGCCCGGAGTCTTCGGGTAACCCACTTGGCCGGGGGCGGCTCATCCCGACAGTGGTTCCGCCTAAGCCTGGAAGATCATTCCATGGTTGCCGTGGACCACGGCTTGGCCCAGGATGACTCCTGGACCGAAGCCGACGCATACAACGCCATAGGAAAACACCTCCACACTTCCGGCGTACCTGTTCCCGAAATCCTGGGGTACGATCGTTTTTCCGGCTTGGTTTACGTCCAGGATCTTGGGGATGCCTGTCTGGAGCAGGTGGTTAAGACAAAAGGATACGAACAGGCCTTGCCCTTGTATGAAAAAACAATAAAATCCATTGCGAAAATGGCTTCCATAGCCGCCAAAGGATTCGATACCACCTGGACGTATCAAACCCCCTCCTACGACGAAGAGCTTATCCTGGAAAAGGAAAGCCGTTATTTTTTTGAAGCCTGCGTGAACAGATATTTGAACCAACCCGCCAAGTTTGAGGATTATTTGCCAGAGCTTCGCGTCCTTGCCCGCAACACCGTGGAAGGGGCCATACCGGGATTTCTCCACAGGGATTTCCAGTCCCGCAACATTATGGTGTATCAGGGCCAGTGCTTTTTCATCGATTTCCAGGGGGCACGCATGGGGCCCGTGCAATACGATCTGGCCTCCCTGCTCATAGACCCCTACACGGCCCTGCCCTCCGCCATGCAGGACCTTCTCCTGGAATTGTATATGGACGAGTTTTCACAATACAGGCAGGTGGAGCGAAACGCCTTTCTCAGGCGCTACCAATACTGCGCCCTGCACCGGAACATGCAAATGCTTGGCGCTTTCGCCCATCTTTCCAAAAACATGAACAAGCCAGGCTTTGAGGAATTTATATCCCCCGCATTAGCGGGCTTGAAAGAACGCATCAGGCATTTTCCCGAAGCCCCGGGCTTGGCGGCCCTGGTGGAGTCCTTGCCCTTGCCTCAATGATTTGAACATTCATCTCCCCTGTTGCCTGTCCTGCGGGCATTTGGTATGACAGTGTCAACCTTTAATTTGTGGAGACAAAACATATGAACACTGTCAAAGTCATGGTCAATGGCCTGCCAGGAAATGTGGCGACGATCATTGCAAAAAATATTGCCAAGGACAGCCGTTTTAACCTGCTTCCCCAATCCCTGACCGGGCCTGATATTGCAGAAAAAACCATAGATATTGAAGGCATTGCAGTAGCACTTGCCCTGCCCCGGGACCACATAAAAACCCTGGAGGCCATGCTGGAAAAAGACGGCCCCTTTATCATTGTGGATTACAGCCATCCTTCGGCAGTGAATCCCAACGCCCAGCTTTATTGCAAAATCGGCATCCCCTTTGTCATGGGCACCACCGGCGGAGACAGGGATGCCCTCATCAAAACCGTGCAAGCCTCGTCCATTCCCGCGGTGATCGCCCCCAACATGGCCAAGCAGATTGTGGGTTTTCAGGCCATGATGGAGTATGCGGCCAATACTTTTCCCGGACTTTTTGAGGGGTACAGCCTCACCATTGAAGAAAGCCACCAAAATGGCAAGGCCGATACCAGCGGCACGGCCAAGGCCATGGTGGGGTATTTCAACAAAATGGGAATCCCTTTCGAAGCCAGCCAGATCGCTCAATTGCGTGATCCCCAACGCCAAAAGGATGAACTGGGTGTGCCCGAGGAATTCCTGGGCGGGCACGGCTGGCATACCTACACCCTGATTTCCCCGGACGAAACCGTCAAGTTCGCCTTTACCCATAATGTGAACGGCCGGGAGATCTATACCGGCGGCACAGCCGATGCCATTGTTTACTTGAGCCAAAAGGCTGCCCAGGGAGAAAAGGGCCGGGTTTTTTCCATGATGGATGTGTTGAAAGGGGTATAGTCACCACCCGGTAATCAAAAATATTATTACGTAAGGAGGCTGCATGAAAGGTCTTTTCCAGGTAATAGCAATCCTATGCGTCCTGGCCTCAACCGCCTATGGCGACCAGGTTTTTCCAACACCCGACTGGAAGGAACTGCCCGATCCCGTGGCAAGCCCTTATGCGGTCCCGGGCGGCGAGGTTTCTGTTTATATAGGTCCGTCTCCCAAAAGCCTGAATTATTACCTGGAAAACAGCTCCATTGCCGCCCATGTATTCTCCGGGCTTTACGAAAGCCTTTTGACCATGAACCCCCGCAACCTGGAGTACAATCCCAACTTGGCGGAAAAATGGTCCATCTCCGACGATCAAAAAACCTTTACCTTTTGGATCAACAAAAAGGCCGCATGGAACGACGGAACCCCGGTTACCGCCCAGGACGTTAAATGGACCTTTGACGCCATCATGGACCCGAAGAATCAAACCGGGGTCCACAAGGTTTCCCTGGCCCGGTTCGACTCTCCCCAAGTGGTGGACGATCATACCATCCGTTTCCAGGCCACCGAGGTCCATTGGAAAAACCTCCTGGCCATTGGCAGTATGGATATCCTGCCCAAGCATGCCTATGAAAAACTCGATTTCAACAAGATTAATTTCGAATTGCCCGTGGTCTCCGGCCCCTATGAAATCGGCGAATTGGTTGAAAACGTTTCCCTCACTCTCAAACGCAGGCATGACTGGTGGAAAAACCAGGCTCCCAGCGTCCAGGGACTCCATAATTTCGAAACCATCCGCCTGCGCTTTTACGGGGAGAGCGAAAACGCCTTCGAAGCCTTTAAAAAAGGGTTGATCGATGTCTTTGCCGTATCCACGGCCCGCAGGTGGGTCAAGGAAACCAACGGGGAACAATTCTCTAAAAACTGGATCGTCAAACAAAAAATTCATAATTACGATCCCGTGGGATTTCAGGGATTCGCCATGAATATGCGTAAGCCTCCCTTTGACGACTTACGGGTTCGCAAAGCCATGGCCCATCTGTTGGACCGCAACAAGATGAACGCCACCATCATGTACAACCAATACTTTTTGCACCGGTCCTATTTTGAAGACCTGTATTCGCCCAAAAATCCCTGCCCCAACCCCTTGTATGAATTCGATAAGGAAAAGGCCCGCAAACTCCTGGCCGAAGCCGGATGGAAGGTCAATCCCCAAACCGGATACCTGGAAAAAAACGGCAAGCCGCTGGTGGTCCGCTTTCTCACCCGGGATTCCTCAGCCGAAAAATTCCTGGCCATCTACGAGGAAGACTTGAAAGACGTGGGAATCCAGATGCTCATGGATAAAAAAGACTGGGCCGCCTGGATCAAGGATATGGACGATTTCAATTTTGACATCACCTGGGCCGCCTGGGGCGCGTCCCTGTTCAAGGACCCGGAGGGCATGTGGGATTCCAAGGAAGCGGACCGGAATAGCGGCAACAACACTACGGGCTTTAAAGACGCCCGGGTGGACGCCCTCATAGAAAAACAAAAATCCATCTTTGACGTGGAAGAACGCCACGCCATCTGCCGCCAGATAGACCAGATCGTATACGACCAATGCCCCTATGTGCTTTTGTGGAACCTCGACTACAAGCGCCTTTTATATTGGAATAAATTCGGTACTCCCGACACGGTCCTGCCCAAATACGGGGACGCAACTTCCGCCGAATCCTACTGGTGGCTGGACGAATACTCGGTGGCGGACCTGAAGGATGCCATGGAGCAAAACCTCATGCTGCCCCCCAGGCCTTTGTCCGTGGAGTTTGATGAGGTGTTCAAGGACCAGGCCCTTATCGAGTCCCCGAAATAACAATGGAAAGAACCGACTACTTTATTCGCCGCCTTTTGCTGGTGATACCGACTTTTCTGGCCATAACCTTTCTGGTATTCCTGTTGGTCCAGTTTGTTCCCGGGGGACCCGTGGAACAGGCCATGATGGCCATGAAAGGCATGGGCTCGGGCGAAATTGGCCAAGGCAGCGGGCTTGTGGGCAGCATTTCCGTGGAGCAGCGCAAGGCCCTGGAAGAGCATTACGGATTTAACAAGCCCTTCCACCAACGCTACTGGGAATGGCTGGTGGACAACCGCATCGGCTTTACCATGGAGTCCTACGCATTTCCCAACAAAACCGCCTGGCAGTTGATTAAGGAACGTTTTCCCGTTTCCCTTATATTCGGCATTGTGAGCTTTGTACTTTCCTATCTGGTCTGCATTCCCCTGGGCATCATGAAAGCCTTGCGCCACGGCAGGCCCTTTGACCTCTTCTCCAGTGTGGTAGTGTTTATTGGCTACGCCATTCCGCCCCTGGCTTTGGGTATGGTCTTGAAAATGCTGTTTTGCGGAACCACCACGGGCATGTGGGATATTTTTCCCATAGCCGGGTTCCATTCCCTGGATTACGCCCAAATGAACGCCTTGGGCAAAGCCAAGGATCTTTTCATGCACATGTTTTTGCCTGTGCTGTGCTATGTGGTGGGCAACTTTGCGGTTCTGACCCTTTTAATGAAAAACTCCCTCATGGAGCAGGTGGGAAAGGATTATGTGCGCACGGTCCTGGCCAAGGGCGGCAGCACCCGCCGAGCCATCTGGGGTCATGCGTTCAGGAATTCGCTCATTCCCATTGCCACGGGTTTTGGAGGTATCCTGACGGTCATGTTCGCCGGATCGGTCATCATCGAGCAAATTTTCGAAATCCCGGGCATGGGGCGGCTGAGCCTGGAAGCCATTGTGGGCAGGGATTATCCTGTTTTTATGGGAATTCTTTCCATCACTTCCATTTTAGGCCTGCTGGGGAATATTCTATCGGACCTGTGCTATGTACTCATTGACCCCAGGATAAACTTCCAATCATGAAAAAAACCCGAACCCTCATAACGCCCATCACCCGCAAAAGGCTTGCCAGGTTCAGGAAGATGAAACTGGCGTGGTGGTCCCTGTGGATTCTTGTGGGGTTGTATGCATTGAGTCTGGGTTCGGAGCTTTTATGTAACGATAAGCCCCTGTATGTCAGGTACGAGGGAAAATCCCACTTTCCCGTGTTTTTTTATTATCCCGAAGACACCTTTGTCCTGGACGGCGAAAAAACCAGGCCGGATTATAAAAAAATTGTCCAACTGCCTGCCTTTACGGAACATAGCGAAAACTATATGGTTTTTGCGCCAATCCCGTTTGGCCCGTTTGAGACTACGGACCCCAAAAGCATCGAAACTTCGGACCATGTAAAGGTTATCATTACCCAGGTTCCCCGTGTAGGGACAGTGGGCGTCAACCCGGCCATGGAGATAATTCGCAGCAATCAGGCCGGGACTTTTTTTAGCAAGGACGAACGGACATTGCGTGGAGTCGAACTATCCCAATACCTTCACTTGCCTGCGGAAATAATCCAGGCCATCAACAAGCGTTTTAGCAACTCGCCCTCCCCTCGCATTGACGGCCCGGCCCAGGATGCCATGGGGCGGTACTTAGAAATCTCCCTGCCTGCGTTCGAAAAACAATCACGGGCTCCGGCCCTGGTTCGTTTGACTATCCGGGACGCCTTGGAAAGCGCTGCCTTTACCCAAACCCTTGCTTTTGACCGCAATCTGGATTTGGCGGTTGGTCCCCGGGATTTTTTGGAGGGCCTGCCTGAAGAAACCAGGAACCGCATTACGGAAAACGTACAAAACATGTATGCCGGATACGCCGAGCCTTTTTTCTTTGTTCACCAGGGTATGCGGCTGCAAGCGGCATTTGGCAAGGAAGAAGTGCGGTTCCCCTACCCTCCCACCCGCAATCATCTGATGGGGATCGACAGCGCGGGACGGGACGTGCTGGCCCGAATTCTATACGGCCTGCGGACATCCCTCAGCTTCGGGCTGATTCTGGTCCTGGTGAGCATGCTTATGGGAACCGCCGCAGGTGCTGTTCAGGGCTATTACGGCGGGTTCATTGATATCTCGGGCCAGCGTTTGACTGAAATATGGAGTGCCATCCCTTTTTTATACGTCATGATCCTTCTGGGCTCGGTCTATGGCCGGAGCTTTATCCTGCTTTTGGTTTGCTACGCCATTTTCAACTGGATCGGCATATCCTATTATATGCGGGCGGAATTTTTGCGGCTTAGACGGCAGGCCTTTGTGGAGTCGGCCAAGTGCATGGGCATCCCGGACTATACAATCATGATCCGGCACATTTTGCCCAACGGCCTGGTGCCCATCATCACCTTTTTTCCATTTTTTCTGGTGGGCGCCATCGGCGCCCTGGCCGCCCTGGACTACCTGGGTTTCGGCCTGCCCCCCCCCACTCCAAGTTGGGGGGAACTCCTGGCCCAGGCACAGAGTTTCAGGTGGGCATGGTGGCTGATTTTGTATCCGTCCCTGGCGCTGTTTATCGTCATGCTTTTGGGCGTGTTTATCGGGGAGGGCGTGCGCAACGCCTTTGATCCCAAACAATACAGCAGGCTACGATGAGCAAGAACCTGTTAGACATATCAGACTTGTGCGTCGATTTTGTCACGGATGAGGGCGTGCTAAGAGCCGTGGATCATGTCTCTTTTTCCGTGGCGCCTAACGAAGTCCTGGGCCTTGTGGGGGAATCCGGCTGCGGCAAGTCCGTTACCGCCATGAGCATTCTTTCGTTAATCCCCTCCCCTCCCGGTAAGATATGCTCCGGCGCAGCCATGTTCCAAGGCCGAGACCTGCTTACCTTGCCCCATGAAGCCTTACGGAAAATCCGGGGCAAGGATATCAGCATGATTTTCCAGGAGCCTGGCTCCTGCCTGTCTCCCCTCCACAAGGTGGGAGAGCAATTGGCCGAAGCCGTGCAGCTTCACTATCCCATGCCCCGCGAGAAGGCCCTAAAAAAAGGGCGACAATGGCTGGAAAAGGTGGGTATTCCCGAACCGGAACGCATGCTCAAGGCCTATCCCTTCCAGCTTTCCGGCGGCATGCAGCAGCGGGTGATGATCGCCATGGCCATGATCAACGGGCCGTCCCTCATCATTGCGGACGAGCCCACCACTGCCCTGGACGTGACCATTGCGTCCCAGATTTTTGATTTGATGCGCCATATGCGAGATGAAAACACGTCCGTGATACTCATTTCCCATGACTTGGGGGTTATTTGGGAGATGTGCGACAGGGTTTTGGTCATGTACGCGGGCAGAATTGTGGAGGAAGCGGAAATAAAAAACCTGTTCGAAAACCCTCTCCACCCCTATACCCGGGCGCTTTTGCGATCCGTACCCGTGCTGGATGGGGAAGACAGGGAACTGGCCACCATAGAAGGCCAGGTGCCTTCGCCTTTGAACTATCCTCCGGGGTGCAGGTTTCACGACCGGTGCCCCCACGCGGTGGAGCAATGCAAAAAACAATCGCCGGAGTTGCGCACCTTATCTACCGGTAAAAAGGCCGCCTGCTTTTTTGCGGAACAATGGATGAAATGACCATGGCCCATACGTCTTCCCAACCTCCCCTTCTTCAAGTGGAAGGGCTCAAAACCTGGTTTCCCATCCATAAAGGCATACTCAACCGTATCAGCGGTTATGTAAAAGCCGTGGACGGGGTTTCCTTGCATGTGGAAAAGGGCGAAACCTTGGGTCTGGTGGGGGAATCCGGCTGCGGCAAGACCACCCTGGGGAGAACCCTGGTGGGCCTGGAAAAACCCCGGGAAGGGAGCATCATCTTTGGGGGGGAATCCATTGTCCAGTCCAAAGGCAAGGCGTCCTGGCGCAAACGCATGCAAATGATCTTTCAGGACCCCTTTGCCTCCTTGAATCCCCGTATGACGGTCATGGACATCCTCACCGAAGGCATACAGGAGCACAAGCTCCTTAATGGTTCCACCCGGGAAGATGCGGCCCGTACGCTCATGGGGGAAGTGGGCATGGACCCGGACGCCATATTCCGGTATCCCCACGAGTTTTCCGGAGGCCAGCGCCAACGCATCAGCGTGGCCAGGGCCATATCCCTCAGGCCGGAATTCATCATCTGCGACGAAGCGGTAAGCGCCCTGGATGTTTCGGTCCAGGCCCAGGTCATCCGCCTGCTCATGGATTTGCGGACCCGGTTCGGTTTATCTTACCTGTTTATTTCTCACGACCTTGCCGTGGTCCGGCATATCTCCCATCGGGTGGCTGTCATGTACCTTGGGGTGATTGTGGAAACCGGCCCCACCAAAGATGTGGTCAACAATCCCCTCCATCCCTACACCCGGGCTTTGGTTTCGGCAGCTCCCAGGCCCGGCAAAAAACGCGAAAAACGCATTGTTTTGGAGGGCGACCCACCCTCCCCTGCCAACCCGCCGCAGGGTTGCCGGTTCCACACCCGGTGCCCCCATGTGATGGATGTTTGCAGGACCCAGGAGCCGCCATCGGTTAGTAAAGGTTTGCACACCGTAAAATGTCACCTGTACCAAGCTCTGGCGTGACAACCAGGATACTTCGTGTTATGGCATGCCCTACGCAGGAAAATGTAGCGCATTTTTTAAATCCATCAAAACAAAATGGCAGGAGAAATCATGGACTGGTATTACTATATCGACAAGCAGCAAACCGGCCCGATAAGTGAAGAGGATTTTCATGAGTTAGTCAATTCCGGGGTTGTCCGTCAGGATACCCTGGTCTGGCATGCGGGAATGGAAGGATGGAAGGCATATGGGACGCTGGTCAATTCCTCCGAATCCCGGGAAGCCATGCTTCCGGAAGGCCAGGTCAAGTGTTCCGAGTGCCAAAAGGTTTTATCGGAAGACGAGGTGATTCGGCACGGGGAGTCAGTTATCTGCGAAGACTGCAAGCCCATGTTCCTGCAAAAACTCAAGGAAGGTTCCTGGACCGACGGCGCCATGCACTATGCCGGTTTTTGGATCAGGGCTGGCGCCAAAATTATTGATATGATAATCATTTCCATCATTCAATGGATTTTTTTTATTCCGGCTGGATTTTTGCTTTCCACAACAGACAATCCCTCAATGGCAATAGTATCCGGCATTGCAATTCAAATTTTCTCCTTGTCGCTTAACATAGGATACCTGACATTTTTCCATGGCAAGTATTCCGCTACACCCGGCAAAATGGCATGCGGGCTAAAAGTGGTTGTGGCGGACGGGTCCAAAATAACCTACCTCAGGGCTTTTGGAAGAGTTTTCGCCGAATGGCTGAGCGGAATGATCCTGGCGATTGGATACATGATGGCTGGCTGGGATAAGGAAAAACGCACCCTCCACGACCGCATCTGCGACACCAGGGTAGTGAGAAAATAACTTGGGAGATGGCTGATGGTTAACTGCCCCTCATGCGAGGCGCAATTCAGGCCTGCTGTATTTAACTCCGGCAGGCCTGAACCTTGCCCTTTATGTAATAAAAAATTTCAGACAGAAGTCTTTCCGGCCCTGACTGCAACACAGGAAGAGACTCAGCGTTCCGAGACCCTGGTGGATGAACAGGCGGGCTGTTATTTTCATCCCGCCAAAAAGGCCGCCACGGTTTGCGAGGTGTGCGGTCGTTTTGTCTGCGCCCTGTGCGACCTGGATATCAACGGCGTCCATATGTGCCCCCATTGCCTGGAAACCGGCAAAAAGAAAGGCACGATTGAAGCCTTGGATAATAGCCGGATGTTATATGGCAAGATGGCCTTGTATACGGCATTCTTTTCATTCTTTATTAGCGTACTTTCCGGTTTTTTGGCCCCGATAACCTTTTATATTATTATCCGGTATTGGAAGGCGCCCGGTTCCATAACCGGCAGTGGTAAAGGCCGTTTTGTTGTGGCAGGCATTCTGGCCCTGATCCAGATTTTAGTCACGTTTTTCTTCTTTTTCGCCATTATTACCGAGGGGTCCTAACGCTTTCCAAATTCGGGACTGGGATGAAAATGTTTAACAAGAACAACGCATATAAAAAAGTCCGGGGCATGGGACGGCATTTGGCCGGGTATTCGCAACTGTGGATGGGGCCGGATCATCTTCTATCGGTCACAACACATTTTGTTGAGGAGCAATATAAACGGTTTTTCTACAAGGACATCCAGGCCATAATTATAAAACCGACCATAACTGGCATTATTTGGTTGGTTATCGCGCTTTTAATAGCTCTGTTTTCACTCTGGGGAATTCTTTTTTTCGATATCTACGGATTGCTTTGGATTCTCTTGCCCACTGCCTTTTTTATTGCATTTATGATATTTCAAAAAGGAACATGTAAATGCTGGATAAAGACATCGGCCCAGTGCGAAGCCCTTCCTTCCGTCAAATATAGACGCAGAGCAAGAAAACTTATTGAAAAAGTCAGGCCGTTTATCGAGTCGGCTCAGGGCGGTGCATTTAATCCGGAAACCCTTACCACATATGCGTCCAGTCCTGGATTAGCCTCTCCGAATTTTGCTCCGGGCAACCAGGTTTCAGGGGGAAAGTCTGACACGCAGCCCGTTGAGGGCAACCTGAAAAAAGTTCGGCAATATCACAAACCCCTCTATGTGCTAACTCTGATTACAGGCGTACTAACCCTGATGGAGTACTGGTTTGATGGAGTGGCATTATCCATTGTAACAATGCCCTTCACATTCGCCCTATGGATATTGCTTGTCATCGCCCTGGTACGCCAGGCAGGACCGGGAGTATCCAGCGGATTGAAAAACCTTACATGGGCTAACGGAATTTTTAATCTGCTCATTTTATTGGTGGGCTATATTGTGGTAGTAACCATGGTAATCAAAAATCCCGAAATAGGCAACAACCAGTGGTTGATGTTCAAGGCTGTGGCTGAATTCTCTCCCCATGACTCACCCTTAGCCAATGGGATAAACATCTTCCATATGGCCGGAAGCGTTTTCTTGGGCGTCATCGGCTTGGTTATGGCCCTGGCCCAGAACCCGGTCCCCAAAAAGGCCGCGGTTGCCCAGGCAACCTCCGTGCATTTGGAAACCGCTATGGGTGAGGAGTTATAATGCAGGCGATCTCCCGGGAACGATGCACCCTCCATGCGAACAGGGAGGCCGTGGCCAGATGCCCGGAATGCCAGCGTTTTTTCTGCCGGGAGTGCATCACCGAGCACGAAGGACGCGTGGTCTGCTCCCAATGCCTTGAAAAAATCGTCCTGGCAAGCTCCCCCCAACGGGCCGCCTCTTCCGAATTCAGAGCCATATCCAAAAAATTCAAAAAGGGGGCGCTCATCACCCTGCAATTGTTCATAGGCATTGCCTTGACCTGGGGTTTTTTCTATTACATGGGCCAATACATGATAGAGATTCCTTCCGCGTTTCACGAAGGGACCATTTGGGAAAGCATTGAAGAGGGTCTGCAATGAAAAAGGCGGGCAACGAAAAACCTGCCCTGGACCTCATTGAAGAGGCCGTTCAAATCCTCAGGCAGGGCGGCCTGGCCCTGGCCCTGCCCTATTTGATGGGGACCATCCCCTTTATCCTGGGCTTGTTGTATTTTGTGGCGGATATGAGCAAAAGCCCCTTTGCCGAAAGCCATTGTATTGCCTTCGCCCTGATTCTGGCCCTCCTGTTTATTTGGATGAAGGCCTGTCATGCCTGGTTTGTCCAGGCCATTCTCGCCAGCCTTCATGGCCAGAAAGCACCGGGGCTCTCTCTGGTATTAAAAGTTCTACCCGCCCAAATGTTTCTCCACTCTTTGGGATTCATCGCCTTGCCTATTGCTGCGGTCATTATGCTCCCCATGGGTTGGACCTATGCTTTTTTCCAAAATCTTTTATGCGTTGACCTTGGCAAATACAAAAACGTAAAAACCACTTGGTCCCGGGCCTGGAGCCAATCCTTGCTTTGGCCTCTCCAAAACCATTTTGCTCTTTCAATTCTGGCCTTTTTTTCTTGCGCAGTGTGGCTAAATATTTGCGTGTTTATGCTTTTTTTGCCCTACATGTTTAAAACGCTTTTTGGAATAGAATCCCAATTTGTGCTGAGCCCCCAATCCACCATTACAAACACCACTTTTTTGTTTACCACCATGGGCCTGACCTATTTGTGCACAGACCCATTTATAAAGGCTGTCTACGCACTTCGTTGCTACTACGGCAACGCCATAGCCTCGGGGGAAGATCTCAAGGCAAGGCTGCGCCTGCTGTTTCCCGCCAAGATCGCACTGGCGGTTGTGGCTGCCTGCATGCTTTGGGCGCCCCTGGCTGGCCATGCCGTGGCGGACGAGGATACCATCCAGACCCAACAGGTTGTTTCCCAACCCCGGTTGGAGGAATCCATCCATGACGTTATGGAGCGGCCTGTTTTCTCGTGGCGGCTCCCCCGGGACATTGCGCCTGAATCCTTGGAGGAAGAGCCCGGATTCATCAAGAAGGCCCTGGATTGGTTGAAAGAACAACTAAAAGCTCTATTTACAACCCTTGGGAAATGGATTCGGGACCTCTGGATATGGTTCGAAGACCTGTTCCCCGATGTTAAAGTCAAACCGGACCTTGACAAAAATGAGTCCTCCTGGAATTGGGCAGGCGGGCTCAAGATAGCCCTGTGGGTATTATTGGGCCTTGCGCTGGTCGTGATGGTGGTGTGGGCCTTTAAAATTTGGAAAAACCGAGTCAGCGCCCCCGAAAGCCAGGTCACGAAAGCCGAACCATTAAAACAAGTGGACCTCATGGACGAAGAAGTGACGGCGGACCGCCTTTCCACCAACGCCTGGCTGGATCTGGCAAAAGAGCTTATGGGGAAAGGCGCCTTCCTGGAAGCGCTCCGGGCGTTTTATCTCTCCGGCCTGGCCCATTTGGCCCAGGAAAACATGATCTCCATTGCACGGTATAAATCCAACCTGGAATACAAAACCGAACTTGGCCGGAGGGCCAGGGACAAGGCCGAACTCCTGGATCTGTTTTCCAGGGCCGTCAAGGTGTTTGAAGAACATTGGTACGGCATGTACCCAGTGGATAAAACCATCGTGGGAGAATTCGCCCACTGGCAGCAAAGGATATTTGAGATTGCCCAACAACACTAAAGGAGCAGTCATAATCATTCCTGCCCTGTTTCTGCTTTTGATGGCAGGTATTGTGCACATGTTTTCCCTGCGCTTTGAATCCGGAGACGTATATCCCCCCTATTCCTCCTTGCGTAGCGATCCCCTGGGAACCCGGGGCCTCCACGACAGCCTGATTAACCTAAAATCCCTGGATGTCAGCAGAAACTACAAAGATCCCAAACAATTAGGCAAGCAATCCCCCGGGGTCATCCTTTTTTCGGGCATCCCCTCCAAATGGACGATTCTGGGTGCAAAAAGCCTTTCCAAGGATCTTAAAATGCTGGCTGCTCAGGGAAACCGGGTGGTGATGACTTTTTCCATCTTTGGGAAATGGTCGCCGGTGGAAGACGAAGAGGCAGCGGACGAAGATACGAAAGAGGAGCCGGACGAGGAAATTTCCGAAGAATCCAGGAATCAAACCGAAACCTCAGATACTGAAACCATAGAGCCTGAAGAGATTTCTCAGGCCCAGGATGAAGAATTGTCCGCAAATGAACAGGACAACTTTGAAGAAGACCTGACCCTGACCGATCAGGACACCGTGGAAAAAGATCTTTCCCTGGACGATCAAAACACCCAGGAAGAGGAAGAATCCTCCCTGGATGAAGAAAAAGAGGATCAAGAGCTTGACCCAAGAGTGAAGAAAATCAGGGAATTTTTGAAAATCCATGAAAAAGAATCCGGCAAGGACACCTGGGGCCTGACCCTGAACCAAAGCAAAGGCGCCCGGGATCACCTGGGAACTGCACTCATTTCCCCCGAATTTCAGGATTCTGGGCTTACCCCTGTTATGGATTGGCACAGTTCCTGGTTTTTCGAAGATCTTTCACACCAATGGAAGACCATCTACACCAAGGACGGCCAGGCGGTCATGGTGGAGCGAAAAATGGGCAAAGGCGCCCTGGTCTTTGTTTCCGAGTCCTTTTTTCTCAGCAACGAGGCCCTGGCCGCAGACCCTCCCGCCGAGTTGCTTGTATGGTTGCTTGGGACACACGACCGTGTTGTTTTTGACGAATGGCACATGGGCATTGCCAAGCAGGATGGGATATCAACCCTTGCCCAAAAATACGGCCTGGCCGGAGCCGGGGCGGCCCTGCTTGTGTGGGCCTTGTTGTACCTGTGGCACAACGCCGCGCCCCTTGTACCCCGCAAAAGCGCCGATCCCTCCGCCAAAGACAATAGGGAGCACATAAGCACCCGGGGTTATGCCGAAGCCATGGCCAGCCTGCTGCGCCGCAATGTCCCCCCGGCCCAGGCGTTGAAGCATTGCCTAACTCTTTGGGAAGGGTCTGCAATACAGAACAAACGAATCTCCCCGGAAGTTAAAAGGGAGGTGCGAAACGCCATCCTGACCCCGGAAAATCCGGGACAAAAGGAATCGGTGGAAGCATATAACCGGGCGGTGGAAATCCTTTCCCGGGAACGATAACAATGATGAATTGAGGAGCCAATGAACGCAGACACCCGCGCATTACAGGAAACCCTGGCCAAGGCCCGGGAAGAGGTGGCCAAGGTGATTATCGGCCAGGAACACGTGGTCAGGATGTGCCTGATAGCCATTTTTACCCGTCAGCACGCTCTCATAGAAGGGGTGCCGGGCCTGGGAAAAACCCTGCTGGTAAGGACCCTGGCTAAGGTCCTGGGTTGCGAGTTCTCCCGCATCCAGTTCACACCGGACCTCATGCCTGCCGACATCACGGGCACCCATATGTTCAATATGAGTAAAAATGTCTTCTCCCTGGTAAGGGGGCCTGTATTCACCACTTTTTGCCTGGCAGATGAAATCAACCGCGCCCCTGCCAAGACCCAGTCGGCCCTGTTGCAGGCCATGCAGGAACGGGAAGTGAGCATCGACCGCAAAACCTATCCCCTGGACAAGAATTTTACAGTCTTCGCCACCCAGAACCCCATTGAATTTGAGGGCACATACCCTCTTCCCGAGGCTCAAAAAGACCGCTTCATGCTTAAAATAGTCATGGAGCCGCCCTTGAAAGAGGAGGAACTGACCCTGGCAAGAAGGGTTGTTTCGGATGACGCCCCGGAAAAAACCCTTGCCGAAAACGCAGTGAACATGGTGGCCAGCCCCGAAAGCCTGACTACCCTGGCCAAATGCCTGAACGATGTGGTTATCAAGGAAGAACTCATCAACTACGCGGTGGACATAGTCCGGAAAACCCGTTCCCACAAGGCGGTCCTGGTAGGTTCCAGCCCCCGGGGAACCCAGGGGCTGCTCCTGGCCTCCCGTGCTTTCGCCGCCATGTCGGAACGGGATTTCGTCACGCCCGACGATATCAAGGCCACTGCGGTTCCCGTACTTGCCCACAGGCTGGTTTTAAGGCCGGAATTCGAGTTGGAAGGCCTGACAGTCAACGAGGTCATAGAAAGAATTTTGCAGGACGTTACCGTTCCCCGGTAAACAACCTGAATCCAAGGATACCATGCAGGACAATGGATGATTGCTCCTTCTAAAAAACTGATCTTCTGGTTCGGCGTTACCATTGTGCCCTTCGCCGCCATTGCAGGGCTCGTGCCCCGAGCGGTTATTCCTGCCTTGGGCATTATAGGCCTCTGCCTCCTCATCGCCTGCATGGACGCCATGGCTGGCCGAAAGGTGCTCCAGGGTGTGACAATCAGCCTGCCGGAACTGGTGCGGGCATCCACTGGCCGCAGCGTCAGGATTCCCCTGACCATCCATGACGAAAGGGAGCGGAGCTTGTTGTTGCGTCTGGGTATTTCCTTCCCGGCGGCCGTCACGCCGGAATCGCCCACATTGGAGGTCCGCCTGCCCGGGGGCGTCCAGTCGTCATTGGCTTATTGGCCGGTTTCCGCCACCCGCACAGGGCGGCACGCCATAGAAGGGGTTTATGTGGAGACCGCCTCGCCTTGGGGATTGTGGGTGGCAAGGACCAAGGACCAAGCCAGCACCCTGGTTTGCGTGTTCCCCAACCTTCTCAAGGAAAAGGACGGCCTGGCCAGCCTGTTCCTGCGCACCAGTCTGGGCCAGCACACCCAAAGACAGGTGGGCAAGGGCCGGGATTTCGACCAGTTGCGGGATTACATCCCCGGAGATTCCTACGGTGACATTCACTGGAAAGCCACCGCAAAACGGGGCCGCCCGGTCACCAAGGTGTTCCAGATCGAACGGACCCAGGAAGTTTACGTAGTTCTGGATTCCTCCCGGCTTTCCGCCCGCGCCCTCAGCCATTTCCTCCCCCCCGAGGCGGTGAACGCCCAAGCAGGAGAAGACGATCCGACCAACACCACCATCATGGAACGCTTTGTGGCGGCCTCCCTGGTCATGGGTTTGGCTACCCAACGCATGGGCGACATGTTCGGCCTCATCACCTATTCCGACAAGGTGGACACCTTTGTGCGAGCCAGGAGCGGCAAGGTCCAGTACGATGCCTGCCGGGACGCCCTCTACACCCTGGAACCCCGGATCGCCAGCCCGGATTTCGCCGAGCTTTTTACCTTTATCGGAACCAATCTGAGGCGCCGCGCCCTGCTCCTGTTTCTCACCAACCTGGACGACGCCGTGCTTTCCAGCGATTTTGTGAACCAAATGGGCGTGGTCAGTCAAAGGCACCTTATGGTGGTCAATACGCCCAAAATGCCTGGGGTGCATCCATTGTTCACCGCCGCCGAGGCAACCGGCATGGACGACCTGTATCGCAGCATGGCAGGGCATTTATTGTGGGAACGGACCCGTCACCTGCAAAAGGAGCTTGGCGGCAAAGGGGTTAATTTTTACGAATTGGATAACGAAAAAATGTGCGCCCAACTGGTTTCCCAATACCTGAGAATCAAACAGCGCCAGTTGATATGAAAGGCCCTTACTGTGATCATTGACCTACAAAAATTCATCAAGGAACAACGGCCAGCCTGGACGCGTCTGGAAAAATTCCTGGATTTGCTGGAAAGAAACCAGGCGCGGCGTCTTTCCCTGGATGAAGTGCGGGAGTTTCACACCCTGTACCAACGAGCTTCGGCGGATCTCGCCCGCATCGCTACGTTCTCGTCCGAACAAAGCGTGAGAAGGTACCTGGAAACCCTGGTCGCCCGGGCTTATGCCGAAATTTACGAAAGCCGGAAAAAAGGCCAAAAATTATCGCCCTTCAAATGGTTTTTTATAACCTTTCCCCGGACATTCCGAAAACACATCGCCGCTTTTTGGGTGGCCTTGCTCATTACCATGATAGGAGGCGCTTTTGGAGGCGTTGCCCTGATGCTGGACAGCGAAGCCAAGGAAGTCATCATGCCCTGGTCCCACCTTACGGGAAGTCCAGCAGAACGGGTGCAGGAAGAGGAAACCGCCGAAGAGGACCGGCTGGCTGGAAGAAAGGCCTCTTTTTCGTCCCAGCTTATGGTGAACAATATCTCGGTTTCCCTGCGGGCCGTGGCCTTTGGCATGACCTGGGGCATAGGAACCATCCTCCTGCTTTTTTACAATGGAATCATCCTGGGAGCCGTCGCCGTTGATTATATTGCGGCCGGGCAAACCCGATTTCTGCTGGGCTGGCTATTGCCCCACGGGTCCGTGGAAATCCCTTCCATCCTCATTGCCGGGCAGGCGGGATTCATGCTGGCCCAGGCTCTTATTGGAAGAAACGATCCCGGCGGGCTCAAGCAACGTATGAAAAATATCTCCGCCGATGTCATCAACCTGGTTGGCGGGCTGGCTGTCCTGTTGGTTTGGGCCGGGATCATCGAGTCCTATATGTCCCAATACCACGAGCCGGTTTTGCCCTATTGGCTGAAAATCACCTTTGGCAGTTTCCAATTGCTCCTGCTTTTTGCATTTTTGGGATGGTCGGGAAGAAACCTGGAAACCGTTGCCAAAAAGCCGCAACAAACGCTGGCCGGGGGTTGACGCCATGAACGACCTGCAAACCCAATCCCTTGTTATCAGGACTCCCGAAGGCATAGTTTTTCCTTTGCTGCTGGCCTCGCCGGTCACCCGGTTTCTGGCGCTCTTTATCGATTCCCTGGCGATCCAGGCCATCACCATAGCCTTGGGGACCGCCACTGCATTATTAATGCCCCTGGGAGGCACGGACATGGCCTTTGCCTTATATGCCGTGGCCGCCTTTGTGGTGACCATTGGGTACAGCATGTTCCTGGAATGGGCGTGGAGAGGTCAAACCGTGGGCAAGCGTCTGCTTGGCCTGCGGGTTATGGACGAAAACGGATTTCACCTTACAGGCTCCCAGATTATTATCCGCAACCTTCTCCGGTTCGCGGACATGCTTCCTGTCTATTACATGCTTGGCGGGCTGTTCTGCCTCGTTTCCCCCAAGTCCCAGCGCATCGGCGACATGGTGGCCAATACCGTAGTCATCAGGATGCCCAAAATCTCCGAGCCGGACCTGGAACAAATCATGGAAGGCAAGTTCAATTCCCTCAAAGAATATCCCCATATTGCAGCCCGGCTGCGGCAACGCACTTCCCAGGATTTGGCGGGCATCGCCCTGGCCGCCCTGTTGCGCCGGGACGAACTGAATCCCCAAGACCGCCTGGAACTTTTCCAGGCCATCGCAGAGCGCTTGCGGGAGACAGTGACCTTTCCCCAGGAAGCCACGGACGGCCTGTCCCACGAGCAATACATAAGAAACACCGTGGACATCCTGTTTCGCGCTTAAAGGCACATGCCCCCGCCGGACTATTGGCCCCTATAATGCATTAAGAACTCAAATCAGCCCCGTTTTCAGTTTCTCGGGGCTTTGACACAACAGGCGGATGGGACCCGTCATGTCATGATTTTGCTTTATCAGCCTTTCCTTTAGGGGTATATTGGAACCATGTTTTTCTGGCGGCCGGGCTTTCCTCCATGGCTCGGCATGGACACCGAGGGGTTTTGCGGATTATTTCATGATTACCAGCTTCTTGCATAATATCCTGGGATGGCGGCCTTTAATCGACATCACCCTCATCACGTTGGGGATGTTTTTTGTCTACCACACCCTCCGCAGGCTGGGCACCTGGAAGATATTCCTTGGTATGGTGATGGCCATGTTGGTGTATGTGGCGGCCAATCTTCTGGGCCTGGAAGGCATCACATGGATTTTTTCCAACCTGAGCCATGTGGCGCTCATCGGCATCATCATTATTTTTCAACCGGAAATTCGGAAAATGCTGGAAAGCTCCGTGTCTCCGGCGCGCCGGGAACAGGGAGGACCCGATGGAGAGGAGCTGCCGCTGTTAATCGCTGACTCCTTGTTTTCCCTTGCCCAAAACCCATGCGGCGCCATCATGGTTTTCCCAGGGCGCGATCCCTTGGAGCGATTCCTGACCGGAGGAATTTCCCTGAATGCCGACCCAAGCCAGGAGTTGATTCTTAGCATTTTTGACACCCACTCCCCGGGACACGACGGAGCGCTCCTTATCCGGGATGGGCGATTGGCCGGCTATGGATTCCGCCTGCCCATTTCCAAATCTTCCCGGCTTCCCAGGGAAATGGGGACACGGCATCATGCGGGCATGGGGCTTTCCGAAACTACCGACGCCCTGGTTTTTGTGGTTTCGGAAGAACGAAAGACCGTCACGTGTTTTAAAAACGGCAAACCCACCCCGGTCATGAACCGGCAAGAGGCCGTAGAGTTGATTACAGGCCATTGGGATGCCACGGCCTCCTATCTGCCTCAGCAGGAAAAGGGCGCGAAGAAGTGGGCCACCTCCCTGGAACTGGTGGCCGCCTTTATATTGACTATTTTCATTTGGTCCGGCGTGGTCATAGGCCGTATGGAAATTGTGGAAAAAGGCTTGGTGACTCCCATTGTATATGTGTCCCTACCCTCCAATAACGCTCTGGCCGGGGCCAAGCCCACCGAAACCCGCGTCCATCTGGCAGGCCCCAAATCGCAAATGGACGGCATGACCGCGGAAAATTTGCGGGTGCGCATAGACCTTTCCAACGCAAAACCCGGCAAGCAGACCTTTTTCGTTTCCCGTGAGAACTTGAATCTTCCCAAAAAGGTGGACCTCCTGGACGCGGACCCCTCTGAAATCAATCTGGCTATTGAGGAAACCGTGGACATTGAAGTTCCCGTGACGCCCCAGTTGGTGGGCCAGCCCAGGCAAGGCATGGTAGTGGCGGAGGTTGCTGTGAAGCCCCAAAAGGTCCGGGTTGTCATGAAAAAGGGCGATGGCGCGCTGGAAGGACTTTCCGTGACAACCACTCCCATTTACCTGGACAGCCTAAGCTCCAGCACGACTCTGCTGTGCAAAATTATCGCCCCTCCGGGAAGTCAACCTTCGGACAAACCCTGGCCGGACGTGGAAGTGCAAATCCGCCTGACGCCCGCTAATAAAACAGCTGAATAGCATCAACGGGGAAGGGCAATAAAGAAGCCTGAATACCATTCCACAAAATGGGCTTGCTCTATTATCACCCGGAGTTGGGTTCCGGTTGTTCTTCCTTTGGTCTTTACGATTTTTACCTGCCTTGCCGGGTGTTTTTGCATCTTGACTGCAGCAGGTTTTTCTCTATCTTCCCATTTTGACTATCAGGCTGACAAGAAAAGGAGTGCTTCTAATAACTCCCGCTGGAATCGGCCTTTAAACCGCTTACAATTTCAACCCCGGCGCCTGCTCCGATCCTTGTTGCGCCAGCCTTAATCATTGCCATGGCCGTTTCCGCGTCCTTGATTCCGCCGCTGGCTTTCACCCCCATGGTTGGGCCCACCGTTTTTCTCATAAGCGCGATGTCCGCCAATGATGCTCCGCCGGTGGAAAAGCCCGTGCTGGTTTTAACAAAATCGGCGCCTGCTTTTTTGGAAATCTCACAAGCCAGAACCTTTTCCTCGTCCGTAAGAAGGCAGGTTTCTATGATTACCTTGAGGACCACGGGAGAAGGCGCCGAATCCCTTACCGCCTTGATGTCGTTAAACACACCGTCCGAATTCCCGGATTTGAGGGCGCCAACGTTGATGACCATATCCACTTCGGCGGCGCCGTCTTCCACCGCCTGTTTCGCCTCAAAGGATTTTGCAGGGGAACTCATGGCGCCAAGGGGAAATCCCACCACCGCGCACACATCCACTCCGGTTCCATTCAGTTTTTTGGCTATGTAAGGAACCATGTACGAGTTGACGCACACGGACCTGAATTGATATTGAATCGCTTCCTCGCAGATTTTGTCAAAAGCAGGAAGTTGACCGTCCGGCTTGAGCAATGTGTGGTCTATGTATTGCGCCAGTTCCTTGGCGCCCATGGCCGGGGTTTTGGATTGGGTGGGGGCAATATCGTCAAGAATCCCCTGCCCAAGTTCCCCTGCATCGGGAAAACTGGACTGGGTGCCCTGAGCGCAAACGCTGACAGCCGCGATTTTATTGGCGCGTTCAATGGAGTCCTCCAGAGATTTTCCCGCCGCCAGGAAAAAGGCCAGGCTTCCCACAAAGCAGTCTCCGGCGCCTGTCGTGTCGATTGCGGAAACTTTTTGGGTGGGAATGTGTTTTGCGCCGTCTTTGTCGACCAGAAGGCAGCCGCGCTCGCCAAGCGTGAGGATCACTGTGCGGGGGCCGCGATCCAACAACACTTTGGCCGCTTTTTCCGCCTGCTCCATTGTTTTTACGGGCATCCCTGTCAGGATTTCCGTTTCGCTTTCATTGGGGCAGAAAATATCGCTTAATTCATATAATTCCTGGGGCAGATCAGGCTGTGCTGGGGCCGGGTTGAATATGGTTGTAACGCCCTCCTCCCTGGCTATGCGCAGAGCTTCCAGGTTCAGCTCCATGGGGATTTCCAACTGGCACACAAGCACGCCGGAATCTGCAATGGCTTTTCGTGCGGACCGGATTTCCTCCGTAGTGAGAAGGTCGTTGGCACCGGTGACGATTATGATTGAGTTGGCCCCATTGTCGTCCACCGCAATGGGCGCAACCCCGGAAAAAGCCACGTCCGTAAAATGAACATGCTCCACGTTAACGCCCAATTTTTTAAAGTTGGACAAGGTGTTTTCGCCAAAAACATCCCGGCCAAGTTTTCCCACCATGGAGACGCAACCTCCCAGCTTTGCGGCCATTGCCGCCTGATTGGCGCCTTTGCCCCCAAAACCCATGGAGAATTTCCTCCCATGCAGAGTTTCCCCCAGCACGGGAAGCCTTTCCACGTAGCTTATCAAGTCAATGTTGCATGCTCCTACGACACAAATCTTCGGTCCGTTCATTAAATCCCCCTCCGCTATTCAATTGAAATAAAAGGCCAGACCCCAATTTGTTCATGATCTTCAATGTTTTTCAATTGATTTTGCGATTTCAGGGGAAAAACCGGCAAAAACCCAATAAATTGGCTGCTATCAAAAAATTGGCTCGAAACCGGGCAGAGGGCGCTCAGGGAACCCTGGCCTGGATAATGCCCGACTCGGTGGGTCCCTTGAAATCCAACCTTTGGATGTTTGTCATGCCTGCCTTGCGCATCATGTCCGCCAGTTGCCCCTGGGAATACGCCTGACCGGAATCCGTGCCCAAGAGCATATTGATGGAAAACAGCGCGGGAAAAAGGGGGCCGTCCATAGCGTCATTCAGAATGAATTCGTGAATCCATACCACGGCTCCGGGCTGGGCCGCCTTGGCGGTTTTATCCAGGATGGCTTGGCAATCCTCCGGGCCTTCTCCATGGAGGATATGGGAAAGCCATGCCGCGTCAAAGCTGGTTGGCAGAGGGTTTTCCAGGTAGCTTCCCGGCGCGAAATCAATCCGATCCCCTACGCCGAAACGCTCCACAGTCTGACGCATGAAAGGTTCTGTGGTGGGCAGGTCAAAAACCGTGGCCTTGAGTTCGGGGTTTTCCTTGCAAAAATGAATGGCGTAGGTGCCGGGGCCGCCTCCCAGGTCCAGGAGGTGTTTTCTGCCGCTCAGGTCCAGAATTTTGGATACCTTGGGCGCTATACCCATGGCGTTGTTGAACATGCCCATGAGGAAGCTCTTGCGGACGTCTTCATCTTCAAAAGACGCCCTGCCCCGTATGGGTTTTCCGGTTTCAATGGCCTCGGTCATACGATTGAAGGAATCCACCAAGTGCTGGTGGTGCATGATCATGAACCCGATGTACTGGGGCGATTCCTTGCACAGGAGGTTTTTAGCTGCATCCGTGTTGGCATAACCATGCTCTGATTTTTCCAGGAGATCCATGGCTGCAAGCGCGTTCAGGAGTATGGCAAGCGCACGCTTTTCCAACCCCAATTTTTCCGCCAGATCCCGGGCTGAAATGATGCTGCCCCCAATGGCTGAGAAAAGTTCCAGTTTCACACCGGCGTGCAGGGTGCAGGTTTTCCAATAATACCCCGAGAGTTCCAAAAGACTGCCCGGATTCCATTGTGATTGCTGCATCGTGTTTTCCTCCTTTTTTCCCATCATAATACCTCATATTTCCTCTTCCTGGAAAGAATCGGTTAACAAAATAATTTTTCACATTTTGACCGCTTGCCTTAAAAAATCAAATCTGTTAACTGGTACTAACAACTATTTGATTTCATTCTCAACAGTTTTCTATAAAACGCACGACCATCACCCCGGTTCGTTGGTATATGAAAAAATTCCTGTTTTTAGTCAACCCGATTTCAGGCAGCAGCCCCGGCACTATTGTGGCTTCCCGGATTGCCCATGCGCTGACGGGCCGTTTACCCTCTTCCCAATACGATATTTTTTTTACCGAAAAGGATATCCCGGGACAGGCAAGGGCTCTTGCCCCCCATTACGAGGCCATTATCGGCGCCGGGGGCGACGGCACTTTCGGGGCTCTGGTCCAGGCTGTAGACCAAATGCCAAATCCTCCCAAGGTGGGGATCATCCCCTTTGGGGTGGGCAATGATTTCGCCCGGTCCCTGGGATTGCTGGACGTGCTCAAGCATTGGGGGATTCCCGGCATGGTTAATATGTTTTTGGCCGGAAAAACCAAGATGGTGGATGTGCTCACCATCAACGGCCAGTTTCTCTTTACCAGCTATTTGGGAATCGGCAACGACGCCAAGATATCAAATACATTCAATAATTTAAGACCAAGAACGCCGCGGACCGTGGCGGGCGTGCGCATTGGCATCAATAGAATCCTGTATACGGGCCTTAGCCTGAGAAATCTGGCCTATACCATACCCTTTGGCTTTGAACTCTGGTACAGAAACTCCAACGGTCGTGAGACCTGCGTGAACGTGCCCGTAGGCCTCCATGGGTTGCTGGTCACCAATTCCGCCATTTACGCCGGGGGAGCGAAAATGTCGTCCAGGACAGACCTATCCGACGGAAAGTTCGAGGTAACGGTTATCAAGGACATTCGTCACTGGTGGGCCATGCATTTTACGCGCTTTTTCAAGATGCCCCTGGACGAACTGTCTCCTATGGTTTATCAAATATCCACGGACTGGCTGAGAATCACCCTCAATGGAGAGACTTTTTTCCAATTGGATGGTGAAGAACCTGGCCCGGAGATTTCCCGGGCAAAGACTTTGGATATCAGTGTTTCTCATCAAATGGAAATGTTTGTGCCTTGAGAAAGGAGATTGTTCTGGAATAAACAGCAAAAAATTTTTAGCACCACAAAGAGCCTTGCAACAACAAAATTTTAAGCACCAAGAAGAGCCTTGCCGCAAGAAAAACAATAACCAAGGGGGGTATTATGTTTACCAAGTGGACACGCGCTTTTTTAACCTTAACCTGTATCATCCTGCTCACACCTGTTTTTTGTCTTGCCAAAGATTACGGAAACAAAGACACAGCTAAAGTAATCTGGAAAACCGCCACCATGGCGCCCAAGGGAATCGGGTATTCCCAACTCTTCGAAGAAATTCTGATGCCGGAAATCGAAAAGCAAACCAAGGGCGAACTGTACCTCAAAATCTATTGGGGCGGGGTCATGGGCGACGACAAGCAGATTTTGAAAAAAATGCGCATCAACCAGTTGCAGGGCGCCGGTCTGTCCGGCCAGGGCACCTTTGAACTGTCCAAGGAAATCGCCGTGCTTGGCCTGCCCTTTATGTTCAACAGCTACGAGGAAATCGATTATGTGAAAACCAAGATGATCGATACCTACGACAACGTTGTGCAGGAGGAATCAGGATTCAAAATGCTCCAGTGGCTGGACCAGGATTTTGACCAGATTTATTCCGCCAAATTTCCCATGGACAAAGTGGAAAATTTCAGCAAAGTCCGATTCATTACATGGTACGGAGACCTGGAAGGCAAGCTCCTGGAAAAACTGGGTGCCAGCCCCATCCCCATTGATGTGGCGGAAATTCCCTCCACAGTGCGGGCCGGAGCCGGTGAAGGCCTCATCGCCCCTGCCATCTGGGTGGCCGCCACTCAATTGTACAATTCCTTTGAATACGTAAACTCCGCCAAAATTCGCTACACTCCCGCCTTTGTGGTGGTAACCCAAACTGCCTGGGATGAAGTCCCGGAAGAACACCGGAAAAAGGTTGCGGAACTCCGGGTTCCCCTTTCCAAATCCTTTTGCGAACGCTCCAGATTAGAATCCGAAAAATATCTTAAAGCCATCATGAGCCGAGGCATCAAGGCCGCAAACCCCTGCCCCGAAGAAATGGCCCTGTTAAAGGAAAAAACCATGCCTTTGTGGGGGGAACTGGCCGGAGAACTCTATTCCCAGGAAATCCTGGACGAACTGGAAGCACACCTTAAGGAATACCGCAACATGCAAAAGGGCGGTTGACCACCAAAATCCATGGTTTAAAGGAACCGCCACTGTAAAACTTTTGTCACAGACTCCCCGAACCTTTCTTTCAAAGCCTTTTATTGGTATATTTGACTTTTTGGTAAAGAAATATCGGGTTTGTTACAAAAAGGGACGTGGCGTCGCACTGCCTCAGCCCTTTGAACCGGGAATGGATTTATGCTGTCAAATATCAGACAACTGGAAGGGCGTTTCCCGGGAATGCATCGGGATTCCCGGGGACGCCATGTCAAAATCGTAGACCGGTATGTCATTCATGGAAACCCCATGGATTTCAGGGACTTATGCGGACGCATTGTGCGTGCTGACACCAAATACCTGGTCCTGGATCTGGACGGAACCTTCCACAAAGGCCTCAATCCGGGGGTGATGCTGGGATGGGACCTGTGCGCCTACCAGGCATACGGCATGGATTACCTCGACTCTTTGGACGATAAAGGCCGCAAGGGCTCTTTTGTCCTGAATTGGAGAGACCAGGCAGCCCAGGGCCGCTATGCCAAAAACGGGGCCAAACAGTGGCTCCTGCCCGGTGTCCTGTACTATTCCCTGGCCCGGATGGGTTGGAAATCCTCGCCAGTCCGCAAAACCCTCCGCCAGTCCCTCGGCCCCCATGCCATGGACAAGATGCTGGCCCTCATGCGCCTGAGCCTCATGCATCAAATGGCGGGCATTCCCCTGGATGACGTTTATAAGCTGGTGCGGAGCTTGTGGAAGCGGCATGGAGATCGGCAGGTGATCGAGCCGGACGATATTCAGTGGCTCCGCCACTCCTTTCCCAATCTGAAAATCATTGTGAGCAGCGCCTCTCCCAGGGCCTTGCTGGAGATCGTCAGGGAGGACTTTCCGGTGCACGATATTTTCGCCACGGAAATTGAAACCCGCAACGGCATAACCAGCTCCCCCCACTGGATGCATCGGCTGTTTGGGAACAAACAGCCCAGGCGCATTGCGCCTCCGGCTTCCCTGCGCCAAAACGCCTATTACAATAAAATCAAATATTTATGCTTGAAGTATCCTGATTTTCCGGACCCGGATGTCCATACGGTTGGCATTACGGACACCAAGCATGGGGAAGACTATCCCTGGTCCGAGTATTTCAAGTGCGTGGCGGACATAAACAGCCACGATCCCTTTTCTCCCCTGGTGTCCACGGCGTCCCCTCTCGAAGAAATCCATTCCGCCAAAATCATGACCCGGCAGGACAAGGAAGAAACCCGGGATCAGGAGGACGCCCAGCCATGGGACATGCCCTCCCCCATGGGTCCTTCGGATGTTTTTGAATTCTCCCGCCAGGAACTGGAAAAAACTCTGGAAGCGGAACTGACCAGGGCCGAGGCCATGGCTAAAGAATGCTATGATGCTGTTCCCGGAGTGTTGCAGGACCTGGACGATTTTTCCCAAGACGTGTTTGTGACGGCCCAGGCCCTGGAAAACACCGTCATCGGGTACAATGCAAGCCATGGCGAAGACCGCAACAGGTATTTTGACAAAGTCCGGGCTGTTTTAAAGCAGACCTACCGGTTGAACCGGCATCTGAATCAGGGCATGAATCCGGTTTCCCAAAAATGGTCCGGGATCGAAAAAATCATGGAATCCGCCAGAACCCGAATCCATAAAATGGCCGGAAGCGCCATCGAAGACCCAACGCCTCCCGCCTTCACTGATGAAGATTTCACCTTCCCTGTAAAAACGCCCCATAGGCCTTATAGGCCATGAAGATATCGGCTTTGGAGGCAATCTCAAAGGGCGAATGCATTCCCAGGATAGCCGGGCCGCAGTCGACCACGTCCATGCCATGGGTCGCCAAAAACTTGGCGATGGTGCCGCCGCCGCCTTCGTCCACCTTGCCCAATTGGCCGATTTGCCAGACGATTTTATTGGCCTCGAAAATTCCGCGCACATAGCCCAGGTGTTCGGCGTTGGCGTCGGAGGCCCCGGACTTCCCTGCCGACCCCGTGTATTTGGTCATGCACATGCCATATCCCAGCTTGGCGGCGTTGTTCTTTTCGTGGACCGACTGGTAATCCGGGTCCAGGGCCGGAGCCACATCGCCGGACAGGCCCTTGGACGCCATGAGTGTGGCTGTCAGGTCTCGTGACGAAGCCCCCTGCCCCGCCAGTTTTAGCAGATCGGAAATAAAAGATTCCAAAAATCGGGATTTGGCGCCGGTATTACCCTCGCTGCCGATTTCCTCCTTGTCCGCCAAAAAAACCACGCTGGTGAATTCGGGCTTGCTCTTGGCGTCCAGCAATGCGCGAACCGCGCAATAGGAGCATACCCGGTCGTCCTGGCCATAGGCTCCGATCAGGCTGCGATCCAGCCCCACATCCCGGGCCTGGCCTGCGGGAACCGCCTCGATTTCAGCCGTGAGGAAATCCTCTTCCACCAGCCCGTATTTCTCGTGGAGCAGATTCATGGCCATGAGCTTGAAACGGTCCGGGGTTTTCTCCGGCCCCAGGGGAAGGCTGCCCAAAAGGATATTGAGCTTTTCCCCCTCAAAGGCGATAGCCAGGGTCTTGCCTGCCTGGATTTTGCGGGCCAGGTGGGGTAACAGGTCCAGGACGGTGAAAACAGGATCGCCGGGGTCTTCCCCCAGGCGGATATCAATGGATTTGCCGTCCTTGTCCACAGCCACCCCGTGGAGGGCAAGAGGCCGGGCAAACCACTGGTGCTTGCGAACTCCGCCGTAATAGTGGGTCTTGAAAAAGGCCATGTCTGTTTCTTCATACAGGGGGTTGGCCTTCAGATCCAGGCGGGGAGAATCCACATGGGAGGCCACAATATGCACCCCTTCTGTCACAGGGCGGACTCCCAGACGAGCCAGGGCGATGCATTTGTTTTTCCAGGTGCGAAAAACCAGGCCGTTTTCTCCTGCTTCATCCACGGGAAAAAAACCGGTCTTCCGGGCCAGTTGTTCCACCGTGGCCACGGCCCTGCGTTCGGTCTTGGAATTATCCAGGAATGTTTTGTATTCATCCCCAAACTTCATGGCCTTATTCCGGTCCGCCTTGGTCAACTCATCCCAGACCAGTTTGGACTTGCGCATGAGTTTCTTGGATAAATCCTGGGCCTGCTTTTTGGTCATATCTCCGGCCATACAATCTCCTGTATCACTTTAGGAAAACTATACCAATCATATGGTTTTATTTGGCAAAATATAAATCCGAAAACTGTTTGACTACATCCCTCAGGTTGTTCACATAGCCCAGGTCGGTGGTTTGCTTGCAGTTCATGGCGTACACCAGCATTTTGTGCAACAGGGCGATCTTCTTATCGTAGTCCGGGGCGTCCAGCTTGATCCTTTGAGTCATGAAATACTGGCTGACGATTTCCTGGAACTTGTTGGCGTGATCCTCTTTATTGGTGATCCAACGCACCAACTGGTTGTAGTGGGGGTGGTCCGCCTTTTCCAGTTCTATGATCTGCTTCATGGATTTTTCAATGGTGTCGATGTGCTCGTTGAGCATGCTGATGCGCATTTGGTCATCGTAAATGCCGCAGGGGATTTCGCAATGGGCATAAGCGTTTGCAGACAATCCAAGGACTGCCAGGATAACCAAAATTCCGGTCCATGTCTTTTTCATGCCATCCTCCTTATTTGCTTTCCACAATCAAGGTTACAGGGCCCTGATTCACCAGGGCGACATCCATCATGGCCCCAAATTTGCCGGTGGCTATTTTGATGCCCAACATATCCACGGCGCTCACAAATTCCTCGTAGAGCTTTTCCGCCAGTTCCGGTGGCGCCGCGCTAATAAAGGAAGGCCTTCTTCCTTTGCGACAATCCCCGTAGAGAGTGAATTGGGAAACCACCAGCATTTCGCCTTGAATTTCGTCCAGGGAGCGGTTCATCTTGCCAGCATCATCTTCAAATATTCGAAGACCGACAATTTTTTTTGCAAGAAACTCCACTTCCTTGGAGGTGTCTTCCGGGGCTACCCCCAAAAGCACCAAAAGGCCCGATTCAATGGCCCCCACCACTTGCCCGTCCACTGTAACACTGGATTTGCCTACCCGCTGCACCACTGCCCGCATGAATTTGCCTCCTGATTCAAAGGCTGTAAAACCGTTATTTTTTCAATTTGCCCAAGTTGGCAAAGGGATTGTTAAAGGGCGCGTCTTCCTTTTTTTGCTGGGGAGGACGGCCGCCGCCCTTGGGTCCTTTCTGAAAATCCCTTTCATCGATCTTCTTTTTCATGGAAAGGGCTATCCGCTTCCTGTCCAGGTCGATTTCCAGCACCCGAACTGTAACCCTTTGTTGTACTTTTACCACGTCAGCCGCGTTCTTGACAAAATTATCGGACAACTGGCTCACGTGCACCAATCCGTCCTGATGCACCCCCACGTCCACAAAGGCTCCGAAGTTGGTCACGTTGGTGACGATGCCCGGCAGTTCCATGCCGATTTCCAGGTCCTTCATTTCCATGACGTCCTTGGAAAACGAAAAGGCTTCCAGGGCCTGCCTGGGGTCCCGGCCCGGTTTGGCAAGTTCGGCCATAATGTCTGTGAGGGTGGGCAGGCCCAGTTTGTCGGTCACATATTTGTTCAACTCGATTTTTTTCCGCAGGGTTTCATCCCCCATGAGATGGGGAATTTCGCACCCTATGTCCTTAGCCATGGACTCCACCACATGATAGGTTTCCGGGTGAACGGCGCTGCTGTCCAGGGGATTGTCGGCGTCGGGAATCCTTAAAAAACCCGCTGCCTGTTCAAAGGCCTTGGGGCCAAGGCGGGGGATTTTTTTCAAGGCGTCCCGGGAGCGAAACGGGCCGTTTTCCGTCCTGAAATCCACAATCCGCTGGGCCAGTCGGGAGCCCAGGCCGGAGACATAGCTGAGCAACTGGGGGCTGGCCATATTTACATCCACGCCCACGTTGTTCACGCAACTGATCACCACATCGTCTAATGTATCCTTGAGTTTGATCTGATCCACATCGTGCTGATACTGGCCCACGCCAATGGACTTGGGATCGATCTTCACCAGTTCGGCCAGGGGGTCCATGAGCCTGCGGCCAATGGAAACCGCCCCGCGCACGGTTACGTCCTGGTCGGGAAATTCTTTTCTGGCCACATCCGAGGCCGAATAAATGGAAGCCCCGCTTTCATCCACCGAAAGCACCATGACCTCCACAGGCAGATTGCAGCGCCTTACGAACGCCTCGGTCTCCCGGCCTGCGGTGCCGTTTCCGATGGCGATAGCCTCGATCTGGTGCTGTCTCACGAGATTTTTAAGGGTTTCTTCCGCTTCCATCACCTGGCGGTCCGAAGAATGGGGAAAAATGGCGGTATAGTGGAGCAAAGTCCCCTGACGATCCAGGGCGACCACCTTGCAGCCTGTCCGAAAACCCGGGTCCAGGGCAAGCACCCGTTTGCGGCCCAGGGGAGGCGCCAAAAGAAGATGCCGGAGGTTGTCGGCGAAAACCCTGACCGCCTCTTCGTCGGCCCTTTCCTTGGAAGCCAAACGGACTTCGGTTTCCATGGCACGGAACAGGAGGCGCTTGTAGCCATCGGCGATGGCCAGCTTCACCTGCTGGGAAGCGGGGGAATCGCCCTTAAGATAATACTGATGAATGATATCCAGGGCTTGGTCATCCTCCACCACCACTTCCAGGTTGAGCATTTCCTCGTTTTCGCCCCGGCGCATGGCTAAAATCCGGTGGGAAGGGGCTTTGGCTGCGGACTCTTCCCACTGGAAATAGTCCTTGAACTTGGCCCCAAGTTCCTCTTTTCCGGCTACCATGGTGCTTCGGAACAAGGCGGTCTTAAAAAAGAAATCACGCATGGAGGCGCGGACCTGGGTGTCTTCACTCACCATTTCCGCAATGATATCCCGGGCGCCGGCCACAGCGTCCTCGGCGCTTTCCACGCCATTTTCCGGGTCCACATGGTTGGCTGCCAGAGCCATGGGGTCGATGCTCTCATCCTGTTCCAATATAACCAGAGCCAGGGGCTCCAGGCCCTTTTCCCGAGCGATGGTGGCCTTGGTTCTGCGCTTGGGCCGGTACGGAAGATATATATCCTCCAGTTCGGACATGGTTTGGGCGGCCGTGACTTGATCCTTGAGTTCCTCGGTGAGGTGGCCGTTTTTTTCCAAAGAACGCAAAATGGTTTCCCTGCGGTCGTCCATGGCCGCCAGTTGGGCCAGCCTGTCCCGAATGGCTGTGATCTCCACCTCATCCAGACTGCCTGTGGCCTCCTTTCGGTACCGGGAGATAAAAGGCACGGTAGCGCCTTCGGAAAGCAACAGGGCCGTGGCTTCCACCGACCTTCCGGGAATGGCCAATTCTGAGGCGACAATCACAACATGCTCTGGGTTCATGGAAAATCCTTTCCGTATGACAGAGGTTAAAAGTGTCTATGGGAGGCCTTTCATAGCACTATGGAAAGGGGGGGTCAATGCCTATGATACCACATGCTGTGGTCAAAATTCAGAAACCTCTATTACCCGAACTCAAAAAATAATTTAACTTTTTTTTCGGTGCGCACCTGCCCGATTCCACATATGTTTTCGCCTGTTGGGCAGTCAGGAAGTCATTTTTCGCCTGGATCGCAGGTTGACATCCATGAGCCTAATGGGCTATTGATTTATGACTTCTTCCTTATAATATATCCGAATACGAGGGCTAAGGCATGAACAAAAAAACCAAGTATATTTTTGTGACCGGAGGGGTGCTTTCTTCTCTGGGCAAGGGCCTTGCGTCCGCATCCATTGGAGCGTTGTTGGAAGCCAGAGGGCTTTCCATCACCTTTCAGAAGCTGGACCCGTACATTAACGTGGACCCCGGCACCATGAATCCTTTCCAGCACGGAGAGGTTTTTGTCTTGGACGACGGTACGGAAACCGACCTGGACCTGGGCCATTACGAAAGATTCGCCAATGTGCGTCTGGGCAAGGACAGCAATTTCACCACTGGCAAAATTTACTACTCCGTCATCCAAAAGGAGCGCCGTGGGGAATATTTGGGCGGCACCGTGCAGGTGATCCCTCATATTACGGACGAGATCAAGAATTGCATTCTCCTGGCTGCCGATGGCGTGGACGTGGCCATTGTGGAAATTGGCGGAACCATCGGCGACATTGAAAGCCTGCCCTTTTTAGAGGCTATTCGCCAGTTCCGTTCCGACGTGGGCAAGGACAATGTCCTGTACATCCACCTGACCCTGGTGCCCTATATCAAAACCGCCGGAGAGGTGAAAACCAAACCCACCCAGCACAGTGTGAAGGAACTCCGGAGCATTGGCATCCAGCCCAATATACTTCTGTGTCGGACCGGCCAGGTTCTGTCAGACAGCATCAAGGAGAAAATCGCCTTGTTCTGCAACTTGGGCAAGGATGAAGTCTTTACCGCCATTGATGTAAAAAACATATATGAAGTTCCTTTGAATTATCACCAGGAAGGCCTGGATGAAAAAATTGTGGAACTTCTTAATATGTGGACCCCGGCTCCCAGGCTGGAGTCCTGGCATGAGCTTATACGAAAATCGGAGAATCCCAAAGGCGAAGTGACCATCGCCATTGTGGGCAAATATGTGGATCTTAAGGAATCGTACAAGAGCTTAAACGAAGCTCTGTTCCACGGCGGCATTTTCAATGAATGTAAGGTAAACCTGAACTTTGTGGATTCGGAAACCATTACGGAAAGCAATGTGGCCTCCATACTGGGAAACGTGGACGGAATCCTGGTACCCGGCGGATTTGGCCCCCGGGGTGTTGAAGGCAAAATTTTGGCTGTCCAGTACGCCAGGGAAAACAAGACGCCTTATTTTGGTATTTGCCTAGGTATGCAGATTGCGGTTATTGAGTATGCCCGCCATATAGCCGGCCTTCCCAACGCCCACAGCACAGAATTTGACGCCAACACGCCCGATCCTGTCATCTATCTCATGAAGGAATGGTACGACGAAAAAACCGACACCATCCAGAAAAGGGACGTGACCTCGGACAAAGGCGCCACCATGCGCCTGGGCAAATACCCCTGCCGCCTGGAAAAAGATACCCTTGCCTATCAGGCCTATTGTGCGGACAGCATATCCGAACGCCACAGGCATAGGTACGAGTTCAACCAGAAATATTTGGAACAACTGCAATCCGCAGGTTTGGTTGTAAGTGGCATGTCCCCGGATCAAACCCTTGTGGAAATTGTTGAAATTGAAGATCATCCCTGGTTTTTAGGGTGTCAGTTCCATCCGGAATTCAAATCCCGGCCCATGGACCCCCACCCCTTGTTCAGGGATTTCATTGCTGCTGCGCTTAAAGACAAACAATCCAAAGCCCAATAGCCAGCTAATCGGGCCGGACTTCTGTGTCCGGCCCGCCTCACAGAGTAGGCGTTGTCGCTCCCGGCCGGCGCATCCTACCCCATGTTTTCTGTTCCAAATTGTTGGAAAAACTTACCGTCTTGATCTACAAAGCAATCACTATCTCTAATTTTACGAGCAGAGGTACAAAACAGTGACGTTAAGTCCAAAAGTTGTTTCTGACCTGATTTCGTCTTGGGGTGAAGCCAATAATGAACATAGCCAAAGGGTCAACTCCTTATTGGAAAAAGTCAAGCAGAGTCGCTCCGTACCCGGTGGCGCCACGGATGTAAAACCCCTTTAAACAAAAAGAGCCAGGCGGTTGTTTCCACCTGGCTCCCTTCCCTATATGACGTTGCCAATTGGCAAACTGTTTCAACTGGTACTAAACCGCCTGCAATTTTCGGGCTTTTTCCGGCTTTTTAGGAGGGCAGTCCCAAACCGCAAATTTTTCAGACCATCCCGAAACCTGATCGCCAAAACCCGCGCCAAACCTAACCCTTCCCACCAATTCCCGCCAAATCCCGTCTAATCCCGCCTTCTTTGACCAGTCCCAAACCAACCGCCACGCAATAGTCCCAAACCAACCGCCACACAATAAAAAGGCAGTCGAAAACAGTCGAAACCGGTAGGAAATGGGTAAAAACGCCCCATAAAAAACAAAGCGGGAAATCAGTGTAAGTACCTGATTTCCCGTATGTTTTCTTGGAGCCGACGAGCGGATTCGAACCGCTGGCCTGCTGATTACGAATCAG
>JAEINP010000131.1 GCA_016342355.1 Desulfatibacillum sp.
GTCGAACAGGCTGGAAAAGGGCGTGGCGCCCGTGTTGGCCAGGGTCAGTTCCAGGTCCGGCGCCGTGATAGGCGGAACCAAGTCCCGGGCCGTATCCGTGGCCGAATCCACGTAGGACCAATCCGTGACCAGGCCGGTGATGTCTATATAGCCCGAGTCAATGGACAGGGGGCCGATTTCTCCGCTTATCCAATACAGATCCGAGGAAAGAGAACTGACTGCATAGATGTATTGCAGGGCCACGCTGTTATACAAGGTGACGGACAAGGTAGTCACCAGGGTGGTCCTTGACGCATCGGAATAGATGGCGCAGGTCAGGGCCTTGGTTCCGGCGTTATACCCTATTGTCAGAAAATAATAGGAGTCCGTGGCCAGATAATTATAACTGGTGATATAGGGGAAGCTCCCGTCATTTGCTTTGAGATATATCGTCAAGGAGCTTGCCCCGGCATGGGTCACGCAGACATGCATATATTTTGACAGGGCGTCAAGGGGGCCGATACCATCCCCCACTCCCCATACGCACATCGAGCCGCCGCTTGTCCCTCCCGATGACACTTTAAATGAGGCCGTATGGACAAAATCAGACCTGCCGAACAGGGGAGCTTCCATATCCCTGTATAAATATGCCGCATATCCCATTCCCAACCCACTTACCCCTATGAAATCAGAGGTTATACCCTGGAGTTGGGAATGGTTGTCTACCTCCGCAAACTCCGTAAAATCAGCCTCCACCGGGGTGATCCCGGAAACCGGTATGGACAAATCCCGGTCGGAAACCAGCACCGGGCTGGTGAAATTAAAGTCCACCAGGTTGATGGGGGCGGTTCCCCTTTTGGCCCGTTCTTCGTCAAAGGATTCGCTAAAGCTCCGCATCAGGCCACCTCCTTACGGAGCCGGATGGTCCCTTTATAATAGGTGTTGGCCACCAGGGAGAGGGGATTCTCCATATCCATGAGCCGGACCGTGTGGTCCGTGGCGGATTCGTCGGTGAAGGTGAAGGTGTTTTTAGGCCCACAGGCGATGTTTTGCAGCCAGTTGGTGAAGGCGTTAAAATCCGCCTGGGTCAACCGGGTGAACGCCAGGTTGAATTCCTGCTCCACCACCCCCTTGTCGTAGGCGTAAAGCTGCATGCCTTCGGTATAGCCCGTGACCACGTTTACGCTCACGGGATCATGGGCGGGCAAAGCCCGGGCCTGGCTGAAAGTGAAGGTGTTTGCATCTTGAGTGAAAACGATATTGCCCATTTGAGGCCTCCTGAACCAATGTGTATGCATTCCCACGCGGAGCATGGGAACGAGACGGGCGCAGCAAGCGGCGCCCCTACGGAAAAATGTCTTGATTGATTGGATGATTGCGTTCATTTGCCCAGCCTTTGCAGTTCGGGAACTATGATGTTCCGGGTGATGGACCGCCAATCCTCCGGGGTTTGGGCGGCGGCGCCCCGGGGCACGTTGATGGTGATATCCCCGATGGTCACGTTGCCGCCTTGCGCCCGGGCCTGGGTCTGGTTTTTGGTTCTGACTTCCTCGCCCTTGTGGAGCATATACGGGCCGGTTTCAGGCACAAACCGGGTGCCGCCCGCGTAAGAACCCATGACGGAATTGGGGTCCGGGGTGGAGGCCTTGCCGGTATAAACATCCTTGTGAATGGTGGTGATGGTCACGGTTTTATCGTGCAAGGAATCCAGCTCCGCCTGGATCTGCGCCACCACCGGGGAGACTTCGTCCCGGCCCTGGATTTCTATCTCGGTTTCCATGGCCTCGATTTGCGCGGCCAAGCTGGCGGCCAGGGATGACAAATACTCAATTTCTGATGCGGCCTCTGAGGCCGTGGTGGCCAGGGATTCGGCCCAGGCCTGATCCGCCTGGATTTGCCGGGCCTTAGCCGATTCCATGTCCCGGAAGGTGCGGTCCAGGATCGCCCCGGCCCGTTCGATGTCGGAAACCGCGTCGGTGATGACATTTTTAGAGGAAATGACGGTTTGCTCGGTGACTTGGCCAAAGGAAACCGTGGATTGGGTGACCCCTGTGGAAAATTCCTGTGCCAGGGCCGCAACCGCGTTTTGATAGGCCTGCAAGGCCTCCACCTGCTCCTGGCCGGAAAGGCGCAGGGCGGCGGCGTATTGCTGGTTAAGGGCGGAGCGGCGGGATTCGTATTTTTCCCGGGGGTCCATGGAGGTTTCGGAAAGGCCCTGAACCAGGGCGCTGGTTTGGGCGTTGGCGGCGGCCCGGGCTTTTTCCAGGACCATCAACTCCTTGATGTGGGTGGCTTGCTGCTCCTTGGCCCGTTCGCTCATGGCCGTGACCTGGCTGTAAAAAGTCTGGTAGGCGGAAAGGCGTTTGTTGACGGCGGTCAGGTCGGCTTGGGCGGTTTTGAGTATGGCCTTTATCATCCTGTCGGAAGCACCCTGGACGGATTGGGCCAGGGCGTCATTGGCCTGGCCCATTTTGCTGGCGGCCTGATCGCCGGATTTGGCTATATCATCGGCGGCGGCATCAATGCCTTTGCGCAGGCCGTCTGTAAAGCCCTCCACCTGGACGCCGATATCCATCCATTTTTCGGCCTGTTTTCCTGCTTCGATAGCCCCGTCAATTTGGGCCTCTCCAAATTCGTCCATAAATTGAGCAGCCTCCTGGATGGCTTTTCCGCCTTTGTCCACCATCCCGGAAAACCAGTCCAGCCCGAAAAATTCAGCGAATTTTCCGAACCGGCCATAAATATGGTCGTAGGCCTTTTCAGCGATCACCAGTATGGCCTTTCCGAAAGCGGCAACCCCTGCGGTAGCCAGGGAAACCGCTTTTTTGACGGAGTACCAGGCGGCCGGGATGTACCCCAGGACTTTGACCACGGTGGCAATGCTATTGCCTATGGCGGCCCCTGTTTTGGCGGCCCAAACAGCCAGGCGCCCGTCGTTATACATTTCGCCGATGTAATCGCGGATTTCGCTCAGGGTGGATTTTAAAACCTGGAAGGCGCCGGAGCCCATGACCAGCCTTTCAAACTCTTTCCAATAGGCCTTTAAACCCTCCATAATGCCGGTCCAGGAGGATTCCATTTTCGCGGACA
>JAEINP010000132.1 GCA_016342355.1 Desulfatibacillum sp.
ATACAGAATGAAGAAGACGATGTCCATTTTTTACTGGCGGCTTAACAACTCCCACTCTTTGGGAGATGAACCAAAAAAAATAAGGCCCGGGATGGTTTTCCGTCCTGGGCCATTTTTTTCTATACATGTAAAAAGGCTCGTTTTTTGCATGTTTTTGACCATAGTATTTTGGGGCTGATCCCAATCAAAAGGCAGGAACCTGCAATGAAAATTTTAGTTGCTGAAGATGACCTTACCGCACGTTATTTCCTGGAAACCATTCTCACCCAATGGGGCTATGAAGTGTTGCTTGCCACCGATGGCACGGAAGCCTGGAGTTTGATTCAGGAGCAGGATGTTTCCCTCTGCATCCTGGACTGGGTGATGCCCGGCATGGACGGCATAGAGCTGTGTCAAAAGATCAAGGCCATGGAGGGGGAGAACAAGTACATCATTCTTCTCACCGCCCGCAAAGAGCCCAAAGACATCGTGGCTGGCCTGGACGCAGGGGCGGACGACTACATGAGCAAGCCCTTTAACAGGCCGGAACTTCAGGCTCGCCTTCAGGCGGGCCGCCGTATTGTGGATCTTCGGAAAGCCTTGTCCGACCAGGTGAAATCCCTTCAGGAAGCCATAGCCCAAATCAAGACACTGGAGGGCATTTTGCCTATTTGCATGTATTGCCATAAAATCCGTACGGACAAAACAAGCTGGGAACGTATAGAAAAATATCTGATGGACCACTCCGAGGTGCAGTTCAGCCACGGTCTGTGCCCGGACTGCAAGGTTAAATGCATGGCTGAAGAAGGCTTGACAGACGATTCGGATTCCTTTTGCCCGGGGCTTGACGGAAAATAAGTAATCGTTCTGATGCAGAGCCCGCCCAATATATTTCAAAATCTATGAAAATGCTGTTTCCCCTTCGAACCAGGACATACACTCCAGTGAAATTCGAAGACTCCCAAGCAAATATACGATAACGCAAACGAATAAGTTGACCTGATACAAAAAGGCAAGGATGATTATTTAGAGCCGTGCGATTAGTCGTGCTCACAGGGGTCCGGGGTTGTTAGGCCGGACTTATACACAGGCCCATATGGCCTAATTGCCGATTCAGGACAGATAGCGGCGGCCTTGGAGGCTTCTTTTTTTTGGAGGGAAATCCGCCTCTATTCAAAGAGGCATGTATAGGAGAAAATCATGAGGCCTGTGCTGAATCCTCTGGTATTGAGCCTTAAGGAATCCGCAACCCTGGCTATCAATGCAAGAGCCAAGGAACTGCGTCGCCAAGGGGCGAATATCGTGCATTTTGGTTTTGGGCAGTCTCCCTTTCCTGTGCCGGAAGTCATTCAACAAGCCCTTGCTGAAAACACGGATAAAAAGGATTATCTGCCCACACAAGGGCTGCCGGAATTGTGCGAAGCGGTTGCCGCTTTCTACAATAACGAGTTCGGGTACAGCTTTCTTCCATCCAATGTTTGTGTCGGTCCGGGCAGCAAGGAGCTGATTTTCGAGATTATCTATTTGACGGAAGGTCCGTTGATCATTCCTGCGCCAAGCTGGGTCAGCTATGGCCCCCAGGCCGCTCTCCGGGGAAAGGCAATTATCACCGTTCCCACCAAAAGGGAAAACAACTACCGTCTGACCGCGGAAGAACTGGACAACGCATGTTACAATTCCGGCCAGGGACAAAAACTGCTTGTTTTCAACAATCCCAACAACCCTACCGGCGCTCTTTACCACGAAAAGGAAGTCAAGGAACTTGCTGAAATCTGCAGGGCTTATCAGGTGATCGTCATTTCCGACGAGATCTATGCCATGATCGATTATGATCAACAGGCCATGAGCAGCCTGGCTGTTCATTATCCCGAAGGAACGATCGTATCAGGAGGGCTTTCCAAATCCTTTGCCGCAGGCGGCTATCGTTTAGGCGTTGTGTTGATTCCGGACTCCCTGGAAATGGTGATGGCTTCGCTCAGGTCCGTGGCCAGCGAAACGTTCAGCGCTGTCAGCGCCCCCATTCAATATGCCGCCTTAAAAGCCTATGGAGATTTTGAAACGGTCCGACCTTTTGTTAAAAAGACAACGGACATTTATCATTACGTCATGCATTATCTGCATGCCCGGTTTATTAAGATGGGCTTGAATTGTCCCAAACCGGCTGGCGCTTTTTACCAGTTTCCGGATTTTGACAACTATAGAGCCCCCCTTGCAAAAAAAGGCGTCATTACTTCGGCGTCGCTGGCCCATGCTCTTTTAACGGAAAACAGCGTTGCCGTGCTTCCCGGATCGGACTTTTATTTGCCGACCACAAACTTGGGAGTCCGGGTGGCCGGGGTGGACTTTGACGGCCAACACGCCCTGGATACCTGGCCGGGAAGCGATCATGTCACGAAAGAATATTTCAGAGAGGCGTTTCCCAAAATCATCCAAGGATGCGAGTGCATTGCTGCGTTTTTAAACCAATTTATGTGACGCAAACAATTTTTTGATACATTTACCAATCGGGAGGACCCATTGGGAGGTCTTCAGAGCAGCGATTTTTTTCGTTACCCGCTTATTTTTGCTGTCATTCCCGATTGTTTCTGTCGGGAGTCCAGCGTCCCTGTCTCATCCGTAGGGGCGACTACTTTCTACATCCGTCCATAGACCTGTGGAGGGGCAAGAAATTCCGGAAACTTGTCCCGAAGAGCGCGCCTCACCACAAAGCAACAGTGGCATTCATCCACAAACTCCTGGTCCAGATCCAGGCCGTGGACCCTGGCCAGTTCAAAAGGACCTCCCCTGACCAAGGGGCCGCAGATGGGATGTTCCCGGGCATCAAATTCCGCCATGATTTGGCTCAGGGGTTTTTCAAACATATTGCCAATGCACACACCCTGGCATAAGTGAACAAATCCAAAAGAATCCACATGCACCCGTTTGGGTGCAACCAATTCCTCATGGGAGCATTCTACAAAAGTCCGGGCAGATGTTGACGGTTCCTGAAATCACCTTGGAAGGCTGGTGGACCAACCTGTGTTTTTCGGAAGAAAGGGTGA